>OMWC01000045.1 GCA_900314655.1 uncultured Prevotellaceae bacterium | reverse complement strand
GCGCAGGAGTACTGCGGATGGGTTGCAGGAGTATTGCAACTGGTTCGCACTTTTGCGAGAAACAACAGCGTGTTTTGCGAGAGATAAAAGCGCGTATGCTAAAAACAGAGTGTTTAGGGGCGTTTTTTTCAGCGGCAAGGCATTTTGCTATCACTGCTATCACCTGTGCTATCACTAAATTCAGCGTTGCAACCCACAGATATTCAGGTGGTTACTGATTTTAGTGATAGCAGTGATAGCAAAAACAGGAAAACTTTTTCTTATGTGAATAATATAGGCTAGGGAATTTATTTGTCGGAATTTGAAGGCTCGGCTATTCCTCCGCTTTCTTGTCTTCCAGACCTTTCGAAGCCATCAGCAGGTCAACGAGGGGCTTGTCCTTGAAGTCGTGCTTCTTCTGGTCCCAGAATCCGAAGTCGGCATCGTAGCACCATGTGGTCCAGGCGATGTTGAACTCATCGAAAACCTTCAGCATGTCCTTTGTCCAGGCGTATGCCAAGTTTCTGTCAACCGGTTCGTAAACACCCCATTCGCCGCAGAACAGCTGCAGGTTGTATTTCTTGGCGGCTTCGATGGCATCCTTGAAGTCGGCGCGGATCTTGTCGATGTTATACTCCTGGGTGAGATAGGGCTCCAGTTCCGGTTTCAGCGAATCGGGAGCGGCTTCGTAGTCTTCTTTTGAAACGAGGATTCCGGGATAGTTCACCTTTCCTTTGTATTTTCCGATAGGAGTCCACCATGCACCGTAGTGAGTCAGAATCATCGGGTTGTAATAGTGGAAGGAGAGCACGATGTTCTTGTCGTTCTCTGGCACGCGGAGATACTTTATCGTCTGATAGCCTTGCCATAGGTTAGAGCCGATGACGAGCGTGCGCTTGGGTTCCACCTTTCTCAGGGCGGCATGCACCTTGGCTACGAGCTGGTTCCATTGCTCGTGCTCGGGAGCTACGGGCTCGTTCATAAACTCATAGGCCACGGAGTCGTTGCTATAGCCTTTCAGCGCCTCCGATAGTTGGTACCAGAGATTGATGAGGTCTTGCTGTGCTTTTTCTGATGTGAAGAGCGTGTTGGCATCCTCCTGGCCCTCGTTCACGGCGTTGAAATAGTGTGAGCGGATGATATGGAGGTCAACGATGGCACGCAGATGGTGTTTCACCGACCAGTCGAGTGCCTGAGTGAGCAACTGCCAAGCCTCGGGGAGCCTGTTCCCCTCTTCGTCCCAGAACTGTACTTCGTCAATAGGAATACGCACGAAGTCGAAGCCCAGCGAATCCAGGCGAGCGAAGTCGTCTTCCTGGATGTGTGTGCGGCGAGCCTCGCCACGTTCTTCCGACTGCGATAGCCAGTGACTCAGGTTGGTTCCACGCTTGATGCGGAAATCGTTCGTTGCGCTTTCTTCTGTTTTTGAACATGCCATAACCGTCAGGATCATCACGGCCAGAAAGGCAAGATAGCTGATAATTCTTTTCATAATTGAATGGATTTAGTTGATAATATTATTGATTCTGAAAGATTCATTCACACGCGGCAAAATTAATAAAAATTGTCAAGAAAACAGTCGCTCGGATAGTGAATGAATGTTATTTAGACGGTTTTCAGGTGAAATTCGGGTCGTTTTCTTGAGAATTTGAAATAAATCGCGCACAAGTTTCGGAAAAAGATTGTATCTTTGCAACCAATAGCAACTACTTGAAAATTATTACTATATGAACAAGAGGTACATCTTGGCGCTCCTCGCATTGAGCACCGTATGGGGGATTCATGCCCAGAAAATAGACTTCAACAAACCAGGACGTAACGAACAGGTGAGCACCGAAACGGGATTCTCACCCTGGGCGGTAACTGATACGCAGGAAGCCGTTGCTACTTTCGACGGTATCACGCTCGCTATCAGCTGTGATCCACAGTATGCCGGAGGATACGTCTCGGGCAACTATTGGAAAGACGGTGTGGAAAATAAAGGATACAAACTTATCGGCGACGGACTGGTAGGTTATCAGAACGGACACGATCAAGTGAAAAGTGGTGCCGTGAAAATTGACGTCAAGATTAGTGGACTTGCTCCTGGAACACATACCCTCCAGGCTTTTCATAACAACTTCGAAGGGCTCCAAGCGCCCGATATTGACGTGCTGGTGAACGGAACGGTTGTAAAGACAGGTATCAAGCAGACAAACCGCGATATATCGGTAGTCACCTGCGGACAATCGTTCGTGGAGTTCCAGGTTGTCGATGGGGAGCCCGTCACCGTTTCATATCTCTCCAAACCGGCCCAAGGCACTTCCTACGGAACGACCAGCGTCACCATTAATGCGCTGGCTTTCGATGTGGCCGATAATCTGAATACCGCCCAAGAACCCTATCCAGCCAACACGGACTTCCATGTGGATGCCGACGACGGGTACGTCGTGCTGAGTTGGGTCTCTGCGGCTACGGCCGTGAAGCATCATGTGATGTTCGGCACTTCGGAAGATGACCTGAATGAAGTGGCCTGCGTCGCTACGGACAGCCATACCGTTAGTGGCCTTTCATCCATGAACACGTATTACTGGCGTATTGATGAAGAGAACGCTGTTGGCGAAATCAACAAAGGAACCGTCTGGTCATTCCGTCCGCGACATCTGGCTTTCCCGGGAGCCGAAGGCTACGGCAAATATGCCATCGGCGGACGAGGTGGCACGGTCTATCACGTGACCAGCCTTGAGGACAATGGTGATGACAATAACCCGATAGCAGGATCTTTCCGCTACGGCATTAAGAAAGTGAGCGGTCCCCGCACCATTGTGTTTGATGTTTCAGGCACCATCCATCTGAAAAGCCGCCTCACTTGCGGCGACAAGTATGTCACGATAGCCGGACAGACAGCTCCCGGAGCGGGCATCATGCTGCGCGGCGCACCTTTCGGAATGGCCAGCGACGGTATCACCCGCTTCCTGCGCAGCCGTCGAGGCCAAATCAGTGACCAAGACCCTGAAGGCATAGGACTCGACGGGCTCGGCATGGCGGGCAACGATCATTCCATCATGGATCATTGTTCCGTATCGTGGACCATCGACGAAGCCTTCTCCTCGCGTGGAGCAAAGAATCTCACCCTGCAACATTCGCTCATCAGCGAAGCACTCAACGTGGCAGGTCATCCCAACTACAGCGACGGCACGGCCCATGGCTATGCCGCAACCATCGGAGGCGGAGAGATGGGAGGCATCTGCGGAAGCTACCATCACAACCTGCTTGCCCATTGCGAAGGGCGCAACTGGAGCATATCAGGCGGACTCGACGGCGCTGGCTATTACGACGGACATCACGACGTCTATAACAACGTGGTCTATAACTGGGGCGGACGGGCTACCGACGGTGGAACCCACGAGATGAACTTTGTGAACAACTATTACAAGATGGGGCCAGCCACCAGCCAGTCAACGCTGATGAACCTGCAACTGGAAGGAACCGGCAAAGGCACGCAGAGCGTTTACGTAAGCGGAAATATCCGTCAGGAAAAGAACAACGGGAAACTCACTGAAGACAAGCGCGGCACCACCTATAAATATAACACCTCAGGCGGTCAGGTAGTCGATTGGAACCCCCTGCCCACCACACCTTTCGCATTCTTCAATCCCGAAGGCAATGCCGAGACGGCCCGTGCCGCCTTCAAGAACGTACTTTCCGATGCCGGATGCAACCTGCCTCTCATTGATAACCACGACAAACGCATGGTCAGCGAAACGCTGACAGGCACCTCTACAACCAAGGGTAGCCGCTCAGGAAAGAAAGGTCTCATTGATTCGGAGGAAGACAACGGATGCGAGGGCTTCGATATGGAAAAACTCGGCATCACCAGCGAGAGTCGCCCTTCTGATTGGGACCACGACCAAGACGGTATGCCCGACTGGTTTGAAGAACTGACGGGAACCAATCCCTACGACGCCGACAACAACGAAGACCCCGACGGCGACGGATATACCAACCTCGAAGACTATCTGAACTGGATAGCCGCGCCTAATTACCAGCTCGCGGAAAGCATTGAGATCAGTCTCTCTCCATGGTTTGCCGGTTATACCCAGCCTTCATACACCATCGCCGCGGGCAGCCACGCCACCATCGACGGCGACAAACTCACGGTGGTCCCCACAGGCCATGAAAAGATGTTCACCATCACCGTCACCGCCACCGAAGACGGCATATCGCTCACCCGTGAGTTCCACTTTGCTTGCACTCGGGGAGCCACAGGTATCCACGAACTACGCGACCGCGTGAAACCATCGTCCGGGTGGTATAACCTCAACGGACAGCCCGTGGCCTCTCCACGCCAAGGCGTCTATATCCGAAATGGCAAGAAGATCATGAGATAAAACTTTTTAAGACGCGCGCTCCCAGCGCGAACTATGAAAGCAGCAAAAAATCTGATCAATAAAAGATGAAACAGTTATTCTATATCTTCGTGGCTGCACTTCTGATAGGCTGCGCTGATGGGGTCAGAAAACCTGAAACGGTTTCTTCCACGACTCCTTATGACAGTATCATGCAGGCTGAAGGCTACGACGTTCTCCCGATTTTCAAGACGCGAACAGGTCATATAACCGTTTCGATACGAGTGAACGGAAGGCCCTGTGTTTTCCTCGTTGACACAGGAGGCGGAGCCACACTGATAGACATATCCAAGAAAGACAAGTTCCAACTCGAACCTCAGGCCTTAAGAGACTATGCCGCAGGTATCGGCTCTGCCAGTCCGTTGGTCAGGACTGCGGGTGTATTCGGAATCAACGGCACGGAGATTAGGAATGACAGTCTGTTTCTCATGGATATATCCTATGTCAATGCCGAGTTTAGGAAAAACCGTTCCCGTCAAGTCGATGGTGTGTTGGGAACTGACTTTCTTGAGAAGCATCATGCCATCGTTGACTACTCTCGTTCCACTCTCTATCTGAAAATCAACCCTGATGCAACTGGCAGCTTGTGGAACTTCACAAAGTTCCTGATTTCAAAGGATGGAGAGACTATTAAGCGTTACGCACCTACCACTGAGCCTAAGGACTTTGAGAAGGACATCGAGGGGTTGTTGTAGTTCGAACATCTAGTGTTTGTCAGATTCTTCAAGTCCAAAGGCTTGTAATGAACATAGGGCTGGCATTCTCGGCTTTCTTGAATCCGCATGACTCATAAAAGTCAAGCTCTGTGTTGTAGGCTATCAAACCGATGCGGAGATATGACCGGTAGTGCTCTTTCATCAACTCCAGTAATTGATGGCCGATGCCCTGGTGATGGTATTCCGGGCGAACCAACATATAGTGAAGATAGGCTGTCATGATGCCGTCGTCCATTGCGCATACCATCCCCACAAGCTTGTCTTCGTCCCATGCAGAATATACCGTTTGGAAATTCTGCATGGCGACTACCAGCTTGTCGGGGAAATGTCCTGATGACCAGTCAACGGAAAGAAACAAGTCTTCCAAATCTTCCTTCCGAAATTCGTGAATTTCTTTGTATGTTATTCCCATAATTTATTATATTTTCCCTGTCATTAGGGTACATTAGGTGATTCTCTTGCGTCTAGCAATGCATCATACAAATCAAGCGCTTCTTTCATCTTGTCACGCATATACGTCACGGCACTACGTGGATAGATGATCTTAATGCCCGGTCCATAGGACATGAAGACAGAGTACATTTCGAAGTTGATGACCACGTCAATCCTGAAAATGCAGCTCCCGTCTTCGGGATTCTCCCTGATGAGCTGCTGCGAACGGTGTATGGGCTTTGTCTTGATATACATGCTCTGCTCCCTGTTTGCCCAAAACTTGATACGGCGGGGTGTGCTGTGAATGCTCTTGCTCACTCCGATGACGTCATCGAAGAAATGTTCAGAATCAAAGTCCGGATTGTCACGATACGGTATGTCCAGAGGCTCAATGTTCTTGATGCGGTCGAGGGCAAGATTGTAGAGCATCAGGTTGTCGGGTTTAGAGCCGAATAGGAACCAGCGGTTGCGGAATTCCTTCAGCAGGTAGGGACAGAGGATGAATTCCTTGGGCTGCCAGGCATTGAACGACTGGTACATGATACGGAGTGTCCGCCTGTGTGAAATATAATTGTACAAAGGATTCAGGAGACGGTTTCCTTTCAGGTTTGGCACATTGTCGAAATGTATGATGGGCTTGCGGTTGTTCCGGCTGATGGAGAGCTTGTCCTGAAGACGGCTTACCACGTCAGACATCTCGGCAAACTGCTCAAACCCCTCCAGCTGGCGAAGTATGTCGACGGCTTCCTGCATTACGTCATAGTCATTCTGCGACATCGGCATGTCCATGATGGAATAGCCCTCAATGCCATATCGGTAGTATTTGTGGTCATACACCTCAATGGGGGCGTTGTAGCCCAGCTTGTCGGAGCGCATCATCTGAATGTCTCCTTGGACGGTTCGAACGGAAACGCCCTTGCGGATGCCCTCCATGTCGTAGAGTGCATCGCTGCAGGCATCCACCAGGTCTTCGAGCGTCCACCGGCGATAACGGTTGCGCAGACAATTGTCTATAGTCTTGTAGCGTATTAGCGCATTCTTGTTTGCAGGCATAGGCTGAAATTCTTGTTAATGTTGACGCAAAGATAAGTATTTTCTACGCAACTTATTTGCGCAAAAGTGGAAAAACACGTTTTTTTTGAGGTTTTTCACAAAATATTTCCAGCTACGCAGAAAGACTGCGTAGCATGTATCTACTTTTGCAATGCGTTCCATGAAAGAATCTGTATGGATGTATTGGCACGCTGGGTGGCGACAACCACTCGAAAAAGAAAAGTGCGGTAGCTCAGGCGGAAGAGCGATGATTAATGCACAGCAATGTGTTGCCGGTTCGAGTCCGGTCCGCATAGCTATAGAGAGGTCAAGGGCGGCTTACTTCTTCGATCTTATGCTAAAGAGGCTCTATTAGCCGGTTCAATTACCTCTCTTCATGCTGCGATAGCTCAGTTGGTAGAGCAATAGATTGTGATGACATTTCCCGTGAGGGACCAATCACCACATACTCCAGCTTGTAGTGCCTATAGGTCGCAGGTTCGAGTCCTGCTCGCAGCTCCAATGATTATCAACGAGGTCTAAGAGGGACTTACTTCTTCTTAACATTCCAAGTTCAGTTTCTCAATTACCTCTTAATATTAACAAGGTCAAGGCTGACATACTTCAGCGCACTAGATTGAGACAGACACGCGACCTGTCGCTGCCAGCCAATTACCTTTTAAATTACAAACGTTATGAACAACAAGACATTGACAAAGGTAGCCCTGCGCTACCGCGCTGTGTTCCTCGACATTAACCGAGAGGACATCGACATGCGAAGTGAGGCTACTGCTCCGGTGATGGCATTCGTCACCCGTCTGAAGGAGAACGGCTTCTACGTGAGCGAGCAGTTGCTTCATGCGTTGAATGCAGTTTCAGCCGATCGATTGGCAGAAATCACCGAGTGCATCAACGACGTGATGGGCGTCAAGTTGAACTGGGCACCACTCGTCAAAGGGTGGAACGTGCCTACGGGAGAGACTTTGGCAGATCATATTATCACATGGATTGCCAATATCTTCGGCAAAGAGGCTGGTTTCAAGGGAACTACGCTGCCTTGCAGTCACCTCATTCCTGAAGGAACCTTCCCCCTGGAGCGCTACAACGGTTGCCCGTTCTGCGGCACGCCGTTCCAGACAACCGACTTCGTTTATAAGGGGCAGGCCAGCAAACTGAAGGAATTGCGCCTGTTCACGGTCAGCGATATGAAGAACGTGTTTGAGTCACTTCTGGCATCAGTCACTCCACTCGACGGTACCCAGAAGGATTCGCTGGAGCAGTTGCTTCAGGTGTTTCCTTTGCCAGAGGATGCCAACATCACGATGAAAGAGACCGCCATGCTGGTCGTCAAACTACTTGTCGGAAAGGGAAGGGCAGACGAAGCCTCGAAACTGCTGAAGACTCCCACCGACATTTTGCGCTATCTTTGGTATGAAAAGACCGGCTACGTGCAGATTATAGAGCCTAAGACGCTCGTTACACATGCCCGAAAACTGTACAACCACATGTGGGGACCGCTCGACCGTGGAATGGATGCTGCCAAGGACATGAAGAAGAAACTGATGCTAAAGTACGACCGTCGCGTCTGCCTGCGTGTGGCCTTATGGATGAATGCTCTTCCCATGACTGCCAGACAGGCCGCCGAGAACATGAACCCTAAGCGTGGCATGTGGGTACGCATGATCCGTGCGCTCCGTCTGGGTGAGTATTCCAGAAAGAACGGATTCGACCATCTGGCGGAGATTCTCGATGTTTTCTACAAGCAGGACTACACCACATGGCAGGGACGTGTAGACAAGGCTCGTCTGGAGAACAATGCCGAAAAGACGATGGCATTGCTGAAGGAACGCCCTGGTCTTTTCGCCCGTTGTCTATTCGCCTCAATGCTCCGTTTTGGCAGCGACAAGGTGCTTACCGCCTTTGGTGAGGTAGCTGACAAACTACCTGCCCGTCTGTTGCTCTCGCTCGGCAATGCCGCTGAGGCGTATTTCGACCCGAAGGCCACACGACTGGCTCGTCCTATCACAGGAGTTACTCACAAGATTGAGCCTAACAAGTTGCTGGTACTCTATGATGAGGATTCCCTAAAGTCAATGGTTGGAGCCGTGAACAGTCTTTATAAAACATCCATGTCAAGACGTTTCGCAGCTCAGCAGATGGAGAGCAAGACTATCTTCATTGAATCTTCGCTCTACAATATCCCTGTCAGTGTGGGCGACCGTTCGTCAACCATCCAGGACGTCTCCTGCGCCCTAATGGGCACTCGCTTCCCTGTGGAGGGTGATGCCGTGCGCCTGTTCCTCCAGTGGGGCAAGGGGCTTCATGCTCAGCATCTCGACATGGACCTCAGTGCCCGTATAGCCCTTCCCGAGGGAAAGATAGAAGAATGTGCCTACTACAATCTCACGTGTGCCGGTGCCAAGCACTCGGGCGACATCCGTTCCGTCCCAGAGATGGTGGGGACCGCCGAATACATAGAATTGTCGATTCCAGAACTTGAGAAAGCTGGAGCCACCTACGTTACATTTACATGTAACGCATACTCCACAGGTGCCCTTTCACCTAATCTTGTTGTTGGCTGGATGGACTCTGCCTATCCGATGAAGGTTTCCGAGAATAAAGGTGTGGCCTACGACCCGTCGTGTGTGCAGCACATGGTTCGCATTAGCGAGGGTAACCTGTCGAAGGGACTGGTGTTCGGAGTGCTCGATGTACCCAAGTGCGAGATTATCTGGCTGGAGATGCCCTTCACGGCGCAGACCCTTCACGGTGCTGACAGCTCCTCCGTGGAAGCCTTGCTCCGCAAACTGGAGGCAAAGCTCTCCTTGGGCCAGTTGCTGGCCATGAAGGCCGAGGCCCAGCATCTCGAAATAGTGGAGAATGCGGACGAAGCCGATGAGGCATATACCTACGAATGGGCTCTCAATCCGGCTGAAGTGTCAAGGCTACTGTATCTGTAGGGTGTGATCTGTCATAGAGCCTACAGGATATGCCGTTTGGACTGAATAGGCAGAATGGTTGGACCAAATAGAAAGGCTTTTTTGCTGAAATAGTCATACCTTTGCATCGTAATTGGAATATCATTTTAATTTAAATTCAAAGGTAATATGAGAAGCAAGATTGAAGACTACAATGCAGTGGTAGAAGCTGCAAGCAAGTTTACGAGGAGCGTTGCCGAGGGCAACAGTAAGTATGCAAGGGAGTTGTTCACAGAGGATGCCTGCCTGTTTGGTTTCCTGAACGGAAATTTCGAGCGTGGTAGCATCGAACAATTCTATCATAATGTTGACACCGTGGGTGGCGGCGACGAGTTCAAGACCCGCATCGACGTGCTGGAACTGGAAGAGACGCTGGCCGTGGTGCGCGTGTTGGAAGAAGGGTGGGGAGGTTCTATCGACTTTACCGATGTGCTCCTGTTGCTGAAGATTGACGGTGAATGGAAATGTGTGGCAAAGGCTTATAATCAGAACTCAAACACAATTTCTAAGTAAAGCATTCTTTGGTCTGCAAGATTTTCCTTAATTTTGCAGATCGTTTTTTTATATATGAACATCGATGAGCAGGATTATCAGATTCCCTACGGCAATGGTGACGGGCGACTACAGGGCCTCGTCGTTGGTGCTCGATGGGGGTAGTGTGATTGACCAGTGCATCGCCACTGCTGGCGACAAAGGCACTTTCTTTCTGGAGCAGCATCTGCTCTACGTGGTGCTGGGCGGCGAGGTGAAGCTGACGTGCGGCAGGCAGACGTGTGTAGTACGCAGGAATGAGATGGTGCTTCTGAGGCGTGCCCATAGCGTGAGCTACGAGAAACGGGGCGACGCGAAGACGGGACTTTTCGAGAGTTTGCTCTTTGCCATCACCGATGAGCTGATTTCCGACTTCCTGACCCAGCAGCACATCGCGATTCCGCTGACAACGGAGGAACTGGGCGTGAAGGTTTCGCCCATGAGCGACCGCCTTGTGGCCTATTGCTGGTCGTTGTCGCCATATTTCAACGATCCATTGCAGACCAATCCCGGCCTCTTGCGCCTGAAGGTGATGGAATTGCTGTATAACGTGATGGACTGCTCGAAGAACATCTTCAGGCAGATGCTTCAGCTGCGTCAGCCCGTGAGGATTGATATTCACCGGGTGGTGGAAGAAAACTACACTTCGCCTATCTCTCTTGAAGAGCTTGCATATCTGTCGGGACGCTCCATCTCCAGTTTCAAACGCGACTTCCAGAGCATCTACGGCGAGACACCTGCCAAATGGATTCGTGAGAAGCGATTGTCGAAGGCCCGCCAGATGCTCCAATCATCTCGGATGTCGGTAGCTGATGTGGCCTACAGCCTTGGTTTCGAGAACCCTACTCATTTCAGCCGTATCTTCAAGCAGCAATACGGATTGCCGCCATCTGCAGTTGGTAATCGTTAAAAAGAAGTACGAAGTTGGATTTACGAATTACGAAGTCGTGTTTTTATTTTTTTTGCGCTGACTGTCAATGAATTGCCTCGGTGTGAACCCAGTTGCGTTCTTGAACATACGGGTAAAGTGCTGGGGATATTCAAAGCCCAGCTCTTCGGCCACATGGTCGATGGTCTTGCCGCTGAGAATGAGGTTTTTAGCGCGCAATGTTATGAAATTGCGGATATAGTCTTTCGGACTCTCGCCAAGGGCATTTCTGATGATGTCGCCAAAGTGGCCTGGTGAAAGGCATAATTCGCTGGCGCAGTGTTTTACGGTGGGCAATCCTTTCGTTTTATGCATGCCATGTGAGTAATAATCGGTCAGCACCTGTTGGAAACGGCTGAGTATGTCGCTGCCTACGGCTGTCGTTTCCTTAAACTGGCGGAAATGGAAGCGGTTGCAATAGTCCAGGATGAGCAGGATGTAATTCCTGACGATGTCATCGTGGCCGTATGACTGAGACTGCGTTGCCAACTCCTGCCGCAGGTCGGCCATGAGCCGATTCAGTATGTCCTTTTCCTCTGGAGTTATGATAAGTGCTTCGTTTGAATGGTAGGAGAAGAACTGATAGCTGCCGAGTTTCCGTTCTATGTCTGATCCTTGTATGAACTCGTCGTCGAAAAGGAGTACCCAACCGTGGTACTGACGGCGCGTGCCGTCATCATGCTTGCCGCCTATCTGGCCTGGTGAGAAGGCTATCAGCGAGCCGTCGCCCATTCCCGCCATAGCGCTTACCCGTGGCCTTTCATGATAGGTACCAATGCCATAAGCCAGACCTTCCGGGAATTCCTGTTGCAGGAAAACAGCGTAGCAGTTGATTCGGTTCAACGTGTGGCGTATCTCACCCACCTCGTCGTAGTGTATCACGGATACGTGGGGGTGATAGACTGGCGCACCAATATCTCGTGCATAGTCATTTGCTTCGTTGATATATAGGTCTATCGTCATAGAAGGTACAAAAGTACGAATTTTCTTTGGTATGGCACGTAATGTCACGGCTCCACAGCTTTCGGAGTCCAGTTCTTGAGGAAGCGTAACACCTTCTCCTGGTTGTAGCCTTGTCCTTCCTCCAAGAAACTTGAATCCTGAATATGGATAACCGTTCCTTCACCATTAAGCACTACGAACACGGGGAATCCGAAACGTCCACAGTTGTTAAGCCTCTTCATTAGGGCTGCGGCCTGTTGCTGTTGCAGCTCGCTTCCTGATTTACGTGGGTTGTAGTTCACATGGATATACTCGAAGTTCTCGTTGATGCATTTGCTGATGGTGGTGTCGTTGGTTATGAAGTCTGCAAAGCGCAAACACCAGGGACACCAGTTTCCACCGACCTGACAGATGACAAACTTGCCTTCCGTCTTTGCTTTCACTATGGCCTGGTCTATTTGCTCGATGGGGTTGACGGTCTCGTTATAGACCTTTTTCAACCCCTTTTGCGCCTGGATATTGCTGACGACTCCCATCAGCATGAGGAGCCAGCAGGCTGTCCTCTTTATGTTAATTCTACTCTTATTCATAGTTGTGGGATGTTATGGTTCAAAACTCCAGCCATTGTCACCATGATAAATCATCTGGCGGGTCATGCCGCCATCGATGCAGATATTTTCACCCGTGATAAACCCTGCCTTGCGGGAACAAAGATAGAGCACCATGTTGGCAATGTCCATCGGATTGCCCACGCGACCTGTGGGCTGCTGGATGGCATCGGGGCCTTCATACGCGGTGTAGGCCGTATCAATCCACCCAGGAGAGATGCTGTCAGCAAGATCGCCGACAAAGTGGTCTCCCTGCTGCTTGTCAATCACGCACACATGCGCTCCTGCCTTCCGGAACTCTTCGGTAATGCAGCGTCCTATGCCTTGTGCGCCACCCGTAACAACGGCTATTTTGTCCTTAAAATCCATCATGTCATCTCAATCGCAAAGGACAATTCTCATTTCCAAATCATCAACAGGCCTATCGCCGCGGCCAGTGGCAGTTGCCTGTATCATTTCCACCACGTCAAGGCCTTCCTCAACTTCCCCGAACACCGTGTATTGGCCATCGAGATGGGGCGTTCCTCCTATTGTGGAGTAAATCTTCATTTGCTCCTCAGTCAGACCGGCAAAGTCTGCAGCTTGTTTTTCTGCTTCCGCAGCCAGACGGTCCTGTAGTTCTTGCAAACCAGCCCGATTCCTGTCACGCCGCATCTGCATGATTTCGACCCGATGTTCGGAAGCAAGCTGATTGAATACCGACTGTACTTTCTGCATTTTCAGCTGCTTGGAAAACTGGCGAAGTTGCCCTTCGTTGTACTTTTGTCCCCATACAATATAGAACTGCGAGCCGCTGCTCCTGCGCTCCGGATTCACCTCGTCGCCCTGACGGGCAGCTGCCAAGGCTCCGCGCTTGTGGAACAGCCCTTCCTTAATCTCGGCTTCGAGCGTATAATCCGGACCGCCCACTCCCAGTATCTTCCCTGCAGGTGCGCCCTTGGAATCAGGATCGCCGCCCTGAATCATAAAGTCCTTGATCACTCGATGGAACAACGTGCCATCATAATAGCCTTCACTCACCAGCTTCACGAAGTTGTCGCGGTGGATGGGTGTCTCGTCGTACAGGCGGACTATGATGTCGCCCAGCATGGTCTGTATCTTTACTTTTGTCATAAACAATTAGATTATAGGTGCAAAGTTAGCAAATATTCTTTATTATTCCGCAGAAATGAGTAACTTTTATAAGTTACTTTCACTCGGAAGTGAAAAGAAAAGCAAGTTTTCCTTTTTCACTTCGCTCATTTATTCGTACCTTTCAAGAAGTTACTACATCTCGGCATAAAATATAAACGAGTTTATTTTGTTCTGCTCTCGATTATTCGTAACTTTGCACACGATAACAACAACATTTAAGTAAAAACAATGGACTATCTGCCCAAAGACCCCGCCATTCTGGTATCAAGTGTCAACATGCTTCTGCGCGACGAGGAGTTTGACTCATTAGAGTCGCTATGCTACGCCTTTAGCAGAGACCCGCAGGAGACAATGGACTATCTGCAGGAAAAAGGCTATGTGTGGAGCGAACAGCAGAAACAGTTCCGTCCTATAGGCTACGACGCATGATTACCCGAGACAGCATAGAGACCGCATACAGCTTCATGCATCAGAAAAGGAATGTCTATATCCATTCCTCGCTCGACTGGCAGAAGGATGACATAGAATATGCCATTGCGTCATACGTTGATGGTATGAATAGGAATCTGTACGAAGCTATATCTGATGGCCGGGATGATTTCCTGAGAGACCACAGACGGTTTCAAGAAGATATAACTCTAGCAGTTGAACGATTGGAATTATTGTTATAATGGAACCATTTAAGCGGATTCTTCTCAGGGAAAGAAGTCTCGTACATGGGCGATCTTCCTCTGCCCATTGTCTCACACAAAGTTGATGGCTGTTGTATTCGAATTAATATAATGTGATAGCTTCATGTGTCACCGATGTTTAATGAAGTTTAAGGAATTGTCAGTAAAGATTATCAAGGTTTAAAAACAGTGCCATCCTGACCTTTAAGGGAGCCAACTTGTCATGAAACACCCTAAAGGCATGTTTATTGCATTTCGAAAGGGTGAGAGCCGGAGCTAAGGCAAAGGCAATCAATGACATACGTTTAACTTAAAATAAAATTTGGAGGTATTGATTATGTTACCAGTAATGTTTAAAAACAGTTGGTTCCCAACAGTATTTGACGATTTCCTGAACACTGATTTCATGCCTCGCGCCAATACAACGGCACCCGCAGTCAATGTCAAGGAGGATGAGAAGGCCTACACCATGGAACTTGCAGCTCCTGGCATCAAGAAGGAGTATTGCCGTGTAAGCATTAACGATGACGGCAACCTTTGCATCGCCATCGAGAACAAGCAGGAGCACAAGCATGGGGACAAGCATCACCACTACTTGCGCCGTGAGTTCAGCTACTCGAACTACGAGCAGAACTACACGCTGCCCGAGGATGTGGAGAAAGACAAGATCTCGGCCAAAGTGGAGGATGGCATCCTGACCGTTGTCCTTCCGAAGATGGAGAAAGAGCAGAAAAAGGTCGGCAAGGCCATTGAGGTATCATAAGGCCCGATCCTCATAAACACAGCAAAGGAGCAACACCAATCAAGGTGCTGCTCCTTTTGTTTGAAATAGCCAAGGCTGTCACGATGACTATTTTATCTTTGAAAATTTGTCCGATAAATTAAAATTTATTTTGAGCCATAAATGAATATGTCATATACGTAGAAACGGATAGGGCTGGAAGATTTTTACCTATGCGTTGTTTTCAATTGAAAAAGGTCCAAACAGCTTTCAATCTACTGAAGATCAATGAGATATAAATATTCTTTCTCGTTTCGCGTTTTACATAATTTGTGTTATGCAACATACGCTATGTTACCTCGCACAAAGTATAAGATACATCAAATAAACAATAAAATATTATTCTATGGTAACACTAGTGTCCACTAAATAAAATTAAGAGTTAATTGACCATCATCAGCAACATACTCAGGTTTCTTGGTAAAGAGTTCCTTAATAGGAGTCTTATCCAACAGCGAAGCGCTCAAAATTCTCAACACTTCGTAGGTACTCCTGTGCAGCTTGAGGTCATGCTCAACGATAGCCACCATGCAATATGCGGTGATGGCGGAATATATCTGGATTCTGACAGCAGTCTCTGTCGTACCCCAAAAGGACTTGATCTTAAGATGCTGCTTAATCCACTTAAAGAAGAGTTCTACGCGCCAACGATATTTATAGAGAAGAGCGACCTGCGTGGCTGGTATCTCCATGTTGTTGGTCAGGTAGACAAATGTCTTGTTCTTGTCAGCCGCATAGTATGTGACGCGGCGAAGAACAGCAGGATATTTCTGTTTGGTGAAGTAATTCGTAAGTCTTATAACCTGGTCAGAGAGTACGCCATCTGCGCTATGCATGGTGTCGCCTTCGCTAATGACCTCATATTGAAGATTACCTCTCTGCCTTATTACAAAATAGGCTTCAATCTCATTGATATGATAGAGTCTCTTCAGGTCAAAGTATCCTCTGTCAAACACGTAGTAAGCTCCCTGTTCATAAGGGATCTCGTCCATCGCGCGTTGGTCGTGTACCTTCGCCTCGGTAATGTGTATGAACGTAGGAATATCCGTCTGAATTTCATAGAGCGTATGCATCTTTATGCCCGCTTTTGTACGGCGGAACTTTGCCCACCAGAAGACGCTCAGTCGAGTCGAAGGCAAACACCTTCCCTTCTATCTCAAACTCTTTGTAGATTCTCTTTCGTCTCGCAATGTCTATCATATGGTAGGCAAACTCTTCGAAGATACGAGGCTCTCGTCTTTCGTTGACCTTTGCGAGATTGCTTCTCGACACGTTCTTGCCAAAGCCAAGATGATAGGCCTTGTTGGAATGCGCAGAAACGGTATTGGTCAGATCACGGAGGCTGTCACGGTTGCTCAGTTGCCCGAACATCATGACGAGCAACTGGTTCCAGCAATATTTCATTACAATTCTATCAAAGATTCTCTGTGGCAAGAACTCTATGAGCTGAGCGAAGATATATTTTCCGGTGTTCATCGAATGACTGATTTGCTTTGGGATTGCAAAGGTAGTCAATTCAAATCGTCACCGCCATTTTTTCGCTCTAAAACTCTATATTTAAATAACTTACAAACATTTCCGCATATTTTTAGTGGACACTAGTGCTATGGTAATTTCGTAAAGAAGAATTCGGATTATTAAAAATCCTGCGACTTAAGTTGCCATCTGTAAATATTTTTTACTTATTTTCACAAATATCTTAAAATTAAATTTAACTCAATTAGCTATGACAACGGACTTGAAAAAATTATTTACCTTGTTGGTACTATTAGTACTAACATGTTTGCTGGGGAATAGTGCCCTGGCACAGACGAGATCTGCCTCGAACACAAGTTTTACTCACGAGGTTATTGATTTTTCTCAATTAAGCCCAACGGGTGAGTTGAACTATAATTCATGGGATAGAAATAATCTTGTTTCTCAGAATGGAACAGCCATACCCTCTTTATCAACTAGACGTATTTCTGTAAGCAATACGAGTGGTTGGAATATATGGAAGAGTGGTACTAATAATGACTGTCCTTATTTACAAAGAAAATCGAATGATAATAGAAATGTAATCATTAACAATCTGAATGTTGGTGATATCGTTAGGATTTGGTGCGCTGGTGAGTGCCGTATCTTGACAGATAATACAGCAAGACATGATAGTAATAATCCTTTGGTTTGGAATCACATCGATCCCGATCCTAATTATACCCAACAAGGAAATTATGGTTACGATGAACGAGCAGTTAATAATCGTGAAGGAGTTCAACTTACAGAGACTTTCAATTATGATGTAAACAATCCAAGCCCGTCTCCTAACGAACTCAAGATCGTGAATAATCATGATGATGGAACTCTCGTGATCAGACTTGCACGACAATGGGCAGGTATCATCAAGATTGAGATTGACGCTGTACAAACAACTCCTCGCTATGATTACGACGCCAGTCTTGAGATTTATGATATGTACGCTACAACTAGTAGCAATGGTGCTTATACCGCTAACGAAAGTGCTGATTTTAAGCTAAACAATGAGGATGCCTATTACCTGAAGTTTACGAATAATGACCTTTCTTTGAATGAGAGAATTGCTATCGATAAAACAAACACATGGACCTTTGCACATGGAATACAAGCATCGAGTAATTGGTCCAGCCTCAGTATCTGTAACTTGAGAGAAGGAGACCGTGTGTTAATCTACTACACAGGTGATGCTCCCGTATTCTCCAGTAACGGGAAGGATGGTGGCTATACAGGAAGTGCCGCATTCATGGACACGTGGAACGATGGTATGTTTGACGTAAACGAGGGTGACCATGAAATCAAGAACGGGGATCCTGTTGAATATTCCTATTGTCGAAAAGAGGGAGCCTTTGGTAATGAAGAAAACTATCCGCATATATGGCTTTATACGAGCTACCCATACGTTATGATGGAAAATGGCCATTTGGATCTCGCATTAAGTAATGGTAATCACACACGTATCGTAAAGGTCAAGATATTCAGCGACCACCAAGCTATGATGGTAGATGATTATGGTAATGAGACTTATACCTACACGGCATATTATAATATCACAGGTGAACTGCAGGCCAAGGAGCACATCGTTCCTGGTGGCTTGGAGGTGCATGTCGGTAATGATGATGCCGACCAACATGCCAATGTTGTCTTCTCGAAGGAAGGTCCTGTGTCCTATGTCAAGGCTGTGGATGGATATAAGATTCCCGGTATCTATAGAGACAACAACAACCAGATTCAGAACAATTTCAACTTAGCAAACGAGGCTCCTACAACGGGTACCTATTATAGATTCATTCCCGAGGCAAATGGACAGATGACGATCAGATTCAAGGCAACCAGCTTGAATTACTATCGTTGGGATCTCAAAGCTGATGATATCTATTATAACACTGACACTGGAGGTGGTTGGACAACAGAGTTTGACCGATCGAATGAATGGCCTATGGACAGATCTTGTCCGTATTATATGATGGTACAAGATGGTAACAACTATAGTTCTGCTTCTTTCAAAATTGACAATAGTAATAATTTAAGTAGCGGAGCTTTCTATAAGAATAACGAATACTGTACATTGACCCTTGACGTGCAAGCAGGCAAGACCTATTACCTTTATGGAACATGGGACCGGAAAACAAATGATGGTAATAATATAGGTGGTACTGATGTTGATCTTACTCAAAGGCCTGCCTGCGGCATTGCCGAGCTCCTTTGGGTTAAGTTCAATCCCGAAAACAAGATTTATCCTCTTGCCAAGTGGGTGCCCAACAATCAGAAGGCAGTAAATGAAAACAACAAAGTGCCCAATCCTGATGATCCTTCGGTGATGGAAGGTGAACTGGCAATCGTGAAAGGTTATGTCGGAGCCACTATTACAGTCAAGAAGATGTCGGGCAATATTATAGCATGCCGTCCATACATTCAACGTGCGTCTGATGATGCCACAGAAGGTAAACTGATGATCGATGGCATTCAATTTGCAAAAGATAAAAATCCTGGCGGTACTATCCTTATTAAGATTGGCAATCCTGACTCAAAAACAGCCCCTTTGTATGCCCTTACCATTGCCTATAGCACTGATCCGAAATATAACGGAGAAAATGGCTTGACTGGTGATGATGGCAGAGGTCACACCTGGGATTTGACCACAAACTCTTTGTATGGAATGAAGTGGGATCTGACAGATGATGCTTATGTGAAATCACAAGCACCGCAATACAGCACAACATTCGAAACCTCTACGGGCGGATATGCAACACCAACTCCGTATGGCACCTATTTCAAGGATTATTATGCTAATGAAGCATCCATTGCTAACTTTAGCAATGCAGATGATGTGTTGGATTGGTTTAAGAATAATAATAAAATTAATACAGGCTCTCTTCTCGAAGAGGAAATCGATTATCCAGACCAACATGATAATATCCGTTCAGACTGGATGTTCAACTACAACTTGGTATATGGTGACGAATTATTCGACCCCATATTCTCAAACAAGTATGATATGGAAGGCGACAACGCCGATATGATTTGGGACACCGAGGGTACCGTGATTCGTACGAGTGCCAACCAGAGCGTGATTTTTAATGAATTCACAGGAGATGACATTCATAGTTCTTCTAAGGATCCCAACCGCTATGTGGGTATTCTCGAAGGTGGTGAGTTCCGTATTCCTTGGCTGATGCCTAACGACCGTGTGATTATCTATATGGGTACCGGTACTGGTCGCTACGCTGATGAAGCAAAATTCAGCATTAAAAATGCTTACGATGCTGTATATAATCCGATTGATCCTGCTCTTGACTACGTTGTAGGTGGTTCTCAGTGGAACAGTGCCAATAGTGATAACAATTATCGTGGTTGTTACCACTTCTTTGCCAAGGGTGACGGTAATGGTGGTCCCGCCGACATGGTCTTCAAGATGACCAGTGGATCCTTGTGTAAGCTCTACAAGATCCAGATTTACCGTGGTGACCGCATCTATACTAACGAAATTGAAGGCGATGCTTTCTATCAGGTAAGTACAAAGAATAGTAGCGCCAGCACAAAGAGCACCTGGACGTTGAAATACTTCGGCAAGGATGAGCAGTTGGCCAACTATTCTGGCAGGTACCATCAGATGAATGACATCTCTGCCTCTACAGGTAAATTCGCATCATACCCTGTTCTAACGAACAACACCAACGAGGACGGTAAGGTGGTGTCATTCTCTTACACCGGTACAAATGGTGACATCGGCACGATCCGCGTTCGCGGCAAAGATATGGAGAAGAATCTGAACTTCGTGGCCGACTATGCAGAGCATAACGTCACCATCGCATATCAGGAGGCACAGTCTTATCCATACACATGGGACTTCACAGATGTTAATGGGTATTCAGGCGATGATGTTAAGAATGAGTGGACTGTCAATAATAATAAGGTGCAGAGTAGCATCCCTGTTGATACTCATTACAACCTCGCCCTTTGGGATGATAATGGTTCTATGCGCGTGAATAGTCAGGCGATTGACACAAATGGACAAGATAACATATTCGAGTCCAATAGCGAGCAGAGCGCTAACCAGTTGTGGGCAAAGCACGGAACAGGCAACGAGGCAACAGGTATCGTTATTCCTGAGACACAAGGTCTGTGGTTCTATATGGACAACAACGCTCCCGAGAACAATGGCAAGATGCAGATTACAGAAGAAGGTCTCACTTTGGAGGCTGGTGAAAATGACTGGTGCAACAAGGTGGTTGTTCCTGACGTTCCAGCAGGCGGTGCAGTATATCTTCGCATGAAGAGCACTTCCGCTGCTCCTGTAAAGAAGTATAAGTTTGGTACAGGCGTTTTTACAGAAATCGCCGAAGCTACCAACTGCCGTTACTATGAGGCAAATGACAACTCTGGTGACTATATCGTGGCTATCATGAACACAGCAGACTCAAAGGCCAACCTGACACTTGCACTGGGCGGTTTTGTTTTGAAGAAGATGGCCGTGTCTACAGATTTCAAGACGGTGAATAGGTATGGTTGGGCAACTGAAAGCCGCAACCACGTAATTGACCCGTCGCTGACATCAGAGATGACAGGCTATCCTTTCAAGAATTATATCGTGACATCAACAAACTTGGATGCAAAGAAAGTTGTCTTGAAGGAGGTTGATGCCAGTTCTGTGATACTTTCTGCTGACCCAGACGATGACGATTCTGCCACCCCTGATAAGAATGCTTATATCATCCGCAATGTATATGACACTGAAACCGCAACAGGTGAAGAGCCTGGTCGTGTGAAGATTCTTAATAACGGCTTCCATCTTTTCGTTCCCGATATGCACGACTATGTAGCAGACCGCCAAGATGATTTGGAAAATATTAAGACTCCACAAGATATGACTAGCAATTTGCTGAAGGCAAAACTATCTTCAGGAACAGTGAATCAGACTGATAATGGTTTTACCAACTATGTATTGACTACAGAAGTGGCCCATGTTGACGCAGATGGTAACAATATCTCCGGAAGTGACAAGAGCCTTGATTATGTAGGTTTCTTCAAAGTACAGAAGAATGGTGTGACAAGTAGTGGCAATCAGGCTTATCTGCCTGTCGAAAGCGGCAACTTGGCCAAACTCAGCATATCGTTCTTTGCAGAGATTTCTCCCTCTGACGAAGATATGACAACTGGTTTGAATAAGGTTGAGACCTCTCTTTCTGAGATTTCTTCCAATGCCGTCTATTACAACCTGAACGGTCAGAAGTTAGACGGCAAACCCACCGAGGGCGGCATCTATATCGTGAATGGAAAGAAAGTAGTAGTGAAGTAAACAGTTTCTTAGTTAACCCAGAGGAACGGTGGAGTAGACAACGGCTCTCTCTGCTCCTCTGGATGATAAAGAATACAAATCATAAAAAAAAGAAGTTATGAAAAAGAAATATATTGCACCTGCTGCAGAGGTAGTGAATGTACATCTGATTAGTTCTGTACTTGGTGATGAAAATTTACCCATTGAAGATGGTTCTGTAGTGGGCACAGGAATGGATGCCAAGGAGCAACAATTGGAATGGGAAGAGGATGCAACTTCCAATCTTCCTAGTGACATCAACCTATGGGAAGACACGGACGACACAGATGGCTACTGAACGACAGGTGCCATGTAGTGAAGCCACATGGCAGAAGCCCTACGCCTGTCACTTCAGGCAGAGGGCTTGGCAAATTGAGATTCAAGTAATACAGGCGTATCATTATGCTTTAGACATAATTAGTTCGACAGAAGCGTGTAATGCGCAAATGCGGATGTACCGATCACCAAGCCCCGGCAAAAAGAATTAGAACTACTTCGGCAAAGTCTGCATAATCCTAAAACGCATATGATTAATCAATATTGAAGTGAACCTTTCCCAGAAAGGGTCAATTATATAACGTTAATATTATTTTGCCTTTTTAATTGTGTAAATTTGCCGAACTTTATGGCTAAAATCACATGGTGAACGCAAAAAGCGCGAACGATTTCGCTGAAGTGCGAACGCTTCGTCTCTGCAAAAAAACGCGAACAGTTCGCTCTTTTAACAAAACAAAAACGCTAACTTGTTGAAAGTCAGCGTTTTGTTCCACGAAAAAGGCGAACATCGTTCGCCTTTCGCGGAGAGAGAGGCTGGTTTTCCGTATTCGGTAAGTAGTAGAAAACATCGGCAAGAAAAGGTTTGTTTTTGCTATCTTTAAGAACCTTTTCTAACAATTTCTAGTCATTTTCTTTTTTCATGAATTGTCCAACCCCTTGTTACTCAGCAAGTAATTTGGATAATTGAGAAACTCTTGCTAACTTTGAAAGAAGAACAAGCAAGGGTTCGGGGACAAATTTCTAAAGCCCTGTCCCAGCACCCAAGTTCGAGACCTCATTTAGCTGGGGCAAATTTGAAGTGAACCCAGTCAAAACATTAATTAACAAAAAAGACGACTCTGCCAGCATATCTAAAATTAACAATTCTTTAGGATTCAGGGAGATTTCCCATGAGTTTGAAAGACAGTGCGGACGGCAGAACAACTGGACGGAGTCAACGTATGAGAAGTTCCATGCAATGAGGAACCATCTCAAAGGTCTTCGTGAAAGGAAAAGGAAGCTCGGTCTGAAGACCTTTGACTATGATTTTGATTTCTTCGACGAAGAAGGCATCCTAAGCTATATAGAATATCTCCGTGACGTGAAGAACATGAAGAATACCACGATAGAGAAGAGTCTCGAATTTCTCCGCTGGTTCCTCCGTTGGAGCCTGCATAAGGGATTCCATCAGAACAACTGCTTCGAGACATTCCGCCCCAAGTTCAAGAAGACGCAGAAGAAAGTCGTGTTCCTTACCAAGGCAGAACTGGAAAAACTTGAAAAGTACAAAATTCCAGAGACCAAGCTATACCTCTACCGGGTGAGAGACGTGTTCTTGTTCTGCTGTTTCACGGGACTTCGGCATTCCGACGTTTATAACCTAAAACGATGCGATGTGAAGAAGGACTACATAGAAGTGACGACCATCAAGACATATGACAGTCTCCGCATTGAACTGAATGACCATAGCAAGGCGATTCTGGAAAAGTATGCACAGTTCTCATTTCCCAACGACAAGGCGTTGCCTGTCATCACAAACCAAAAGATGAATGAATATCTTCACGAACTGTGCAAGCTTGCCGGACTTAACGAACCAGTACGTCAGACCTATTACAAGGGTAACGAGCGTATCGATGTCGTGAAGCCCAAGTATGAACTGGTCGGTACCCATACGGGAAGAAGGAATTTCATCTGCAATGCACTTGGCATGGGCATATCACCTCAGATTGTCATGAAATGGACCGGCCATAGTGACTACAAGGCCATGAAGCCCTATATCGACGTGGCAGACGAAATCAAGATGGAGGCCATGAAGAAATTCAACCAGTTCATAGAATAATGGATTAACACAAGGATTTTTGGGCAGAATTGAAAGATTTTGCCCAAAATCCTTGGAGATTGTAAACCAATTAGTTAACTTTGCACAATAGAAAATGAAAAAAGAGTTCAAGAGGCAGGTCACCGTCTATGGTGACTACTTCAAGAAGTTCAAGCGGACACTCGGACGGCAGACCATCAACAAGATCTACCAGGTACTCGTCTACATCATGACACTGGATATCATACCTCAGACCTACCTGAAGTCCATATCGGGTGTACCCGGCCTGTTTGAGATACGGGTGGAAGACCAGGGAAACATCTACCGGATCTTCTGCTGTATGGATGAAGGAAACCTTGTGATTCTCTTCAACGGTTTCCAGAAGAAGACGCAGAAGACCCCGCGCAAGGAGATTGAGACAGCCACGAGAATCATGAAAGAATATTTCGACAATAAGAAAAAACTCGAAGACCATGGATAGAGAAAAGATGAAGCAGTTGAATCTGACACCGATAGAGGATTTGATAGAGGAAGATTTCGGTAAGGAAGGTACGCCGTCAAGGCTGGAGTTCGAGAACGGCTGCGATGCCTTCATCATTGGTGAGCGCCTGAAGGAGGAACGCCTCAGGGCTGGACTCACCCAGGAGCAGCTTGCGTCACGGATCGGCACGAAAAAGGCCTATATCTCCCGAGTGGAGAACGGCCATACCGACGTACAGGTTTCCACGCTCTTCAAGATCTTCGAGGGGCTTGGCCGCCGAATCAGCATCAACATTTTGTGACCCATTTAAATCAAACGACAAGACATGAAACAGGAATATGCCCGGGCATACGCAGTTGTGCCCGAAAGCAAAGACGTGAAGAAAAAACAGTCGCCGAAGTCTCAAACGAGATTGACAATGGCGACATCAAGGAACAATATACCATTCAACTCTGAAAAGACATGAATACTATCGATTGCATCAAGACGCGCCGCAGTGTGCGCAAATACAGGAACGAGCAGATCAAGGATGACGAACTCATCCAGGTATTGGAAGCCGGAACATGGTCTCCCACCAGCATGGGTGCCCAGCATCCCCATATCGTTGCCGTGCAGAATCCTGCATTCATCGAACGTCTGAAGAAGATGAACGTCGAGGTGATGGGAACCGTCTATGACGGCAGCATCGTCCTTCAGACCATGATGCTGGCAGCCCATGAGATAGGACTCGGCACCTGCTGGATTCACAGGGAGCGTGAGATGTTCGACTCTAAGGAGGGAAGGCAGCTGCTCCGTGACATGGGAATCCAAGAAGACCTGATGGGCATTGGTGCCCTGAGCATCGGCTATGAGGCCGAAGGCGGCAGCCATTCCCCGAAGCCCCGCAAACCGGATTATTACAAGATTGTCAAGTAACAGAAGATGAATATCGACCGGGAACTCTTCGACGAGGAAAACTCCTACATGCAGTTTCAAGACAAGTGGGATTGCCTGCAAAAAGTGCCTCAAAAAGAATTTTACATTGTGCGTTTGACGAAATAACGCCAAAGATGTTGGCATAATAAAAAATTGATATTGTTGCTCGCATGAAACAGACATTGTTACTTTTAGCCCTTGGCTGCATGGTTAGCGCATCCATGGCACAAGACTACCGGATTCCTGTCTCTGAACAGCACGAGCAGATGCAGACAGGTCAGTATCAACCTACGTGGGAGAGCCTGAAGACACACAAGACTCCAGAGTGGTTCCGCGATGCGAAGTTCGGCATTTGGGCGCACTGGGGTCCCCAGTGCGTGGAGGGCTCAGGCGACTGGATGGCTCGCTCGATGTATATGGAAGGTTCACGTGAGTACAAATGGCACGTGGAACATTACGGCCATCCGTCGGAGGTGGGCTTCAAGGACATCCTGCCGCTGTTCAAGGCCGAGAAGTGGAATCCTGAGCAGCTTGTGGAGCGCTACAAGCGCTGCGGGGCACAGTACTTTTTCGTGCTTGGCAACCACCACGACAACTACGACCTTTGGGACTCGAAATATCAGCCGTGGAACTCGAAGAACATCGGTCCAAAGCGCGACGTGCTGGCTGAATGGGCAGCAGCAGCCAAAAAGGCCGGACTGCCGCTAGGCATCTCGTTCCATGCTGATCATGCATGGACATGGTACGAGCCGTCACAGCGCTACGACCTGGAGGGAGATAAGGCTGGCGTCTACTACGACGGCAACCTAATCAAGGAGGACGGCAAAGGCAAATGGTGGGAAGGCTTAGACCCTCAGCAGCTCTACCAGCAGCATCACCCCATGAGCCAGGGATCGTGGGACAATGGCCGCATCCACAGCCAGTGGGACTGGAGCCATGGCGCATGCCCGCCGACACAGGAGTTCGTCACCAACTTCTACGACCGCACCCTCGATGCCATCAACCGCTATCAGCCCGACCTTATCTACTTCGATGTCACCGTGCTGCCCTTCTATCCGCTGAGCGACTGCGGACTGCGCATCACCACCCATCTCTACAACAAGAACCCCCGTGCCGTGGTTTTCGGCAAGATTCTCAACGAAGAGCAGCGCAAGGCACTCACATGGGACGTAGAGCGAGGTGCTCCGAACGAAATTATCGATGAGCCTTGGCAGACGTGCAACTGTATTGGCGGATGGCACTACAACACCAGCATATATGAGCGCAACGGCTATAAAAGCGCAGCCACAGTGGTCAAGCAGCTGGTCGATATCGTGTCGAAGAACGGCAATCTGCTGCTCTCTGTTCCTCTTCGTGCAGACGGCACCTACGACGAGAAGGAATCGCAGATTCTCGATGATTTGGAGGCGTGGATAACTGTTAACGGCGAGAGCATCTTCGGCACTCGTCCATGGGTGCGCTTCGGCGAGGGACCTGTGGCCGAGGAGGACATAAAGATCAATGCTCAGGGATTCAACGACAGCAAGTTTGCTGGAATGGACTGGCGCGACATCCGATTCAATCAGACCGCAAAATACCTCTACGTCACCGCTATGGGATGGCCCGAGAACGGGCAGCTAACCATCAAGTCGCTAGCTAAGGGCAACAAGAATATGCACAAGAACATCAGCAGCGTTTATCTATTGGGATACGGCAAGCTGAAAACCCGCCATACGACTGAAGGCCTTATAGTCAATCTGCCCAAACCCTGCAACAAGATTGTTCCTGTGCTTAGAATAAACAAATTCCTGTAGTTCATAATCTATTTGCGAAATGATTGAATGATGTCTTAATTGTTTTGCCAACTGAGTATAAAGGCATAGCGATAATGCTTATTGCCGTCGATGGTGTACTGGGGCAAGGTGCGCCTGCCCCATGTGTCGATGCCACCCACCCCATGAATATTGAGGTCGATGTTCAGATTGACAAAGCGTCCACGATTGATTTCATGGGGATGACGCACTCCCTCCAGATTCTCTTCGCCATAGTCCCAGGCACGGATGCAGAGCGGCTGCAAGCCATCGATGCGAAGGGTCTTTTCTCCGTTTGAAATACAGAACCAGCGTACGTCTGTCCTGCAGCCGTTATCCTGCGGATGGACGTATTCCGTCTCAAATTCAGTAAGTGGCATCTGATATCGCCCCAAGAATGCACTACGCTTACGATCGGGATAGTTCTCCCATGGGCCACGACCGTAGTATTCGATATGGGTCATGTCGGCAGGCAAGCGCAAACGCATACCGAATTTGGGAATCAAAGGGATATCGGTGGCCGTAGGACGGTAGTCCATATCCACCCTGATACGTCCGTCATTCTTTACGGTATATGTCAACGTCAGTTCGGCTCCTACAGACAGCGTCATGTCGACAATCACTTGATGGTCCTTGACACGAATGGATTTTACCGTACGATTCTCTGCTGCATCGCGCCAAGGAGCCATACGCTCAGCAAAATGAGCGGCGTGCTGATTGTCGTTCTCGGGTTTCCAGAAATAGGGTTCCAAAGGAGCCTGCAGCATCTGTTTGCCATCGACAATCCACGAGCTGAGAGCCCCGGTATGGTTGATGGTGACGTAGCCGTTATCTGTTGTAAATACCATATCCTCTGCAGATTTCACAGGCTTCGCATTCCCCTCGCTGACACCATACCAAAACTCTTCAGGTTTGAGAATGAACTGTTCGCGGGCAACGACGAATCCCTCTTTTGCCCATGGTGTGGACTGACGCAGACGGGCATAGACATTCAGAATCAGTTCTGGTTCGTTGTGGGGGTAGAATGGATAGGGGATTCCGAATTTGTCACCTGTTATTCTTGCAAGTTCTCCGGTGACCAGTTCCCCGTTATGATAGACCTCACAATAGTATTCATAGTGGTCGATGCCGGTAAAAAAGTCACGGTTGATGATACGGATGCTATCGCCCTCCTGAACGAACTGCAAAGGCTGATAGACATACTGCACCTCATAGTAGTGGGGATGCGGCGTGCGGTCAGGAGCCAGCAGTCCGTTGATGCAGAAAGCGTCGAGGTTAGGCTTGTCTCCATAGTCGCCACCATAAGCATAGTATTTAATATCGCCATCCATTTTCAGGAGTCCCTGGTCTACCCAGTCCCACACGGCTGCACCTGCAATACTAGAGTCTGAATAGATTACATCCCAGTACTCCTGCAGGTTTCCCATAGAGTTGCCCATAGCATGGGCATACTCCCTGGCAATAAGCGGTTTCTCCGTTTCCTTCTCAGCCTCGCGGCGTAGATCTTCTGGCGAAGGATAGCCATGGTCGTGGAGAGCAGAATAACGGGGATGGCAATCGTAGAAGGGGAGACGTGTTGAGTCGAGCTCGCAAACCTTGTCATGCATGGCCTGGATATTGGGACCTATGCCTCCCTCATTGCCAAGGCTCCAGAGGATGACACAAGGATGGTTGTAGTCGCGCTTTACGAGCGATTCAGCACGATCCACATGGGCATCCCGCCAAGCGGCATCGTGTCCCATTTCTTCGTTGGCATAGCCATAACCGTGAGATTCCTGGTTGGCCTCATCCATCACGTAGATGCCCCAGCGGTCGCAGAGTTCGTAAATATACTCGCGGTCAGGATAATGCGAGGTGCGCAGGAAGTTGATGTTGGCCTGTTTCATCAGACGGATATCCTGTTCGTAGGTGGCATCATCCACGTAGCGGCCCGTTACGGGATGGTGGTCGTGGCGGTTCACGCCGCGCAGCTTCACATTCCGTCCGTTAATCTTAAACACCTCACCCACACATTCCACGCGCTTCACGCCCAGATGATAGTCGAAATGCTCGACGACCTGCCTCTTTTTATCCTGCAATTCCACGCTGAAAGGGTAGAGGTTCGGTTTCTCGGCTGACCATAATTGGGGATTCTTTAAAGTGTAATGATATATTTGGCAAACGGTGTCGCCGGCATTGATTGCCAGTGGGCGTAACTGGCTATTTATTTTCTTTTCAATTTTAAATACGGGGAACACCTTTGCATATCGCTTCCCGGTGTTGCAGATGCTTATCTTTGCGCATACTTCCGCCTCGCTATAGTCGTTGTTCGGAACAGCCGTCACCTGATAGTCGGCTATATGCACCAACGGGCGCACCCATAGCTGCACCTCACGGAAGATGCCTGAGAGGCGCCACATGTCCTGATCCTCCAGATAACTGCCGTCTGACCAGCGATACACTTCTACGGCAAGTTTGTTCATGCCTTCGCGCAGATAGCTTGTCACGTCAAATTCTGCCGGCGACATGGAGTTCTGACTATAGCCTACTTTTTTCCCATTGAGCCACACATACATGGCGGAATGAACACCACCAAAGTGAAGAATCAGGTTCTTGGCGAGCATCTCTTTGGTCACGTTGACGAACGTCACATACGAGCCCACGGGGTTTCGGTTCTCGTAGGCTGTCCAGTCACGTGGAGGTTCACTCGTCACACTGGGACGGTTGCGCTTAAAGGGGTATTCTATATTGGTATAGATGGGGGTGCCGAAGCCCTGCGTCTGCCAGTTGCCCGGCACCTTGATTTTGTGCCATTGGCTTACGTCATAGTCCTCTCTCTCAAAGCCCACAGGCCTTTCCTCGGGATTGCGGCTCCAATGGAATTGCCACTCGCCGTCGAGACTGACTATCTCCTTGCACTCCTTCCATTTCGAAGGCAGTTGTAACGTGGCATGATAGGGTAGTTTGTTAATGCCCAACACGGCGGGATTCTCCCAGTCGGGTGCGGTTTGTGCCTGCGCTGTCATTGCCAGCATGGCCATCAGTAACCAAATAGAAATAGTTCTCATATATTCTTTATTATTGTGTCAGATACTCAAACCAGTCAACATCAGCATACCCGGCGCCTGTTTCATTGTCGCACTGCGCGAAGAGCCCGAGCATCACTCCAGTGAAACCGCCGATAGTCTCAGTGCTGAGGAAGCGGTATTCCATCTTGGCCAGCTCGACGAAGTTCTTTCCGTCAGAAGATGCCTGCAGGTAGTAGAAGTCCTTGTCGGAGGTGATGCGCAGGTAGGCGCGGGTGCCGCTCAGAGCGAACTCCTTTTCGCTGTGGCCGGTTTGTCCTAAGCGTACATTCGACTTTATGATGATTTGTCCGTTCCTTTTCTCAGCCACCACATCGTAGTGGTTCAGCGGAGCGGCGTATGCGGTAATCCCGGCCTGCATGCCCTCCGAAAGGTGGGAGAGGTCGAACAAGGCCGTGGCCGTAAAGTTCAGTTCCGTCTGCCGGCGGGCAACAAACGTTGGCGATGCAGTCTCGCTGAGGTCGGTCGTGCTTGGGCGCATGCGAAGCCAGCCTTTACGCTCCGTCAGCGAATAGCGCGAATAGTCGGGGTTGCACAGACTCATCCATCCCATCGGCAGTCCCAACGAGTGATAGCTGTCCTTAGGGGCATCGCGCTTGATGTAATCAAACTCTTCCCTGATGGGGTCTTTCGGCATAGCGACCAACGGCAATGTCTGGCATTTCATGTCTGTCTGCAGCGTGCCGTCGCCGTTTACTACCGGCCAGCCTCCTTGCTCCCAACGGACAGGAGCCAGCATTGTCTCACGTCCCATCACATGCTGCAGATAACCGCTGGTGCGGTAGCCCAGACAAATCATCCACCACGAGGAGTCGGGTGCCTGTATCAGGTCGGCATGCCCCAGTCCCTGTATCTGACTGTTCTGCATCTTCATGTTGAAGTGCGACAGGATGGGGTTGGCCGGGTTGGGCTGATATGGGCCGAAAAGGTTTTTGCTGCGAAGGATATTCACATGATGCCCATGCTCCGTTCCGCCTTCAGCCAACAGCAGATAATAGTAACCGTCCTTCTTATATATATGTGGCCCTTCGGGATAGCGCCCGCCAAGTCCTACGCCTAAGTGATGGATCTCGCCCAGTTGCTTACCCGTCTTCACATCGATCTCGCAAATCTTGATGTCGCCCTCTTTCCAGAGGAAATAGCATTTGTCATCCTCAAAGTAGAGCGTGGGGTCACAACTGCCGATGGCGAAGTCTATCACGACGGGTTCCGACCACTCACCAGCGGGGTTATCGGTCCATACGTAGAAATGCCTGCGCGAGGGGAACAACGTTGTCACCATATAGAAGCGCCCGTTATTATAACGGATGGTGGGGGCATAGATGCCGCTGTTGCCGTCGGTTCCCTTCAGGTCGACCTGCGACGGACGAGTCAGGCAGTTGCCCACCTGTTCCCAGTTCACCAGATCCTTCGAGTGGAACACCGGAACACCGGGGAAATACTGAAACGTGCTGTTTACGAGATAGAAGTCGTCGCCCGCCCGGCATACACTTGGGTCGGCATGAAAACCGGGAAGCACGGGATTCTTGAATCCCTCAGGCTCGCCTGTAACCACCTCAAAGTCATCAAAGGCCATTCGCTCTCCTGAGGCAAGGCGGTCGGAGTCAAACTTGAGGATACGGGCTTTGGTTGTCGGGAACTTAATGGTCTGCCAAATGGGATTGTTCACGATATTTGAGAACTCGCCTGAAGCAAGCTTTGTCCAGTTTGACCAGTCGGAGGAAGCCCAAAGGGTGTAGTGTGTCACAGTGCCGTCCTTCGTGTTCTGCGGAGGCAGGTAACGGAAAGAGCTGACGGTCTGTTCTGTGTCCCAGTCAATCATCATCTGACGAGGGCTGCTGAAGAAGTAGTGCAGGTTGCTGCTGCGCTTCTCGCCGCTGTCGGGGATATCGCCCGTCAACTCTGGAGCCAGATAGACGGATGTGCGCTTTATGATGGGCTTGGCTTTACTGTCGGTGACGGTGAAGCGTAGCTTTGTGGCGTTGACGGTAGGGAAACAGATGATGCGGCGATGACCGATGGTGGTCAGTCCGTCGGAGCCTTCAACGAGTGCATCCTTCAGCGGCAGCCACTTCCCTTCGACAAGAGCCTCCAGCGTAAACTTCTTCACCCTTTGGCCTTGTCGGATATCTTCCTCGGCCACGAAACGGTTGAATGGCGTGGGTTTCTGGAATTCAACAAGTGTCACATTCCCCTGTGTCTTTACCTTGGCATTCTTTGCAAGGTCGGTCTTAAACACTTCGTCAATCATTTTCTTAAAGGCGATGCCGCGAAGGCTGTCGTTGGGATGAATGCGACCGTTAGGCGCTATGGGGAAGTTGAGCAGCAAGGTGGAGTTGCGGCCCACCGATTTATAATAGGTGTCCATCAGTTTCGAAAGACTCTTCACATGCTCGTTCTCCGTCTCGTGATAGAACCAGCCTGGGCGTATACTGGTATTGGTCTCGCCGGGTACCCACGAGTCGCCGTTCTCCAGACCGTAGTGTAGCATGGGCCACGTCACCTCGCCATCCTTGTTCAGCAGACTCCAGTTGGTCTCGCCCACATTACCGGCCTCCGTACCCACCCATCGCAGGTCGCCGCGGTCGCTGCCGTCGTTCCATATCAAGCATTTGGGCTGCAGCTCACGGATCATCTTGTACGTCTCAGGCCACTCATAATAGGTGGTACGGTCAATCTTGCGCGTCTCGTTGGCACCGCCGTACCAGCCGTCGCCGCCATTGGCACCGTCGAACCACACCTCGAATATCTCACCGTAGTTGGTCAGCAGTTCGCGCAGCTGGTTGCGGAAATAGGTCACATATGCAGGCCGGCCATATTCCGGGTGATTCCTGTCCCAGGGCGAGAGATAGACGGCAAACTCAAGTCCTTCCTCGCGGCAGGCATCGGCCAGTTCGCGCACCACATCGCCCTTCCCGTTCTTCCACGGCGTGTTCTTCACGGAGTACTCGGTGTATTCACTCGGCCACATGCAGAAACCGCAGTGATGTTTAGCCGTAAAGATGATGCCCTTCATACCAGCCTGCTTGCATACGCGAGCCCACTGCCGGCAGTCCAGGTCAGAGGGGTTGAACAATTCCAGCGCCTCGTTCCCGAATCCCCATTCCTGATCCGTGTATGTGTTCAGCGAGTAATGAATGAAGGCATACATCTCCATATCCTGCCAGCGCAGTTGATTATCCGTAGGCACAGGTCCACAGGGTGCTGTGCTTGCTGTCTCTGCATTCGCCTTCGTATCCATCATTGCCATCAGCAGGGCGACAGCTATCACTTTATATAATTTGATCATAAGTTGTATTTTTGGCAACAAAGTTACAAAAAATATTCAGAACCGAGCCCGTTACCCTCCTTATTATTTGTGTAATATCTTTCTCCCATCGATAATCAGCAGGCCCTTTGTTCCTGCTGTAACCCGCTGGCCTGCCATATTATAGCATTGACCAGCGTTTCCTGATGCAGTTGTTTTTGTGGTGACATGACGAATACCCGCTGTAGGGCCACCCCATGTAGCAGCTGAGCCCTCAAGAATACCATCCAAAGAATTCTGGTCGTTGCCGTGCAGAATCCGGCATTCATCGAACGTCTGAAGAAAATGAACGCCGAGGTGATGGGAACCACTGGCGATCCCTATGTCTATGACGGCAGCATCGTCCTTCAGACCATGATGCTGGCAGCCCATGAGATAGGACTCGGCACCTGCTGGATTCACAGGGAGCGTGAGATGTTCGACACCGAGGAGGGGAAGCAGCTGCTCCGTGACATGGGAATCCAGGAGGATCTGATGGGCATCGGTGCCCTGAGCATCGGCTATGAGGCCGAAGGCGGCAACCATTCCCCGAAGCCCCGCAAGCCGGATTATTACAAGATAGTAAAGTAACAGAAGATGGACATCGACCGGGAACTCTTTGACGAGGAGAACTCCTACATGCAGATCCAAGACAGGTGGGAGAACTTCGGAACCCAGAACGGCATCGCGGATGACGGCTATGACCATCATTCCCTCCACGGTGCACCCCGTTTTGAAGTCACCGAGAAGATCAATGCCCTGCTTAACGGCATCCTGACAACGGACGAGAACCTGATACTCAGGGAGTATTTCGGCATTGCGTGCCAGCAGAGAACCATCGAGGAACTTGCCGAGGTCAACCATTCCACTGAAAAGGCCATGCAATCCTACCTGAAGGAAATCTTACAGAGGATAAGAGAGCATGATGACACCCTGGAGCTGTGGAAATACCTTTTCAGGTCATAAAGAGGGCCGCTATTCTGACTGTCTAAGGGATAGCGGCTCTTTTTTCCGATACATATAAAGAGTCAATTATCGGAAACATACCTTTTCCGATAATTGACCGTTTGTGAGCCTAACACAAGACCACCTTTGCCCAGTCAATAGTCTTGCCGTCCTTCCTGGCTTTATCCATGAGCCTTCTTATCTGCTCCTTTTTAGGGTTGTTCTTTTCCATAGCAAGAAGATTTGTGGGCAGTTGGTTGGACTGCCCGTTCCCTTTGTACTCAGTCAACAAACTCAAACTCATCCCTGTTGCAGGTAATCTCCTTTCCGCTCCCGATGACAACACAGTTATACTCATAGCCATGATAGCCACCAGTGATGCTATCCTCGTCCACCTGAATATCCCAGTACCCCTTGTACGGTTCCAGCAATCTTGCGTATCTCATAGTGTAATTTGTCTTTGACGGTTGAAAACTTCATGTGCTAACTCATTCAGTTCCCTCACCTCAACCTCCAAGTCAGTGCTGACGTACTTGAACAGGATGGCCTTTGCGAGGTTTATCTCGGAGCTGGCATTCTTGCGAAAGCCGAGCTCCAGATATTCCTGTGCATCCGACAGATGGGATGCGATGGCGATACGAACGTTGACAGTCATAGCCCTATGGCGTTAAAGGTTAGACTCTCATCAGAACGGCAGGTCATCAGCCTTGGCCTCGGGTGCGTCCTTTGGCGGTTCGGGCGTGTTCTTCTTAGCCTTTGCTCCTTTCTTAGAAGCCTGCTTCGGGTTGACAGACTGTTCCTCTTTCCGTCCGGCGTTCACGAAAGCGATGCTGTCCGCATTGATGCTCACCTGCACATGGCTCTCGCCCTGCCTGTCCGTCCATAGAGACGTTGAGATCGTTCCCTCCACGAGAATCAGCCTTCCCTTGGTGAGATAGTCAGCGAGGCGGATGTGGTTCTCACGGCTGCTGCGTACCCTTACCCATGTCGTGATGTTCTGTCCTTTGGAGTAGTCATCTACGGCGACGTCCACCGCCATGAAAGTCCCGTGTACTCCGGTAATCACCTTGCAATCCTTACCGATGCGTCCGATAGTGTGTGTATAAAGCATAATAGAAATGATTTGTGGAAAGCCGGTTACACTCTCCGTTACCTGTAATTGAAGTTGGATGGTTGTTTTTATATTTCCCTTAGAGTTTCACAGCGTTTGCTGGAAGGAGAAGGCCTATTGCGCCTTCTCCTCTGTGTTCTCCTTGTCAGGAGTCGTATAGAACTTGTTGGCCACGAGCACCACTCGGTTGTGCTTCACGCCTTCCTGGTCAGTCCATTCCTCCGGCTTGAAGAAGCCCTCAACCGTGATCGAGTGAGAAGCGAGCTACGCTTGCGGTTGAAAACTGACGGATTTCTGCGTCCTTACCTACGAATCCTGTTACTACGAAATTGTTCTCGATCTTTTTCATCTTTCTGAATATTTTAGAAGTGAAACATTTATTTTTAACGTCGCTTTAAGAGTTAGCAAGGAAAGCATGGAATGCAAGGAATTACCGAATTATTTCACCCTTGGGCCGGAAAAGTTTTTATTGGATGCACGGCAGACGGGAAAAAGTTTTTGAAAAAATTCAGGGAATAAGGCCCTGGTACTTGCAGAATGCGGCTTGCACTAACTTCGCGACGGAAAAAGTAAGTGTAACTCGCTTCGCCCGGAAAAGGCAGGCATGAAGAAGGTCGGACAAGAACAATCGCGTAAGGATAGCCAGTAAAGGATGCCATCCATGAAGTTTCAGCAAGTGTAGTAGCTTGACAAGGAATTGCTAGAAAGAGAAAGAAAAAGAAACGGAAGTGGAAGCGAAACGCTTAGCTCGTCAGAAAAAGAGGTTGCAAGAAAGAAAACCATCCTTCAGCTCTGTCAATAGAATGAGCACAGTTGGGATATAAGCTGAGGTTGGAAGGCATGGTGGAAGAAGATAAGTATACAAACACCAGCCGTGAGCAAAGAAGAAAAGCAGACAAAATCATGAAGACGAATTAAAGGAAAAAGACGAACTTGGAGCCTTCCGTTCCTTCACCGTCATAATCTGCAGGAACAGGAAACTGACAGGACAGGTTTGAAATGGCGTCCTCGTCAAGATGGACTGACAGTTCCAATTCTATAGCCATCCTTTCATGGGAATAAGCCAAGGAAAAGATACACTCTCCCATAACGGCATTCACCACCGTTCTGATTTCGTCCTGCGTACGCCAGATAGAATCAAAAGCAATCATTCTTCCACATTATTAATAATAAATCTATCCTATAAATTGGAATTTAACGTTTCTTCTTTAATAAAAGTAATCCTGCAATGGCTATTAACAAGCTTGCGATGACTACCTTCATATCAGGCAGGATGATAACAGGAATTTTCGCCATCTGCATGTCGCCAAATTGCAACCAGCTGTATACAGCAAGGAGTGTGGCTGCGAGGTTTCTCCCGGCATGTAGTATCACGCTATACCAAATGTTTCGCGACCAAATAAACACGCCCCCGTAGACCAGAGCACTGAGGAAGGCACCAGGGAAATTGCGCACGTGAAGCATTCCAAACAAAAAGGCCATTACCACACAGACAACGACCTGTGCGCCACGACTGCGAAAGGGAGAAATAGCCATTTGTCTGAAACACAATTCTTCAAGCAATGGGGCAAGTAATACAGCATGTATACTGGACAGAAGGTCTTCGAGCAATTCTTCTGTCGTATAGGTCAGCGGGGCCTTCATGACAGGCTGAGCCAGCGACGTCACACCGTATACGATATAACCTTCTGCAACTAACCATAGAGGCGCTATCAATAATAGTCCTAAGATGACGGAGATTGTAGGAAACTTCAGCGGAAATTGTTCTGCAGCAGGAAATACTTTTGGTTCAACATATTGCACAAGGCAGAGCGTCATTGCGATGCCCGCCAATGTTATTAGCCACGTCAGCATCTCGCCAACGAAGGTTGGATGATTGCCGTCAACAGGCAACGCTGTTATGTAAATAATCCCTAACCCATAAACAGCCGAGAGAATTGGCATCAGAGGCTTAAAAAGACAGGCAACTTTGTTCATTTCATAAACTTGAAGAGCCAGTCCCTGACGGCGGCAATCTTGTAGCCGTAGTCAAACGAGGCCATGTGCTCCATGGCTCGGCCCGTTTCCGGGAGTACGCTGCCTGTTTCCCACTTGATGAAGTTGATATTGCCGCCACGGGCAATCAGTTCTTCTGTTAACTTCTCCTGTTGCGATGTTGGCAGTTTTGCACTCCAACTTGCGGAGTCAACACGGGCATCATTCTCTTTCAGCACTTTTGCCAAGTCTCTCATGCCACCCGAAGCCTTCTTGTCACCACCAGCTACGATGTAGAAGAACTTTTTGGTGCCGAAATCCTGCATCTTCGAGGTGTCCCACTGGCTGCTGACGAAGAGTGAGGCGGCAAAGAGGGGTGCTCCAATCATCCTGCACGGCCCAGTCGGTATATTGCGGCACCAATACAAAAGACGGATGCAGCTGCTGGTCTCTGTCGGACGCAAACTCCAAGGCGCCGTAGCCCTGCGTGAGCGGAGCCGTCACCTCCTTGCCGGCAGTGCTGGCATCGGCCATAAAGAGTACTAAGGGAAGTTTCTGTCCAGCGTCTGCGCCTTCCGGAACAAGCAGATTATACTCCATCGTATTGCCTGTCAGTTCATCGTTGAACGTCAATTGCTTGAACTTGCCTAGTGCTTCCTGCTTCAATGCCTCGAAAACGCTGTCAGAATCTTTGTTAATCACCATGTGGCCACCTTGGCGAGTACCACGTTCGCCACCCTTTTTCTGAGCGCAGGCTGTCAGGCACATCACACCTACCGCCAATAAGAACATTACTTTCTTCATATTTTTGTGGAGTGTTT
>OMWC01000003.1 GCA_900314655.1 uncultured Prevotellaceae bacterium | reverse complement strand
CGACATTTCTGTTGTGCAAGAAATATGTACAATAAAATGAATTTTGTCGCTTTGCAAGCAAAATCCCACTAAACCCTATAGGTTGCGGATTTGAGGAAAGTAAGGAAAATCGTTTGAAATGCCAAATAATTGTCGTACTTTTGCAAAATAAAAAAAGAGACTCCCCATGCACCCCATCAAAGACATACAGGAACTGCGAAGTATCCAGATGGCTATTCTGGACAACGTACACCAATTCTGCGAGCAGCAGCATCTGCGTTATTTCCTTTCCAGCGGCACCCTCATCGGTGCCGTCCGACACAAGGGCTACATTCCCTGGGATGATGACATCGACATCTACATGCCCCGAGCCGACTACGAGCGTTTTCTGAAATGCTACCAAGACCCGCAAGGCATTTTCAAGGTAATTGACCCCAACCATGAAACCGACTATTACTATACCTTTGCCAAAGTCATTGACACGCGTACGCTGATGATTGAGGATGAAACGAAGGGATTTGAAATCGGTGTCTATATGGATATCTTCCCCATTGACTACGTGACCGATGACTTGAAGGAAAGGGAAAGAATCTTCAAGCGCAAACGCCTGCTCTATAAGATACGCCGCTGCAAGATTTCAAAGCAGAATCCGCTTTATTCCCGACTGGCCTACCTCTGCTATCGCTCGCTGCCCATCAGCACTCGGGCCATCAACCGGATGATTCGCAAACTCATTGTCAGAGAGGAGCCCACCGCCACCGTATGCAACATGACCGAAGCCGGCCCCTCCATCAAGGGTTGTTTTCCTGCCGAGGACATTGCTTCGTCGGTGGACATTCTGTTTGAGGGAAAGCTTTACAAAACCATGAGCGGTTACCACGACTATCTCACTCGCACCTATGGCGACTACATGCAACTGCCACCCGAGGACCAGCGCGTGACACACCACTTTGAAGCCTACTGGCGATGAATTATTCGACTTCCCCATTCCAATATACGGTCGATAGTTGGAGAGGGAATGCCTTTCTCATGGGTTAGACGATGTACGAAAGCAAGTCCATAGGGGAAGTCTTCAGTAAAATAACGGCTATGGAAGTCGGGGATATATCCCCCTTTCACCTTTATCATAGGTGCAGGGATGCCTTTGAAGGCTTCGATGCTGCGCAATTTTTTTGCCAATGAAGAGGCATCAGTGCTTTCGTAATAATCAAGAACGGTAGAAATGCTGCCTTTGCTGACTGGCAATTGCGATAGAAGAGCCTGTAACTCATTATCCATATTGATATACAACTCGGCGGCCTCCTCAGTCCATTCCTCATAAAACAAGGGAATATTATCGTAGACCATGCCTTCGCTATAATCTTTCCACAAGGAGTAGAGGCGCGAGGGATGGAGTAACGGGTTACTATTGGAAAGGCTCACCTCGTAATGGCTGCCGAGCAGGTGGATGGGCGTTCGCAGCATATCTTGCAAAGTTTCCTTCAGGGATTCACGGGATGTTTTTCCGCGTTCGATGGCCAATTCAAGACTGTCCTTATAGCCCATCAAGCGAGCCCTACTGCCATATTCTACAACGCGTGATATAAAAGGCACACGTTGGAATCCGAAAAGTGTCTGTTCTTGTGGCAACACAGCAAATGCCTGGAAAAAGAAACCCGTACTGCTGACCACGGTACCTACGGCCGCATCTGCACGAAGGTAGTCCTTGATTTGCAGGAGAGTATTGCGAATGGCGTAACCCGGCAAGCAGAACAGGACGATGTCAGCATCAGCCACAGCCTGACAGGCATCGCTGTAAACGCCGTTCAGATGGCCCGAGTAGATAGTTCCTTCAGGTGCCTCAATGGTCAGTTCCTGGCTCCAAAGCTCAGGATGACGTGTCAACAAGCATACGTCGTACTTACCTTGTGATGAAACAAAGCCTGCCACAACGTGACCTAAGTTCCCTCCGCCACAAATACAAATCTTCATTTCGAAAAATCTTTCATTCCTTCAATGAGTCGTGCGTTGTCCTCATGGTTGCGCACGGCAATACGCATATACTGCCTATTGGGATCGAGTCCTGATTTGCCGCTACAGTCACGTGTCAGGATGTTATGTTTCTTCAACATGGAGATGACGATTTCGCTGGCCTTATAGGGAGGCAACACTTCACAAAGGAAATAGTTTGCCTGAGAGGGCATGACATGGAAGAAGGGAATGGTGCGCAATTGGCGTTCGAAATCATCACGCTCGACCACGAACTTCTCACAGGCACGCTGGTAGTCTTTCTCGTATTTGTTGTAAATCTGCATGAAGAACTCGGCAAATGAGTTCAGGTTCCAGATGCTCACCTCTTTCTTGATGCGCGCTATCAATTCCTTGTCGGCTGAAGCCAGAACACCCAGACGCAACCCCGGCACACCATAACTTTTAGAGATACTCTTCATCACGGCCATGTGGGGATAAGCCTCCAGAATCTCATCGCTCAACAATGAATTGGTGGCGTAGTCGGTACTAAAGTCAACGAAAGATTCGTCAACCACCAGCCTGATGCCACGTTCCTCACACCATTGGGCAAGACGCATCACATCGGTCTTGGGAATGAAGTTGCCAGAGGGATTATCGGGATTGATGAGCATCAGCTGACAGACATCCTTATCGCCAAAGAATGCCATCAGGTCGTCGGCCGTATAGCGATACTCGCTGTTTTGTGGCACGTAGGTCACCTGACTATTATCGTCATATCGGTTGGGATACTCTTCAAACGTCGGACGGATAAAGCCGGTCTTTGCTCCCTCTCTTTCGGAGAGGGTTGGGGTGAGGCTCATCAAGACCTTGATCAGTTCGGCAGCACCGTTACCCGGCACGATATAGTCTTCGCTCACCCCAAAGCACTTGCTGGCAAGAAGGGTATTCACCTTCATGCCAGAAGGATATTCGGTGAGCAAGGTGTCGAAATTGGCACGCAGTTCGTCTTTCATCCTACGGCTGGGGAAATAAGGATTCACCAGATAGCAGAAATCCAGCATCTGGGGGAAACGCCAGTAACCGCCATAACGCCCATAGTACTTGCGCAGCACGTCTTTCTCATCTACGAATAATGCTTCGGCAATGTCCAAGTCTTGCTTGTCGTCAATCTCATACCATTGCTCCTTGCCGATATCCTGCGCTTTCAGGTCGTGGTTGTTAAGGAAAGAAATGATACGCAGCACGTTTTCATAATACTCATTATTGCCCACGCTCTTCGTATAAGCCTCCAGGAAGGGCACATACTTTTGCCGCGAGAACTCACGTGAGAACTTATAGATGTTCACGGTCTTGTAATAACTGCCTGCGTTGGCATAGTTAAAGGCCTCTTTCGGAATGAAGTTCACGATGTTGCGGTCCTGATCTATCTCCACCATCGTGCCGTCCATCCACGACTCATAGCGGGCCACCAAGGCCACGTTGGGGTCTTCACAGTCCACGAGCATCGGAATCAACCTATCGGAAAGAATCAGGTCACTCTCGATAAGCAGCGTGTCATCTTCCTGCAACTGTTCCTTCACCAGCGCCAGCGAGTAGATATTGTTCGTCTTGTCATACACCGGATTCTCAGCAAACTCTATCTTGACTCGTCCGTCATAGCGGCTACCGATGTAATCCATCAGTTCCTTGCCTTTATAGCCTACCACGATGACCACCCGCTGCAGGTCTGTCCTTGACAATTGCTCCAGCAAACGGTCAATCAGCCTGACGCCATTCACCGGCACCATGCACTTCGTATTATTCTTTGTATATTCTCCGAGCCGGCGTCCCATGCCAGCTGCCAATATTATTGCTTGCATCGCTTATAACTTAAAACCATAAACTATCAACCATCAACCATAAACTATCAACCCTACTTCCGGTAGTTCTCCAGACCTTGATTCAGGAAATCCATGTATTTGGAAATGTCCTCATCATAACTGTAGCTCTTGCCCAAGACATGGCCTTCATTGTCGAGCGCCACGTAGAAAGGCTGGGCATTGGCACCGAACTTGGAACGCTGCAGGTAGCTCCACTTGTCGCCTACTGTACGTAATGTACGCTCCTGACCGTTCTCGGTAATCTTAATCTGTTCGGGCAACGGTGTCTTGTCATCCACAAAGAGCGAAATGAGCACGTAATCTTTGGTCAGTTTTTCAGCCACTGTAGGGTCAGTCCATACAGCAGCCTCCATCTTACGGCAATTCACACACCCGAAGCCTGTGAAATCAATCAGTACGGGCTTGCCTTGCGCCTTAGCGGCAGCCATACCCTGTTCATAATCGGTATATTGGGCGCGTACTTCGCTAGCCTTATAAAGGTTAAAATCCTGTGTCGACATCGGAGGTGCGAAGGCACTTACAGCCTTACATGGAGCGCCCCAAAGACCAGGAACCATATAGAGGGCAAAAGCCAAAGAGCACATACCAAGCATAATGCAAACCACGGGCTTGGCCTTTTCACCGCAAGGCTCACCTGTCTCCGACATAGCCACAGGCAACGGCTCATCGCTCTGGAATCGAAGCCACCCCAGAAGATAGGCACCCATCAGGCCGAAGATGACAATCCAAAGAGACAAGAACACTTCACGGTCGAGCAAACGCCAGCCATAGGCAAGGTCGGCCACGGAGAAAAACTTCAAGGCAAAAGCCAGTTCAATAAAGCCCAACACCACCTTGATGGTATTCATCCAAGAACCGGATTTTGGAGCCTGCTTCAGCCAGGTGGGGAATAAGGCAAAGAGCGTGAAAGGCAAAGCCAGCGCCAAGGCAAAGCCAAACATACCGAGAGCCGGACCGAGAATGCTCCCCTGTGTACTGACTTCCACCAACAGGAAACCGATGATAGGACCCGTGCAGGAGAAGCTCACCAATGTCAGCGTGAAAGCCATCAGGAAAATGGAGAGCAGGCCACTGGTGTTGCCAGCCTTTGAATCCACGGCATTACTCCACTTCGACGGCAGCCGGATTTCAAACCACCCGAAGAAACTGAGCGCAAAGACCACCAGCAACAGGAAGAAGAAAATATTGAATACCGCATTGGTTGCCAAAGCGTTGAGCGATGAAGCACCGAAAAGTGCCGTAATCAGCAAGCCAAGTGCCAGATAGATGACTATAATGGAAATACCGTAAGTGATGGCATCACGGATTCCTTTCCGCTTATCATCCTTGGAACGCTTCAGGAAGAAACTCACCGTCATAGGAATGATAGGCCATACACAAGGAGTGAACAGAGCCAACAGTCCGCCCAGAAATCCCATAAGGAAAATATAGAAAAGAGAACGGTTCTGGCCGGTATCGCCATTGAACTCCTGAAGTTCGTCAATCACAGGCGTCCACAGAGCCGTGGAATCCACGGCCGGCTTCAAGCTTAAAGATTCAGGATTGAGGTTATCGTTAAGGTTAAGGGAATCTTCTTTTGCCTTATCGTCAACATTAGCGACAGGGTTAGCGTTATCGTTAACGTTCTCGTCCTCCTTTACCTTTTCGTCTTCACTTTTTTTTTCCTTTGCGGCAGCCTGTTCTGGTTTCCCTGTGCCAGTATAGTCAAACTCCACTTGGGTAGGAGGCAGACAGCTCTGGTCGTTGCAAGCGCCATACTCTAGGAAGCCCTTGATATGATACTTCTCGGCAGTCAGTTTGTAGCGCTGCACGAAAGTCACACTGTTCTCAAAATAGCGCAACTTCATCCCGAAAAGATTATCGAATTGGCTGATTTCCTTGCCTTGAGCCTTCAGTTTACCTTCAGCCTTGGCACCTTCCGAGGTTTCACTTGTCAGCGTAGCTGAGATAGGGCCATCATCGGGTAATCCCGTGGAATACACGTGCCAGCCCTTGTCTATCTTGCCTGTGAAAATTACATCTACCTCTGAGGGTGATACCTGCTTCTGGCTCACCGAGAAATGGACCGGGGTCTGCATTTGTGCCATAGCGAGGATGCTCACAAGCATCAGGGTCGCCACTGTCATGATTCTTTTCATACCGCTTTTGTTTTCAATTGCAAAGATAGCACATACTTTTCAAATACACAAATCTTAACTGCGTATTTTACGCCCGTCCAATACACTGACTACAAAGTAGTTTACTTTGTTCTGCCTCCAGACTTTGGAAGAATTGCTTCCAATGGGAGATTGAAGAACAAAGTAAATTAGTTTGTAGTCGGTCCTCCCATCAATGGGAAGATCATCAACAAATACAGACAAGATGTTAAGCGAAAGATCAGGCGTATGCCTGCTCATGCACACCTGACACGGCGCGGCCGCTGGGCTCATTCATTTTCTTGAAAGCCTCATCCCATTCACGGGCGATGGCTGTGCTGCAGGCCACGCTTGCCTCCTGCGGCACCGAACGAGCGGCACTCTCCGAGGGGAAATGCTCTGCGAAGATACTGCGATAATAGTATTCCTCCTTACAAAGAGGGGTGTTCACTGGGAAACGCTCGGCAGCATGGGCCATCTGCTCGTCGGTCACCTGTGCTGACGTAATCTTCTTCAAAGTGTCAATCCAGGAATAGCCCACTCCATCAGAGAACTGCTCCTTCTGCCGCCAAGCCACGGCTTCCGGCAGCATTCCGGCAAATGCCTCACGGACAATTTTCTTCTCAATTTCCTTTCCCGGACACATCTTTGCTGAAGGATTTGTTCGCATGGCCACATCAAGAAACTCTTTATCTAAGAAAGGCACACGTCCTTCCACACCCCAGGCACTCAGACTCTTGTTTGCCCGCAAACAGTCATACATATAGAGTTTGCTCAGTTTCCGTACGGTTTCTTCATGGAACTCTTCGGCATTCGGTGCCTTGTGGAAATAAAGATAACCACCAAAGATTTCATCTGCTCCTTCACCCGACAACACCATTTTGATACCCATCGACTTAATTACCCGTGCCAGAAGATACATCGGTGTTGATGCCCTGACGGTGGTCACGTCGTAAGTCTCAATATAATAGATAACGTCGCGGATGGCATCAAGCCCTTCCTGAATGGTGTAATTGATTTCGTGGTGAACCGTTCCGATATAATCTGCCACCATCCGCGCCTTCTCCAAGTCAGGGGCCCCCTTCAATCCTACGGCAAAACTGTGAAGCCGTGGCCAATAAGCCGGACTCTGTGAATCGTCCTCAATACGATGAGGTGCATATTTCTGGGCGATGGCTGAAATAACCGAAGAATCAAGACCTCCTGAAAGGAGTACGCCATAAGGTACATCACTCATCAACTGCCGTCTGACAGCATCTTCCAAAGCCTTTTGTATATCTTCCACGGAAGCATCATTATCCTTCACGTTTCCATAGTTCATCCAGTCACGCACATAATAGCGCCTGATGCCTGGCTCGCGGCTCCAGTAATAGCATCCCGGCAGGAAAGGCTCATACCGTTCGCATTGACCTTCCAATGCTTTCAGTTCGGAAGCCACATACACCTTCCCATCTGCATCATATCCTATATAAAGAGGTATCACTCCGATAGGGTCTCGGGCAATAAGGAATTCATCACGCGCTTCATCATAAAGGGCAAAGGCAAAGATACCTGAAAGTGACTCTAGAAAACTGACGGGTACGGAAGAAGAATTGCCATTGACCGAAGCTCGCCACTCACGGTAAAGTGCAAGGATTACCTCACAGTCACTTCCTGTCTGGAAAGCATATCTGCCTTTGTACTGACGGCGGATGTCTTTGTGGTTATAAATTTCGCCGTTTACAGCCAGTACCTGTTTTCCGTCAGGTGAGAAAAGCGGTTGCTTACCTGATTCGGGATCAACGATAGACAGACGTTCATGGGCAAGAATAGCCGTGCCACCACTATATATACCACTCCAGTCAGGACCACGATGACGAATTTTCTGACTCATACGCAAGGCTTTCTGCCGTAGTGTATCCGACTGTTCACTTATATTGAATATTCCAACGATTCCACACATAGTTCTTAAGATTTAATTGCAGTTTTGATAAAGTCCATAAATAGAGGATGGGGATGTAGCACCGTACTCTGATACTCGGGATGGAACTGCGTTCCGATATACCATTTCAGTTGGGGTATCTCCACGATTTCCACCAGATCCGATGCCGGATTCAGGCCTGAAGGCACCATGCCATTGGCTTTGAATTCGGAAAGATACCGGTTATTGAATTCATACCGGTGACGGTGGCGCTCACGTACTAACGTCTCTTGATAGATACCAGCCACCTTAGAGTCTGCTTGCAATTCGCAGTCATAAGCCCCCAACCGCATGGTTCCACCCATCTGGGAAACATTTTTCTGCTCTTCCATCAAGTCGATGACATTCTCTGTTGTCTGGTCATCGATTTCCGTACTGTTGGCATCTTTCTTTCCAAGCACGTTGCGTGCAAACTCGATCACCATCATCTGCATACCCAGACAGATGCCGAAACAGGGAACATCATGCTCACGGGCATATTGGGCAGCAAGGATTTTGCCTTCTATGCCACGCTGTCCAAAGCCCGGACAAATGACAAGTCCATCCTGCGCCTTCAGTATCTCCCATATTCCTGACAAGCTACTTTTATTTGTCTTATCAGAATACTCTTCTTCCAGCTTCTCAGCATTGATGAAAGTAATCTTCACTTTCCTGTGATGGTAGGTTGCTGCGTGGCTCAGACTCTCGCTGATACTCTTATAAGCATCCTGCAAGTCGTATTTTCCCACAAGTCCGATATGAACCATCTCCGTAGCCGTCCGGCGCAATTCCAGAAAATGATTCCAAGGACCCAGCATCGGAGTCTCTCCTACAGGGATTCCCATCTTTCGAAGAATAGCGGCATCGAGTCCCTGACGCTGCATATTGACAGGAACCTCATAGATGCTTGGCAGATCCTCACTCTGAATAACACATTCCAAAGCCACGTTACAAAAACCGGCCACTTTCTGACGGAGATGGTCGTTCAAATGCAGTTCCGTTCGCAAGATAAGGATGTCGGGCTGAATACCTGCCGCCTGCAATTCTTTTACACTATGCTGAGTAGGTTTAGTCTTCAGTTCTCCTGCCGCTTTCAGATATGGCACATAGGTAAGGTGCACACAGACGGCATCCCTACCCAACTCCCATTTCATCTGCCGGATGGCTTCCAGGAAAGGTGCGCTCTCGATATCACCTATAGTACCGCCAATCTCAGTAATGATAAAGTCATATCCTTCTTCTGACCCGGCCAAATATTGAATGCGTCGCTTAATCTCATCGGTGATATGTGGAACCACCTGAATGGTTTTGCCCAAATAGTCGCCACGACGCTCCTTGTCTATGACCGACTGATAAATCCGGCCTGTAGTCATTGAATTGGCACGCGTGGTTTCAATACCCGTAAACCGTTCATAGTGCCCTAGGTCAAGATCCGTCTCCATACCATCGGCAGTCACGTAGCATTCTCCGTGCTCATAGGGATTCAGCGTACCTGGATCTATATTGATGTAAGGGTCGAACTTCTGAATCGTAATCTTGTAGCCACGGGCCTGCAGGAGTTTGCCGATGGAAGCCGAGATGATACCCTTTCCCAAACTGCTCACCACGCCGCCTGTCACGAAAATAAATTTAGCCATCTTACGGTTTTTTAATCCTTTTTGCTCAAAAAACGATTCACGGCTTCGGCAGTCTGTATACCACTGGCCATGGCACGGACTACAAGACTGGCACCATTCTTTGAATCTCCACAGACAAACACATGCTCAGGATATTCAGAATGCTCAGGCTTCAGGAATCCCATCGCGAGCAGCACAAGTTCGGCCTTGATAATCTCAGGTTTCCCCTTTTCCACCATCAACGGCCGTCCTCCATCGGGATTCGGAATCCAGTCTATTTCCTGAACACGGACTCCGGTTAACTTTCCGTCCTTTCCAAGAAACTCCAGCGTATTGATGTTCCAACGACGTGTACAGCCTTCCTCATGACTGGAAGTGGTTTTCAGTGTTCGCGGATAATTGGGCCACGGGTTATTTGGGTCTTCAGGACCTACAGGTGGTTTAGGCATTATCTCAATCTGCGTCACACTCTTACATCCTTGGCGATGAGCCGTTCCTATACAGTCACTTCCCGTGTCACCACCTCCGATAACGAGTACATCCTTGCCTTTTGCCGTGATACGCTCCTCCTTTGTGAACTCCATACCGGCCAATACCCTGTTCTGCTGCGCGAGCAACTCCAAGGCAAAGTGGACACCTTTCAACTCACGGCCTGGGACTTTAAGGTCTCTTGCCGTAGGTGTACCCGTGGCAATTACAATAGCATCTGTATCGCCTATAGATTCAAAAGATTCTATTTCCACGCCGAAGCGGAACTCAATACCTTCCTCTTCAAGAAGTCGGATACGACGGTCTATGACGGCCTTGTTCAGTTTGAAATTAGGAATGCCATAGCGTAACAAGCCACCCGCGTTTTCGTTCTTTTCATAAACAGTCACCTTGTACCCCATCAGGTTCAACTTATTAGCGGCAGCAAGACCGGCAGGACCAGAACCAATGACAGCAACCTTCTTGCCATTCCTTGCGGGGTGATGAACCGTAATATAGCCTTCGCGGAAAGCACCTTCTATGATGGCGCACTCATTCTCACGGTTGGTTGTCGGTTCATGCTCCATCAGATTCAACACGCAAGCCTTCTCACAAAGGGCCGGACAAACTCTCCCCGTAAACTCCGGGAAAGGGTTGGTAGCAGCCAGCAACTGATAGGCCTTCTCCCACTCTCCTTTAAAGAGGGCATCGTTCCATTCCGGTGGTTTGTTGCCCAGCGGACAAGCCCAGTGGCAGAAGGGCACGCCGCAATCCATACAGCGAGAAGCCTGCGTGCGCCGGTCTTTTGAATTCAGTGTCTGTTCCACTTCTCCGAAATCGTGGATTCTGTCGTGAAGAGGACGATAGCCTGCCTCTTGACGGTGTATAGTCAGAAATGCTTTAGAATCTCCCATCTTTATTGTTGTTTGGTTGTTTGCCTAAATTAATAATCCCTCTGCACATCGGCAATCTTCTGTTGCAGTTTGCGCATCTGCTCCTCATGCAACACCCGTTTGTATTCGATAGGCACCACCTGGATAAAGTCTTCTACATAGCGCTGCCAATCATCAAGCATCGTACGGGCGAGTTTGGAACCTGTATATAGATAGTGTTGACGGATGAGTTCATGCAGTTCCTTGCGACGGCTGGTCTCTTCCACCAGATTGATCTCCACCATATCCATATTACAATAGTAGTCGAATGTATGATAACGGTCCCATACATAGGCTACGCCACCTGACATACCTGCTGCGAAGTTGCGTCCGGTTTCGCCGAGTACCACCACCCGGCCACCGGTCATATATTCACAGCAATGGTCGCCAGCACCCTCAACAACGGCGATAGCCCCGGAGTTACGCACGCCAAAGCGTTCACCCACCTTACCGTTCACATACAGCTCACCGCTGGTGGCTCCATAGAGTCCTGTATTTCCTGCAATGATGTTATCCTCAGCAGCAAAGTTGCTCCTAACGGGGGGCAGGATGGCGATGCGACCGCCGGAAAGACCTTTGGCAAAATAGTCATTGGTCTCGCCTTCGAGTTTAAAGTTCACACCTCCTACGAGGAAGGCGCCAAACGACTGTCCTGCCGAGCCCTTGAACTTCACGTTGATGGTATCATTAGGCAGTGCTGCCTCACCATAGCGTTTGGCTATGGCACCCGAGAGCATGGCTCCCACGGCGCGGTCGGTATTCTTGATGGCATAGTCGAGGTTCACCTCTTCCTGGTGTTCAATGGCTGACTGGGCAGCTCCTATGATCTGTTGGTCGAGAATGTCCGAGAAGTCACGTTCCATATCATGTTCGTGCAACAACGTTCCATCCTCTTTAAAGAGCATACGGTTCAGATCGAGCACCGAGTCCTGCTGCTCTATCAGCTCTGTATGTCCGATGATATCATTCAGCGAGCGGAAGCCCATCTGCGCCAGATATTCACGCACCTCTTCAGCCAGGAACGTAAAGTAGTTGACCAAATGGTCGGCCTTGCCCAAGAAATGTTCGCGCAATCGTGGATTCTGTGTGGCCACGCCCATCGGACAGGTGTTCATGTTGCACTTACGCATCATTACACAACCCAATACAATCAGGGCGGTGGTACCGAAACCGAACTCATCAGCCCCCAATAAGGCCATCAGGATAATGTCACGTCCGGTCTTTAACTGGCCGTCCACCTGCAGGCGCACCTGAGCGCGCAAACCGTTTCTTACCAAGGTCTGCTGCGTCTCCGAGAGTCCTATTTCCGGAGAAATACCCGCAAAACGCATGGATGATGCCGGCGATGCTCCTGTGCCACCCTCAGCACCGCTGATGACAATGAGGTCTGCCTTGGCCTTTGCCACACCGGCAGCAATAGTCCCCACTCCACTCTCTGCCACCAGTTTCACACTGATGGCCGCCGTGGGATTCACATTTTTCAAGTCGAAGATGAGTTGCGCCAGATCCTCGATGGAGTAGATATCATGATGAGGCGGTGGCGAGATCAATGAAATACCTGGGATAGAGTGACGCGTGCGGGCAATAATCTCGTTGACCTTGAAACCGGGCAACTGTCCTCCCTCACCGGGTTTTGCTCCCTGGGCCACCTTGATCTGCAGTTCTTCTGCATTCACCAGATATTCCGTTGTCACACCAAAGCGTCCTGAAGCAACCTGTTTTGTTTTACTCGATAGGCTCACGCCATCCACTTCTGTATGGAAGCGCTCGGAGTCTTCGCCGCCTTCACCAGTATTCGAACGGGCTCCCAGACGGTTCATTGCCAGACAGATAGTCTCATGTGCCTCTTTTGACAAGGCGCCAAACGACATTGCTCCCGTTACGAAATGCTTCACAATCTCACTGACCGGTTCCACCTCATCAAGTGGAATGGCGGTCTTACCGGTTGTTCCTGAAATGCTGAGGAAGTCACGAATGAATATCGGCTCCTTTTTCTGATCCACCAACCGTGAGAATTCCTTGAACTTCTGATAGTCACCCTTTCGGCAGGCCAACTGCAGCATGGCAATGGTTTCCGGGTTCCAGGCGTGACGGATACCATCTTTTCGCCAATGGAACTGTCCCTGGTTTGGCAGGAAAGCCTCAGCCTCTACCGTTTCCGTACCGCAGCAACTTAATAATGAACGGGCAATGGCATCCTGTGCTATCTTTTCCAGACCTATACCGCCAATCGTGCTCACTTCCGTACCAAAATAACTGCGGAGGAGTGATTCGCTCAAACCGATGCTCTCAAATATTTTGGCTCCACGATACGAACGGATGGTAGAGATACCCATCTTCGCCATAATCTTGAAAAGACCTTTCTTGACGGCCTTGATGTAGTTGGCCTCAGCAGTGGCATAGTCCTCCTGAATCTTACCATTTTTTACAAGGTCATCCAGAATGGCAAACACCATATAAGGACACAGCGCGGATGCACCATAACCAAGCAATAACGCCGCGTGCATCGTCTCACGTATTTCGCCGCTCTCCACGATAAGTGCGGTCTGCACGCGTTTTCCGACAGATATCAGATAATGATGAACGGCAGACACGGCAAGCAGTGAGGGAATCAGGAAGAAAGACTCATCACCCTGCTCCTTCGTTATCTTGTCTGTAAGGATGATATAGTTAAAGCCCTCATCCACGGCTTTCTCTGCCTGTTTACAAATCCGGTCAAGAGCAGCTCGCAGCACCTCACCGCCTTGAGTCTCAGCACTTCCATCTTCCATAGCAGAGGAAGGGAGGGGGCTTGTTAATTCTATCCTCGTTGTATTGAATCCTTTGTAGCGGATGTTACAAAGAATATCCAACTGCGTATTGTTCAATATAGGATGCGGCAGTCGCACCATCTTACAATTCGTTTCATCGGGATTCAGGATACCAGAGCCCACTCGTCCAATATACTCTGTCAGCGACATCACCAGATTCTCACGGATAGAGTCGATGGCGGGGTTGGTCACCTGGGCGAATTGCTGCCGGAAATAGTTGAAGAATACTTGGGGCCTTGTGGAGAGCACGGCCAACGGGGTATCGTTACCCATGGCCGCTGTCGGCTCCTGTCCGTTGATGGCCATCGGTATGATGGTGGAACTGATATCCTCTTCTCCATAACCGAAAAGTCGCTCTTTCTGGAGTAATTCACTGACACCGTTTTCCACATGACGGCCACTCTTCAACTTCTCCAACTGGATTCGATTCGTGGAAAGCCACTGGTGGTAGGGATGCTCCGACGCTAACTGCTGTTTGATTTCTCCGTCATAGTAAATTTTGCCTTCCTGCGTGTCAATGAGCAGGATCTTTCCGGGTTGCAAACGTCCCTTCTCAGCCACTTCGGTAGGTTCAAAATCCATCACGCCAACCTCGCTTGCCACCACAATCGTATCATTTTTCGTGATGGTGTATCGGGCCGGACGCAGACCGTTACGGTCAAGCATACCTCCCGCAAAACGTCCGTCGCTGAACAGCAGGGCTGCAGGTCCGTCCCACGGTTCCATCAGGATGGAGTGGTATTCGTAAAAAGCCTTCAGGTCGTCAGATATCGGATTCTTGTCATTGAACGACTCCGGTACAAGAATAGCCATCGCATGCGGTAATGACATTCCGGACATCACAAAGAACTCCAGCACATTGTCAAGCGATGCCGAGTCGCTCATGTCAGGCTGTACAATAGGTGAAATGTCGCTGACTTCACCCAGCACTTCGCTGTTGAGCACACTCTCCCGGGCTTTCATCCACCCGCGATTGCCGCGGATGGTATTGATCTCACCGTTGTGGGCTAACAAGCGAAAGGGCTGGGCCAGTGACCAAGTAGGAAATGTGTTTGTGCTGAATCGAGAGTGCACCAGCGCCAGCCCGCTTGTAAAATAAGGATTTGACAAATCGGAGAAATACTGTCTGACCTGCATGGACGACAGCATTCCCTTATATACGATGCTCGTATTGCTCAATGAACAGATATAGAAATCCTTGTCATGAACGCGTTTCTCAATCTTTTTTCTGATGATATACAACTTCACGGGAAGGGTACGAAGCCCCTCCTCGTTCATGGTAGTTGTACCCTCGGTAATAAACAACTGCTTGATGTCTGGCTCCGTGCCCAAAGCGCGTTCGCCAAGACATTCGGGGTTTGTAGGCACCTTGCGCAGATGCATCAGTTGCAACCCTTCGCGCTCCACCTCTTCGATGATAATGCTCAGGATTTCCTGTTGACGTTTGTCGTCTTTCGGCAGAAACACCAGACCTGTACCATACTTGCCTTTCTCGGGTACAGGGATACCCTGAAGCAGAATAAACTCGTGGGGAATCTGCAGCATGATGCCCGCACCGTCACCGTCCTTTCCTATCTCAGCACCACGGTGGCGCATATTCTCCAATACACGTAACGCGTCATCCACCAACTGGTGACTCTTACCACCATGAATGTTCACCACCATACCTACACCGCAGGCATCGTGTTCATATTGGCTTTGATAGAGTCCCTGTTCAATCTTTTTGTCTTTACATTTTGTCATAACACTCTCGATTTTACTTACTTTTTGACCGCAAAGATAGATGTTTTAATATCAAAATGAACAGTATTTACATGATTATCTATCAAGAAAATAACATCAAGTAAACAATTGTAATGGTTTGCACGGCATACAAAAACAGATTGAAAGAAAAATGGCTGATATTTCTTTCAATCTGTAAGTACAATCAAAAATTTACAATCTTTCTGCTCTCTCTACCACATCCAGAAACAAACGATGGACAGACAAATCCTCATCCAGTTCGGGATGAAAGGCCGTCACCAATTGTCGGCCTTGGCGGGCTGCCACAATCCTGCCATCCACCTTTGCCAGCACCTCCACGCCATCACCTACCTTATTAATATAAGGGGCACGGATAAAGGTCATGGGCACGGGGTGATCAAAGCCACGAAACGCGGCTTTGGTATGGAAACTGCCCAACTGCCGGCCATAGGCATTGCGGCGGGCCTCAATATCCATGGTACCTAAATGCTGTTGGTCAAGCAGGATCAGTCCGGCGCAGGTGCCGAAAGTAGGCAGTCCTTCCTGAATGGCCTCGCGGATGGGGCCATAGAGTTGCAGGTCATGAAGCAACCTCATCATCGTGGTGCTCTCACCACCAGGGATGATGAGCCCGTCTTTCGGCTGTTGCCAGTCGCGCTGGCAGCGAACCTCGAAACTCTCCACGCCCAGGCGTTCCAGCATCTGCCGGTGTTCGATGAAGGCCCCCTGCAGGGCCAGTACCGCTATTCTCATTTTCCGCGCTCAGCCATCAAGAGTTCTATTTCCTGTTCGTTGATACCCACCATCGCCTCACCCAGGTCTTCCGAGAGACTCGCCAGCAAGGCCGCATCGTTGTAGTTTGTGGTGGCTTGCACGATGGCACGCGCACGCTTCTCGGGATTTCCACTCTTGAAGATACCGCTGCCCACGAACACACCCTCGGCACCCAGCTGCATCATCAATGCCGCATCGGCAGGAGTTGCGATGCCACCAGCGGCAAAGTTCACCACAGGCAGGCGTCCGTTGTCGTGCACATAGCGCACCAGTTCGTATGGAGCGCGCAGCTGTTTGGCCGCCTCGAATAATTCATCCTCACTCATCGACTGCAGCCGACGTATCTCACTCTGCATCATCCGCATGTGGCGAACAGCCTGAACGACATCGCCCGTGCCCGGCTCACCTTTTGTCCGGATCATCGTGGCACCCTCATTGATGCGGCGCAGGGCTTCGCCCAGGTCTTTTGCCCCGCAAACGAACGGCACCCGGAAAGCCCGTTTATCGATAAGATACACATCATCGGCAGGCGAAAGCACCTCGCTCTCATCGATATAGTCAATCTCTATGGCCTGCAGAATCTGCGCTTCGGCAAAATGCCCGATACGGCATTTGGCCATGACGGGGATGGTGACCGCCTCCTGAATACCGCGAATCATCTTCGGGTCGCTCATGCGCGACACGCCTCCCGCAGCCCGGATGTCGGCGGGGATTCTTTCCAAAGCCATTACCGCACAGGCACCTGCCGCCTCAGCAATGCGTGCCTGCTCAGGAGTAGTCACATCCATAATCACGCCGCCCTTCAGCATCTGTGCCAACTGGCGGTTCAACTGTTGTCTCTCTTGATCCATTTTCTTTTGTGTTTGTGATGTTATTGCTATAAACTTGATTTCCTATATGCCGTGGGTGTCTCACCCGTCAGTTTGCGGAAGAACTTGGTGAAGTGCGACTGCGAGGTGAACCCGTATCGGTAGGCCACCTCCTGGATGGTCAGATCCTTGCTCCGCAGGGCCACCTTCACCTCCTTCAGCAGATACTCGTCGATGAGTTGCTTCGGCGAGACGGCCGCCATACGCCTGGTCACCTGTGCCAGATAATGGCTGCTCACGTTCATTCGCTCGGCATAGAACTGCACGTCACTATGCTCCCGACAATGACTGGCGATGAGTGAAAGTAGTTCGTTATAGAGTCTGGCGCCTCGTCCCTCCAGATGACCGGCCATAGCCGCCTGACGATTCACGTAAGCCATCGCCTCGCTGATAGCCTCATCCTTGGTCTTGCCCAAGGCCAAACAAGTGGCAATGGCCGTCGAGAACACACCGCGAACACCGTGTTTATCCCAGTCCACCAGACTCTCCACCCGCAACTGGCTCGTAATCACCGAGCACAACGGCAACAGTTCCCGTCGGATTTCCTGTTTCAGGGACTCATCCACCAGCCTTTCACCGCGCGTGGTCAGTTCCACCGGATCGTAAACCACCCACGGCAAGCCGTACTTGCGAAGCATCCTGACCACCACCTCCAACTGTCCGCGATTCCTCAGCATGCCAATCTTCACGGCAGCCGGGCGCACATCATCTATGATCGCCCCCAACTGCTGTTCCAGCACTTGCAGCGGCAAATCATAGAACTCCTGAATGCCCAGCGTGTTCTGAACGGTCACGGTCGTAATGGCCGACAGCGGCGTACCCCCCAAGGCCGTGATGGTACGGATATCCGCCTGAATCCCTGCACCGCCCGTTCCGTCGCTTCCCGTAATGGTCAGCACCGCATGGTTTCCATCTTCCTTATTGTTCATATCCGCCATTTGTAAATTCTTTTGGCTGCAAAGTAAAACAAAAAAACGGGAACCGCCAAATGCAGCTCCCGTTTTTACAAACGAATTTCCTGTTTATACCATCATTATGTCAGGGCTTCAGCGTGAAGCCAAACACCAAATAGGCTTTCTGTGCGCATGGATTGCCTATCACTCCGGCAAAGACGGGAATGGAAAACGTATCGGTAACCTTGATGTCCTTCGTGGCTTTCAGACCGATATTGGTAACCGCAAATCCCGTGGTTCCGTAAGTGGTGGTGGCGTATGGCACGGCACCGAGTGTGGCCGTCCATTCGCAGGTGGCCAGACGGAAGGGAGCATTCACTTCGAAATAGGAACTGTAAGCCCGTTTGCCGTCTTTGTTCACACCGTCGTTGCCTGCAAAGTTGGTGTACCACTGTGCGCTCACCACACCGAAGTCATAACCCACAAAGGCCTCAAACACATGATTCGTGCCATGGGCATCATACTTAAAGTAGCGGGCATCGGGGTCCTGTCCTACGCTGAACCAATAGTCCGTGATGCCAACGTTCAGTCCGCCCGTGGTATAACCGAGGGTAAAGTCGAACTCCTTGGTATCGGAAGATTCCGAAAGCCCCACACTTCCCCAGGCTGTCAGACTCAGTCCTTTGTAGGCCACGCCCAAGGTAGGCTGTAAGGACACGTTGCCTGCATCTACGCCACGCCAGATATACTGATTCACCACATCGGCCGCAATGGTCGTTTCCACACTCTCACTCTCCTGTGCTGTGGCAGCAGTACTCATAAGTACCGCTATTGCCATCAGCCATAATCTTTTTACCTTTTTCATAATCGTTCAATTATTAATTAGTTATAGCAGGCCTCACCGTGCTCATATACATCCAGACCTTCCTCTTCGATACGCTTGTCACAACGCAGACCCAGCGTGTACTTGATACCATAGAAAACAACCAGTCCCATCACGAAAGCCCAGGCACAGACGGCCAATGCTCCCAAAGCCTGAACGCCCACGGTAGTCTCCGTTCCGTTCAAGGACGGGTTCACAAAAACACCTGTAAGAATAGTTCCCACAATACCACCTACACCATGCACACTGATGGCACCCACAGGGTCGTCGATACGCAGTTTCTTATCAATAAACGAAACAGAGTAGCACATTATTGCGGAAGTGACCAAACCAATGACGGCAGCAGCCCAAACATCCACACAATCACAACCTGCCGTAATGCCCACCAGCCCGGCTAGCACACCGTTGCATACCATCGAGAGAGAGGGCTTGCCATCCACAATCCACGTATAGGCCAATGCAGCGAGACCTCCCGTGGCAGCTGCCATGTTAGTTGTAATGAAAACATGGGCCGTGTGGATGGCACTCTCTCCCGTAATACTCAATTCCGAACAAGGGTTAAAACCGAACCATCCCATCCAGAGACAGAACACACCCAGGGCACACAGCGCCAGATTGTGTCCCGGGATGGCCCGGCTGCGCTTTGCCCGGTCATACTTTCCGATACGTGGCCCCAAGGCCATGGCTCCTGCCAGGGCCAGCATACCGCCGCAGGCATGCACCAGCGTACTGCCGGCAAAGTCGTGGAATCCAAGTTCTGCGAGCCATCCGCCTCCCCAGCCCCAGTGACCAGAAATGGGATAGACAAACGCAGAGATGAGCACAGAGTAGATCAGATAGTTCGAGAACTTGGTACGTTCAGCCATCGCGCCGCTCACAATCGTGGCCGCCGTGGCACAAAACATCGTCTGGAAAATAAAGAATGCCGGCACCGGCAGGTTCTCATTACCGCCATTGGAACGGAAGAAAAGACCGTCCCACCCCATGAAACCATGGTCAGTACCGAACATCAGCGAGAAGCCAATAATCCAGAACAACACACTTCCGCACATGAAATCACAGAAATTCTTCATCAGAATGTTAGCCGTATTCTTCGAGCGCGTCATGCCCGCTTCCACCAACGCAAAGCCCGGCTGCATCCAGAACACCAGCATCGCGCCCAACAACACCCACAGCGTATCCACACCGCTGATACTGTCTATTGCCGAAACTAAAAACAAATGTGTCATAATCGTTACCCTTTCCTTTTAATTACTTCTTGTCCCTCAGCACCGTGTCGCCGTTCTCGCCCGTACGGATGCTGTAGGTGTCAATCATATCACTCACGAAAATACGTCCGTCGCCCACCTCGCCCGTATGGGCCACGCGCAGGATCACCTTAATCGTAGGCTCCAGAAACTGGTCGCGGCACACAATCGTGATGGCCACGCGCTCTATCACATCCGTAGAATACTGCACACCACGGTAAATTCTCTCCTGACGACTCTGGCCGATACCATGCACGTCATGATACTCAAACCAGTCAATGTCTGACGAAAGCAAGGCTTCTTTCACCTCTTCAAACTTCGTCTTCCTGATAATTGCTTCAATCCTTTTCATACCTTATTATATTAAATAGTCACCTGAAACCAACCATCTTGTTAGTTTCCTGCTGCAAAATTAATACAAATCGAAAGCATTTCGACAACTAACCAAACAAAACGATTCGAAATAATTATTTAAAGTTTCTGTTTGACTTAATTATCTCTCGTTTTGCTTGCAAACTGTAAGCGTAATTGTTTTATTTACTTACAGTTTGTAATCCACGAATCATTTTTTGACTCCTGCCACTTATTTGCTGAAATTTTACGGTCTGCCCAAACGTCGAAAGACAGTGGGGCAAACGTCGAAAGTGATTTGGAATCGCTCCCAATTCATCATACCTTTGCAATGTCAAAAAGACAAAAACAGAGTCTGGCGACACAAAACAGATTATTAACAATTAAAAAGCAAAGGATATGAAAAAAATGATTTTCGCCCTCGTGGCAATGGTGATGATGACAATGAGCATGAACGCTCAGAGTGTGAACGACAACAGGTCGATGACCTTCGACCGCATGAGCAGCTATCTGGAACTGAGGATTGACCAGGTGGAACCCGTCAAGACCGCAATGGCCCAGTTCGACAGCATGATGGAGGCTCTCTATCAGCTGAAGGATGCCTCGAAAGGCCTTGAGACCTGGGAGCGGATTCAGGCAACCCACAAGAATTCGATGAAAAAGATTCTCGACGGGAAGCAGTACGACAAGTGGGTGAAGATGCTCGAACTGACTGCCAAGAACCATGCAGACCGCATCATCGAACAGCAGACAGCCAGCAAATAGTACAAACCAAATAGATACTTAGACAGTTTTTATCTCTCCTGCATAGAGATTATGCAGGGGAGATTTTATTATTTTGGGAAAAAAACATTATCTTTGCAGACAAATGAAAAGAATACTGACCTTGGGAATGAGTAAGATTCACATAAAGGATGTTTGGCTGTTCGTGGCACAAGTGTTGCTGCTCTCGCTGGTGATGCTGTCGCCCGGCCTGATCAGCTATATCACGAGCAACGATGCTGCGGTGGTATGGGGGTCGCTTCAGATTGCTGCCTTCTGGCTGGCTCCTGCCGTATTGGTGTATCTGCTGAACTTCTACGTGTGCGTGCCCCTGTTGTGGTTTCGCAGACGGTTCTGGATGTTCGCCATCGTCAATGTCTTGCTCATCACGGCCTGCAACTTTCACCTGCTCTTTACCAGTATCAACAGCATGCCCGACGACTATCGCGCAGGCTACTCTTCGTTCCAGATGATTGCGGTGCTCATCAACCTGATGGCCATCGGCATCGCCCTGAGCATCCGCTACGTGATGCGGCAGAACGAGAAGAAGCAGAAGGTGGTGGAGGCAGAACTGGCATGGCTGAAGAACCAGATCAATCCGCACTTCCTGTTCAACACGCTCAACAACATCTCCAGCCTGGCACAGATTGACGGCGACGAGACACAGGAGGCCATCATGCAGCTGAGCGACCTGCTGCGCTATGCGATGTATGAGACCAACAAGCCGAAGGTTGCACTGGAGGGCGAAGTGGAGTTTATGCGCAACTATATCGAACTGATGAAACTCCGCTGCAACGAGCAGACCAAGGTCAGTTCTCAGTTCTCCATTCTCAACTCTCAACTCGAAGTGGCCCCCCTGCTCTTCATCTCGCTCATCGAGAATGCCTTCAAGCATGGCATGGACAGTAACGCGCCCGCCACCATCGACATCAGCCTTACGGAAAAAGACGGCACGCTCGTCTTCGTCTGCGACAACACCAACAACCCGAAGCCCACTAAAGACCGCAGCGGATCGGGCATCGGACTGGAGAACACGCGCCGCCGCATGAACCTCATCTATCAAGACCGCTACCAATGGGAGCAAACCATTACTCCGGAGAATATCTATCACGTTAAAATCACCCTCCAGCCATGAAGCCACTCACCTGTATCATCGTCGACGACGAGCCATTGGCCGTCCGCCTGCTGATTTCCTATGCGGAGAAGACGCCCGACCTGAAGCTGCTGGCCTCGTTTACCAACTCCATCAGTGCCATCAACGCCATCAAGGCACAACAGCCCGACCTGCTGTTTCTCGACATCCAGATGCCCAACATCGACGGAATGGAGCTGGCCCATAGTCTGCCCGAGGCAACACGCGTGGTCTTCACTACAGCCTTCAAGGAATATGCCTTCGAGAGTTACGAAGTCAATGCACTCGACTTCCTGCTGAAGCCCGTGCGCTACAACAAGTTTCTCGCAGCCGTTGAGAAAGCCAGGAAGCAACTCCAGCCATCTCCTGCGCCTCAGCTGCAGCAGCCCAACACGGTTTTTATCCGTGTCGATGGCGAGTGGCGGAACGTGGCAGTAGAACAGATCATCTATGTAAACGGAATGAAAGACTACGTGATGTTCTATCTCGACGGCGAGCCAAAGCCGCTCGTCACCCATCTGACGATGAAAGCCGTAGAGGATATGCTGCCCAACGACCGTTTTCTGCGCATCCACCGGTCGTACATCATCGCCGTTGACAAGATTCAGAAAGTGGACCGTAACGACTGCGTCTATATCGGCCGTGAAGTCATCCACATCCCCGACGGCTACCTGCCGGCCTTCAAGTCGTTCATGGAAACCCGGACATTCAGATAAACAGCGTGGCGCCTTCCGTGGAGAATCGTAAAATGTGAACAGGGGGACTCAGTGTTCATACAATTAGTGTTCTCTCATCCACCAGTGGCCTGCATATAATTCCAGAAACTCCGCCTCTGAGAACCAGGCATAGTTATTCCAGTCGGTCGAATCGCCAAAGAGGTTCTTTTCAGAATTATATTCGAGCCAGTGTGTGGAGCGAAGAATGCCACCAAGATTGCGAGCGTACTGCTGCTCGTTGTTCGGGTCATTCTTCAGCGCTTCGAGCATCTGCTCTGTCTTCATCCATTTCTTCTGTTCCATAGTTTTTTCGGCAAAGGTCGGAGATCGTTTGGAAACGGCCAAACCTTTTTGATCAATTTTGATCTTTTTTGTTAACGTTTGATCTAATTGCAAATTCATCATTGATTTTTCATACATTTGCATAACGTATGAAGAAGTATAGAATAGAAGTAATGGAAATACTGAGCCGCACCATAGAGACGGAAGCTGAAAATGAAGAAGAAGCCGTTGAAAAGGTGAGGAAAATGTATCGAAATTGCGAAATCATATTGGATGCTTCCGATTATGTAGATACAGAATTCAGCGTGAAAAGATGAAAAAGAAACGAGAAAAGAAAGTATTGTCGATAGATTTGCTTAACTTTGCACTCGCTTATTGCTCATCATGAGCGCTGGCAAGACATTGTGGAATTAGATAGCAGTATCTAAGTTCGAAGAGACTTTTAACGAAAACAGTCCACCAAACTAACAGTAGTTACAGAGAGTCTCGGGGAATGCGGATACGCCTATGTTTATAGGCGTACCCCTTCCTTTCACCTCTCTGTACGGGCTTCTGTGGTGGACGGCCTTCGTTAGGTGGTGACTGAGAAGTGGGTACGCTTTCTTTTGTCCGCAACTTAACGGCAAAAGAGCAATGAGCACAGAGGCGAAACCTTTTTTGAAATGGGCAGGCGGAAAGGGGCAACTATTAAACCAGTTGTCTGAACATCTTCCTGCGAGAATCCACAGAGAACCTTTTACTTACATTGAGCCGTTTGTGGGTGGCGGTGCGATGTTATTCTTTATGTTGCAACATTTCGGCAACGTCAAGCGGGCAATCATCAACGATGTCAACGAAGACTTGATTCTTGCCTATCAAACCATAAAGAATGACGTGGAAGCCCTTATATGCAGGCTTAAAGCAGTAGAGAAAGACTATTTGAAAATCGACCCGAACCAACGAAGCAATCTGTTCTATGAGATTCGAGAACGGTATAATCAGCACATCGGCGACAACATTGAACGTGTCTCTCAACTGCTATTCCTGAACAAGACCTGTTTTAATGGTCTTTACAGGGTAAACAAGAAAGGCCTTTTTAATGTGCCCTTCGGCAAATACGCTAACCCGACCATCTGTAATGCGGAGGTGTTGAGAGCTGACAGCCAGCTGTTGCAATCTGCAAAGGTGGAAATCTGCCAAGGTGATTATACCCAAACCTTGGAACATGTGGACGGTCTTACATTTTTCTACCTGGATCCTCCTTATCGCCCATTGGACGCCACATCAAGCTTTACCGCATACGCAAAGGGTGACTTCAATGATGATGACCAACGGGAATTGGCAGACTTCTGCCACCAGCTTTCAGACAGAGGATGTCTGTGGATGGAAAGCAATGCTGATTGTTCGGCCAAGAATCCAGAAGATACTTTCTTCGAAGACTTATATAGGAACTATCGGATAGAACGTGTCTATGCTTCTCGCTTCATCAACGCCAATCCAAATAAACGTGGTAAACTAACTGAACTATTGATCAAGAATTATGAATAAAGATTTTGCACTCTTTATGTCTCAATTGAAAGAGACAAATCAGACACTCGACTTCTTCTGTGACTTTGACAAAATATCAGCTAATGTTGCAGATGTGGAGATGAGTCTGAACACACTCAACTATCTTATTGGCAGGGAGGATTTGGCCAAAGGTGTAAAAGATATATGGCAACGCGACCCCAAAGTGTTTGAAGTCCTGGGCATTCTGATTGCCGTCAGAGACGAAGGCAAAAAGCCCGTAGTTGACAGCTGTGGAAATGTTGTGCTGATGAAGAGTTATTTCGAATCGGCAGAAAAGGTTGATGAGTTTTTATGTGGGACAGGGTTGGCAGAAGTCTTCCAGTCACGCCGTATAAAGAATCTCGTGGACTATGTATTCGGTATTGAAACAGGCCTTGACACCAACGCCCGCAAAAACCGCAGCGGTCATATCATGGAAAGGACCGTTGCCAGCATACTGAGCGAGAATGATATTGTGTTCCGTCAGGAAGTATATTCATCTGAATTTCCTGAGTTGTCCATACTTGGAACAGATGAAAAACGTTTTGACTTTTTCATAGAGACAACACAAAAGAAATATCTGATAGAGGTAAACTTCTATAGTGGAGGCGGCTCGAAACTTAATGAAGTGGCACGCGCCTATACAGAACTGGCTCCGAAAGTCAATTCCTTGTCAGGTTTCGAGTTCGTTTGGATTACAGATGGCATAGGGTGGAAATCGGCACGCAACAAGTTGGAGGAAGCCTACAATACCATACCCAGCGTGTACAACCTGACCAACATCAGTTCTTTCGTTGAATTACTGAAGAAATGATAGTCCCATACTATAAATCCCCCTCCCACGACTTCAACCTACTCTGTGGCGATACGTTCGAACTGCTGCCGCAATTCTCGTTCCAGTTCGACATGATATTTGCCGACCCTCCCTATTTTCTTTCAAGCGGAGGAATAAGCGTGCAGAGCGGCAGGGTGGTATGTGTGGACAAAGGCGATTGGGACAAATCAATGTCACAAGAAGACATCGATGCCTTTAATATGAAGTGGCTTTCGCTTTGCCGGGATAAACTGAAGAAGAACGGAACGATATGGATTTCCGGGACATACCACAACATTTTCTCTATTGCCAACTGCCTGACTCAATTGGGTTATAAGATTCTGAATGTCATCACATGGGCAAAGACGAATCCGCCGCCCAATATCTCATGCCGTTACTTTACATACTCCACGGAATTCATCATCTGGGCCCGCAAGTCGAGTAAGGTAGCACATTACTACAACTACGACCTAATGAAGCATATCAATGGCGACAAGCAGATGACCGACGTATGGCGCATGCCAGCCATTGCCCCATGGGAGAAATCATGCACAAAGCATCCCACGCAAAAGCCACTTGGTTTGCTGAGCCGTATCATCCTGGCTTCAACGAAAGCAGGTGCCTGGATACTGGATCCTTTTGCCGGAAGCAGCACTACGGGCATAGCGGCCAACCTTTTAGGTCGCCGCTATCTGGGCATAGAGCGTGAAGCGGAGTTTGCTGCCATCAGTAAGGCTCGCCGCGAAGAGATTGAGAATGGGAAGACATTTTCAACATACAAGAGGAAAATTCCAGACATCGTAAAAGCTGAAGACACACAGACAGATTGCTTTACATGCACCGAAGAAATCATTGAAAGACTACCTTTTCTTGGAGAATGAATCACAGAAACTGCTCTTTAGCTCTATCTCAATAAAAGATGATTGCATAATCCGAAATAATTGATTATCTTTGCAGACGGAATATGAGTAAGGTGTCAAACAGATAGGATATGGAAAAGAAAACCATCTTCGGAAAGGTGGCCAACTACAAGGAATTGCACGTCTATCAGAAGTCTGAGGTGCTAGTCCTTTTGACGGATGTCTTCTGCAAGCGTTTTCTGCCGCTTTACGGTGACCGCCGGGTTGATCAGATGAATATGGCTGCCCGTTGCGGGAAACAGAACATCGTAGAAGGTTGTGAGGAGGGGCTGACAAGCAGCAAGATGGAAGTGAACCTGGTGAACGTGGGCAGGGCCAGTTTCCAGGAACTGCGTGAGGACTATGAGGATTATCTGAAGAGAAACAACCTCCCCGTATGGGACAAGGATCATCCACGCTTCGACGGAATGGTGAACTTCTGTCGGCAAAACAACCGTTGGGAGGCCTACCAAGAGCTTGCCTCGAAACTGTCGGCAGAAGAGTTTTGCAACATGGCTCTCAGCCTTTGTCATATCACCGACAAGATGTTCGACGGGTATCTGAAACACCTGGAGAAGCGCTTTATTGAAGAGGGAGGCATCAAAGAGCGGATGCATGCCGCACGCACCGGCTACCGAGAGGGCATTGACCGCCGCCTTCGCGAACTGGAAGCCGAGAATCAGCGGCTAAAGGCCGAAAACGAAGAACTCAAGAGCAAGCTTAGGGGAGCTGATGGGGACTAGTTCTTCTAGTAATACTAGTTCTACTAGTGCTTCTAGTGTTACTAGTGCTACTAGTACTACTAGATTTACTAGGGTTACTAGGGATACTAGCAGCCCCCCCAAAAACTTCACCGCAGGGTGCAAGGCATTCAGGGTCTGTACTTTGCGGTGAAGGGTTTTGATGGCCGTGGTTAGAGGAGCACTACGCGATAGACGTTGCCCAGATGGTTGTGGATGCGGTCGAAACCCAGGCGCAGGAGCATGCGGCCGAAATGGGTTTCGGACTCTTCGCGCAACAGACGGCCGTTGTGCTTCTGCAGGATGTTCATCAGCTGACGGGCGGAAAGTTCCTGACAGGCCTCGCCCTCTTCGGGACGGCAGAAGAAGCGGAGCACGAGGCGCTCCAGATCGGAGACTACGTAGTAGGGCTGGTTGTGGAGTTCCATCTCGGCCTCATCGGCTTTGGTGAAATGGCAGGGCAGCCCGCTTTCCACCTCATGGATCAACTGGGCATAGAGCTGATCGTGGTCGATGCCCGCGACGCGAATCACGCTTTCGGGCTCCAGAATGAGGAAACGGCGCGATCCAGTGCGGTCGGTGAGCAGCTGGCGCTGGTTGCTGGTGCCCACAAACGAGGCGATGCGCGGCAACAGGTTGAAGTTGGTCTTATAGGCTTTTACGAACGAGGGGCGCAGCGTCTGCATGAGCGTCTTCAGGTCGGGCATCTTCTTCGACGGCAGTTTGTCGAACTCGTCAATGTTGACCAGCGCGAACTCCACCAGCTTGCGCTCGGCGTTGGAACGCGATGAGAGCGAATAGTCGTCGGTGTAATAGTCGGCCAACTGCTCGGGCAGCAGTTCGTGGAGGAAGGTACTCTTGTGCAATCCCTGACGCGGACTGACCAGGAGCAGCATCACAGCATTGGCATGGCGGGCATCGCGGCCCAGCCATTGTGCCACAACGGCCCGCAGCCAGAGTCGCATCATGCGGCGGCAATAGTCGGATGGATTCACGCGGCTGATGAGTTCGGAGACGCGATCTGTGCCATCCCACTGTCCGCGCACCTGCTCCAGATAGGCTGTCACGGGATGATAGTCGGTGGCCAGACGGCTCTTGATGCGCTGCACGACCAGACTTTTCAGGCAATAGACGCGTCCTTCGTCCTGCACGCTGTTCATCACCGAGTTCAACTGGCGCTCATCGAGCGGCAGCCACGGTTCGTCCGCGTCGCGGCGGCGCAGTTCATAACTGTCGCGAACCACGTTGTGGCGGAACTCATAATGACTTGCGAGGAAGGCCGTCATCTCGCGGATGGGCAGCAGATAGGCTTCCTTGCGCTGTTCGTAACTGGCCTGCTGCGAGGCTTTTACTGATTTTTTGGCCAGTTCCTCGCGTTGGCGGAGCAACTGGTTCTGGGTTTCCAACTGGCCGATGTACGCGTTGCACTCGGCCAACTTTCTACTGATGTTCAGAATGTTCATAATCGTTCGAATTTGGTTAAAAATCTACTGCAAAGATAATGCGAAAAGGGCCTTTTGTCAAGGGATTTTTTTTACGAATCTGCCCGTCGGCGCGCAAATTCCTTCCAAAGTCAAGCTATCGTCCAAAGCATCCGTAACTCTTCTCCAAAATATGCTTACGAGGCATTGCTGACGTTCGTCAGCAATATTACCGACGGGTGTCAGCAACATTGCCGACCTACGTCAGCAATGCAAAAGAATGCTAAATCGAAGAATAGTTTGTGGGCGTTTAGCGGATTATTGCGTATCTTTGCAGCAATAACTATTAATAGAAACAAAAAAATGAATCTAACTGAACACAAAGACTCAGAAGCCCAAAAGGCTGTATGCAAAGAAAAACTTTGTGCCTTCGTGACTTTGTGTTCCAATTAATAATTTATCAGAAAGACTATGGCAAAACGCGACGGCATTCACTACACCGTGCACCCCACGCCCAAGCGGAAGGGTGAGACGGAACAGACCTATCACGTAAGACGGCATTATTTCACCACGCTGAAGTCGGAAGACATCGTGGACCACATTCGGTATCATGGCTCGATAGTGGATCTGGCCACCTACTCGCTGGTGATGGAAAGCCTGAAAGAAGAGATTGTGGAACTGCTGCAGAGCGGCCACGACCTGCACATTGAGGGGCTGGGGCGCTTCTGTCTGCAATTAGGTACGCGCAAGACGCGCGGAAAGGACGGACGGATGCACGCCAAGCGCTACCTGAACCCGGAGGACATCACGGCCCGCGAGGTGGTGGTGAAGGGCATCAGCTTCACGCCCGACAAGGCGATGCTGAAGCGCATCCGCGACTACCACGCCCATTTCCAGCACGACAAGGGGGCCTACACCGAAGAACTCAGTCGCGGCGAACTGCTCAAGCGGCTGGCTGCATTCTATGAGAAGAACGGTCCCTTCACGCGGCGGGCATTCCAGCTGGAGTTCGGATTCTCACGCTACCGTGCCGACAAGATTCTCACGCAGCTGGTCTCGGAGCCCTATCCCAAATACTATCGCGAGGAGTGGGGCCATTCCTACGTCTATAAAAAGACCGGCACCTGAACCCTTCACCGCAATGCGCAGCCCGCCAGTGGGTTGCACATTGCGGTGAAGTTTTTTGGCGGGTTGAGGTTATTCTATAATAGATTGGAAAGAAGGCACCCGCTCAAGCATTCTCACGGTAAGCCCAGTATGTTTCCCCCAGTTTGCTGCCCAATTGGTTAACTTGGGATTGACATCTTGTTTCATCTCTGATTATTCTTTCTTTTCCAAGTAATCAAGCAAATTAATGGTTCCGGCTTCGCTCTCGGCATCAAGCGCCGGTTCATACTCTACCATTCTGGTGATGCCACCTGCCTTTTCAACATAGAAATACACGAATGCCCCGGTATAACTGCGAAAAATCACTTTATACGCAGACTCCGTCTCTTCTCCCATTTTCACGTACATCATGGACGGATTCTCCTCTGCAACGCTCCAGTCATACATACTATGACAATAGTTATTCACTCCTTCGTATGCCATTTCCGGCGTTATCTTAGTCGCCGATACTTTGGTACTATCAGCATCCTTACTGCCAAGACCGTCGGGCATAAGCCGGTCTTGAGCATCTACTAAAGAATCTTGCACTTTCATTGGCGGAGTCTGTCCGGCATTCGTCACCGTCCTGTTCCTATTGCAGGAACAAAAGATCAGGACCAGAGTTGCAAATAAAAGGCTCAAGTATTTCATATAAACATGTATCTATCTGGTTATTTAAGATCAAAGAAATAGAAATTGATTAAGACAGTATAAAGGCTATTTCCTTTTCATTGTCTGTTGGCCTCGTCGTGCCATCTCCTCGGCGTAGGCCTGCTCTCCGTTATCACGAATATAGCGGATACAGGCAGCACGGTCACTTCGGAAAATGAGCGCGAAGACCTTACCGATAAAATTATTATGGGTATTACATTTCTTCACGTCCTTGTGACATTCGGCGCATGTGCGGAAACCAAGTTCCTTGCAGCATTTGCGAATCTTACACCTTTGAAACCCCTTGGGAAGGGATTGGCCTATGTCTGGGTTATCTTCTTGGGGTTGGCATCCTGCGCACTGCTCATTGAGCAACTTCCTGCACGCTCCGCAATAAAGGCCACATGCCCCTATTGGCAAATTTTGGACTGTCGTCTTATCCATAAACTATCTTTTTACTGTTATCGGGGACGAAGATACGAATATTTTCTAATAACACAGCGCATTTCTCGGAAAACTTTTATATACCTTTGGTCAATGGGCAGACCCACGTAAGAAAAATAAATATTTTCTACCTCATATTTTCTCATATTTTCTTCCCTGAATTGGATTTTATTTTGTAATTTTGTGTAAGTCGATTTTTGAGTGTTTGGGGACAAGCCATAGCCACTTGTAGGGGCACGTGTGGGAACACTCATGTGGACAGCCAAGGGAACACCCACAGGGACAGCCAAGGGATGCGTCCTTAGAACTATCAACAACAAGATTCTAACTCAAAAAAAATGCAGGAAGTCCGAAGCCGGGGCATAAGCAGGGCAACAGATGAAGCTTCCTGCTTTCAAGACTATTACGATGAATATCTTGATGACCCAGAGGACGAAATCCGTTTCCCGCCTGAGATATTCGATGCAAACGAAGACTGATTAGTAAAGAGCTGAAACCCATGGCAATATCTTCGGCTTTGGTATCCGGCTCTTTGTTTTTGTGTCTTTAAAAAAATTGCGTAATTGCCTGTTATTAGGAAAACTTTTGTATATTTGCAACCGATAAGAGCGATTGAAGTATGAGAACGGAGCATTTGGAATTTATTACACTTTGCATAAGATTTCATTAATTATAATTACAAATTGAAAGGCAAAACGCGGAATTTGCTTTCAATTTGCAAATCAAACGAAAAAGAAAGATGAAAAAAGTCTGAAAATACTTGGAGCTTCTTTCAAAATGTTTTACCTTTGCATTCGAAAGCAAACAAAACGAAAGTATTTAAACGAAAAAACTTGCAAAATGACAAAAACGATACATTTCACAAAGATGCAGGGTGCAGGCAACGACTATATATACGTTGACACCTCTCTATACCCGATAGCCAACCCTCAGAAGGCCGCCATCGAATGGAGCGACCGCCATAAGGGTATCGGAGCCGACGGCCTGGTGCTGATAGGGCGTTCGGAAACGGCAGAGGCCGACTATACGATGCGCATCTTCAACGCCGACGGTTCAGAGGCGCGGATGTGCGGCAATGCGGCAAGGTGTATCGGGAAGTATATATATACAAAGACCCACCCCAACCCTCCCTGTTTAGGGAGGGGGAATTATCAGGAGACTGAGATTCGGCTGCTTACGCTTTCGGGGGTGAAGACGCTCATCCTGAAGATTGTTGACGGGAAGGTCGAAAAAGTTACGGTGGATATGGGCGAACCGGTTTTTGAAGACGAAAGCCTCTTTAATTCCGCTAAAGAAAAAAGTCTAACAACTTCCCTCCCTTCGGGAGGGATTGAGGGTGGGTTCTTTGTCTCTATGGGCAATCCCCATTACGTGATCTTCGTGGACGACATCAACGCCATCGACGTGGCCAAAGAGGGCGAAAGACTGGAGCACCACGAGGCATTCCCGGAACGCTGCAATATTGAATTTGCAGAGGTGACGGCTCCTAATATAATAAGAACGCGCGTGTGGGAACGGGGCAGCGGCATCACGATGGCCTGCGGAACGGGTGCCTGTGCTACGGCTGTAGCTGCCGCACGGACTGGACGCTGCGGACGCGAGTGCAGCATCCTGATGGACGGCGGACAGTTGGACATCGAATGGCAGGCTGACAACCACGTGATGCTCTCGGGCCCTGCAGAATTTGTCTTCGAAGGCGAAATCCTTTTAAGTGAAGAGTGTATTTCATGAAACACAAAGACACTAAGACACTAAGATTTTTCAAAGATTATTTCTTTGTGACTTTGTGTCTTTGTGTTCAGTTAAAAGAAATTTGAAACTTGTATTTATAATATAACATGGCACTGATCAACGAACATTTCCAGAAACTGTCGAAGAACTATCTCTTCGCGGACATCGCCAAGAAGGTGAATGCCTACAAGGCTACGCACCCGAAAGCCACGGTCATCAGCCTCGGTATCGGCGACGTGACGCAGCCGCTGGCTCCTGCCGTCATCGAGGCTATGCACAAAGCCGTTGACGATATGGCTACGAAAGAGCGTTTCCACGGCTACGGCCCGGAACAGGGTTACCTCTGGCTGCGCGAGGCAATCGTGAAAAACGACTTCCTGCCACGGGGCGTCCACATCGATCCCTCGGAGGTGTTTGTCAACGACGGGGCCAAGAGTGATACGGGAAACATCGGCGAGCTGGTGCGCTGGGACAACTCGATGGCCGTGACCGACCCTATCTATCCGGTCTATATCGATTCAAACGTGATGAACGGACGGGCAGGAACGGTGAACGAACATGGCGAATGGAGCAACGTGACCTATATGCCCTGCAACGAGGAAAACGGCTTCGTGCCGAGAATCCCCGACCACCGCGTAGATATGATCTACCTGTGCTACCCGAACAATCCCACGGGAATGGTCATCACGAAGGAAGAACTGCGCAAATGGGTGAACTTCGCCCTGAAGAACGATGCCATCATCTTCTACGACGCGGCCTATCAGGCCTATATCCTGGACGACTCCATCCCCCACTCCATCTACGAGATAAAGGGTGCGCGGAAATGTGCCATCGAGTTTCACAGCTATTCGAAGACGGCCGGTTTCACAGGCATCCGCTGCGGCTACACCATCGTGCCGAAGGATCTTACGGCCATTACGCTGGACGGCACGGAACGCATTCCGCTGAATCCGCTATGGGACCGCCGGCAATGCACGAAGTTTAACGGCACGAGCTACATCTCGCAACGCGCTGCCGAGGCCATCTATACACCCGAAGGCAAGCAGCAGGTGAAAGAAACCATTGACTACTACATGGGCAACGCACGGCTGATGCACGAGACGCTCACCAAACTGGGCATGAGGGTGTATGGCGGAGTGAACGCCCCCTACCTATGGGTGAAGACACCGGGCAACACCAGTTCGTGGAAGTTTTTCGAAGAGATGCTCTACGGAGCCCAGGTGGTCTGCACGCCCGGCGTGGGCTTCGGCCCTTCCGGCGAAGGCTTCATCCGGCTCACCTCGTTCGGCAACCGTGAAGACTGCGAAGAAGCCCTTCAACGAATTTCACGCTGGATGAAAGGGTTATTCTGAGACAAAATGTAAGATAATTCAAAAAAAAGCTGTACCTTTGCAGCGCAAACTTAAACAAAGGTATATAAAAAAGATTGTTTAATATTAAATGTTATGACAATGGCAAACTTAAGATTCCAGGTTGTGGAGGAGGCTTTCTCCAAGAAACCAGTCGATGTGATTGCGCCTGTGGAGCGCCCGTCGGAGTATTACGGGAAGTACGTGTTCACCCGTGACAAGATGTACAAGTACCTGCAGAAGGATGTTTACGAGAAGCTCGTTGACGTGATAGATAACGGTGCAGCCCTCGATCGCAGCATCGCCGATGCCGTAGCAAAAGGTATGAAGCAATGGGCCGACGAGAACGGCGTGACCCACTACACACACTGGTTCCAGCCATTGACAGAGGGAACGGCCGAAAAGCACGATGCCTTCATCGAGCACGACGGCAAGGGCGGCATGATTGAGGACTTCAGCGGCAAACTGCTGATGCAGCAGGAGCCTGACGCCAGCTCATTCCCCAGCGGCGGTATCCGCGCCACCTTCGAAGCCCGCGGCTATTCGGCCTGGGATCCCACATCGCCGGTATTCATCATCGACGACACACTCTGTATTCCCACCATCTTCATATCCTATACGGGTGAAGCCCTCGACTACAAGGCTCCGCTGAAGCGTGCGCTCCGCGCCGTTGACGAGGCAGCCAGCGCCGTGGCCCGCTACTTCGACCCGAACGTGAAGAAAGTGACCAGCAACCTGGGTTGGGAACAGGAGTATTTCCTCGTGGATGAAGGACTCTACTCCGCCCGCCCCGACCTGATGCTCACCGGACGCACGCTGATGGGCCACGATTCGGCCAAGAACCAGCAGATGGACGACCACTACTTCGGCACCATCCCCGACCGCGTGCAGGCCTTCATGAAAGACCTTGAGATACAGGCCCTGCAACTGGCCATCCCCTGCAAGACACGCCATAACGAGGTGGCTCCCAACCAGTTTGAGATTGCCCCGATATTCGAGGACACCAACCTGGCCGTGGACCACAACATGCTGCTGATGTCGCTGATGAAGAAGGTGGCCCGCAAGCACGGCTTCCGCGTGCTGCTCCACGAAAAGCCCTTCGACGGCATCAACGGATCGGGTAAGCACAACAACTGGAGTCTCTCCACCGATACCGGCATCCTGCTCCACGCTCCGGGAAAAGACGCTGAGCAGAACCTGCGCTTCGTGACCTTCGTGGTAGAAACGCTGATGGGCGTCTATAAGCACAACGGACTGCTGAAGGCCAGCATCATGAGTGCCACCAACGCCCACCGACTGGGCGCCAACGAGGCACCTCCCGCCATCATCTCCAGCTTCCTGGGCAAACAGGTCAGCGAACTGCTGGAGCATATCGAGAAGGCCGACAAGGAAGACCTCTTCTCGATGGAAGGCAAACAGGGCATGAAACTCGACATTCCCGAGATTCCCGAACTGCTCATCGACAACACCGACCGCAACCGCACTTCTCCCTTCGCCTTCACCGGAAACCGCTTTGAGTTCCGCGCCGTGGGCAGCGAGGCCAACTGTGCCAGTGCGATGATTGCGCTGAATGCTGCCGTGGCTGAAGCGCTGGTGAACTTCAAGAACCGCGTGGATGCGCTGATAGCCAAGGGTCAGGATCAGACCAGCGCCATCATCGACATCATTCGCGAAGACATCAAGGAGTGCGCCCCCATCCGTTTCGACGGCAACGGCTACAGCGACGAATGGGTAGAGGAAGCCACCCGCCGCGGACTCGACGTGGAGAAGTCGTGCCCCATTATCTTCGACCGCTACCTCGATCCCGAGAGCATCCAGATGTTTGAGAGCCTCAACATCATGAACCGTAAGGAACTGGAGGCCCGCAACGAAGTGAAATGGGAGACCTACACCAAGAAGATTCAGATTGAAGCCCGCGTGCTTGGCGACCTTTCGATGAACCATATCATCCCCGTGGCCACCCACTATCAGACCCGTCTGGCCAAGAACGTGGCTGCCATGATCGAGGTGTTCGGCACCGAAGAAGGCAAGGCCCTCTGCACCCGCAACATCAAAATCATCAAGGAGATTGCCGACCGCACGCAGACCATCGAGACCATGGTAGAGGAACTGGTCAACGCCCGCAAGGTGGCCAACCGCATCGAGAGTGAGCGCGAGAAAGCCATTGCCTACCACGACACCGTGGAGCCCAAGATGGACAAGATACGCTACCACATCGACAAGCTCGAACTGACCGTGGCCGACGAGCTCTGGACATTGCCCAAGTATCGCGAGCTGCTGTTCATACGATAAAAACTTTCGTTTTAAACAATCCGTTCTTATATCGGTTGTTTAAGTTTGCAGCGGAAGGATTTCCGAGAGGAAGTCCTTCCGCATTTTTTATGGATAACAATTCATATAAAATTATTATATGTTAAAATGTCTATTATAGTATTGTATTTTAGAAAATAATTGTATCTTTGCACTCGCAAAAGTTTTCCAAAACGGACAACTTTTTGAAACCGAAATCCTAAAAAGTTTTCCAAAAAGTGAAACTTCTAACCGCAATCGGGCTAAATTAATAAAGTAAAATACATAATGGACAACAAACTTTTCAGCATCACCAAGCGAGACGGTGAGAAAGTACGTTTTTCGCTTGACAAAATCATGAACGCCATCATCAAGGCATTCAATTCAGTAGAGGAACCCGTTGACTTGTCGGTACTTAGCAAAGTATTGGCCCATCTCGACATCCACGAGGACATCAAGGTGGAAGACATCCAGAACCAGGTGGAGGAAGCCCTGATGAAGGAGGGATTCTACAAGGTGGCCAAGTCGTTTATGCTCTATCGCCAGCGTCACACCGAAGATCGCGAAACGATGGAGAAGTTGAACTTTTTGGTTGACTATTGCCAGGCTGCCAACGCAGCAACCGGCTCCAAATATGATGCCAATGCCAACGTAGAACACAAAAACATCGCCACGCTGATAGGCGAACTGCCCAAAGCCAGTTTCATCCGCTTGAACCGTCGTTTGCTGACCGACCGTATCAAGAAGATGTACGGCAAAGACCTTGCTGACAAGTATATTGATTTGTTGACCCACCACTTTATATATAAGAATGACGAGACTTCGCTGGCCAACTACTGTGCCTCCATCACGATGTACCCCTGGCTCATCGGCGGCACGGCCTCTATCGGCGGCAACTCCACTGCTCCCACCAACTTGAAGTCGTTCTGCGGCGGCTTTGCCAACATGGTGTTCATGGTGAGCTCAATGCTGAGCGGCGCCTGCGCCACGCCCGAGTTCCTGATGTACATGAACTACTTCATCGGCATGGAGTATGGCAAGGACTACTGGAAAGAGCCCGACAAGGTGGTTGACCTCTCGCTCAAGCAGCGCACCATCGACAAGATTATCACCGACTGCTTTGAGCAGATTGTCTATACGCTGAACCAGCCCACGGGTGCCCGCAACTATCAGGCCGTGTTCTGGAATGTGGCTTACTATGACAAATACTACTTCGAAGCCATGTTCGGCGAGTTCTACTTCCCCGACGGAAGCAAGCCCGACTGGGCCGGACTCTCCTGGCTGCAGAAGCGTTTCATGAAGTGGTTCAACAAGGAGCGCACGAAGGCCGTGCTCACATTCCCCGTGGAAACCATGTCGCTGCTCACCAAGGACGGTGACTGTCTGGACAAGGAATGGGCCGACTTTACTGCCGAGATGTATAGCGAGGGACACTCCTTCTTCACCTACATGAGCGACAATGCCGACTCGCTGGCCAGCTGCTGCCGCTTGCGCAATGAGATTCAGGACAACGGATTCAGCTACACGCTGGGTGCCGGTGGCGTGTCAACGGGTTCAAAGAGCGTGCTCACCATCAACCTGAATCGCTGCATCCAGTATGCCGTGAACCACAAGATGGTCTATACGGAGTATCTCAGCGAGGTCATCGACCTCTGCCACAAGGTGCAGCTCGCCTACAATGAGAACCTGAAGGAACTGCAGAAGTCGGGCATGCTGCCGCTGTTCGACGCCGGCTACATCAACATCGGCCGCCAGTATCTCACCATCGGTGTGAACGGACTGGTAGAGGCTGCTGAGTTCTTAGGCATCCAGATCAACGACAACCCCGAATACCTGCGCTACGTGCAGACCGTGCTGGGACTCGTGGAGAAGTACAACAAGCAGTATCGCACGAAGGAAGTGCTCTTCAACTGCGAGATGATTCCTGCCGAGAATGTGGGTGTGAAGCACGCCAAGTGGGACCGCGAAGACGGCTACTTCGTGCCGCGCGACTGCTACAACTCCTATTTCTACATCGTGGAAGACGATTCGCTGAACATCATCGACAAGTTCAAGCTCCACGGTGCACCCTACATTGAGCACCTCACTGGCGGTTCAGCCCTGCACATGAACCTGGAGGAACACCTCTCGAAACAGCAGTACCGCAACCTGCTGAAAGTGGCTGCCAAGGAAGGATGCAACTACTTCACGTTCAACATCCCCAACACCATCTGCAACGACTGCGGCCACATCGACAAGCGCTACCTGAAGGAATGCCCCCACTGCCACAGCCGCAACGTGGACTACATGACCCGCATCATCGGTTACCTGAAGCGCGTGAGCAACTTCAGCGAGGCCCGTCAGAAAGAAGCCGGACGCCGTTTCTACTACGAGGCAGCCCCGAAGGAACTGGTGGAAGAACTTACACTCTAATACCGCATGTTGAAATATGTAAACACTGGCGTGGTCTTTCAGGAAATCCCTGACGAGACCACGCTAACCATCAATATATCCAACTGCCCAAACCACTGTCCGGGATGCCACAGCAAATACCTTTGGGCAGACATTGGGGAGCCTCTCAATGAGGAAGCGCTCAAGGCGATGATTCGCGAATTCGGCAGCGATATCACCTGCATCTGCTTCATGGGTGGCGACAACGATCCCGAGGAAGTGGAGCGGCTGGCCGTATGGCTGCATGGGGAACACCCTGAGTATAAGGTGGGATGGTACAGTGGCAAGCAGTATTTCCCGCATTTCCTCAGCAAGGACCATTTCGACTACTTCAAGCTCGGCCCCTATATCGCCCACCTTGGCTGTCTGAAAGACAAGACCACCAACCAGCGGCTCTACAAGAAAACCGCACCCGGAGAGTTTGAAGATATCACAAACCGTTTTTGGAAAAAATAAAGACAAACTTATGAGAAAACTTCTATTAGCCTTGCTGTGGATAGCTGCCACAGCCACCGCACAGACATTCGACGTGAACATCACCAAAGAACAGATGTTCCAGGTAAAGGTCCCCGACGGAAACTACCGCGTCACGATGACGCTCGGCTCCAAGAAAAAAGCCGCCGAGACCACCATTCTCGCTGAGAACCGCCGTCTGATGGTGGAAAACGAGGCCACCAAGAAACGGCAGACGAAGACCGTCAGTTTCCTGGTCAACAAGCGTACACCTTATTATATATATAGCGACAAGAACGGAGAACATAAGGACCGCGTCAAAGTGAAAGACCGCGAAAAGGGCTACAACACGTGGAACGACTCGCTCGACCTGTTTATCACGGGAGCCGCCCCTGCCGTCAGCCGCATCGTGATAGAACCCGCCCCTGAGGTTCACACGCTCTATCTCTGCGGCAACTCCACGGTAACCGACCAGCCCTATGACCCGTATGCCTCATGGGGACAGATGATTACCCGATGGTTTGGTGACAGCCTGGTCGTGAGCAATCACGCCGAAAGCGGTCTCACCGCACGCACCTTCATCGCCGGCAACCGCCTGAACCAGATTTGTGCTACGCTGAAAAAGGGCGACTACGTCATCTGCGAGTTCGGCCACAACGATGAGAAAGAACATCAGCCCGGAGACGGAGCCTGGTATCACTATATCTACAACCTGAAGATCTTCGTGGACCGCGTGCGCGCCAAAGGGGCAACCATCATCTTCTGCACACCTACCAGCCGCCGATTCTTCAACGACGACCAAAAGACGCTGAAAAACACCCACGGGGATTTCCCCGCAGCCATGCTGAGTGTGGCTGAGCGTGAGCAGGTGCCCGTCATCGACCTCAACGGAATGACAAAGACGTTCTTCGAGACATTGGGCTACGAAGACAGCAAGCGCTCGCTGGTTCACTACGAGGCCAACACCTTCGCCGACCAGCCCAAGGCACTGGCCGACAACACCCACTTCAATCCCTACGGAGCCTACGAAGTGGCCAAGATGGTGGTGCAGGGACTCTGCGACCTGCAACTGCCCATAGCCAGCTACCTGCGCAGTGGCTGGAAGCCTTTCCATGCCTCACTGCCCGACTCCTGGCAGGACTTCAAATGGACCTTCACAAGACGTGCCGACGCAACAAAGCCCGACGGCAACTAAACATCAATACCCAATAATCTATTCATCATCGTGTGTGTGCAATTACCAATTATTTGGTATTGCACACATTCTTTATTTGTTAAATTTACCAATTTTTAAGTATTGCAGGTTTTCTTGGAAGTCGATACCTTTGCCACCGAGTTTACAAACCAGTTTTAATCTATAGAAGCCAAAAGGCAAGGATAAAGATTTCATTCATGATGAACAGATATTTAAAGATATTCGCAACCACAGCATTAAGCATCTTTTGTGTTACTGCCGTCAATGCACAAGTAGTAGCTTCCGACTCCGTACTCCAAAACAGGGACGCCAAAAGCCGCCTGAGCATAGGAGGCTACGGCGAGATAAACTATGGCCGCAATTTCTATAGTGACCACGTAAGCCGCTACAGCCAGCCTGAAGAACACAAGAACGATCCTTCGCATGTACGTTTCGACATTCCCCATGCCGTAATCTATCTGGGCTATGACTTCGGAAAAGGCTGGTCGTTCGGCACCGAGATTGAGTTTGAGCACGGTGGCACCGGCATCGCCTACGAGAAAGAAGACGAAGAAGGCGGCGAATGGGAACAGGAGACCGAGAAAGGCGGCGAAGTGGAACTGGAACAGTTCTGGATTCAGAAGTCATTCGCTTCATGGGCCAACCTGAAGATGGGACACATCGTGGTGCCTGTAGGACTGAACAACGCCTATCATGAGCCGCTGAACTTCTTCACCGTCTATCGTCCCGAAGGCGAGGATATCATCATGCCTTCCACCTGGCATCAGACGGGAGCCTCCTTCTGGGGCCGTTATGGTGACTGGCGCTACGAGGCACAGTTCCTGGCAGGTCTGAATGCCGACAACTTCACCAATACGGGATGGATTCACCGTGGACCAAAGTCACCACTGGAGTTCGACGTTGCCAACAAGTACGGCGGAGCCTTGCGTATTGACAACTATTCGGTGCCCGGCTTGCGCATCGGTCTGAGCGGTTACTACGGCCATACCATCGGCAACACCTACCCCGCAGAGAAGAACGGAGCCAGTGCCACATATAAAGGAAAGGTAGTCATCGGATCAATTGACTTCACCTACAAAGGCTACAACTGGATTGTGCGCGGTCAGGCAGACTATGGCTACCTGAGTGATGCGGCACAGCTGAAATACATGTATAACCGCCTGAACTCCAAGTCTCCCTTCAAGCATTCCGCCTTCGTTTCAGGCAATGCCTATGCCATTGGCATCGAGGCTGGCTACGACGTGTTCTCACAGATTGAAAGCCTGAGAGCCAACAACCAGCAGTTGTACGTATTCGGCCGCTATGAACAGTACAACCCATACGCCTCGAACACCAACAACACTCCATACGATTTCACGGAAGTGAAGCGCATGGCCTTGGGTGTGAACTACCACCCCATCAGGCAGATAGCCATCAAGGCCGAATACAGCCATCGGTTCCTGAAGAGCCTCTACGACAATGAGCCTGCGGTCAACATCGGTGTGGCCTACGAGGGTTGGTTCGACCTCGGTCACAAAAGGGCAAATGCCAATGATGCGGACATCAACCGGCTGAACAAGCGCATCAACGACCTGCAGCGCCAGCTCAATGACTTGAAGAAGTCCATGTAAAAAAGAAGCATATACATCAACAATTTAAAACATAAACAAAAATGAAGAATCTACTTAAGTATGCAATGCTCTTCGCTGCCGCCAGCACGCTGAGCATGAGTTTTACTGCTTGCAGCAGCGACGACGATGACAACAAGGGCGAAGACGGTTTCAACATCGTAAACACCACACCGGTTGTTGACCAGGACAACTATTCAGCCAACACCGGAAACTACCAAGACAAAACCCTTGGCCAGGCAGCCATCGACAACTGCGCTACACTCGTCAACGAACTGACTGCTGCCAATCAGGCTATTGCCACCTCCACGCTTTCTTCAGAACAGGAAGCTTATCTCTACAAGGTCCTTGAGAACATCGTGGACAAAGTGATTGTTCCCACATACACCAGTCTGGCCGACAACACCGAGGCCCTGGAGAAAACCCTTAACGGACTGACTGCCAACACCATTACACAGGCACAGATCAACACCGCCTGCGAGGAATTCAAGGCAGCGCGCCAGTACTGGGAGCGCTCCGAGGCTTTCCTGATGGGTGCCGCCTCCGACTTCGATGTTGACCCCACCATCGACTCATGGCCTCTCAACCGCACGCTCTTACTGAACTACTTCAACAACGGCATGAACAACGAGATGCTCGATGATGCCACCATCCTCGGCTTCCACGCGCTGGAGTTCATCCTCTTCCGCGACGGTAAGCCCCGTAAGGTTGCTGAGTTCCAAGGCAAAGACACCTACAAGAACTTCGAGAACATCACCGGTGCACAGGAACTGACCTATGCACAGACCATCTGCACATTGCTGAAGAACCGCACCTTCCAGTTGCAAGTGGCATGGGATGGCGGTGCCAATGCCAGCCGTCTGGCCGTGGTGAAGGCTGCCGGACTCAAATACACCACTACCAATGGTCTTTCTTTCGGTGACAACCTGAAGAAAGCCGGTGTAAGCGGAGGCAAGAGCACCTTCGCTACGCTGAAGGCTGCCATCGCCCAGGTACTCTCCGACGATGAAGGTTCATGTGTAGGCATCAGCAATGAGGTAGGGACGGCAAAGATAGCCAATCCGTTTGCCAATGGCGACGTGTCGTATGTGGAGTCACCCTACAGCTACAACTCCATCTCCGACTTCCGCGACAACATCCGCTCCATCCGCAATATCTGGCTCGGCTCTACCGACAAGACGGCTAACACATACAGCTTCCATACGTTCTTTGCCAGCGTAAACAAAGCAAACATCAACAACGCCGTTGAGAACGGTTATGTGAATGCCATCACGGCCATCAGCAATATGCCCTCACCTTTCGTGAAGTACTGCTGCACGATATGGAACATCGCCTTCGAAGACGATGAAGACTGGGAATAGAGGAAGCATCCTCCAACACTCCACAAGATAAGAATAAGCCAAGCGCCTCACCGCAAAAAACGGTGAGACGCTTTAGCCGCTTAAAAAGAAGAACGTCAATAACATTACAAAAACATTACAAATATGATGAATTTCAGAAGACTACTCATTCTGTCTGTTGCCACTTCAATGGCATTCCCCTTGCTGACGGCCTGCTCCGACAGCAACGACAATCAGGGACTGGGAGAGTTGACGCCTGCCGAAGACGTCTTCGGAAAGGCCAATGATGTGTTCTCTGCCGAAGAATGGTATCCTGGCGGACAACTGGGAACTACCGAGAAGGCCAGCTATTCAGCCGATGCACCGGCCGTGGATCTCATTCCCGGCGGAAACGGACTGGCCGACTTCACCACGGGAGAGGACTTCTTTGAGCACCTCTACACCTTCGAACAGGCTCCCCGTAAAGGACTCGGACCAGCATGGCTGCGCAACAGCTGTATTGCCTGCCATCCTTCCTACGGTCATGGCAAGCGCCAGACGGACTACCGTACCAACACCATCGGAAACGGCTACTTGCTCGTTATCTATCACCCGACATCAGGAACAGAACTCAACGTCAAAGGCGAGACCGTCAACTATGGTGCCAACTCGTATATCTCACACGTGACGGGAATGCCGCAGACGGCTGCCATGTCGCCCTTCAAGGCTCCTATCGACGAGAACCAGATCAAGATTGACTGGAAGACCGTCACCGAGATGGAGACCGACGAGATTGCCTCTGCCGGCAATGGCAAATGGAAGTTTGCCGACGGCGAGACCTTCGAACTCATTTATCCCGAAGTGACCATTCCGCAGGCAGCCTTCAACACAAGCCCAAGACCCGACAACTATGAGGTACGCCTCGAAGGAACCATCGGCATCTATGGCACAGGACTGCTCGATGCCATCACCGACGAGGACATGGAAGCACAATGGCGCAGCGAAGCCAAGGCCGGTGTCGATCTGAATCCCGCCATGTGGGATGCTTCCAGCAACACATTTACTCCTTCAGCCTACTACAGCGCAGGCTATAACGACACGGGTAAGCATCGCGGCTCTCATGGTCCGGTGAAGCGCTTCACCTACGCCATGACACGTGGCACGCTGCAAGACGGAGCTGGAGCCAATGCTATCTGGAACATCACCAACGTGACCCGTTCAGACCGCCATTGGTTCTACACCACACCTCATTGGGCAAAGGCCATGAGCGAAGACAGCGAGGTCATCGACTATATCTCAAAGCACGGTGCCGACGAGAGCAGTCTGCTCCATCCCTACTATGCCAGCACGAAGGAGGGCATTGCCGAAAAGGTGAACGACCTGCTGAGCATTTCGTCAATAGCCGGAAAGGACAAGTTTGAGAGTGCTTTCTTGAAAGGCGCGCCCTACAATGGTGAAGAAGAGATGTCAGACAAGCAGTTCTACCAGTTCATGGTATGGCACCGCGGTCTGGCCGTACCCGCCGCCCGTAATCTCGACGACGCTGAGGTGAAGAAGGGCAAGCAACTCTTCATGCAGATAGGCTGCCAGTACTGCCATCGTCCTTCTTGGAAGACTGGAGCTGACGACTACTGGGTAGATGCCGCTTCGAAAGCCTACGCCCAGAGTGCAAGAATCCCCGTAAGCGAATGTCTGCCGAAGTTTGCCAACCAGACCATCTGGCCCTATACCGACATGGTACAGCACAAGCTCTTCATGAAGAACGACATCCGCACAGGCTGGTGCCGCACCACTCCGCTTTGGGGACGCGGACTGAGCCTGCAACTCACCGGTGCCGAAGACCGTCTGCACGACTATCGCGCCCGCAACGAGGTGGAGGCCATCATGTGGCATGCTTACTCCAAGAAGAGCCATGCCTACGAGTCGGCCATGAAATTCTACAAACTCGGAAAGAGCGACCGTGACGCCGTGGTGAAATTCCTCCGCGCAATATAGTTTTGATTTTTCCGTTTATATGACAAAACGAGCGATAAGATGAAGCATCTGAAGACAATCCTCATATTCCTATATGTAGCGGTCATCGTGGTGATGGCCGCTGCAACTATTGTTGAAAAATACAAGGGCACGGCCTATGTAGGCGAGTATTGGTACGGCTCATGGTGGTTCTCCGTGCTATGGGCCCTGCTGGCAGCAGCCGCCATCGTATGGTTTCTGAAACAGCGTGTGAGGAAAGTCTTCGCCGTGGTGCTCCACCTCTCCTTCATCGTCATTCTGGCCGGTGCCTTGCTCACACATCTCACCTCCCGTCAGGGCATGCTCCATCTGCGCAAGGGCGAAAGCGCCAATACCTATCTGGTACAGGAAGGAAAGGGTATCAAGATGCACTCCCTGCCCTTCCGCATCGCCCTCAAGGACTTTGAAGTGAAATATCACGAAGGCACGATGGCCCATGCCGACTACGTCACAAAGGTTACCATCCTGCCCCTCCCGAAACAAGCCGGATCACCATCTACACAAAGCCAGGAGAGCAATGCCACGATCTCCATGAACAAGATTCTCTCCTATCAGGGATACCGGTTCTATCAAAGCAGCTATGACCCCGACATGCAGGGCAGTATCCTGGCTGTGAACAGCGACTCTTGGGGCATTCCCGTCACCTATACGGGCTATGCCCTGCTCTTCATTGCCCTCATCTGGATGCTCTTTGACCCAAAGGGGCAATACCGCCAGATTCTGAGAAATCTCCCCTCAGCCTCCGCCAAAGGAGGACGGGCAGCAATTCTGTTGCTAACCGTCTGCTCCGTATGCGGCCATTCCATGGCAGCCACCACCATCCCCAAGGAGACGGCCAGCCGCCTGGGAGAACTCTACATCAACTACAACGACCGCATCTGCCCCCTGCAGACCTTTGCCCTCGACTTCACCAAGAAACTCACCGGCAAACGTTACTTCAAAGATGCCGACGGCAACCGATACACGGCCGAACAGCTGCTGGCCAACTTCATCTTCTTCGGCGACGAATGGGAGAAGCAACCCGTCATCAAGATGAAGGGCGGGCCGCTGAAGACTACACTCCAACTGCCCGACCGTTGCTCTTTCTCCTCTTTCTTCAATGAGGAAATGGGAGGCTATATCCTGGGGCCATACGTACAGGAAGCCGCTCAGGGCAACCGCGACAAGTTCCACCAGGATGTGATGAAGGTTGACGACAAGCTGATGATGCTCGTTGAACTGCGTCAGGGAAAGCCCCTCAAGATATTCCCCGCACCATCGGCCGAAGCCCAGCATCTGGCACCCGTCACTTGGTATTCGCCTACCGACGAATTGCCCGACGGAATGGATTCAGGCCGGAAGAAGTATATCCAGGATGCCTTCTCGCTGCTCTATCAATATGCACTCGACGGACAATGGAACCAGATGGACCAGATGCTCGCCAAGATGCGGCAGTATCAGCAGCGCTACGGAACCGCTTCGCTACCTACCAAGACGCAGACTTGGGCAGAACACGCCTACAACAAAGTGCCGTTTGCCACCATCCTCTTTATGGTGTGCCTCACGATGGCCTTCCTCACGCTCATCCGCAAGAGATGGATGCAACGCATCGGACTGGCCGTTCTGGCCGCCTCATTCCTGGCGCTGACTTTCGCCATGGCCTTGCGATGGATCATTTCCGGCACCATTCCCATGTCGAACGGCTATGAGACCATGCTCACCATGGCATGGTTCGTGATGCTCACCGCCCTGTTTATGTACCGCCGTTTCCCGGTCATCCTCACTTTCGGACTGTTGCTCTCTGGCTTTTTCCTGTTGGTGAGCCACATCTCGCAAATGGATCCGCAGATCGGCCATCTCATGCCCGTGCTCTCATCTCCGCTGCTCACTATCCACGTCAGCGTCATTATGATGGCCTACGCCCTGCTGAGCATCACCTTCCTCACAGGCATCTGGGGATTGATTACAGGCCATTCTCTAACTTTCCCGAAAGAAAAGGATGCCTCCCCTCGGGGAGGTTCAGAGGGGGTTCTTCACTCTTCATTCTTAATGAGCCAGCTCTTCCTCTATCCCGCCCTCACCTGCATGGGGCTCGGCATCTTCATCGGAGCCATCTGGGCCAATGTCTCGTGGGGCACCTATTGGAGCTGGGATCCCAAGGAAACCTGGGCACTCATCACGTTCATGGTCTATGCCGTGCCCGTGCATCAGCAAAGCATACCCTGGCTACGCAACCCGCGCCACTACCACCTCTACATGGTGCTGGCTTTCCTTACGATCCTGATGACCTATTTCGGCGTGAACTATTTCCTCGGCGGCATGCATTCTTACGCATAAGATTTGCGCAAATGAAATAAAAAGCGTAACTTTGCACCCTGAAAAGAAAAAGAATACAAGCATGCCTATTATCAACTACAACGGAGCCACCGCAGAGATTTTCGAATTCTGCTCCAAGACCGGCAAAAGGGAATACCATGTCATGATACATGCTACCAATCCCTTGGACACCTTCCAGGAGCAATATCTCGCCGTGAGAACGGCTGCCGTGCTTGTACAGCAAGAGCACTTGGGCAATGCCCAGCCCGTGATGAAGCGCTATTTTGTGAGCGATGCCACCAATCAGGCACTCTTCATCAAGGAGAAAGGAGCCGTATCCATCATCCAGCAGCCCCCGCTCGACGGCACGAAGATTGCCCTCTGGGTGTATCTCTTATCCGACATCGAGATCACCACAGGCGACAACCGCACGGAATACGACTGGGACGGACTCCATCATCTATGGCTTTCCAACATGCACGCAGAGGGCGAAGACTCCCACGCACAGGCCCTCACCATTTTCGACCAATATGTAAACGAACTCGAAAGAGAGCATTGCACGCTAGCCGACAACTGCATCCGAACATGGCTTTTCATCAACGACGTGGATAACCGCTACAAGGGAATGGTTCGCGCCCGCAACGAAGTGTTTGCCCAGCATGGCCTTACCGACCATTTCATTGCCTCAACCGGCATTGCCGGCCGTCAGGCCGATCCCCGCATTTTTGTCCAGATGGATGCCTATGCCATCCGCGGCATCGAGCCCAGCCAGATTCATTATCTGCATGCTGCCGACCATCTGAACCGCACGAGCGAATACGGCGTGAGTTTCGAGCGCGGCACTTATATCGACCATTCCGACCGTCGCCACATCTTTATCTCCGGTACTGCCAGTATCAACAATCAAGGACAGGTGATGCACGAACACGACATCCGCCGCCAGACCGACCGCATGCTGGAGAACGTGCAGGCCCTGCTCTCAGAAGCCGGAGCCACTTATGCCGACGTGGCACCCATGATCGTCTATCTGCGCGACACGGCCGACTATGCCGTCGTACGCGACATCTACGAGGAATGCTTCCCCCAGAAGCCCGTCGTCTTCCTTCTTGCACCCGTCTGCCGCCCAGGCTGGCTGATTGAAATGGAGTGTATGGCCGTGAAAGCCTAAGTCTGGCTCCAATGGACCTGATGGCTGGCTCTGGAACAAAGTAAATTAGTTTGTTCCGTTTCCAGACTTCAGAAGGAATGCTTCCAGACTTCAGACGAACTACAAACTAAATTAGTTTGTCCCCATGCTGATGTGTACATGGAAGTCAAGGATACGGGCAGAATTGTAACCCCAGCATTCCAATCATCCCTCAATAATATTAAAAAAGATTAAGAGAAAAAGGCAACGCTCGCGTTATTGCCTTTTTCTTTTTATCTTTGCACGAAGAAAAGATTGTAAGTCCAAAACTCACAGACTGAGAAACTTATAAACTCATATACTCATAAACTTAAAGAAATTATGAAGATTCAGAAAATTCATGCAAGAGAAATCCTCGACTCTCGTGGTAACCCCACCGTTGAGGTTGACGTAGTGTTGGAAAATGGTGTAATGGGCCGCGCTGCCGTTCCTTCTGGTGCTTCTACCGGTGAGAACGAAGCCCTCGAGCTCCGCGACGGTGACAAGAACCGTTATCTGGGCAAGGGTACGCTGAAGGCTGTGGAGAACGTGAACACAATCATCGCTCCCGCACTTCAGGGTGATTGCGTGTTCGATCAGCGCGCACTCGACTATAAGATGCTGGCTCTCGACGGAACTCCCACCAAGAGCAAGCTCGGTGCCAACGCTATCCTCGGCGTATCGCTGGCTGCTGCCAAGGCTGCTGCCAACGCCCTGGGTCTGCCTCTCTACCGCTACATCGGTGGTTGCAACTCTTATACGATGCCCGTTCCTATGATGAACATCATCAATGGCGGTGCACACTCTGATGCTCCTATCGCATTCCAGGAGTTCATGATCCGTCCGGTAAGCGCTCCTTCTATCAAGGAGTCTATCCGCATGGGTGCTGAGGTGTTCCACAACCTCGCCAAGCTGCTGAAGGCCCGTGGCCTCTCTACCGCTGTAGGTGATGAGGGTGGTTTCGCTCCCGCACTGGACGGCATCGAGGACGCTCTGCAGATTATCTGCGATGCCATCAAGGCTGCTGGTTACGAGCCGGGCAAGGACGTGAAGATTGCTATGGACTGCGCCGCTTCTGAGTTCGCTACTCAGGATGCCGACGGCAATTGGTGGTACGACTACAGCCAGCTGAAGAACGGCAAGAAGAAGGATCCTAACGGCAAGAAGCTCTCTGCCGACGAGCAGATCAAGTTCCTCGAGAAGCTCATCACCGACTTCCCAATCGACTCTATCGAGGACGGTCTCGACGAGAACGACTGGGACAACTGGGTGAAGCTGACCGCTGCTATCGGCGACCGCTGCCAGCTGGTAGGCGACGACCTGTTCGTTACCAACACCAAGTTCCTGCAGAAGGGTATCGAGATGGGTGCCGGTAACTCTATCCTGATCAAGGTTAACCAGATTGGTTCGCTCACCGAGACCCTCGAGGCTATCGAGATGGCTCACCGTCATGGCTACACCACCGTTACCTCACACCGCTCTGGTGAGACTGAGGATGCCACCATCGCCGACATCGCCGTGGCTACCAACAGTGGTCAGATCAAGACCGGTTCTATGAGCCGCACCGATCGTATGGCCAAGTACAACCAGCTCATCCGCATCGAGGAAGAGCTCGGCGATACCGCTGTCTATGGTTACAAGAAGCTGAAGTAATCCATTACTTCCCATAGAAGAAGCCGCACCTGTTCAAGATGCGGCTTCTTTATTAATTCTACCACATTTTTCGCCTGTCTTTTATAAACATTTTGTATCTTTGCATCTATGAATCCGCGAATCCATCCATTGCACACCGACATTGAGCCACCCTCACAGCTAAACAATCCGTTCTGCTATGAGCCGCATCCCCTGTGTCTGTTGGCCGCAGAGGAATTAAAAAAATATGTTCATGCGCACGAGGAACTACTGGAGGATGCAGAGAAAGGGGAAATGTTTGGAGTGCTGGTGGTTGAAACAACGGAGGGTCTTGGCTTCCTCGCTGCCTACGCCGGCTTGTTGGCAGGCCGCAACGACTGGGATTGGTTTGTGCCTCCTATTTTCGATGCGCAGCAACCCGACGGACATTACAAGCAGGAAGAGGCAAAAATCTCTGCCTTAAATAAAGAGATTGAAGCGTTACAGGCACAAATTAAATCTCTCGAATCCCCAAATACAACTCCCTCCCTAAACAGGGAGGGCTGGGGTGGGTCTCCTTTACTTGCCCTCAAACACCAACGCAAGCAGATGTCAAACGACCTGCTGCTCTGGCTTTTCGAACAATACAACCTTATTAATTTTAAGGGAGAGGTGCGCAACGTGGTGGATATCTGGCGCGATTACCATAATTCGCCGAAGTTATTGCGCAAGTTTCCGCTGCCGCCTGGCGGCACGGGCGAATGCTGTGCGCCCAAATTATTCCAATATGCTTTCCAGCACGGACTCAAGCCGCTGGCCGTTGCCGAATTCTGGTGGGGCGAGAGTCCGAAGCGCGAAATCCGCCACCATTTCCAGTTCTATCCCGCCTGCAATGGGAAATGTAAGCCGATACTGACGTGGCAACTACTCACCCTCAATCCCCCCCAAAGGGAGGGAGATTTGGCAACCTCTGAAGTGGATAAAAACTCCCGCCCTAAACAAGGAGGGCTGGGGGGGGGCTCTCCCCACCCTATAAGGAGGGGTAAGGGGGAGAGTCTTTTTTACGTTCAAACCCTATACGTCGATGACCAAATTGCGGTGGTGGTGAAACCCGAAGGACTGCTTTCCGTTCCAGGCAATACAGGAGAAATATCACTCTACGACATTATGCGGCAGCGTTTCCCAAAGGCTACAGGCCCCATGATGGTTCATCGGCTCGACCAAGCCACCAGCGGAGTGATGGTGGTGGCCAAGACCGAATTTGCCTATAAACAACTGCAACGGCAGTTCGAAAACCGCGAAGTGAAGAAACGCTATGTGGCAATGGTGCAAAAACCAAAGCCCACCAGACCCTCCCCCTGCCCTCCCTTTAGGGAGGGAGCTATTACCTCTGAAGCAGATAAAAACTCCCTCCCTAAACAGGGAGGGCAGGGGTGGGTCTCTCAGGGTTTAATCTCCTTACCTCTCGCCCCCGACTATTTGGATCGTCCCCGTCAAGTTGTTGACTACGAAGAAGGGAAACCTGCAGTGACCGAATATGAATTTATTGGTCAAGAAGGACCATATTACCGCGTATTGCTCACGCCCCATACGGGCCGCACCCACCAGCTGCGTGTACATTGTGCCCACCGCGACGGCTTGGGTATGCCAATAGTGGGCGATGACCTCTACGGATTCCATTCCGACCGCCTTTATCTTCATGCCGAATACCTTTCTTTCACCCATCCGTTGACGGGTGAAAAAATGGAGTTTGAGAAAGCTCCCGATTTTTAGAGCAGTCTGAGCCACTGCTCCACGGGGATGCCGCGGTTCTTGTCTTCGTTGTCTTTGTTTACATCAATGAGCCGATAGAGGGCATCCATGGCTTCGCGCGTGCTTGCCTTCAGGGGCTTGCCTTTCAGCAAATGGCCGATGAGAATGGCGGAGAACATGTCACCCGTGCCGGGGAAATGAACGGGAATTTCCTCGTATGGGAGCAGGAAATAGCGACCAGTATAATGGTTGTAACCTACCACCGAGGGATGACCATCCACCAGAATGCTGGTAATAAGCGCCGAACGAGTACCCATCCGACGAAGACGATCGAGCAGCTCGCGGGCTTCACGATAGGTGACACCCTGTGGCTGATAAGGGGTACGGGTGAGATAGGCGGCTTCGGTATAATTGGGAAAGATGAGATGAGCCACGCTGATCATCTCACGCATACATTCCACGCGGTCTTCCGTCACGCCATTGTAGAGCTTTCCTTCGTCGCCCATGATGGGATCCACGAAGATGAGCGTGCCTCGCTCCGCCTGTTCCCTACAGTAATCGACCACCATCTTGGCTTGTCTCTCAGAACAGATAAAGCCTGTGGCGATGGCATCGAAAGTGAAGCCCAATTCTTTCCAAACCGGAAAGACACCCTGCATATAGTCGGTGGTCTCCATGATATTGAACTTTCCGTAGTCCAGCGTATTGGAAACCAGAGCCGTGGGCATGTTATAGACCGGATAGCCCATATAACTCAATATGGGAAGCATGGCTGCCGTGGCCACCTTGCCATAGCCTGCCAGGTCATTGATGAGTAATATCTGCTTTTTTGCCATTGCGGTTGCAAAGGTAGTGCAAACGAGTGGAAAAACAAAATAAATTTTGATTTTTCCTGAATGCAGCCTACCTTTACGACACAAAGTGGCGTAAAGGTAGTTATTTCTTTTTATTTCTCCAAGGTTACGGCCATCAATCCTACAACGACGTCATTTGAAAGTGTCTGGAGTGTGAGCGACTTGAGCTTCTTCAGCGGATTGAGAGGCATCTTCAACATCTGTGCGGCACCTCCGGGAATTTCACGGCCATATACACCTTTGATACCCAAGGTCTTGCCGAGGTCACGACTCACCTGTCCAGTGCCCAGGCAAAGCCGGTAAGGACGCGGCTGTATGGTTTTAAAAGCTTCCTTATCCACGTAGTAGTCCTGTTCAATAGGACACCAGTTGAAGGGCGGAATAAGGTGAAGCGTATCCGTGGTATGATCCTTATAGGTAACTATCACCACGGCATTGTCAATACGCGTCTGCATATGGTTGGTACTACCGGCCAAGAGCAAATAGGCATAACGATACTTCCCTTTCAGCTTGAAATCGATTTCCTGTGGGTAGTTGTCCCACAGAGATGTGTAGGCAATGTTCTCACCCTTGGATGGCGTGAGGAACGGAACGCCTGCCACATGATAGCGACCGCTGCTGACTTTGGTGCGCAAAACGCTGTCGTTGATTTCCGGACACAGCTGGGGATGACACCACTCGCCTACCCCTTGCGTGGGAATCTGCAAAGTAGTGACTTGGGGACGCGGCGAGAGGTATTGCTGCTTGAAGATATCAGCGACACTGGCGTTGAAACGCTTATGAATGTCAACGGGATAGCGCTCGGCCGTCCTGCCATCTGAAGGTTCGTCGAGACCTAATTGAGAAGCAGTATAAGGACAATGCAACGGAGTGGGCTCATACTTGTAGTCCCTGGCCACGAGTTTTCCGATGTCATGTTTGAGTCCCTGCGAAGCATAGGCCGATTCATAGCCATATTCCTCAAGAATGGCTGCTGGCATACGGAACTCCTGATGCTGCTGCATGGTACCCACATGGTCGATATACTGTCCGTTGCCCAGATTCAGTCGAAGAATGATTTTCAAGGGTTGGCGGAAATGCTGTTCCACCTCATAGACATCCTCTCCGGCCTCACGCCGATAGGTGTAGGTGAGATAGGACGTATGGATGGAAGCATGCTCCCATTCCAAAGGGAAGCCTGGGCGGATGATGCACACCGAATCGAGTGCATGGGGGACAATGCCGAAAAGTCCCTGTATGAGGGCACGGGCGGCAGTTCCAGTACAGTCGGAGAAGTCTCGGTAGCACTCGCCACGGGCGGCATCAAGGAAACTGACCTGCCCAAAATTGGCAGGACTGCTGCCAAGGTACATCTGGTCGAGAACGTTTGCCTTGAGCAATTGGAATCCCTCGCGTGGACGTCCGGCCTTGAAGTAAGCCAATGACATGTTCATCACTTCGGCCGTAGCCACATTGTTGATGCTCCATGAATAGGGCATCCAGTCGCTCGTGCTAACCAAAGAGAATTGCTGTTCCGTGGGGGATATGGACTGCATGCCAACCTGCGTACCATACTTCTGGGGAATGTTGAAGCGCAACGGCAAGCGCGGAATAAACGAATCCACGTATTGCGTAGCCTGATAGGCCTGCTGATCGGTACAGGCTCCACAGTCAATAGGCGTATAGATGCTCCATAGGGCGGCATCCTCATGTACCCGTTTCAGCCCCATCATATCCTGATATTCCGCCCAATGGTTCTTTCCTTTCAACCACAGACGGCTGTTCATCGCCTTTAATATCTTGTCAGCTTCGGCTTGATATCGGCTTCCATCCTCCCCGATGAGACGGGCTATCTTGGAAGCAATCAGATTGGCACGATAGTTATAGGCCGAAGAATGAGTCACGGCGCCACCGTTATAATACAGCGCATCACTGGCCCAGATGCAGCAATAGGCATCGTAAAGGCCGTCGTCGTCCGGGTCGTAATTACGCTTTTCCCATTCCAGATGGCGCGTAATGACAGGCCACATCTTCCGCATATAGGCAGTATCGGCATCATACTCGAAGTGCCACATCAGTTCGTCGATGTAGTTCAGATTCATGTCGTAGTGGTGCATCTGGTCGTTGCGGTTGGGATTGCGGCAGATATAACCATTGCTGTACATCTGCGTACCCCATTTCTTCTCTGCCCTTGCCAAGTTCAGGACAGAATCTTGTGAAGGATGCGGTATCGTTGGCGGCACATTGACAACCTGACTGGCAGCATAGGCATCAAAATGACTTCGGGCACGATCCGGCCATCCCAGCACATCGGCCAGATAGCCGGCACGCCAGCCTGCCAACGGCATCCGCCAGCCTACGGCACCATGAAGCCAAGTCTCTCCGTCCCAAGCCCCATCGGCAGCAGCCACGATGGCAGCACCAAGGGGGTTGAAGAATGGATCGGGCGTATGGAACCATACCTGCTGATTGTAGTTTTCTATACGGTCTTCCGTGGCTTTCATACGTCGGCAGAATGTAGGCCAGTCCACATTTTCCAATCGAAGGCTATCCGACATCACCTGGGCAAATCCCGGTTTCTCCCACGTTACCTTCAGGCGTTGCAGCACTTCACCGTCACTTTCCAGGCATCCCGGCTTATCGGCACCGATGTCACCATTACGGTGCAGCCGCTTTTCGCGCACACCCGTCACCACAGCCTCCAGTTCAGGCATCTCATGGAATCCCACGGTATAGAAATGCCAGGCAGCACGGTCGGCATCCACCAGACAGCAGACATCCAGCAAAAGACTGGCTCCTCCCCAACTCTTATCCTCCAGACGATACCACCGTTGTCCGCGGGCATAGCGTGCTTCGCAACGGGTTGTGCTGTCAAGTGCCAAGGTATGCCCCTTATAAGTAAGGCGGAAACTCACGTTCCTACAGTTTCGGGAGTTTTGAAACAAGGCAAAAACGGGGCGGTCGCTGGTTTCCAAGCGGTAAGCGGACGTTCCGCCATAGAGTGCACGTGTATAACGGTTGTTGCCGTTCTTGCAGACCACCACGTCATATTCAGGCACATATTGCAGTTCACGCACCGTTCCGCGCTTATCATCATTATAGGAAGTAGATTCGATAAAATCACCCACACGTTTCTGTGCCTGTATTGGCAACAGACCCAGAAGAGTAAATAGAGATATGAAAAGGATTTTTATCATACTTCTTGTTTTGTGGACAAATATACTAAAAAACGAGAGAAGTGCAAAAGATTGTCCATTCTTTTGCTCGTTTATTTGAAATTTTCGTAACTTTATGTCTCTTCGAGCCATGAAGGTAGGCTGCATTCAGGAAAAACAAAATAAAATTTTGTTTTTCCATTCATTTTGATAAATTTCTCACGCTCAAGAGAGCAAATAAATTTGCTTTCTCTTCGCTCAATCGAAATTTTACACTACCTTTGCAGACAAATGATCACATCATGAAACAGACTATCACAACTTTTCTGCTGCTCGCACTTTGCCTTTCGACAAGTGCAAAAATAGACCGCCAAACGGTCGTACGTCGCAACAATCCAATCGTAAATAAACTCGACAAGCTGTCTTCGCTCACCGTAGGCAACGGCGGATTTGCCTTTACCGTAGATGCCACAGGTCTGCAGACTTTCCCCGAATACTACGAAAGCGGTGTTCCATTGGGCACGATGAGCGACTGGGGATGGCACTCATTCCCGAACACCCAGAACTTCCGTGCGGAGGAAGCCTTCGACCAGAAGATGTATTCCATCGAGAAATTCCAGGACGAGCGCCGCAAGGCTGCTGCCGCCTTTCTGCGCGCCAATCCCCACCGACTGCATTTAGGCACCATTGGCTTTGACATTCCGTCGACCGATACGGTGCGCATTGAGCCGAAAGGACAAGAACTCGACCTGTGGGAAGGCCACATGGTAAGTACTTTCAGTTATGGAAACAACGGCTATGCGACATTCACTTGGGTGCATCCCGAGCGCGATATCGTCTATTCCGGATACATAACCGACAGCGAAAAGCCGTTGGCCGTGAAGTTCCGCTTCCCCTACCCTACTGGGCAGCATACCGATTCGGGTTGCGACTGGACACCAAACGCACAAAACAAGACAGACATCGTGAGGCAGGATAGCACGTCAGTCGTATTGAGACGTACGCTAGACGCCACGACCTACTACGTCACCATACGATGGGAAAATTCTGCCACTTTCGCCTGTACGGCCGAAAACGAGTTTAAGCTGATGCCCCAACAGCCAGGAATGACATTTTCGTGCGAATACAGTGAGCAGATACCACAGATAGAGGCACCCGTCAGTACTGAGGCCATAGAACAGACCAAGCAACATTGGCACAACTTCTGGCAGTCAGGTGGTATCGTGGACTTCAGCCGCTGTAGCGATGCAAGAGCCAAGGAACTGGAGCGCCGTGTCGTTCTCTCGCAATACCTGCTGGCCGTGAACTGCGCCGGAAATACGCCTCCGCAAGAAACTGGCCTCACCTATAATTCATGGTTCGGCAAGTATCACCTGGAAATGATTTGGTGGCATCAGGCACAGTTCGCCCTTTGGGGACACCCCGAACTACTGGAACGTTCACTTGACTGGTATTTCCGCGCAGAACCTATGGCCCGCAAGATTGCACAACGCCAAGGCTATCAGGGTATCCGATGGATGAAGATGACCGATCCCAGTTCGGAAGAGGCTCCTTCCAAGACCGGCAGTTACCTCATCTGGCAACAGCCTCATCTCATCTATCTCACGGAATTGCTCAGGCGTGCAGGAACGGATACCGAACGTTTCCATCCATTGATAGAAGAAACCGCCGAGTTTATGCTCGACTATGCCCGCCAATCCACCCGCAAGGGAGCCACTACGCATGCTCTTCGCGGCTGCATTCCTGCGCAGGAAACACTTTCCGCAGAAACAACCATCGATCCGCCCTTCGAACTGGCCTATTGGCAATGGGCCCTGAAAGTGGCAGGCCATCCTCTGCAGATGGACACGTTGGCGCATAAAGACGGACTGTATCTGGCTGCTGCCAATGCCACCGACACCTATACGAATATCAAATACATCAGCGACCATCCTGCCGTGCTTGGTGCCTTCGGCATTATTCCAGACACAGGACTCTTCGATAAGACTATGATGCAACAGACACTCAACTGGATCTGGAAAGACTGGAACTGGGACAAGACCTGGGGATGGGACTATCCGATGGTTGCCATGTGTGCCGCCCGTCTGGGTGACAAGCAGAAAGCCGTTGATGCCTTGCTGATGGACAAGCGCACCAACACCTATCTGGTGAGCGGCCATAATTATCAGGATCAGCGTCTTCGCTTGTATCTGCCTGGCAACGGCGGGCTGCTGACTGCCGTAGCCTTGATGTGCGCCGGATGGGACGGATGCAAGGAAAAGAATCCCGGATTCCCTGCCGGATGGGATGTTGAATGGGAAGGGCTGTTGCCTATGCCGTAAAAGAAGACCCACCCCCTGCCCTCCCTAGAGGGAGGGAGCAAATAGTATGAGAGATAGTCATAATTCCGAATTCTAAACTCTTAATTTTTAAATTGAATAACCTCAACCCCATACAAGCGCTGATGCAGCAGAAGATGCTGCTGCAAATGGAGTATGCCGCAGAAAAAGAGGCTTTCCGAAAACTTACCGAGACCATCGGTATGCAACGGCGGTTGAAACGGGGCGATGCATGGTGGCCTGTGAAGACAGGCAAGAGCTATTACAATTCACTGAACCAACTTTCCATTGAAATCCTTCGCACACAAGATCAGGACATAGAGCATAATTTCGAGTTCGGCCGTCCGGTGGCCTTTTTTAAAGGAATGTCAGGAGTATCCGGTAATTCCGGAAGCTCCGGTGGCTCCCTCCATTACTTCCCCTTCACGGGAACCGTCTCCTATGTGGATGGAGATCGCATGGTCGTTGTCGTCCCAGACAATACACCCATCATCGATTTGCAGAATACGGAAGGACTGGGCGTACAACTCTCTTTCGACGAGACCAGCTACAAGATGATGTTCGACGCCCTCGACCGCGTGATGAAAGCCAACAACAATCGGCTTGCCTACCTCCGCGACCTTTTCTACAACACACAGATCACGCCTCAAACGTTTTCCTTTCAGTCCATCACCTTCCCCTATCTCAACAAGACACAGGAGGAAGCTGTCAACCGCGTGCTTCGCGCCAAAGACGTGATGATTGTCCACGGCCCTCCCGGAACCGGCAAGACCACCACACTCGTGGAAGCCATCAACGAAACACTGATGCGCGAGAGTCAGGTGCTGGTATGCGCACAGTCGAACATGGCTGTCGATTGGATTTCCGAAAAACTGGTTGACCGCGGCATTCCCGTCCTACGCATCGGTAATCCGACCCGCGTGAACGACAAAATGCTGTCCTTTACATTTGAAAGACGATTCGAAGCCCATCCCGACTATCCGCAACTATGGGCCATCCGCAAGGCGCTTCGCGAACTACGAGCCAAACGCAAGCGCGGTGACGACAAATACCATCAGAAAGTGGAACGCCTGAAAGCACGGGCCACCGAACTGGAGATACGCATCAACAGCGAACTCTTCGGAGAGGCGCGAGTCATTGCCTGTACGCTGGTAGGATCAGCCAATCGTCTGCTGCAAGGCATGAAGTTCGGCACATTGTTTATCGACGAGGCTGCTCAGGCTTTGGAAGCCGCATGCTGGATTCCTATCCGCAAAGCCTCTCGGGTGATCTTCGCCGGCGACCATTGTCAGTTACCGCCAACGGTAAAAAGTATTGCAGCCCTGAAAGGCGGACTGGGCAAGACACTCATGGAACGTATCGTGGAGAGTCATCCCGAAGCCGTTTCGCTACTGAGAGTGCAATATCGCATGAACGAAAAGATTATGCAGTTCTCATCAGATTGGTTCTATGGCGGCAAGGTCATCAGCGACGAAAGTGTCAGACACCGTGGCATACTTGACTTTGACGAACCTATAGAATGGATCGACACAGAAGGCATTGACGCCAAGGAGGAGTTTATCGGGGAATCTTTCGGACGCATCAACAAACAGGAGGCCCTGCTCACACTGGCCGTATTGGAACTTTACTTTGAGAAGATTGGCAAGCAGCGTATCCTGGAGGAGCGTATTGACGTAGGCGTCATCTCGCCATATCGCGCCCAAGTGCAGTATCTGCGCCAAATGGTGAAAAAGGAGTCTTTCTTCAAACCTTACCGGAGTCTGATTTCCATCAACACCGTTGACGGATTCCAAGGACAGGAGCGCGACATCATCTTGATTTCCCTGGTCAGAAACAATCCCAAGGGCGATATCGGTTTCCTGCGCGATCTTCGCCGCATGAACGTCGCCATCACACGCGCCCGGATGAAGCTCATTATCCTTGGCGACAAGACAACGTTGAGTTTCAACGATTTCTACAAAAAGCTGCATGCATATGCGGATTTGTAAGTTTTTACAAGAAAACAATATCAAATTGTTCAAAAAATTTGGAGGATTCAATGTTTTTTCTTAACTTTGCACCCGAAATAATACATATAGATTCATAGGCACAGATACATAATTATTCATCGTTTCATAAATAAGTTATTATGAGAAAGGGCCGACGTGATGTCGCTCCTTTCTCAAGTTTTTTATACCCCTCCTCATTACAAAACAATTACATTTTCAATATGCCCCGAACAAATTACGAATTATCAATTATGAATTATGAATAATTTCGTACCTTTGCAGCAAATTTGCAAAACAAGAATGAAAAAGCAATATACTGGTCTTACCGAAGAGCAGGTGCTGCTCAACAGGCAGCAATATGGTGTAAACTTGCTGACACCGCCTGAAAAGGAACCGCTCTGGAAGAAATTTCTCGGAAAATTCTCCGATCCCCTCATTGTGATCCTCCTGGTAGCGGGCATTCTCTCCATTGGCATTTCTTTCTATGAATACTACGGGCTCCATCAGGATGCATCCGTATTCTTTGAACCCGTTGGGATTTTCATCGCGATCCTGCTGGCTACCGGACTGGCCTTTATCTTCGAAGTGAAGGCCGACCGCGAGTTTGCCATCCTCAATCAGGTGAACGACGATGAACCCGTGCAGGTAATCCGTGACGGTCATTCCCAGATGGTTCCCAAGCGCGATATCGTGGTGGACGACATCGTGATACTCACCACGGGCAGCGAGATTCCTGCCGATGGCGAACTATTGGAAGCCACCCAACTGCAAATAGATGAATCCACGCTGACCGGAGAACCTATCTGCCGGAAGAGTACCAGAGAAGAGGAACAGGACAAAGACGCCACTTTCCCCACCAACCACGCCATGCGCGGAACGAAAGTGATGGAGGGAAACGGTGTGATGCGCGTGTTTGCCGTTGGCGACCAGACGGAAAACGGTAAGGTATTCGTGGCAGCACAGATAGACGACAGCGTGAAAACACCGCTCAACGAACAGCTGGAACGCCTCGGTGGTCTTATTTCCAAGGCCAGTTATGCCATTGCTGCCTTGATTGTGGTGGGGCGCATCATCGTTTATCTGTCGCAGAATGCAGATACACTGACACCCATTACACAACACCTGACACCTTTCCTCGCCTATCTTTTGCAATCCATCATGATTGCCGTCACGCTGATAGTGGTAGCCGTTCCTGAGGGATTGCCCATGGCAGTCACGCTCTCATTGGCCTACAGTATGCGACGAATGCTGAAGACTAATAATCTGGTGCGCCGCATGCATGCTTGCGAAACCATGGGTGCTGCCACAGTGATTTGTACCGACAAGACAGGAACGCTCACTCAGAACCAGATGCGCGTGGCAGAAATCCAGTATTTCAACGAATCACAACAACAATCGGAACTGCCCATTCTCGCCGAAGCCATCGCCCTGAACAGTACTGCCGCAATCGACCCTCAAGGTTCTGTTGTAGGCAATCCTACAGAGGGAGCACTGCTGCTCTGGCTCCGCGATCAAGGCATTGATTATCAAGACCTTCGCAATCAGGTCAACATAATCGACCAGCAACCTTTCTCCACGGAAACAAAATATATGACCACATTGGTGGAGTCGCAGGCTACACCAGGCAAACATATATTATATATAAAAGGTGCGCCCGAAATCGTGGCACGTTTCTGCACGATGACAGAAGCCGAAAAGCACCGGTTCAATGAACTGCTGGTCTCATATCAGCAGAAGGCAATGCGCACGCTGGCATTTGCAAAGATCCCTCTCCAACTTACCCAAGGGGGAGGGAGTATTACTGCCACGGGGGAGTTGCAAGGGGGGCGTGCTTCCCTGATGGCCCTTTGTGCTATCAGCGACCCTGTACGCTCCGATGTTCCCGCTGCTGTTCGGGAATGTCTTAACGCAGGCATTCACGTAAAGATCGTGACTGGCGACACACCGGGAACAGCACGCGAAATAGGACGCCAGATAGGTCTTTGGACGGATTCAGATACAGACGATGCAATGATTACCGGCACGGAGTTTGCCGCACTTTCCGACGAGGCACTGCTCGAACGCGTGCAATCGCTGAAGATCATTGCCCGCGCACGGCCTATGGATAAGAAACGGCTGGTGGAAGCCCTTCAGCAGAAAGGCGAAGTGGTGGCTGTCACCGGTGACGGCACTAACGATGCACCTGCCCTCAAGGCCGCCCACGTAGGACTTTCCATGGGCGATGGAACCGCCGTGGCCAAGGAAGCCAGCGACATCACAATCATCGACAACTCGTTTGCATCCATCGGGCGAGCTGTCATGTGGGGCCGCTCACTCTATCAAAACATTCAGCGCTTCATCCTTTTCCAGATGACCGTCAACGTATGTGCCTGTCTGGTAGTACTGGCCGGAGCCTTCCTCGGCACACAGTCGCCGCTCACCGTCACACAGATGCTTTGGGTGAACCTCATCATGGATACCTTCGCGGCCATGGCTCTGGCTTCACTTCCCCCCACGGAGCGCGTAATGCAAGACAAGCCCCGCTCTCGTCAGGCTTTCATCATCTCCAATCCGATGTGGTGGAGCATCCTCATCACGGGCGGCATCTTCACGGCATTATTGCTGGTTGTGCTCTGGCACTTGGAGAAAGGCGGCATGCCGCTCTACGACCTCAGTCTTTTCTTCACCACGTTCGTGATGCTGCAGTTCTGGAACATGTTCAATGCACGCGCTTTCCAGACCGGACAGAGTGCGCTTTGCCTGAAAGGCTGTAAAGGTTTTAATTTCATTGCCGGCTGTATTCTGATCGGTCAGATTCTCATCGTCACTTTCGGTGGTCAGATGTTCAACGTCACCCCTCTCTCCCTTCGCCATTGGGTGATGATTATCTGCGGCACGAGTGTCGTGCTCTGGATAGGAGAAGCTATAAGACTATTCCGTCGGCGTTCACAACCTATCCGCCAATAACTACCTAAAAATAAGCAACCTACAAGAAAAAGTGCGCAGCTGAGACAAATGATTATACTGCGCATTTCCCTACATGTTCAAAAGAAAGCCCCACACGTTTAATCCTCTTGTTTGGGGTTTTCTTAATTTTGCACCGCAAATTATTAAAGTGCAAAATCAAAATGAAAAGAACATTTATTAAATTATTATTCTGTTCCCTTACTCCTATGTCGATTTTGGCTTCCCCAGTGACGGAAACATTGAGTGACGGAACGCTTGAAATTACGGTTTTTGGTGCATATGACCTCAGCAAGAACAATTTCTCATCAGGGCAATTGGCCGCAGAAAGAATTAAAATAGTAACAGGCAACGGCTATGCCCTGTCGTCAGAAGACATGATAGCCCTATGCGGTTCCAACAGACCTTCTGAGACCATATTCAAAAATATGACAACACTCGACCTGAGTGATGCAGACCTAATGTCGGATAACGATTACACATATCTTAATTTATTAAGCAGTCAATTAAAACGCTTCACATTCTCCAAATCACTAAAAAACATTCCGGATAATCTCATGTCACCGTCCTCAAATGCAACTGTTATTGAGGAAATAACCATCCCTGACAACGTCAATGGCAAAGATGCAAATGTAACCATCGGTGCTCAGGCTTTTCAGGCAATGCCTCGGTTGACACGCCTCGTAATAGGAGCAGGCGTCCAAACCATCGAGGCTTCTGCTTTTGCAAATTGCGAGAATTTAGAATCGATAGATTTTCACGAAGGAATCAAGGCTATTGAAGGCGGTGCCTTCACCAATGACTGGAAACTAACTAAAATCGTCATACCCGAAGGGGTTGAGACTATCGGCTATCGTGCTTTTGCCAATACGGGCATTACGTCCTTACGTTTTCCGAATACGCTGAAAAGAATTGGAAGAGAGGCTTTTGACAACACACTGATCTCGGTGATCGTGATTCCGCCAAGTGTGGAATACATCGAGACACAGGCGTTCCAAATGATGCCTAACCTGACAGACGTTTATGTGCTCGGAACACAGACAAAAGCCGAAGCAAGGGCTTTCCAAAACGACATGACCTACTCAGGGTATGCGTATTCCGACAATGGGGATGATGTAACTGACAGACTCGACTGGGTCCGCTCAAACGGCCAACATCCTGTGGTGTTGCATTACAAGGAGGAAGCGTACGACAACTATGCCCACGACTTCCTGAAATATATCAAGACCGGTGATCCACGCTACGATCACAACTATGCCAACAGCATGAACCAACTCGACACGGTCCATATAGATGGCAATATTATACCCAAAAACGAAATCTGGCAGTTCCAAAACAACATCAGTAAGGATTACGGTGGATGGAACGAATTCTTCATGACATATGATGATGCAGGAAAATCAGTCTTCCAAGAAGGACGTGTCATCGACGGACGTTGGTACTCTATCTGTTATCCATTCGACATGACTGCCACTCAGATAGGTGATGCCTTCGGCAGTTCTACTGAAATACGGGAATTCTCAGGAGTAAGTCTGCAACAAAACGGAAAATCGAAGAGTGTTACGCTGCTCTTCACAGAACCCGTGACAGAAACCAAAGCCCATCATCCCTATATGATATATCCTGGTACCCATTCCAGTCAGACATCCGTGAACTATATTGTTGGGGTGAAAAACCTTATGAAAGACACCAAAGAAGAACGCAAAGCGCAACTGGCTTCCGAATCTGTAACCTACCTTGTTGACAATGTCTCATACTGTTTCATAGGCAACTATGAAGAAGAAGGAGAATACATTCCTAAGAATTCTTACTATTATTATGGAGGTGACAGCCAGTATGCCAAAGGTTTTTACAAGACAAACAAGGACAACAGTGTCAGTTTCACGGTAAACAGTGCTGTTGTTACTATGGACAACGACAACGGGCCAAATCATGCAAAAGTAGTTTACGATGACGACATCGTATCAGAAGCCACCAGCATCAACAGTGCGGCAGCGCCCTACACCAAGCAAGACAGAAAGATCTACAACCTCAACGGTCAGACCGTGAATACGGTAAGTAAAGGAATCTATATATATAACGGTAAAAAACATATTGTGAAATAAAAATTCAGGAAAATGAAAACAAGTATTTATAAAAAACCAGAAATTTCTCTGCTTTATTTTGACTCGGAGGAATTAGCAACCGCATCTAAAGCAAGTTACGATTTAGGTGGAGAAGGTTCAGAACATCAGGAAACAGGTGAGATCATTGACCCAGGTGAGGGTGACGGACCAGGTCATAACGATGCAAAAGCCTTCAGTATATGGGAAGAAGATTGAGTGCATTTGTCGTTTTCTAAAATCCTTTTTCTAAAGACCTTCGGTCATGCTTGCTAAAAGTACGGCCGAGGTTTTTCAGTTTGTATTTACAAAAGAGATGTTAAGTGTTAATATGACATAAATCTCTGCAAATAATGATTTTTTAGGAGAGTTTATGAGCTTTTCTTTGTATATTTGTACAATCGCCTATTATTCAGGTTGGTCCAAAAGCCAATCTAGCACAGTAAATTATTGATATGAAAGATTGTTTTTTTAAGATAGCATTTGTCGGTATACTACTTTCCTTTATGGCATGTAGCAGACGTAATCATTTTGATTTAACCGAACACAAACAAATAGACAGCATCATTGCCGTCTGCAAAGACACCAGCGCACTCTCCGAATGGATCAATCGTACAACTACTCAGGGCAACACGGAAGGAAGCATGCTGTTGAAGAAAGAAAAAGCCAACATGCTTTACGACTACGCAATGTTCCATGAGAGCATATTTACCTACTATGATGCCCTGAAAGACGCGAGGCTGGTAAAGGACACATTGGAAACCATACGCATACTGAATAAACTTGGGAAAGTATTCCTGAGAATGGAGTTTGCCGACGAAGCTGTGAACTGCCATCTGGAAGCCCTCAGGTTTTGTGATGAATATGGGGAGAGACACACACATAAGGCTTTAAGCCAGGTAGCCAGGACCTTCACGGGGCTTGGCAATGCTTTTCTGAAAAAGGGCGAAAAGAAGGAAGCAACCGACTATTTCCAGAAATCCCTTGAAATAGAACTCAGACAGAAAAACATTCATGGGCAAGCCGTAAATTATGTGGGACTAGGTATGGTGATGGAAGACGAGGGAAACTATGAGGATGCAGAGGCGTATTTCAGACAGGCGCTCAAGTGTAACCAGCAGATAAACAACCGAAACGGAATCATCACTTGCCACAACAGGTTCGGACTTTTAGCCGAGAAGAAAGGAAACTTGATCTTAGCCATGCACGAATATGAATATTCGTATAAGACAGCTCAGGAAACAAAAGACATCTACCATTTCATCGAAGCATCCATCTCGCTGGCACGAATATATTTCAAAAAAGGAGAAACGGAAGCCGCACGGCCATATCTTCAAGCGGCCATAGAGAATGCCACATCGGCTAATGCCTATAAAAGTTTGTCAAATGCTTACCTGCTGCTTTCAAAATGCGATGAACAGCAGAACCTGAAAATGGCTTTTGACAACTACAAGAAGAGTGTCAGCTACCACGACAGCGTCAGGAATGAGAGAAAACTACTCAGCACCCTGCGTATCATCGCAGACTACGAGAAAGAAAAAGGTCAGGAACGGATTGACGCTATGCAGCAAGGCTTCAAAAGCAGACAAAAAAGGACAGATTACATCCTCTACATTGCTGCAATAATTATCATACTGGCGGTTGGTCTTATATTCACCATGGCCTATGCCCTCAAGCAGAGGAAACATTCACAGAAGCTACAGGCAAATATGGAAAAAACGAGAAGCGATTTCTTCACTAATATCACGCATGAGTTCCGTACTCCGCTGACGGTCATCAACGGCATTTCGGAAAACCTCATGCAGAATGTCGAATCACCCCAGGTGAAGCAGCAACTAAGCATCGTGGAACGGCAGGGCCAACAACTGCTGACACTTGTAAACCAGTTGCTAGATATTTCCAAGATACAGTCGGCCGTAGGTAACCCCATATGGTGTGAAGGCGACATCGTGGCCATTCTCGAGATGGTCGTGGAAAGTATGAATGTCTTGGCGATGCAGAAAAAGATAGATGTGGTATTTGTGAAAGATGACTCTAACATTATCATGGACCTCGTACCTGACTATATCAATAAGATTCTCTACAACTTATTTATGAATGCCATCAAATATACTCCGTACGGAGGCAAGATTATTGTAAGGGTAAAACAGGAAAAGAGCGATGTGAAAATAACAATATTCGATAACGGAGCCGGTATCTCGGAAGACGAACTGTCGTTCGTTTTTGACAAATACTATCAGGGCAACATACACCACGGACACATTGGGACAGGTGTCGGACTTTCAATGGTACGACAGATGACGGAAGCCATGAAAGGAAAAGTAGAAGTTTACAGCATTGAAGGCAGGGGAACTGCCTTTGACATTACGCTACCGAAAAAGCATTCCGACGAAAAATTGCAGCGTTGGAATCCGAGAGAGTCGAGCAAAAAATCCAAGATAGAGTCTTTCCCTGTACCTGTATTCCAAATAGAAGCCCTTTTCCCTGATGATCAGATGACTGATGCAAAGAAACCTACAGCCCTCATCGTTGAAGACAATGCTGATGTATCATCCTATATTGGCACTATCCTTTCCAATGACTTCAACCTACGTTATGCCAGAAACGGAAAGGAGGCTTTGGAAAAAATAACAGAATTCATCATTGACGTTATCGTTTCAGATATCATCATGCCAGAGATGGACGGAATCGAACTAGTAAGGCAAGTGAGGAACTCTGACCGATACAGTCATATTCCTATTGTTATAGTCACGGCAAAAAATGAAGAAAAGGACAGGATGGAGGCTCTCAAGGCAGGAGCTGACATATACTTGGCAAAACCCTTTTTGCCCAAAGAGCTATCTTTAGCCCTTAAGAAATTGCTGGAACAGCGACAGCAATTAAAGGAAATTTATGGTAACGAGGCAATTGAAAGCCTCGAAGACGAAACTGTAAACTACGACCGCAAGAATATATTCCTTTCCAAACTGCACGAAGTTGTTCATGCAGAAATGAACAATCCTTCATTTAATTCCGAAAGAATCGCATCTCTCTTATGCATAAGCCGGTCACAACTGAACCGCAAGGTTAAAGCCACAACAGGCAAAGACACCACAACTTTTATCAGGGAACAGCGTCTGGCTATGGCCCACAAACTATTAAAGACAACAGAAATACCTATTTCGGATATTGTCATAAAATGTGGTTTTGAGTATCAGACATACTTCAACAGGGTTTATAAGACAAAATATGGAGAAACTCCCACCAATACAAGGGAAAAAAAATAGCAATTATTATGATTCAAACCATGTTTATTACCAACAGGTTACATCTCTCGATGCGCAATGATTATAAGATATTAGGCAAAAAAGAAACTGATTATGCAAAAGAATGCGCTGAAATCATAATCGAAAAAACCGGTATACTCGTATCTTTGCATCGAAATCTAAATACAACGTAGTATTCATCCCAAATTAAAGAAATACCTTAAGTAGTTTTAAATAAGAGAGAATTTATTAAATTTACAGTTAACTTGTAGTTATAGGTGTAAATTGTTATTGCAAACAAAAAAGTAAATAGTTTTTTCAGAATTGATTGTGACTGGAGAACACGTGAGTGCTCTCCTTTCATTTAAAAACAAATCCCAAATTAATATTTATCGTTTAGTTTGTTTTGGCAGTATTTGCTGCTATTTATATTATCGAGAAACGACTTAGTATTCCATATAAATATTCAGCAAATAAAAGACGGAGAATGCTGAGAAGCATTCTCCGTCACTATATAAGTAGTATGTGTATATCACTTCAGGCTTAGAAGTTCTCTGCGTAACTGTTCAGCATATTCGTATCGTCGATGAAGAAGAAGAAATCTCCAGCCTGCGTGTTGTTCAGACCTTCCACGAGCATCTGCTGAGTCATCTTCGGGCGTTCACCGTTCTGAGTCAGATCCACATTGTAGAACTTGAACATCGGAGCATCAGCCCACTCCACGTTGATACTGGTGGTCTTATTCTTCAGTCGCTTGAAACAGAGCGTATAGAACTGCCATCCCTTGTAACTTGTCTTAGTTCCATTGATACCGGCAGAAAACTTATACTTGAACTTCTTGCCTGTCTGGGCATCGGTAACCAGTACGTTCTTGGTCTCACTGATACTGCCTTTGCTCTCGTGGAGGGCAATCTTCACCATTGTAGCGAGATTGGTCACCGTAACGCTTACTATGTAGCAGCCCGGAGCGTCTTTCTGTCCTACGTATGGAAAACTAACCTGGCGCTGAACCTTGCTGGCCACCTGTGTGTCGTTGGTTCCGGCCTGTACGGCAGTGGTGCAGAAAAGCATTGCCACTGCCAGCATCATTTGCATCATTTTCTTCATAATCTGGAATTTTAAAGATTAATAAAACTATTATTTGGGGCAAAAATACGAATAATTTTTAATTCTTAATTATTTATTCTTAATTATTTAGTACCTTTGCAGCCAAATTTAACAATAAAAAAGAAAATGGATATTCAGAAAGTTATCACCAGCGCTGTGCTGAAGGCCGTGAAGGAAATCTACGGAGCAGACGTGCCCGAGAAGATGGTACAACTACAAAACACGAAGGACGGATTCGAAGGAAACCTTACGCTCGTGGTGTTCCCGTTCCTCAAGACTTCACGCAAAAAGCCGGAAGATACCGCTCAGGAAATAGGCCAATGGCTACTGCAGAACTGCGAGGCTATCAGCGACTTCAACGTGGTGAAGGGATTCCTGAACCTCGTCATCGCACCTGCTGCATGGATTTCGCTGCTCAACGACATCAATGCAGATGAACACTACGGTGAAAAGAAGGCTACCGACGAATCTCCGCTCGTGATGATTGAATATTCATCTCCCAACACCAACAAGCCGCTCCACCTCGGACACGTCCGCAACAATCTGCTGGGATGGTCATTGGCGCAGATTCAGGCTGCCAACGGCAACCGTGTGGTGAAGACCAATATCGTCAACGACCGCGGCATCCATATCTGCAAGTCTATGCTGGCATGGTTGAAATGGGGCAATGGTGAAACACCCGAAACCTCTGGCAAGAAAGGCGACCACCTCATCGGTGACTACTATGTAGCCTTCGACAAGCACTATCGCGAGGAGATCAAGGAACTCGTAGCCCAAGGCATGGACGAGGAGAAGGCCAAGCAAGAGGCTCCGCTCATCAAGGAAGCCCACGAGATGCTCGTGAAGTGGGAGCAGAACGACCCCGAAGTGCGCGCCCTCTGGGAAAAGATGAACTCCTGGGTATATGCCGGCTTCGACGAGACCTACAAGGCCCTGGGCGTTGGTTTCGATAAGATTTATTATGAATCCCAGACTTATCTGAAAGGTAAGGCCAAGGTGGAGGAAGGACTGGCAAAAGGACTCTTCGAACGTCACGAAGACAATTCCGTATGGGCCGACCTCACCAACGAAGGACTTGACAAGAAACTATTGCTCCGCAGCGATGGCACCTCTGTCTATATGACACAGGACATCGGCACAGCCGAGATGCGCTTCCAGGACTATCCCATCGACAAGATGATCTACGTTGTTGGTAACGAACAGAACTATCACTTCCAGGTGCTTTCCATTCTGCTCGACCGTCTTGGTTTCAAATGGGGCAAGGAACTCGTGCACTTTTCCTACGGCATGGTGGAACTCCCCAACGGTAAGATGAAGAGCCGCGAAGGAACCGTCGTGGATGCCGACGACCTGATTCAGGCCATGATTGAAGGTGCCCGCAAAGTGAGTGAAGAAGCAGGCAAGAGCAAAGACCTTTCCGAGGAAGAGCGCAATGAGATTGCCCGCATCTGCGGTATGGGTGCCCTGAAATACTTCATCCTGAAGGTGGATGCCCGCAAGAACATGCTCTTCAATCCAGAAGAGAGTATCGACTTCAACGGCAATACCGGACCTTTCATCCAATACACCTATGCCCGCATCCGCAGCATTCTTCGCAAGGCTGAGGAGCAAGGCATCAACATTCCTGAATCGCTCGATGCACAGCTGTCACCTGTCAATCAGAAGGAGATTGACCTCATCCAGAAGATGCAGGCTTACGGCACAGCCGTAGAACAGGCTGGCAAAGACTACTCCCCCAGCGGCATTGCCAACTACTGCTACGAACTGACCAAGGAGTTCAATTCCTGGTATCATGACTATAGCGTGCTGAATGCCGAAGACGAGCAGACCAAGCTCACCCGCCTCGTGCTGGCCCAGAATGTTGCCAAGATTATCCGCAACGGCATGGCCCTGCTCGGCATCGAGGTCCCAGAGCGTATGTAATATGGTATGTTGCGACTCGGTCGCAACCCCCAAATCCGAATATATGCAGAACCCTCCCGACTACCGCCACGACACCGTACTGCCCTTGCCTCCCGAGGTAAAGGCAGACGCGTGGGCTGTTGACGCAGGCTGTTCGGGCAATCCCGGCCCAATGGAATACCAATGCATAGACCTGCAGACAGGCTATCGCGTATTCCATTTCGGCCCCATCAAGGGCACCAATAATATCGGTGAATTCCTGGCCATCGTCCATGCTTTGGCCCTCTGCTGGAATCAGGGACTTTTCGACAAGACCATCTACAGCGATTCCTACAACGCCATCCTCTGGGTCAACAAGCGCAAGTGCAAGACAAAACTGGAGCGTACGCCCGAGACGGAACCCTTGTATCAGATTATTGCAAGGGCCGAAAACTGGCTTGCCACTCACAACTTCCGCAACCCCATCATCAAGTGGGAAACGGCCCAATGGGGGGAGATTCCCGCTGACTTTGGCCGAAAATAAGATTACTTTCTGGAATACCAACTGAGGGTGTTACCGTCCTGCTCTTCCTGCTTGCAGAGAAGTGCATCCGTGGGTAATTGGGGGGCGGTGGTACCTTCCGTAACCGTCTTAGGAGCCGTCTCTACCCGGATTTCATCCCACAGACCGCTATCGATAAATGACTGCAAGGTCTTGCGGCCTCCTTCCACCATCAGACTCTGAATGTTCTCTTCATAGCATTGCTCCATCAATGCCTGCAGACAATCGTCTGTTCCCTGATTCCCACCACTCAGCACGATTCGCTTAGGATCTTTCCCCGACCATTCCCGCACGTTCAATTGGGGATGTTCGCGCTCATCGGTCACTCGTCCCACAAGAATGGCATCATATTCCGAGCGGAGTTTGTGTACAAGCATCTTCGTATAAGGAGTGGAAATGGCCAAGGCCTTCCCATGGTCATCAATAAAGCCATTCACTGTCTGGGCCCATTTCAACAGGATATAAGGACGATGCTTCTCATGGAAAGTGAAGAAGCGCTTGTTCAATGCCTTGCATTCTTCTTCCAGCACTCCAACGGTAACTTCAATACCAGCCTCACGGATTTTCTGAATGCCACGCCCCTGCACCTTGGCAAAAGGATCTACACAGCCCACCACACAACGCTTCACACCTTTCTTTATAATAAGGTCACAGCAAGGAGGCGTTTTTCCGTAGTGTGCACAAGGTTCCAACGACACGTAGATAGTGGCATCCTTCAGCAATGGTTCATCTTCGGGCCTTACGGAAGCAAAGGCATTCACCTCGGCATGGCCTTCACCGCAGCGCACGTGATAGCCTTCGCCGATGATAAGGCCCCCCTCCGACTCCCCCCGAGGGGGGGAGGGTATTACGATTACGGCCCCAACCATCGGATTGGGTTTCGCATTCTGCATACCATTTCTGGCCAGTTGCAGGCAACGCTGCATATACATCTCGTCAATCTGCTGCTGATTCATGGTGCAAAAATAAGAAATATCCGCGAAGAAACAAAACAACTCGTTAATTTTTATTAAATCCTTTGGGAAATATTTGGTGGATAATATAAAAATGATATATCTTTGCAATATCAAAATGATATCACTTTAAAACAATAAGAATTATGGAAACAAAAGAATTTCAATTCAAAGGTTTGGTGCTCAATGGCATCATGATGCTTATTCTCACATTGCTGGCTGCTTTTGGCGGCATCGCGCTCATTATCTATGCTGCCGTGTATGAAATCGTCTGGCCTGCCGTCGTTGGGGGGCTACTGTTGATTTGCTCAATTATCTCTTGTTGCGGATTTATGCAGATTGAACCGGGTGAGGCCCGTGTACTGATGTTTTTCGGCAAATACCGCGGCACCCACACCGAAGCCGGTTTCCACTGGGTGAATCCTTTCTACGTCACCAAGAAACTCTCACTTCGTGCCCGAAACCTCGATGCAGAGCCCATCAAGGTCAACGATAAGACGGGAAATCCCGTAATGATTGGCCTAGTGCTGGTGTGGAAGCTGAAAGATACCTACAAGGCCATGTTTGAAGTGGATGTGCAGACCATGGCTGCCGGACGAAACGGCCAAAACATAGGTGCCGTGAATGCCTCCATGATGATGAACGCCTTGGAGAACTTCGTCCGCATTCAGGCTGATGCTGCCCTCCGTCAGGTAGCCGGCCAGTATGCCTACGACAATGAAGAGAACGAAAAGGAAATTACGCTTCGCGACGGTTCCGATGAAGTAAACAAGGAACTGGAGGCCAAGATCGATGAGCGTCTGGCCATGGCAGGTATCGAGGTGGTGGAAGCCCGCATCAACTATCTGGCCTATGCTCCAGAGATTGCTGCCGTAATGCTGCGTCGCCAGCAGGCTTCGGCCATCATTGCCGCCCGTGAGAAGATTGTGGAGGGAGCCGTTTCGATGGTGAAGATGGCTCTCGACAAGCTGAAGAGCGAAGGTGTGGTGGATCTCGACGAGGAGCGCAAGGCTGCCATGGTAAGCAACCTGCTCGTCGTACTCTGCGGAGAAGACAATGCCCAGCCAATAGTCAACACGGGAAGCCTATACCAATAATCCATGCCAAAGGAAGATAAGAAAACCAAGAGTTTCGTGCTTCGCATCGATGCAGAAACCATGGATGCACTGGAACGTTGGGCTGCGGATGAATTCCGCAGCACCAACGGACAGCTGCAATGGATTATCAACGAGGCCCTGAAGAAGCATAAACGGACTAAAAAGACGACAGAAAATGAATGAAGACCTGAACGACATCCGACTGCCGCGCACCAAGGAGAGCACCATCTTCGAACTGGTACTGGCCGTCATCATCATCATCGAAGGCATATTGCTTTATACCAAGAGCCACGGCGATACTGGCGTTATGACCATTTCCGGCATGCTCTTCCTGGCGGCAGCCATCCTGATGGCAGTAGCCTACAGGCCCAAGTGGATCAATATGCCCGTCACAGTCAAGAACTTTCGGCAAGTGGAACTCAAGTCGCAGAGCGCACGTGTCATTGCCATTGTCGTCGCCTTGTTTCCCGCCTGCTTTGTCAATCCTCAATGGATGGTCGGCGCTTCAGGCACCGTCATTGGCATTGTCTTTACGATCATCGTCATGGCCGTCGGTGGCTTCTACATCTGGAAAATGGAAAAGGCAGGCAAATAAATTCAGCCTTTCGCTTTGCAGATTGGAAGTTTTTATTTATCTTTGCCACGCATTAATCATTTAAAAACCACTGACAATGAAACACTTCAGACTGATTTTGATGGCTGCAGCCCTTTTCACCTGCACCTCCAACGTAGATGCCCAGACGCTTCGCAACAGTAGCGGCAATGCTATCGGCAAGATAGAAAGTGATGGTACGGTACGCGACAAAAGCGGCAACCGTAAAGGCCAGATCACCAGTAGCGGTGAGATTCGTTCTTCAAGCGGCAACACCATTGGCAAGATTGAAAGCGATGGCACCGTGCGCGACCGCAGCGGAAACAAAATGGGTAAGATTGAGAGCGACGGCACCGTACGCGACAAGAGCGGCAACCGCATGGGACAAGTGACCAGCAGCGGCGAAATCCGCAACTCCAGCGGCAACACCATCGGCAAGGCGCAGGGCGTTGACCGCAAACGTGCAGGAGCCTATTTCTTCTTTGATTTCCGATGACCTATCAAGAACTCTATAAGTCTTTGGCCTCACGCTATCCTGAACGTGAGGCCAAAGCCGTTATACGATACCTGTTGGAAGTGGGCTACGGACTCACGATGGCCGACATCCTGAGTGGGGCAGCCGAAAGGATTCCTATCGATGAAATGGGCGAAAATTTAAAGCGGCTGCTGAATTTTGAACCCGTACAGCAGGTAGTGGGCAAGGCTGAGTTTGGCGAACGCCTCTTCAAAGTAACCCCCGATGTACTGATTCCAAGACCCGAGACCTACGAACTGTGCCAGTGGGTGGAAGAAGACACGAAGAAAGCAGAAGGAAATCCCTCAATCCTGGATATCGGAACGGGAAGCGGTTGCATTGCCATCACCCTGGCTTTGGATATCCCCCGCGCCAAAGTGGAAGCCTGGGACATCTCTGCGGAAGCACTTGCGGTGGCTCGTGATAATGCCCAAGCACTTCAGGCCCATGTCAATTTCAAACAAGTTGATGCTCTTGGTCCCCTCCCTGTTCAAGGAGGGTTAGGGTGGGTATCCATCGTCTCCAACCCCCCGTATATCTGCCGGAAGGAAGCCGCTGCCATGGACCCCCACGTATTAGACCACGAACCCCATCAGGCCCTTTTTGTTCCCGACGAAGACCCGTTGCTCTTTTATAAAGCAATTGGCCAATACGCTTCTCACGCACTGGCCAATCGCGGTTCGTTATTCTTTGAGATCAATCCGCTCTATGCTACCGACATTACCAATATGCTCGATGAAATGGGCTTTTTTGAAATAGAAACCCGAAAAGACCAATTCGGCAAAGTAAGGCTTGTCAGAGCCCAGAGGTATCTTTAATACACGAGTTTATAACCAACTGTGAGTTGGAACACGCTGTTCTTGGTACCGTCTCCAACACCGTCAATCGTCTTCGTCAGACCCCAGTTGTAACGGGCATCAACTACAAAATTGGAAATCTCATACGACAGACCAACAGGAATAGTGAAATCAAACGTTTTCGTATCAACGTCTAAATTTCCTAACTTGAAAGCGTCTTTGATGCCCATCTCTGCAGAAAAGCCAGACACCTCTGCCTTAAATTTATTGTTGATGAGGAAACCTGGCTGTACACCTATTTTCACAGCCAATCCTTTGGCTACATACACATTGGCCAAAACGGGAATATTCAGGTAGTCCATCTTAACAGTACCTTTAACATCATAAAGTTCGCCCTTCACGCCTTGCTGCGAATAAAGCAGACCGGCTGAAACGCCCAAGATGTCGGTAATCTGATACATTCCTTCTGCACCGGCAGCAAAGCCAACGCGCATCTTGGAATCGTCGCCCGCCTCGGTCATATAAGCGAGGTTCAGACCCACTTTAGGTTGAATAGAAAACGTTCCCTCAGGCTGCTGAGCCTGAGCTGCTACACTACTGGCAACCATTAAAGCTGCAATAAAAAACTTTTTCATCATCTTTTACTTTTTCGTTTTAAATCAAGGACAAAAGTACCTCTTTCCAAACTATCCTCCAAATTTTTCGCCAACAATCTATCCTTCTTCGGGAAAAAACACTAATTTTGCAGAGAAAAGAATTAAAAACTGATGAAACAAAAGACAGAACAGGAAGCCCTCATCACGCTTACAGCCCTTTGTGCCGCCGGCGAACATTGTCAGCAAGAGATGCTCGACAAGATGAACCGTTGGCAACTACCCGAAGAGGAACAGGCCCGCGTGATGGAATACCTTGTCAAGAACAAATATATCGACGAAGAGCGTTTCACACGCGCTTTCGTGATGGACAAGATACGCTACAACAAATGGGGCCGTCGGAAGATAGAACAGGCACTCTGGCAGAAGCGCATCCCAAAGGACATTCAAACGAAAATCCTCGATGAAACCGACGAAAATGAATACCTCAACGTACTTCGCCCCCTGCTTAAAAGCAAGAGCCGAAGCATCAAGGCAAACAACGATTACGAACTGAACATGAAGCTCATCAAGTTTGCCCTTAGCCGCGGTTTCACGTTCGACCTCATCCGCCAATGCATTGACGGAGCCGACGAGATGGATATCGAAAACTAAAAACACCATCAGCCATCACCCATAAACCATAAACCATCAACTATCAACCATAAACCCACACCCCCATGCCCCCAAGCATCTGGTCACGACTGCTCGACTTGATAGCACCTCGCTCCTGCGCTATCTGCGGTAACCGACTCGCCATCAGCGAAGAAATCATCTGCGCCACATGCAATCTCCACCTGCCACGCACCAACTATGCAGCCGCTGCCTACGAGAACGAGATGTCGAAACGCTTCTGGGGACTACTGCCCATAGAACGTGCGGCAGCCCTCTTCTTCTACGAATCCAAATCGGAAGCCTCCCGCGTCATTCTGCAATTGAAATACAACAACCATCCGGAATATGGCGAAATACTCGGCAAGATGGTTGCCCGTGAGTTTCAGCCGCAGCAGTTTTTCGACGGCATTGATGCCCTCATCCCTATTCCTTTGGCTCCCAATCGTCTTCGCCAACGCGGCTACAACCAGAGTCTGGAGATAGCACGCGGCCTGCAGGCCGTCACCCGCTTGCCTATCATCACCGATGCCGTCAGGCGTAAAACCTTTACCGAAAGCCAGACCCGCAAGACCCGCCTGGAACGCAACGAGAACGTAAGCGATGTATTCGAGCGGATTCCCGAAACCGACATCAGCGGCAAGCACATCCTACTCGTCGATGACGTGGTCACCACGGGAGCAACCGCCACCGCCTGTGGCCTGGAATTGCTGAAAGCAGAGGACGTACGCATCAGCGTCCTCAGCCTCGCCTTTGCCAAAGGCTGAACCCTCTGGACTACACAAATCCCCTTATATTCAGACTTCATTTGCACACGAAAACTATTCACAAATTCCGCTAACCCCATGAAAGACAGACGTTTACGGTGAAGGGTTCCATACAGCCCTCCCGAGGGTGGGAGCCTCATTCCCCACTTTATTGATAGGGTTAAATCTTTGTCTTCGTGTTTCATTAAAAACAAAAATCTTCAATAATCTAACGCAAATCTTTCCTCATAATTTTTGTGAGATTTTTGTAGTTTTTTGTCTTATTCTTTGTGTCTTCGTGTCTTTGTGTTATCTTTAAAAAAATCTAGAAAATTCATTTCATTCGATGATGTTTTGCCTTCCAATCTATCATCAAACGGACTTCAATCTATCATCAAACGAACTTCAAAACACCATAGATTGAAGACCCAAACATCATCAAACGGAATACATTCCAGTTATCCAAATAACATAGAAATATGAAGTCTAAATGTATCATTTGCGAGACGTAACTCTATCATTTACGATACCGAAGTGACACATTTACGAATGCACGATTGCAAAGCTCCCTCCCTAAGCAGGGAGGGCTGGGGTGGGTCTCCAGTTGGGGTAGGTCTCCCCAACCCTTCACCACAACCGCCTCTGAATCAACAGGATAGCGAGAAGGTGAAGGGTTCTTCAAACGTCTGCATCTGTATGTATAATCAAGGATACAGACGCCAGACAGTATATTAAAATCATTTACTACCGTTTATGGCCGTTTCATTTTCCACTTGTTCTTTACCTTCAGGCTGTAAAGGTAATCATACACATCGAACACCCATCTGGGGCCATTCGAGTTTCTGCCGCCAGAGGATACCAGTTCCTTCCCGGGCAACTGCATTTTCATATTCCACCACGAGCCGCCCGTCAGATATTCGTCCTCCTCCGTGGTGTAGTATCTCTTCAACGGATTGGTATATCCCTCGGCGGCCATTTCCGCCACCTTGTCGGCTACCTTCTTCGGAACCTTCACCTCCATGCCCGGCATCTGCGAAATGCGAATCGAATCATCGAAACTCACTTCCTCGTCAAGCCAGCCGTTGGAAATCCGCTCCTGCGTCGTCCTTTTGGAATAATCGAGTGCCTGTTGCAGACTGATTCGGATATTTTCGGTCAGGATTGCCGTGAGCAGATAGTCATTACCCTTTCGGCGCAATTGCACGCCCGAAGTCTCCACCCCATGTTCAGTCCAATAGGCGAATATCACGACGGAGTCAACGGGTTGTTTCTGCTTCGCCTTGACCGTCTGCAGGGTTTTCACAGCGCGCTTCGGCTTTCTCTTCTGCTTCTGAGCATCAGCATTTACGGTTCCCATGACGAGCAAGCATAAAATAATGAAGAGACACTTCCTCATAGTCCGAAGGCAGCCTTCCACTGCTTGAAATTCTCTTCTTCAGCGGGATGCACCTCGCCATCAACAGCAATCAAACGCTCAATGAACGACTCGATGCTACCCATAATGGCAGCGCGCTCATCCTCGTTGAAGCCGTCCACAAGCCCCTTGGTTGCCGTGATAATGGCAGGCAATTCATAAGTATGATTCAGGCTGTCGGACACATCAGCCTTCAGTTCGGGCTCCAGTTCACCAACCTGCTCAATACTGGCAATGAAATTCTCGATGAATTCTTTTTCTTTGCTGTCGTATTTTCCGTCCACATTGGCAAAGAACAAACCCGTCTGCGCCATCAGTTTGATTACATTTACGATTTTATCCATAATTGATTCAGTTTTAAAGGTTAACGACGCAGATTCTTCACACTGTTCACCAGCCCCATAGCGCTGGTAGCCATACCGATCACGCTGAGTACGCCTCCGGCCATACTGGAGAGTTTCCCGTTCTGCAGCATCTGCCCCAAGGCGCCCATGCCTGCACCGGCAGCAGCCTGTTTCAAGGCAGCATTTGGATCATTCTGTGCAACGGTGGCATCGGCGGTCTGCGCTCCATTGGGTGTAGTAGTCTGCTGGGCAGCCGATTGCTGACCGCCCGTCATCTGCTGGAGTACCTGTCCGGCCACTCCCTGCTTAAGGATTTCTGTTATAAAACTTGCCATAATACTTAATGTTTTAAGGGTTAATTTGGCTACAAAGATATGAAATAATCTTGAAAAGACGAAATGATAGACTTGATTATTTTGCATTTTTCTTTTTTAATGGCCTTTATTTGGGAAAGTTTTTGTATATTTGCGCCCAAATAATAAGTTATTATGAGCCCAGTATTCCGACGCGAGAACGAATATACGTTCAAGATATACTCCAACGAGGAGGAACGGATGCACATTCATGTGCTCTGTGGCCGACAGGAAGCCAAGTTCTGGCTGGAGCCTCAGGTAGAACTTGCCAAGAACACAGGCATTCCCGAACATAAGTTAAACGAAATCAAAAGAATCGTAGAGAAATATGCAGACAACTTCAAAGAGCAATTCCGCCAGCACATCGGTAAGCGTATTGATGATTAACGCCCAGGGCATCATGCTCTCCGTGCTGGGTCACGACTATTTCTTATCATACAATCGTATCCCCTGGATGCAGGACGCGCCCATTCGCAGCGTCTTGAATGTGCAGATGAGTGGCCCCGAAGCAATTGAGTGGCCCGACCTCGACATAGATCTCGAGATAGACAGCCTCCGCCACCCCGAGCGTTATCCGCTAGTCATCAAGCGTAATGCGCTGGACTTTGTAGGGACATAGAATGATTTAATTGCAATTTAAACCGCAAATGGGTGGATAGGACTGGCTCACAGAGGGACTGCCCCTCTGTGAGCACAATCACCACAAAGAGAAAACGAGCGAACTTCCATTATTGGGACTGCTACCCAAACGGGCGCAGCTTTCCCATATTTGGAAGTGGTTTGTGGTGAACCGTGAGACGTATGGCGAATGTCTGCGCCTTTTGCATTCAGAAAATAATATAATAATTAACAGAAATGAAGAAGTGGTTAATTTTTGGCGGTGGTGTTTTGACTGGTATTGTATTGACAATTATATTTACCTTCATTTTCTCGGCAAATCGTTCGGGAAACGATGATGGAACTACTTGGTTTGAGAAACCTGGCGATGTGATTGAAGTCAAAGCATTCAAAGTATTTCAAGTGCTTGGAGAAGGTGCCGCATTGGCAAATGGACAAACACATGAACACATGGATTTGGAGTTTTTCACGGGTGCAGTATACTTGCTGACGAATGAGGATGGCAAGTACTATTACGATGAAGAAGTCGTTAGAGTTCCCGAAGGAAAAGTTGCAAGACAGGTTGGCATCTATCAATATCAGACAACATCCGATTTTGAAAAGACTGTACCCATTATTCAATTTATGAGCAAATAAGAACAGATGACATGAAAAAGATTCTATTTTTGTTTTTTATGTTGGTCACAATCAATGTTGATGCCCAGACGAATAGTGAAAACAAAGTGAACTTCTCGCCTGACACAAATGTAACATATCGCTTGTTCAAGACACAGAATATGCACATCTTCATTAAACTAAATACAAGTAATGGAACGATGAAGCTTGTGCAGTTTAGCACATCTAATACAATGGACATGATGCATGCTGATTTGAGCAATATAGAATTGGCAAAAGGGGCAGATGCCAAAAATGGCCGTTTCTATTTATACCCGACCGACAACTTTTATACATTCTTACTGCTAGATCAAATAGACGGTAGGATCTGGCAAGTTCAATGGTCGATTGACCCTGAAAATAGGGGAATCCTACGTATCTATTAAGCTAAAGAAGAAATCATGAAGAGGTTGTTAAACAGGCAAAACGTGCTGGTGTCAGCACCAAAGGATCAACAACGGAAATACTAGAAAAAAAACTCGTAAGGAGATGGAGAAAATTATTAATGTAAGTATATGATTACATTTCACAATGCAACCGACACGGATGGGCACGTCATCCACATTGATGAGGTCACGAAAGATAATCGTGCCAAGCATTATTATTGCGTTGGTTGCGGTGGAGAAATGAGTGCCGTTCTTGGGGATAAGCGAGAACATCATTTCAGGCACAAAGAGGCACATTGTAGTTGGGAAAGCTATCTGCATAAACTTGGAAAAATTCAGCTAAAGCAGAGATTTGATACACAGAAAGAGTTTGTAATCAAATACTATGTCGAGCATCATTGTGACAAATCAAAGGGCTGCAAACTAGAACCGATCTATCGGGACAAGAAATGTAATCGTAGAGAACTGATAGCATTTGATTTGAAAAAACTGTTTGATACTTGTGAGGAAGAAGTAACACACAAAGGTTTTCGGGCAGATTTAATGCTGTCAAGCAAAGAGAATCCAGAGCGTGAACCCATATTTCTTGAAATTTCTGTCACTCACGACTGCGAGCATGAAAAATTAGCATCCGGCATCCAGATAATCGAGCTAAAGATTACTGACGAGAAAGATGTATTGCGCCCACTAATAGAGGAAGACAGTTTGTTCGGGCAAAGAAATTCTGAACATCCTTACGATTTCAACACATTGCCACCAATCCGTTTCTTCAACTTCAAGCGCATGTTTGAAACGAACCGACCACTCGAAAGATTTTGGGTGGCTAAAGACGATAATGGCATATTGCGAGGCAATTGTATTCAAGACAATTTGAATTGCAGAAATGTAGCAGACTATCACCTAGAAGAGTCCATCTATGAAATAGCGATACCGTCGGAAGTCTTTGTAAATAATCGCAAGCCAAACCTCTATGAATATGGAATGACGAAAGCAATCAACGCCGGCATTGACGTTAGGCATTGTGGTATTTGTGACAAATACAACCGTTGTATTCTGAATTATACAGAGGAAGTCGAGGACAAGAACACTGGTGAGAAACGTATGATTCCAAGACAAATTTGGATGCGCCAAATTCCAGATAACAAAATGGATAAAGTTGCACAAGCAAATGGGTGCAAAAACTATTCGCACAACCGTTTCTTTGTTAATCAGGTATTAAATAATCTTCGTATTCTTCCATGCTGGGAGTGGAAACGAGGATAGTAAAAGCTCACATCAGGTTCTATCCACCCCCATAGCAAATCCCGAAAGGCATATTTCAATATATTTCTTATTCCCCTTCCAATACCTTCATTTGTTGAAGCGTAAAAGCGTTTAAGTCAGCCTGCATTCTAAAGTGGTCAATTTCGACCATTTTAAAAATGGGGTTATAATCTTTTCAATATTCGAAGAATCTCAAAAGGACTAAAGACGAAAATCCCTCAAAGGTTTATGATTTCATCCAAAAGATACGAAATAAATCAAAAAAGGACAACGTTTCCATTAAATAATTCTGGTTCAAGAGCCGATAATTCCCAAATATTTCATACCTTTGCATCCAATAATAGAATTCTATAAGATTATGGATACATCAAAGAAAGCATTCGCATCAAAACTGTTGAAAATCAAAGCCATCAAGTTGCAGCCTGCCAATCCCTTCACATGGGCCAGCGGCTGGAAATCACCTTTCTACTGTGACAACCGCAAGACGCTCTCCTACCCCGAGCTTCGCAACTACGTGAAACTGGAGATTGTTCACGTCATCCTGGAAAAGTTTCCTGAGGTGGAAGCTATCGCCGGTGTGGCAACAGGTGCCATTCCTCAGGGTGCGCTGGTGGCCGATGCATTGAACCTGCCGTTCGTCTATGTGCGTTCGAAGCCAAAGGATCACGGACTGGAAAACCTCATCGAGGGCGAACTGAAGCCGGGCATGAAGGTGGTAGTGATTGAAGACCTCATCTCTACGGGCGGTTCTTCGCTGAAAGCCGTGGAGGCCATCCGCAACAACGGTTGCGAAGTGATTGGCATGGTGGCCAGCTACACCTATGGTTTCCCCGTGGCCAAGAAGGCTTTCAAGGATGCCAATGTGGAACTTGTCACGCTGACCGACTACGAGCATGTGGTAGCCGAGGCTTTGGAGACGGGCTATATTGCCGAGGCCGACGTGGAATTGCTCCACGAATGGCGCAAGGATCCTGCTCATTGGAACGGATAAAAGAGAAGACCCACCCCTGCCCTCCCTGTTTAGGGAGGGAGTTTTAAATCTTTAAACGACCAAACGACCATGTCAAAATTCGAAAGTAGTGTCAAGCAGATACCGTATGCACAGCAAAGTGTGTATGAGAAACTGAGTGACCTCAGCAATATTGAAAAGGTAAAAGACCACCTGCCCGAGGATAAAGCACAGGACCTGGAGTTCACCACCGACAGCATCAGCATCTCCGTGGCTCCCGTGGGCAAGATCCAATTGCAGATCATTGAGCGCGAAGAGCCCAAGACCATCAAGTTCGAGACCGTGCAGTCGCCCATGCCTTTCAACCTGTGGATTCAGCTGCTGCCCACATCGGAGACCAGCAGCAAGATGAAACTGACCATCAAGGCAGACATCAATCCCTTCATCAAAGGCATGATCAGCAAGCCCCTGCAAGAGGGCCTGGAGAAGATTGCCGATATGCTGGCAATGATTCCATACGACTCGGAATAAGAATGAAAAAATTGAGAACATGAGTGAATGAGGAATTATACCTGAGAAACTCAAAAAACTCAACACCCAAAAACTCAAGAACAATGAAACTGTGGGAAAAAAACTATGAGGTGAACAAGGAAATTGACCGCTTCACCGTGGGAAGAGACCGCGAGATGGACCTCTATCTGGCTAAATACGACGTGCTCGGTTCCATGGCACATATCACCATGCTCGAGAGTATCGGACTGCTGGAGAAGGAAGAGCTCACCCAACTGCTGGCCGAACTGAGAAATATCTACCAGATATGCGAGCGCGGCGAGTTTGTGATCGAAGACGGCATCGAAGACGTGCACTCGCAGGTGGAACTGATGCTGACGCAGAAACTCGGCGACATGGGTAAGAAAATCCACTCCGGACGCTCACGTAACGATCAGGTGCTCATCGACCTGAAACTCTTCACCCGCCACGAACTCATGGAGATTGCCGAGGGCGTGAAGGTGCTCTTTGACGAACTCATCCAGAAGAGCAACCAATACAAGGACATCCTGATGCCCGGCTACACACATCTGCAGGTGGCCATGCCCTCCAGTTTCGGACTTTGGTTCGGGGCCTACGCCGAGTCGTTGGCCGACGATATGCTCTTCCTGCAGGCTGCCTACCGCATGACCAACCGCAATCCTCTGGGATCTGCTGCAGGCTATGGCTCATCGTTCCCCCTGAACCGCCAGATGACTACCGACCTGCTGGGCTTCGACTCCATGGACTACAACGTGGTATATGCCCAGATGGGCCGCGGCAAGATGGAGCGCAACGTGGCTTTCGCCATGGCTACCATCGCGGGAACATTGGCAAAGCTGGCCTTCGATGCCTGCCTGTTCAACTCTCAGAACTTCTCCTTCGTGAAGCTGCCCAAGGAATGCACGACGGGCTCCAGTATCATGCCCCACAAGAAGAATCCCGACGTATTTGAGTTGATACGTGCCAAATCGAACAAGATTCAAGGACTGCCCCAGCAGATTATGCTCATCATGAACAACCTGCCCGTGGGCTATTTCCGCGACCTGCAGATTATCAAGGAGGTATTTCTGCCAGCCTTCGACGAACTGAAAGACTGTCTGCAGATGACGGCCTACATTATTAATAAGATGGAGGTCAACAAGCATATCCTCGACAATCCCATGTACGACCCGATATTCTCCGTGGAGGAGGTGAATCGTCTGGCTGCCAACGGCATGCCATTCCGCGATGCCTACAAGAAAGTGGGCCTCGATATTGAAGCCGGCACGTTCAAGGCCGACCACCATATCCACCACACCCACGAAGGCAGCATCGGCAACCTCTGCAACGACAAGATTGAGGCTCTCATGAACCACACGCTCTCAGAGTTCCACTTCGAGAGGATAAGAGAAGCAGAGAAAAAACTAACAGAGACAAAGACCCACCCCCAGCCCCTCCCTATAGGGAGGGGAGTAAAATGAAATTAAAGATGAACAGCCATACTCTCTATTCCCGCCTCAAAAAGTATCTGCTCCCTCCATATAGGGAGGGCTGGGGGTGGGTCTTCTTCCTCTTCACTCTATCCTCCTGCGGCTCCATCGAGAACGAGTATAGCAGCCATTCGGCCTATCTGCGCTTTGACAACTCCATCCATCTGGACCAGACCATCGGCGCTGCCCTCACGGGAGTATCCTCCAACATCTTCTGTCGCATCTACGTGAGCAAACCCTCGCACCTCAACTTCCAGAACAATCAGGGAGCCAGCAGCATCGTCACACTCACCGCTCGCGAAATGCAGTACCCTATTGCCTTGGGCATCAACAACGAGACAGGTATCATCGTGGGCTACGGCGGATTCGACGGCACCCTTTATTGCTACGACGCCTGTTGTGCCAACTGCTATGACAACAGCAAACTCCTTCACCTACTTTCCATCAATACCGCAGGCATCGCCAGCTGCAGCCATTGCCAGCACAAATACGACCTCACCAACAACGGACTTTCCCCGCAAGGCGGACGCCTCGAACGCTATTTTGCCACCTTCAGCGGCCAGCCTGCCGTTCTCGTCGTCAATAATCATTTTTATTAAAAGATGAAAGATGGAGGTTTAAGGATTAAGGATTTAAGAGGAAGGATAGAGGATTGAAATATTAAAAAAACTTAATCAACAAAGGATAACTCCTAACTCCTAACTCCTAATTCTAACTTTTTCGTACCTTTGCATTCGCAAAACCGCGCCGTGATGGTGGAATTGGTAGACACGAGGGACTTAAAATCCCTTGGCCAGTGATGGCTGTGCGGGTTCGAGTCCCGCTCGCGGCACCCCTTAAAATCTTTTTTTATTATGCGCAGAACTCTAATCGCTTTTTTATCAGCAGCATCTTTCTTGGCACTCACATCCTGTTCCTCCGGAATGGGTCCTTTGGCTGCCAATAACTTCGACGTAACCCCAAGTCCTCTCGAGACACAGGGCGGACTCGTCACAGCCACCGTCTATGGCAAATTCCCAGCTAAGTACATGAACAAGAAAGCCGTCGTCAGCGTCATCCCCGAACTTCATTACGGCAACGGGCAGGTGGCACGCAGCACCGCCACCGCTTTCCAGGGCGAAAAGGTGATGGGCAACGACCAGCGTATCAGCTATAAGTTTGGTGGCATCTACACCATCAAGAGCCAGTTCAAGTACGTGCCCGAGATGCTTCAGAGCGAAATGTATATGGCCTTCGATGCCAAAGTGGGCAAGAAGAAGGTGAAAATTCCTGCCGTGAAGATTGCCAACGGTGTCATCGCCACCTCTGAACTCTACAAGAAGACTATGCTCAACGGTGGAGCCTGCCTTGCCCCCGACTCCTTCCAGCGCGTCACCGCCCAGAAGCAAGAGGCACAGGTCAAGTTCCTCATCAACCAGGCCAATCTGCGCAAGAGCGAGCTCCAGACCAATTCCGTCAAGGAGTTCGTGGCTATGCTGAAGAAAATCAACCGTGAGCACGAAAAGCTCAACCTCAAAGACGTGGAGATTCAGGCCTACGCTTCACCAGAAGGCGGACTCCTGCTCAACGATGACCTCGCCAACCGCCGTCAGTTTGCTTCCGAAGACTATGTCAACCAGCAGCTCTTCAGCGAAGGCATGAGCGCCAACATCGTGGGCGGCTACACCGCTGAAGACTGGGAAGGCTTCGAGAAACTTGTACAGGCCAGCAACATACAGGATAAAGATGTCATCCTCCGCGTGCTCTCTATGTATGAAGACCCCTATGAGCGCGAGCAGCAGATCCGCAACATGAGCGAAGGTTTCCGCGAGCTTGCCGACGGCATCCTGCCCGAACTTCGCCGCTCCCGCATGATTATCAACTATGAGGTGGTAGGCCGTAGCGACCAGCAGATCAAAGACCAGTACAAGAGCGACCCCACACAGCTCAACATCGAGGAGCTCCTCTATGCCGCCGGTCTTGAGAGTGATGCTGATGCCAAGGAAGCCATCTACAAGAAGGCTGCCGAAATCTATCCCGACGACAAGCGCGCCTCCAACAACGTAGGCGTCATCGAGTTCAATAAAGGCAACTACTCCGCAGCTGCCAAATACTTCCAGGACATCGCCGGCTCGAAGAAAGCCATTCCCGAAGCCTATGCTAACCTTGGCCTCATGGCCCTCAAGGACGGTAACATCGAAGATGCCGAATACCTCATTGCCAAGGCTACCGGAGCCAAGCAGGTAGGCGAAGCCCTCGGCAATCTGAACATTGCCAAGGGTAACTATGCCGAGGCTGCCGAGAACCTGAAGGATTCCTTCAACAACAGCAGCGCACTGGCTGAACTCCTCAACAAGAACTACACCACGGCCAGCGTCATCCTGCGCAACGTGGAGAAGAAAGACGGCATGACCGACTATCTCTCCGCCATCGTCAACGCCCGCCAAGGCAACTTCGACGTGGCAGAATCCTTCCTGCGCAGCGCCTTCCAGAAAGATCCATCCCTGAAGGATTATGCCAAGAAGGACATGGAGCTCATCCGCGTAAATAAGTGAAGAGTTAAGAGTGAAGAGTGAAGAATCCATACAACGACGAGTAAAGTGCAGGGCGCGCAAATTGCGTGGCCTGATGGCTGCCGCATTATTCTTCTCTCTTCACTCTTCACTCTTCACTCTTTCCTCCTGCGGCTCCCGCGATGGTTATTTCAAGCTCGAAGGCCACTTCCTGAAGATGAATCAGGGAGAATTCTATCTATATAGCCCCGATGGAATCATCCCCGGCATCGACACCATTCGACTCAACGGCGGACGATTCAGCCATGAGATACCCTGCACCTCCAGCGGCACTCTCATGCTCGTTTTCCCCAATTTTTCTGAGCAACCTATCTTCGCCGAAGAAGGACAGTCCGTCAGTCTCGACGGCGATGCCTCCCATCTGCGCGAACTCAAGGTAAAAGGCACTAAGGCTAACGAACTTCTCACAAAGTTCCGCATGCAGATCTCCAAGATCTCACCCGCTGAGGAACAGCAGCACGCTGCCACCTTCATTGAGGACAACCCCAACTCTCCCGTCAGCCTTTATCTGTTGCGCCGTTACTTCATCCTTACCGACAAACCTGACTACAAACGCGCCGACCAACTGCTCTCACTCATCAAGAGCAAGCAGAAGGATAATACCGCCCTCACTCGTCTTGAGACCGACCTTGCCAAGAGCAAAGCCACGGCAAAAGATCAGAAGGTACCGCGTTTCTCAGGTTCCGACATCAACGGACGTCCCGTCACCAACGCCAACCTTAGCGGTTCTCTTTCCGTCATCTATACCTGGGCCAGCTGGAGCTACGAAAGCCAGGAACAGCAACGCCAATTGCGACGCATCGCCCGTAAGTATCCTAGCAAACTCAACCTCGTAGGCATCAGCGCAGATGCCAGCAAGCAGGAGTGTATCCGCGCCATGAAGCGCGACACCGTCACCACTCCCGTAGTCTGTGATGGACACATGTTCGAATCCCCACTGATGACACAGTTAGGAATCACCCATATCCCCGACAATATCATCGTCAGCCGCGAAGGACGCATCCTCGACCACGGGCTCAACACCCACGACCTCATCGAGCGCCTTGAGCAATTGCTGAAGTAAACACATACTAACCTATACCCCTATGCTAGTCAAGACATTTTGCGCTGCCGTCAACGGTCTTGAGGTCACCACCGTCACCGTTGAAGTAAGCCTCTCCCGCGGTATGCTCTATCATCTCACCGGACTCCCCGACAACGCCGTCAAGGAAAGCCGCGACCGCATTGCAGCAGCTCTCACCAATATAGGCTACAAGTTTCCCGTAGCCGACATTACCGTTGGACTTTCCCCCGCCGATATCCGCAAAGAGGGTTCTGGCTACGATCTTCCGCTGGCCGTCAGCATCCTGGCAGCAGACGGAAAGATAATCCCCGACCTACTGCCTCACTATATGCTCGTAGGCGAACTGGGACTCGACGGACGCCTGCAACCCATTCGCGGTGCACTTCCCATCGCCATCCAGGCACGTAAAGAGAAGTTCACTGGCCTCATCGTACCCAAACAGAACATCCGCGAAGCCGCCGTAGTCAATAATATCAAAGTCTATGGCATGGAAACCCTGACGGATGTCATCAATTTCTTCAACGGCACCGCCCATTTTGACCCCACAGAGATTGACACCCGCCGTGAATTCTACGAGCAGCAAAGTCAGTACGAGCTCGATTTCTCCGATGTCCGCGGACAGGAAAACGTGAAGCGCGCCCTCGAAGTAGCAGCTGCCGGCGGCCACAACCTGATCATGATAGGCCCTCCTGGTAGTGGCAAGAGCATGATGGCCAAGCGCCTGCCCAGCATTCTTCCCCCTCTCTCGCTCTCCGAAAGTTTGGAAACCACCCAGATTCACTCCGTGGCCGGAAAACTGGGACGCAACTGCAGCCTCATCTCCCAACGGCCTTTCCGCAGTCCCCACCACACCATCTCACAAGTAGCTTTGGTAGGCGGCGGCAGCAATCCACAACCAGGAGAAATTTCGCTGGCCCACAATGGCGTGCTCTTTTGCGACGAACTCCCTGAGTTCAACAAATCCACTCTTGAGGTGCTCCGTCAGCCTCTCGAAGATCGCCACATCACCATCAGCCGCGCCAAATATACGATAGAGTATCCCTGCTCCTTCATGTTCGTAGCCAGCAGCAACCCCTGTCCCTGCGGCTACTATGGCGACCCCACCCACCACTGTGTCTGCACACCAGGAATGATACAGAGGTACATGAATAAAATATCTGGGCCTTTGATGGACCGCATCGATATTCAATGCGAAATCACCCCCGTACCCTTCAGCGACATCTCGCAAGCCGCCCCCGGCGAATCATCCGCCACCATCCGCGAAAGAGTAATCAAAGCCCGCACCATTCAGGAAGAACGCTTCAAGAACGTGAAGGGCATCCACTGCAACGCCCAGATGACCGAGCGCATGATTCACCAGTATGCTGAACCTGACGAGGCAGGCGTCAGTCTCCTCCGTACCGCCATGGAGCGTCTCCACCTCTCCGCTCGCGCCTACAACCGCATCCTGAAGGTAGCTCGCACCATTGCCGACCTTGAAGGCTCCGAAAAAGTCCTCCCCTCCCATCTTGCCGAAGCCATCTCCTACCGCCAGCTCGACCGCGGCGACTGGGCAGAACGAGGGGTATAATATATTAAAGAGGTGTAAAAAAGGAATTCAATTATTTGCAATTGTTCCCACTTATTTGTATCTTTGCGGCATAATATAGTTCTCTAATCTAAGCATGATTCAATCGTTAACGAAACTTCGCACATTAGGCAAAGCCGCATTCAACAGCGAATTCACACAGATATACGATGAATTGCGTCCGGCATTTATTGCTTACTTCGGCAACCGCTACTCCTTCCTACGCGCCGAAGACATTGCCGACATCTACAACGATTCGCTTCTGGCTTTCTACCAAAATATAGAAAACGGGAAACTCGCCACGCTCACCTGTTCTATCAAGAGTTACATCTATACCATCGGGCGAAACAAAGCCGTTGACCTTATCCGCAGCCAACACCCCGAGGCACATGTTTCTGCCGACACCATCGAGATGTTCGACCGCGTAAACGCCATTTGGGAGGATGCCAACGAAACGGAACGCGAGAAGCAGAATGCCGTCCGTCATATCGTGAACAAACTGGTAGAGCCATGTCGCACCATCCTCAACCTTTTCTATTACGAAATGGAATCCATGAAAGCCATCGCAAAGCAGATGAAATACGCCAGCGCCGATGTGGCTAAGACCAAGAAGAACCAGTGCATGACCAAAGTGCGCAACGTGGCCAAAGACTACATGCAGACCTTAGGACTAATTTAAGCCAACAATGGATATAGATAAGATAGAACGTTACCTCAACGGGCTGATGGAGCCCAGCGAAGAAGAATCATTCGAAAGCCAGATGAAGAAATGGCCTTCGCTGGAAGATGACGTTCGCACCATGGCCTATATCATCCATAGCATCAAAGACGTAGCCCTCGAAAAAGAGAACGAGCGCATCGACAAGATAAAACTCAGCTCACACTCTGACCGCAAACGCTACATTGCAACCATAGCCGCCCTTTTCTTGGCCATCGCAATGGTCACAGGCTCCATAGCCACCGGTCTCTATTTCTGGCTCAACGATAAAAAAGAAGGCACCTCGCAGACCATTCAGAAAGAATTCAAAGCGCCCGTCAAGATTGAAGGTAATCCCACACAATTGCCTAAGGCACAGGAGGAAGAAAAGGGTGACAAGAAGAAAGATGAAGCAAAACCACAAGCTGAAGTATCCTCTGTGACGAAGGATAATGTTGAAAATGAAACTCCGCAACCAAAGGAAGAAATAAAAAAAGAGGAAGAGCCTGAAGCCACACAAGAAGTCGCACGTGAAGCCTCTTATTCTCAAACTAAATCCATTGGCAACACTCAATATGTTCTAAAAAGCATCAGTTCCAATAATGGAGTCATCACTCTTCGCGTTTTGATATCCAATCATACAGAAAGCACAAGTATAAGTCTTGAAAATCCCGTCTTAATGGCAGGAGGAGAAGCAGCAAAGCTTATCAGCATGACATTCAGCCCTTCAAACAGTTCGAATTTTATGCTCAAGAAAGGCAATACTGCAACAATGGTTGTTAAGTTTAAGATGAATAAGGATTATTCACAGATTGATATGTTCAACATAAAGGATAGGAACAGCATCCATCCTGCCAGATTTAGGAATATTTCCATTCCACGATAAAAAATCCCATTTGCCGTTTACCTTTTGATTCATTCCACGATATACAAGCAAAATCTATAAACATTATAAACAATACGAATATGAAAAGATTAGCATTTTATCTCGCATTTATCACCTTGTCGCTGAACATTCAGGCACAAGAGAGTCAGCAAAGAGTAAAGGAATTGGAAGCAAAAATCCAAAGTCTTCAAGCACAGATTGATGAGTATCAAAAGGCATTGAACATCAAAAATGCTCCAAACTACAAGATGTTCGAAAATATAAAGTTTTCCATTGAGAGCGTTGAAGGCAATGAAGACACAGGAGAAGTAATCGTAACAATCAAGGGTTACAACAATGGACCTGACAATAAAATCTTTGTTGAAAAAGAAACGATAATTGATAATTCAGGTAGAGCATATAAAGGCCGCGATTGTAGTGTTAACAACGGAAATTATTCTGGAACTTTCTATAAAGACACACCTGGATCAATAAAGATCACATTTACTAAGGTCGAAAATAGTCCAAGCAGATTTAGCAATCTAATTCTTAAAATCAAATCTATCGAACATTTATATGACCCACAAGAAATAAAATTCCGCGACATACCTGTTACTTGGAAATAAGCATTCTAACATAGTACTAATCAAGAAAAAGAAAGAAAATATGAAAAAGTTAGCATTATATCTCGCATTCATCACCTTGTCGCTGAACATTCAGGCACAAAATAATCAGCAAAAAATTAAAGAACTGGAGACTACAATCCAGAATCTAAATGCACGGGTAGAAAGTCTTACTCGTGACAACGAGGAGTACAAAAAGGCATTGAACATCAAAAATGCCCCAAACTATCAGATGTACGAAAACATAAAACTCTCCGTTGAGAGCGTTGAAGGCAATGAAAACACAGGAGAGTTGATTGTAACTATTAAGTGTTATAACAATGGACCTGACAAAGAAATAAGTACTAATAATGGAGGAACGATAATTGATTATTCTGGGAAAAATTATAAAAGTGCTTATTTTGGTGTTAGTGTTAACGATGGGAAAAGCTACGGAATATTCTATAAAGACACACCAGGATCAATAAAGTATAGATTTAAGGATGTCCAAAATTGTCCAAGCAGATTGAATAGTATTGTTTTTGAACTTCTAGGAGATCTCAACAATTTAAACAAACAAACAATTAAATTCCGCGACGTACCTGTTACTTGGAAATAAATTAGAACAAGAGTTTACAAAAAATATACAGAATACATATAAGCCGTAACAATCATGGACAACAATATTCAAACAAACAATCAGGGACAGCAACCCAACCAGCAACCTGCGCCCCAGTACATCATTGTGAAACAACAGTCAAACGCAGTTGGTAAGGCTGGGTTTATAATGACTTTATTTGCTCTCCTCTTTTACATTATACCAGTGATCCATTATATCAATCTCTTTTTGGTTCCAATAGCTGTTATCTGTTGTATCATTGGCCTTTTTAAGAAACCTCGAACATGGGCCGTCATTGGCATCATATTAAATCTGATTATGTTCGGCATATTCTATGCCTGCACATCAATACTATATTCCCTCGCTAATCAATAAAACGAACCTTTAACCATTAAGGCACACCGAAGTTTCCACTTTAATAGAGTTTAGCAGGTCTAAACAGAAAAAAAGATAAAAAACACTGCCCCCCGCACATCGCCCTGTTTATCGGGGGTGTGCGGTGGTGTCAGTGTTTTTAGGGAAAAATCTGTTTTACAAAAAAATAGAAAACATTATTGATACCATTTACTTTTCAACGTTTCATACGATATAGGGATAAATTAGTATTAACAAAACATTTAAAAGTATGAATACAAAGAAATTTACCCTTGCGCTGGTGGTGCTGACAGCATCAATCACCGGCATGAATGCTCAAACGGTTGCTTTAAAAGCATCGGCTCACGAGAAGTTAATTTCACATATTAGCCATGAGTATCTTAAAGACGGAAATGTCGTGGGGCATGATGAGATATCGTTCAACTATGAAAACGGCATGATTAGCCACATGACTATAGAATGGACTGAGGCTTCCGAAACATTAGGCGTAGAAGTAAAATGTACTCCCAAGGAGAATGGAAACATCATCGATTTTAAGCAAAAATATTATTTCCTTGGTTATGAACGAGATATCGAATGGGGCTCTTATTACATATCTGATGGCAAAATCGTAAAATCAGTAGAAACACTTGTAGATAGCGAGTGGAAAGAACGCACGCTTGATTTCACCTATGATGGTGACAAACTTAGTAAGGTCCATGAAATATTCAAGGCTGAAGATTACGATGCTTTTCAAGAAATATCTTTTGGATGGGATGCCAATGGGAATATCCCAGAAATAACACACAAGACAAATCCGGGTGTTTTAAAAGTGGAAAACACTATTTCTGATGTTAGAAACAGGAATGGTATCTTGAATATTCTATTTGGCGGAACACCTACTTCTATCATTGGTGGAGGTGGGGAAACCATTATAGAGTTCGGCCGCTTGTATTTGCCTATGTCTATTCTTTGCGGCACAGCACCTGCAAACTTGTCATCAGATTGCATCGTGAAAAATGATAATAATATCGTTATGAAGCGCCATTTTTCGTATGATACAGATGCCGATAGATATGTAACAACAGTAAAAATGGAGACGAATGGTGTTCTTAAAGACATCTTTTATATTACATGGGGTACAGAGACAGGCATCAAAGAAACGGAAATGCAGAAAGTAGAAGATGTAAGTGAATATTCATTGAGTGGTATCCAATACCGTAATGCAGATAGCAATATATACATTAAGAACGGAAAGAAATACTTAAAACGGTAAAGATAATCTTTACCTGTTCCTCAAAAACAAACATGTATGAAAAACCTAATTGTTAGAAATATGCAGTATCAATGGTTTATGAACTATGTCATCGCCATCCTGCTTGCTGCCTTCAGCTTATCTTCGGCTATGGCTGCTGACTTGTTCAAGTTGTCAACGGAGGCCATCAGCCTCTCGAAGAAGGATTTTGCCGACACTATCAAGGTTCGGGTAATCGGCGGAGCGGTCATCGTGCCCGTTGAGATAGAAGGGCAAACGCTAAACATGCTGTTTGACACAGGTACACCAATCGGAATATGGATGGGACAGAAAGAAGCTTGGATGAAGCAGGTAACGGCAGACAGCGTGCTCATCCACGACGCCAACTACAGAAGTCACAATAGGGCAATCTACCAGATTCCATCTGTTAGGATAGGGAATCTCCGTATCGAGAACTATCCTGTCATCGTGGGGGATGCGATGAGCGAGTTTGTTTGCAACAAGTTTGACGGTGCCATTGGTTTCAATCTTACGGGCAAAGGTCTCTCATTCAAACTGGACACGAAAGACAGCCTGCTCATCATCACCGACAGAAAGAATTTCTTTGCAAAAGAGGAGAAAGGGCTCCCTTCAGCAAAATATAACATGAAGAAGAGCTACTGCCCAGAGATTCTTATCGACACGCCTCTGGTTCTGATGGAAACAATATTTGACACGGGTGCCATAAATATATGGTTAGATCTTCCAGAGGATGCCCTTGACTTTTGGTTCAAGAATTCTCCCAAGAAAAGGATGATGCTTGACGATATGACAATACAGACGGATACTTTGGTCAAAGTTGCCGCAGGGTTTTATGGCTTGTCGGTTGATACCGTAGTAGGTAGATTGCTTCACTTCAAGTCCATGAAGATTGGCAATCTGCCTGTCAACGATCTGTATGCTTCAACTAACTGCAGAAGCATGAGATGGGGGAGTGCCGTGCTGAAACATGCTTCTTTGATCATCGATGCGCCTAGGAAACGGTTCGTATTCCAGCCTCACGAGGGACAAGGTATTTCGGTCGGCAATCGCGAGACGGGCAGCCTTTCACTTATACCGACAGAGAAAGGCGACACGCTCGGTTTCTTCAAGATCTTCGTCCGTAAAGAATCCAAAGCCTATCAGAAAGGTATTCGCACAAGTGATTACTTAATAGAAGCGAATGGGATCCCCGTTAAGGATTTCTGCACGTTCATGCTGATGGACTGGAAGGGTAAGGAACTACAGCTGAAGTGCCGCACTTCTGATGGCAGAGTTAAGGAAGTTAGCCTGGAAAGATCAAATCGGTAAAATGCAAGATTGGCTTGTCGCTGGGCGACGGGCATGAATTAGTTTATAGCGGAAAGATTTGGTAGTTAGGAAAGATATTTGTATTTTTGCCTTCGCTAACCAATGTGCTTTCGACAGAAAGCATTGTAATTGATTACTTACACGTTTGCCTAAAAAATAGAAGAAGGAAATATGAAAACAATCAAACGGTTCATCGCCTGCTGCGCGCTGATGAGCGTAGGGTGTGCTACAATGGTAATGGCCCAGGGGGCTAAGTGTTCTGAAAGGGTGCTCTTCGACAACGGATGGGAGTTTACGCACGAAGGGAAAACCATCAGCGTAGATCTGCCTCACGACTGGGATATCTATACGGCTCCTGATCCCGAAACGGGCTCCACGGGAACGGGGGGCGGATGGTATCATGCCGGAAAAGGGGAATACACCAAACGTTTCAGTTCACCAAAGGGCGACATCGTGAGGCTCCACTTCGAAGGAGTTTACCAGAAGGCGGAAGTGACGGTAAACGGCAAGGCTGCCGGAAGGCATGGCTATGGCTACACGCCGTTTACGGTTGACATCACACCTTATTTATATAAGGACAAACGGAAGAACGTGGTGACGGTGAAGGTGAACAACGAGGAACAGCCTAACTGCCGCTGGTATTCGGGATCGGGCATCTACCGACACGTGTGGATGGAGACGATGCCAGCACTGCACATCGCAGAGAACGGGGTATTCGTCAGCACACCGGATGTGACAGCTGAAAGAGCCGTGGTGAAGGTTCAGGTGACGGTGGAGAACAATTCTGAACGCGACAGGAATGCTTCGGTGGCGGTAGGCAACGGGCAGATGATGGTGAGCCTGAAGGCGGGTGAAAGAAAGGAGGTCACGACATCGTTCGTGGTAAAGACGCCGCACCTGTGGTCACCGGATGATCCTTATCGCTACGAAGTGAAGGCTGAACTGAAGGAAGGGGGCACGACCATAGACCGGCAAACGGCGAGCTACGGCATCCGAACGTTCTCGTTTGACGCAGAAAGAGGTTTCGTGCTCAACGGCAAACCGATGCTGCTGAACGGTGCTTGCGTGCATCATGACGACGGAGTGCTGGGAGCCATGGCCTTCGATGCAGCTGAGATACGGAAGGTGAGGCAGATGAAAGAGGCTGGTTTCAACCTGATACGCACCAGCCACAACCCTACCACGAGGGCTTTCCTGGACGCCTGCGACTCAATAGGCATGCTCGTGGTGGGCGAGGCTTTTGACGGCTGGCGCACGGCCAAGACGAAATACGACTACTCAACGATGATTGACTCGTGCTACCGCGAGGATATCCAAGCCATGGTGATGAGAGACCGCAATCACCCGTCGATTATCGCTTGGAGTCTGGGCAACGAGGTAATAGAAAGGAAGGACATCCGCGTGGTGCATACGGCGAAGCTGCTGAAGGGAGCAGTACTGGAATGCGACACGACGCGCCCCATCACGGAGGCTCTCTGCGCATGGGACCGCGACTGGGAAATCTATGATCCCCACTTTGACGTGCTTGATATTGGCGGCTACAACTACATGATCTTCAAACACGCCAGCGACCATGAGCGCAACCCGAAGCGCGTGATGTGGCAGACGGAGAGTTTCCCACGGGATGCTTTCAGGAACTGGGCCACGGTGAAGGATAACGCTTACGTGGTGGGCGACATGGTATGGACGGGACTCGACTACCTCGGAGAGTCGGGCATCGGCCGCAACTACTACGAAGGGGAGCGCCCTGGAGAGAGTTATGCGGAAGGAGGACAGCCCGACTGGCACGGAGCCTGCTGTGGCGATGTAGATATCACAGGATGGCGCAGACCTATCAGCCACTACCGCGAAATGCTGTGGAAAGACGCAGAGGACGTGTATATGGCCGTGAAGGAACCTGATGGTTACCACGGCAAGATTCACGGCACTTCATGGAGTGTATGGCCCACATGGGAGAGCTGGAACTGGAGCGGATGGGAAGGCAAACCCATTGAAGTGGAGGTCTATACGAAGGCAAAGGAGGCCAAACTGTTCCTCAACGGCAAGGAGATTGGCTCCAAGGCCGTGGGAAGGGATACGGAATACAAGGCGGTCTTCACGGTGCCCTATGAGGCAGGAACACTTCGCGCACAGGCAGGCAACAAGGAGGTGACGCTCGCTACGGCTGGAGAGCCTGCAGCACTACGGCTGAAGGCTGACCGCAATGTGATAACGGCCGACGGACAAGACTTGGCATTCGTGACCGTGGAGGTGATAGACCGCGAAGGGCGCATTTGTCCCGATGCAGCTATTGCTTGCGAGGCTGCCGTGAAGGGACAAGGACGCTTTATGGCCTTTGCAAGTGCAGACCTGAAAGACAGGGAACCCACCACTTCGCCACAAGTGACTACCTGGAAAGGACGTGCACTCCTGGTGGTGCGTAGCACATCGAAGAAAGGCCTGACGCAGGTGAGCGTCAGGAGCAGTCTTCCTACCGCTACCCTCACCATCAGATCGGCAGCGGCCTCGAAATAACAAAAAGAAAGGGCTTCTACCGGATGCTATCTGGCAGTTCCAGCTTGATGGCTTTCATCTTCTGGACGCTTTCTTCTATCTGCTTCCAGAAGCTGGGATCAGTGGCGAGATTCTTGAGTTCGGGGATGTCCTTATGCTTCAAATAGGTAGCTTCGATAAGCTGACGGGCATCGGCCTCGCGACCTTTGTAGCAAAGCACGGTGATCATATCGATGAGGGCATCAGTGCTACCATGGTGTTCCATGGCTTCGTTGCAGACTTCAAGAGCCATATTGAAGAAGAAGTCGGACTTGTCCTTGAGACCGAGTTTGTCGTTCTTAACGCCGAAATAGTTGAGACGGTCGAAATTGTTCTCGGGCAAAAGGAGCATGGCTTGCTCTTGGAGAGTAAAGGCATCGGCATCACGGCCCAGGCTGTAGAGGGTTGTGACGCGCTGCATGATGTAGCGGAACTGATGATCGCGGACGGTGTCGAGCTGCAGCAGTTGGTCGTGGAGGAACATAGCATCGGCGAGCTTGGCGCTGTCGCCACTTTGCATCAGGCGGTTGATGGAGTCGTTGAGTTCCTGGGCCTGACGAAGGATGGCTTCACGGTCTTGAGGAAACTTGGGCACGCAAGCCACGAAGAGGCCGCTCATGGCCAAGAGGGCCAAAATCTGTTTTGAATGGTTCATTATTCTCTGATTTTTATTGATTCATTACCTACTTTAAGGATGTGGAGGCCGCGCACAGGTGCTGGCATCTGCAACTGCTGACCATTGGCTGAAAACTGACTAATGAGCATGCCACTGGCATCATATAGACGGACAGGGGTGCCATTTGTAACACCGTTAAGGGTAATCTTGCCGTCTGCCTGTTGCCAAGTCCATGCTGATGCCTGTGTTTCATCGATACCAGTGTCTATCTCTGTGATGGCATTGATCTGCAACGAATGGCATGAAGGCATGACGAATGCATATTGCGAACCTTCCACTTGTCTGGTGATACCGTCTTCAGTCACTTTCCATCCCGTGACCTTCTTGCCTCCTGCCGATTTTCCTTCGAGCACTACCTCACGGCCCTGATAGAACTTGCCGTTGAACTTTCCTTCGGAGAGGGGTACGCCGTTAAAGGTGAAGGGAATGGTCTGGAGATCAGCCTCGCTGACGGATGCGTTGACAATGAGGGTGGTGGGTGTCCCGAGTTTGTAGTAGTCGGCCAGATGCTGGTACATGAAATTAGTACGCTGCCGGAGCCAATCCTTCACTTTGTTCATCTCCTCCTGATAGTTGGGCCACCATTCGTTGAAGAGTTTGCGATGATGGGGATATTCGGCCTTGATCTGATTGTACATAGGTTCCCACACTTTCCATGTACCTTCGTAGTTCAGGAAATCGCCCATATAGACGGCCATGTGGTCGATAAACTCGCGGTTGAAATCCTCGTCTTCCATCAGTCGGCGGAAGAGGCGCGTGGCCTCGTAGTCGTTGGCTCCCCAGTTGTGGCTGCCGTCGAATTCCTTCCAGTAGAGCCAGTTGAGGTACTGGTAGTTGTAGTTGTCCTGACCATAGAGGTGCATAGTGTAATCCACGTCCTTGGCGATGAAGCGCCAGCGACCATCTTCGGTGCGTGGGCGCCAGAGTACGATGTTATTGCCGGGGAAGTCGATGTTGTTGTAATAGATATTCATGGCCATGAGGTTGATAAACTCCTGGCAATCCACCCACTTTTCGTATTCGGCCATCGTGTGACCATGTTCGTTGAAGAAAGCCTTGAAGGCATTGAAGTGGTCCCACGTGCCTTCCTTCAGGTCCCACCAGTTCTCGATGAGGTCCACGTCTTCCAGCCCGTCGTAGTTGGTGTAAATGTTGTCCTCGTTGGCGCGTTCTCGGATGTTTAGGATGCCGCGATACTGCCCGTTGATAAAGATAATAACGGGACGCCAGGCCTGCCAGTCGAGATCGGCATGCGATGCCATCGTGCGCTGGGCAATGATGTCGCGCATGTAGAGATAGTCGAAGTCGTTGCCGGCATTGCGCAGCACAATACTCTTGAACTCCGTGAGCCCTGGTTTCTGGTCGGGGAAGAATTCGTAACTCAATCGTTTCGTGCCAAAACGTTTGTTGGCATAGACGGCCAGAGACTTCAATGGGTTCGTACGCGTGGCACCGCCTTGGATACGTGTTTCGCAGAGCTGATTGAGGGCACTCCCCTTCCCTTCTGCCTCAAAGAATTCGAAATTGACGGGGCGCCGCCAGTCGAACCTGAAGTTTTCCGTGCCACTTTGATACGTCCCTTCCACATAGATGCCTATCTTCGGGTCGTTGAGATACTTGTCATCGAGGGAGAGACTGACCACGGGGAGGGTCAATTCGCGTGGGAAGAAGATATAGCTCTGGGTGAGTGAACGGGGCGAAAGATAGCCCTCACAAAAGAGTTTGGCGCGCACCACGCGGTTGGAGTTGATGGTAATGGGTGCTGAATAAGTGGCACTGCTCAGCGTTGGCTCGGAACCGTCGAGGGTGTAACGGATGACTGTACCCTGAGGCGAGCCTTCGGGAAGGGAGAGGATAAGCGTGAGGGGAGCATTCCCAGTCATCACCCGACCCTGCTCGCTGAAGACGGGATCGCCCAGCAGGTCGGTGCAAAGGTTGCCACAGTTGGCTTTCCCTGGAGTGGGCGTAGCCTGATAGCCCCATTTTTCGGCGGCATCATTCTTGCGCCCGTAGGCAATATTGGGAGCGGGTTGCTTCTTGATCTTCGTGATACAATCTGCAACCGTTTCGCCCTGAAAGAGCCAGATTCCATCGCTCTTGCCGGAATCGATGCGGTAAGGGGCATGAAGTCCTGTGTTCTCCTTGTCGCAAAAAAGCAGAACGTGCTGATGGCTGCCTACGGAATGGTTGGGCAATTGCCAGGCCTCTGCAGCCTGATCGCTGACGCCGAGCTTATACTGGCTGAGATTCACAGCCGTGGAACCAGCGTTATAGAGTTCCACCCACGAATCGGGAAACTCATTCAGATCGTCCATCACACAGTCGATGTTCGACTGCATGAACTCATTAATGACGAGCTGGGCATAGCCGGGCATGGCAGCGCCAAACATTGCCGCAAAGAGAAACAGGAGTTTTTTCATACCTTATAAATAATATATTATTTCCAAATCAATTTCTTGCCGCTTCGGATATAGACGCGTCCAGACATCGGGGTTTCCACCTTGTTGCCCATCAGGTCGTAGATAGCCTCGCTCTTCGCAGGATTTGCGCTGATGTCATTAATGCCAGAAGCATCGCCGAGGATGGGTTCAATGGTCAATGCACTTGACGTCATGTTCAGCGTCAGTTCGCTGCCTGCAATTTCTTCGTTCTTTCCGCCGCTGAGTTTCCAGCCTGTCACTACCTTTCCTTCTGGGGCTGTACCTGTGATGACGAGTTCGCGGTTGGGGAAGAACTTGCCGTCGAACGTCTTGCCCGACAACTTGATGCCGTTAACCGTAATGGCAACATCCTGCTCGGTCTTATTGATGGTCAACTTAACAGCTGTGCCTAACTTCCATTGGCTACTCATGTGCTGGAGGAAGTAATCGGTGCGAGGAAGATAGGTGGTCGATTGACCCCACCAGCCTTGCTCGGTGTATCCAGCAAGCCACTTTTTGGCATCATTGAACTTGTTATTAATTTCATCACGGCTACTACCACCCCATGTTGGATACTTGGCGCGGTGAGCTACAAATTCCTCCAAGGCTTCAGCCTTGATGGCATCTATCGTGGCACCAGTCCCCTTGGCATTCATGAAGTCGCCCATGTAAACGCAGCACTTATCGATGAACATTTTGAGAATGTCTTTGTCTTCGAGCATATTCTTAATCAGGCGGGTGGCTGGCTCGGTGAAGGCCCAGTTGTCACCAGAATGTTCGCTTGGGTTATAGAGCAAATCGATGGTGTTGTAATCAGATTTCCTGCCATAGAGACCAAGTCCGAAATCGGTATCCTTCACGATGAAGCGCCATCTCTTAGGAAGATCTACTTTTGCATCATCATTAGGACGCCAGAACACGATGTTGTTGCCGGGGAAGTCGATGTTGCCGTAGAAAAGGTTCATCACCATGATGTTCAGATACTCACTAACGTCCATCCATTCCTCGTACTCAGCCAAGGTATGGCCTTTCTGGCTGTAGAATTCCTTGAAAGCCTGGTAAAAGACATCGTCGCCTTCCTTCAACTCCTCGATGAACAGATCCTGATTGTTCTCCTTTTCATGGGCAATCTCAATCTCATCAACATCCTCAAGACCGTCGTAGTTGCTATAGATATTGTCTTCGTTCGAGCGCTCACGGATATTCAGCATACCCATGTACTCGCCGTTGATATAGAGAACGGCCGTGTGGCCAGCCTGCCAGTCGAGGTCTACATTCGGTCCCATGGTACGCTGGATGATGAGATCACGGAAGTAAAGGTCGCCGAAGTCGTTACCGCCATCGCGGAGAGAGAACGACTTGAACTCGGTAACACCGGGTTTCTGGTCAGGGAAGAACTCATACGAGTAACGCTTGTGATCAGGATCAAAACGCTTGTTGGCATAGAACACCATCGACTTCAGCGCATTGCTTCGCGACTGTCCACCCTGGATACGTGTCTCACCAGGCTGATTGATAGCACTTGGTTCACCTTCAACGGGGAAGAACTCAACGTTGACGGGACGGCGCCAGTCGTGTGTTTTCTTGTCTTCCTTGCTATTATTGTTAGCGAAGAGGCCGATCTCCTTGTCGTTCAGATACCTATCATCAGTCTGGATAGAGAAAATAGGAACAGTCATTTTCCTTGCGTGGAAGATATACGACTGAGCGGTACTCAACGGTGAGAGCCAGCCTTCACAGAATACCTTGGCACGAATTGCTGTCGATTTGGTGATATGGAAAGCCTCCGTGTACTTCTTACTGGTGGCAGTAGGCTCACTTCCGTCGGTGGTATAGGTGATGTAAGCTTCTTTAGGCGCATCTTCGGGCAGACTCAGCTCAACACTGATAGACTTCTGCCCATAATTGACAACACGACCGGATTCGCTAAATACGGGAGCACCCAGTATTTGCTTGGCGTTACAGGTCTGTCCAGTGTTGGCTTTGCCTGGCGTCGGCGTCAGTTCGTAGCCCCACTCGTCGGCACCGTCAGTCTTACGGCCGAATGCCACGTCGGGAGCAGGCATCTTTACCATGGGCTTATTGTCAACGTAAGGGAGACTATCGACAGGCTCCGCGTTCTTGTCCTTAAAGAGATATACCGTACAGCCCTTGGCCGACTCCAGACGGAAGTCAGCATGCAGACGGTTATTCTCCAGGCCCTCCTTATCGCAATACACTAACACATAGCCCTTGGCAGCAACGGTCTTGTCGGGCAGCTGCCAGGCTTTCTTCACCTTGTTTTTGTTGCTGATCTGATAATCCTTCAGGCTGATGGCCTCATCCGTAGGGTTGTAGAGTTCCACCCACGAATCGGGAAACTCGTGGATATCATCCATCGTGCACTCGATGTTCGACTGCATGATCTCGTTGATTACCAATTGTGCATGGCCGGGCATTGCCACGGCTAATAATACTACTGCTAAGACATTCTTAATAATACTCATTTCTATATAATGCTTTAATACCCTTTTCTTCTTTCTTCATCGTCTCAAGAGCGGCCGGTCTATTTCACCAGATTACCCAGAATGTCGCGGGTGAGCTCCTTGGTGATGGAACGGGTGGCAGCCGATGTGGCATTCTTCACCACACGACCAGTGGCCGAAGTGCTGCTCTTGGTCTTCTTGCCCGTCACCTTATTTGAAACCCATGTGCCCAAAATAGTGGCCAGCGTGCCCGTGATGGCGGTCATGATGGCCTTCATCACCTTCGACATCATGCCGGGTTTCTCCTTACCTTTTGCCTTCTCTTCTTCGGCGGCAGCTTTCTCAGCTTCCTTCTGGGCAGTTTCCTGCTCGATAGCCTTCTGGGCAGCTTCCTGTTCCTTGATCAGCTGCTCGTAGGCACTCTCGCGGTCCACCATCTCATCGTACTTGCCGTAGATGTCGCTCCGCTTGATGATGTCTGAACGCTGACCTTCGCTGATAGCGCCAATCTGAGAGAGCGGGAACAATATCTTGGCACGCTCCACGATGCTCGGCGCACCCTTCTCGTCGAGGAAGCTCACCAGCGCCTCACCCGTTTCAAGATTCATGATTGCCTCATCGGTCTTGAAGTCGGGATTGGGACGGAACGTGTCGGCGGCAGTCTTCACAGCTTTCTGATCTTTCGGTGTATAGGCACGCAGGGCATGCTGCACGCGGTTACCAAGCTGTCCAAGAATCACCTCAGGAATATCCGTAGGACTCTGGGTGATGAAATAGATACCCACGCCCTTCGAACGGATCAGACGGATTACCTGCTCAATCTTGTCGAGCAAAGCCTTGCTGGTGCCGTCGAACAGCATGTGAGCCTCGTCGAAGAAGAACACCAGCTTGGGATACTCCAAGTCGCCCACTTCGGGCAGCGTCGAGTAGAGCTCGGAGAGCAACCAGAGCAGGAACGTAGAATAGAGTTTGGGCTGCATCATCAGCTTATCGGCTGCCAGCACGCTCATAATGCCCTTGCCGCGCTCGGTCTGCATCAGGTCCTTGATATCAAACGAAGGCTCGCCGAAGAAATTGTTGGCTCCCTGGCTCTCCAGCTGCAAGAGCGCACGCTGGATGGCACCCACCGAGGCCGTGGAGATGAATCCGTACTTCGTGGTGTATTCCTTGGCGTGCTGCGACACATAGTCGAGCATCGAACGTAGGTCTTTCAGGTCGAGGATGAGTAGTCCGCGGTCGTCGGCAATGCGGAACACGATGTTGAGCACGCCGTCCTGCGTCTCGTTGAGATCCAGCAGGCGCGAAAGCAGCAGCGGACCCATCTGCGAGATCGTAGCACGCATGGGATGACCCTGCTCGCCAAACACATCATAGAAACGTACGGGACAAGCCTGGAACTCAGGATTCTCAATACCGAACTCCGGCAGACGCTTCTCGATGAAGCCACTCAACCGTCCCACCTGCGAGATACCTGAAAGGTCACCCTTCATATCCGCCATGAAACAGGGTACTCCTGCCTGACAGAACGACTCGGCCATCACCTGCAGCGTGACCGTCTTACCCGTACCCGTGGCACCGGCAATAAGTCCGTGGCGGTTAGCCATTTTACCGTTGATACTCAGCGCGCCGTTAGCGCAATGGGCGATATATAGCCCGCGTTCCTTATCGTACATAATTCTTAGGATTTAGGTTTTTAAACTTGATGCTGCAAAGGTAAGCAAAAAAAACGGGATTCGGCTCCGTTGACTATAAAAAAATAAAGAGGATGTCACAAAAACTTTCCCGTAACGCTCAAGCATCACTAAATAACGGAAAGAGCATTACTTGTAAAAGGGGACTTTACGTTGCTTCGCGCCGTGAAAGGCAACGGGTAGGCGAACAAAGATCGGGAATAATTAGGTTGCATTCGGTAAAAACAAAAGATTTTTTGCTTATTTCACTCATTTAGATAAATTTCTTACGCTCAAAAAAGCAAATATATTTGTTTTCTTTTCGCTTAATCGAAAATTTGCACTAATTTTGCACCCAAATTGAAAACAAGCAATGGAAGAGAACAAGAAATTCAAGCGCACTACCGTGACTTCGGCACTGCCCTACGCTAACGGCGGTGTGCATATCGGACACCTGGCCGGCGTGTATGTTCCGGCTGACATCTACGTGCGCTACCTCCGTCTGAAAGGCGAGGAAGTGATGTTTATCGGCGGATCGGATGAGCACGGCGTGCCCGTGACTATGAGAGCTCGCAAGGAAGGCATCACGCCACAGGATGTGGTGGATCGCTACCACAAGATGATCAAGGACTCTTTCGAGAAGTTCGGCATCTCGTTCGACGTGTACTCTCGTACCACTTCCGAGACTCACCATAAGTTTGCAAGCGACTTCTTCCGCAAACTCTACGACGAGGGGAAACTGGTGGAAGAGACTTCTAAGCAGTATTACGACGAGGAGGCCAAGCAGTTCCTGGCCGACCGCTATATCACGGGCGAATGCCCGCATTGCCACAACGAGGGAGCCTACGGCGACCAGTGCGAGAAGTGCGGACGCGACCTTTCGCCCACGGAGCTCATCAATCCGAAGAGCACCATCAGCGGTTCGCAGCCTGTACTGAAAGAGACCAAGAACTGGTATCTGCCGCTGAACGAATATCAGGAATGGCTGAAGCAGTGGATTCTGGAAGGCCACAAGGAGTGGCGCCCGAATGTGTATGGACAGTGCAAGTCGTGGCTCGACATGGACCTCCAGCCCCGCGCCATGACGCGCGACCTGGACTGGGGCATCCCCGTTCCCGTGGAGGGAGCCGAAGGCAAGGTGCTCTACGTATGGTTTGATGCGCCCATCGGCTATATTTCCAACACGAAGGAACTCTGCGAGAGCAATCCCGAGCGCTGGGGCACATGGCAGAAATGGTGGCAGGACGAGGACACCCGTCTGGTGCACTTCATCGGAAAGGACAACATCGTGTTCCACTGCCTCATCTTCCCTGTGATGATGAAAGCCCACGGCGGCTATATCATGCCCGACAACGTGCCGGCCAACGAGTTCCTGAACCTGGAGAATGACAAGATTTCCACCTCGCGCAACTGGGCCGTCTGGCTCCATGAATACCTGGAGGACATGCCCGGTAAGCAGGACGTATTAAGATATGTGTTGACGGCCAATGCGCCCGAGACGAAGGACAACAACTTCATGTGGAAGGATTTCCAGGAGCGCAACAACTCCGAACTGGTGGCCATCTACGGCAACTTCGTGAACCGCGCCCTGCAGCTGACGAAGAAATACTTCAACAGCATCGTGCCCGAATGTGGTCAGCTGCAAGACATCGACCGAGAGGCCATCGAGGAATTCAAGGACGTGAAGCAGAAGGTGGAGCAGTTGCTCGACCAGTTCAAGTTCCGCGACGCCCAGAAGGAAGCCATGAACCTGGCTCGTATCGGCAACAAATACATCACCGACTGCGAGCCCTGGAAGGTGGCCAAGACGGATATGGAGCGCGTGAAGACGATTCTCTACATCTGTCTGCAGCTCTCGGCCAACCTCAGCATCGCCTTCGAGCCTTTCCTGCCCTTCTCGTCGAAGAAGCTGCGCGACATGCTCAACCTGAAGGAATGCAACTGGGAGCAGCTGGGCAACACCAATATCCTGGAGGCAGGCCATCAGCTCGGCGAGCCCTCGCTGCTCTTCGAGAAGCTCGAGGATGACGTTATCCAGAAACAGATTGACAAACTGGAAGCTACCAAGAAAGCCAACGAGGCTGCCAACTACAAGGCAGCGCCCGTGAAGGAGAATATTCCGTTTGAGACTTTCGAGAAACTCGACATCCGCGTGGGACTCGTGAAAGACTGCCAGAAGGTGAAGAAGTCGAAGAAACTGCTGCAGTTCACCATCGACGACGGCAGCGGCAAGGACCGCACCATCTGCTCTGGCATTGCTGCTTTCTACGAGAATCCCGAGGAGTTGATTGGCAAGCGCGTGCTGTTTGTGGCCAACTTCGAGCCCCGCAAGATGATGGGCATCGAGAGCCAGGGCATGATTCTCTCAGCCGTCGACAGCGACGAGAGCCTCAGCGTGGTGACCACGACGAAGGACGTGAAGCCCGGCAGTCAGGTGGGATGATGGGTTTATTAAACATCAAACACCCCAAAAAGGGTCCTATAGTTCAATGGATAGAACAAGTCTCTCCTAAAGATTAGATCCGAGTTCGATTCTCGGTGGGACCACAAAAAAGACAGACGCCCGTAAGTGCCTGTCTTTTTTATGTATATAAACGGATTGTTTTTTAACGGGAACCGCCGCCGAAACCACCGCCGGAGAATCCACCGCCACCGCCGAAACTCGTGGAGCCACCGCCACCACTCGAACGTGGATGATTGTGACTGTAGGCGGAAGTAAAGGCATTGGCCACACTGGCGCTGTAGGAAGACACAAAGACATCAAAGTCGCTCACCTGGCTCATGGTCTTACCCAATTCGGACTGCTCGTAGAATTCGGGGCAGATCTCACGGAAGTCCTTCATCACCTGCTTGGCATTGCCGTAGAGTGTGGCAAATACCAGATATTCGTTCCATAGGCTCACCTCTACGGCATGACGCTCATTGACGAGGGTGAAATCCTGTAGGAACTTCTTCAGTCCGAAGACATCGAGGGCATCCTGCTGGTCGATGGATTTATAGGGGATGTTCTTCTTCAATATCAGTGCATTGTAGAGTCTTTCCATACGGGTGGGTTTGTTCTTGGCATAGCGCTTCATCTCGCCGGGTTCCAGCAGGGCGTTTTCGCCGGCTGCCTCCTGGAGAATCTGTACGATTCCCCGCATGTTGGCTTTGTCCTGCTCGTCGGGTTCATCAGCACCAGCCTGTTCCGGACGGGCAATCTTCAGGCAGGGTTGCTGCTTCTTCTTGATGAGCACAGGCTCCACGGTGAGCACACCTTGATAGATCATGCGCATGATATAGGCGCCCATGAGGTTCTTGGAGTTGTCGGTGCCCTCGAGAGTGGTGTAAATCATGTTGGAACGGTGGAGGCTCTTACGGCAGGGTATCTCGCGCTGCCAGGGGAGGTCCTTGCCATTGCCGATAAGCCGCTTGCGCCACCGGCGACGCTTGAAATAGCTGTAGATGGAAGGCAGGCAGCAAGCGCAGAGCATGAGCACATAGGGCCCCACCTGCCAAAGGAGATCCATGAAGCCGCGGTCGCGACCGCCTGAGGAATCGTTTTCTTCCGTATAGTCGCTGCCTTCAAGGGCGGCCTGCTTCACTTCCTCGAAACTCATGCCGGTGTCAACGGCAGGATGAAACATGCCTTTGGGTGTCTCTATCATCACCGTGACGTGGTGACTCCGCTCCAATGGCTGGGTGCTCCAAGCTTTCACCACACTGTCAACCACCTGGATTTCACCGCCAAAGCCAAAGGCCCACACGTTGGTGCCATCCATGGGCTGACGGTCTTCGCGACGGATGGTGAGCGTGAACTGCTCTGGGGGCTCGTTGGTATCGCGTGAATAGAACATGAAGTTGAAACCGTCGCTCACGGCGTAGCCCCGCAGCATATTGCCGATGGTGTAGCGAAGCCTGAAGGTGTGGTCACCGTTGTCGCCCATTCCGAAGCAGAGTTCGTAGCGGTTATCGCCCTTGTCCACGATACCGTAGCGCCCTTTCTTGCTTTCGCGGGAGAGGTCGATGTCCCAAGGGGAACTGTCGAGCATCTTCACGCCGTCTTCTTCCACGCTGAAAGCCGAGAGCGACATGTCGGCAGGCAGGTTCATGGGCATATAGAACTCCGTGTGACGATCATCGTTGATGGTATATTGGCGTACTTCCTCTACGAGTGCCGAACCATTATCCGACAATGTCACCGTAATGTCGAGCTTGTGCATGTGGTTGTCGGCACGGGCACCCACGCAGAAAATCATCGTGAGAACCATACCTACCCACCATTTACTGTGATGCATCATGCGGTTTAACCCTTCAGAGCTGCGTCGATATCGGGATAGTCTTGCTTCTTCTCTTCGGTCTGCAGGTAATCACGCTTGCCGAAATGGAGTATGCCGGCTACGATACTTGAAGGCCACTGACGCACCATGCGGTTCATTTTCGTAGCAGAATCGTTATAGACCATACGGCTCATGCGCACGTTCTCTTCATACTTTTGGAGAGATGCCATGCTGTCGCGATAGACCTCGGAGGCCTTCAGTTCGGGATAGCGCTCGCTGACGGCAATCAAGCGCCCCAGAATCTCGCTGGTGGCACTGAACTGCTCGTTCATCTGCTGGGCATTGGTGGGGTTGGTCATACGACGCTTCTCGATAGCCTCCACGAGAGTGTCGTGCTCATGGCGGGCATAGTCTTTCGTGAGCTTCACCAATGCCGTGACGGCATCCCAACGGGAGGTAAGCTGTACGCCAATCTGGCTGAGGGCGTTGTTAGCCATCTCGTCAAGGTTAACCAACTCACGTTGTGTGGTGAGGAAATAGTAGCCTACCAACACCGCCAAAACGATAATAATAATCAGGACTGTCATTTTCTTTTGGGGTTTTTATGATTAATTGAACTTTTTCATTTGCCTGTCAGCTCCTTCCAGCCTTTGAGCATGCTTTCGATTGGTACTAACGAAGTACGGAAATGCGCCAATATTTTCTTTGCCTCGGCATCGGGAATCACCCCGCCGGCATTGTTGTAGTAGTACTGACGCCCAGCCTTCTGCATCACCACGAGCACCGGATTGAGGCCCTCGTGCTCGGTATTCTCGTAATAGGTGTTCTTGACCGAATCACCCATATTCTGACTCACGACCACGCTCTTGCCATAGAGTGCCATCCGCTGGTTTACCTTCTTGGCCACGCCGTCGAAGTTGTCTTCGTTGCGGCGATCCTGATAGAAGGTGAGTAGCATGCCCTCCTTGCCGTCCGCACTGCTTAAATAGATATAATCGCCCGCCAAGGCGTATTTGACAGCGGCATGTTCTTTGCCGATTTCATCCTCCCAAAGGGCTTGGATATCTTCTCCGTTTCTCTGGAGCAACCTACTGGCTTCCGCCATTCTACGCTGACTCTCCACGGAATCCACCGCCTGTACAGAGTCGCTGTCTGCCGTCTTCTTTCCCCCACATGCCATCAGCGAGGTGCCCCCCAAGAGCACTAAGAAGATAAGCGCTTTTCTTATTACTTTTCCCATGACTTAAGTTAATCTGCTAAGGATAGTTTATGATAATAGTAGTAACAATCAGATTTCTAATCGTTGCAAATATAGCAATTAATCTTGATAGAACCAAGAAATTCGGTATATTCTTTTTAGTCTTTTCCGAAAAAAGGTCAAATAGACACCGATTATTTGGATAATACCATAAAAATAAGTAAATTTGCAGCCGATTTTCGAAAATCAGAAATGAGTAACAAGCCCGCACAGACGTTTATACTCGTTGCGTTGGTAACCATCTTGCTTCTTGCCATGCATTTCTTGCCCCAGTTGACCCTCTGGGACCGTCCTCTGCGTGCTGTCAACATTCTGAACGATGTGATTCCTGAAGTTTACAACAACGAGAGCCTAGAGAAGGAGGATACGGCCGTAATCATGCCGATGAAGGCGCTCATGGCCCGCAATGACTCCCTACATCAGACCGGAATAGACACGCTCCGCCATCACGCACCCATACCCGAGGGTGTGACGCCCGTAGAAGATTATTCCGAAGGCAGCGTCCACGGGATGGAGTCTTTCTATACTGCTCTCGATAACGTGAACAATATGGATCGTCCAGTACGCGTGGGCTATTGGGGCGATTCCTATATTGAGGGTGACATCCTGGTTTGCGACCTCCGCGAACAGCTGCAGCAGAAGTTTGGCGGCAACGGCGTGGGATGGGTTGACTGCGGCAAAACTTCTAACAGTCTGCGCCCCACCGTCGTGCAAAAGTCTATGGGATTCGGTTCGTATGCCGTGGTTCAGAAACAATACAACAGCGCCTTGCTCGGTCCAGCCCAACGTTATTTCAAGGCAGAAAGCAATGCCTCTCTCACCTACAGCGGCACCAAATACCGCAAGCATCTGGATCATTGGGACCGTGCATCGCTCTTCTTCCGCACAGAAGAGCCGCTGACTATCACGGCTACCATCAACGGTGAGCCACAGACTTTCTATGCCGAAGGTACGCCACATATTCAGGAAGTGCACGTGGACGGTCCGATGACGAAAGTGAAATGGAACATCAACGGCTCCAACGCCTCCACCATTTTCTATGGTGCCTCGCTTGAACCACATCAGGGTGTTTCGGTGGACAATTTCTCCATGCGCGGCTGTGCTGGCATGACGCTCTCCAAGATTCCCGAACAGACGCTCAGCCAGATGAACGGGCTCTATCCCTACGATCTTATCATTCTGCAATTCGGGCTCAATGCCGTCAACGAGCATTCGGGCCGCAAGTGGTTCAGCCACTATCAGCAGCAGATGGGGACGGTCATCAGCCGTTTCAAGCGGGCATATCCCAACGCCTCCATCCTCGTGGTAAGTATGCCCGACCGCGGCAGCCGCCACAACGGTCAGATTGTCACCATGAGAGGTGTGGAGGGAATGGTGGCCTGCCAACAGCGCATCGCAATGGAGAACAAGGTAGCCTTCCTCAACTTCTTCCAGATGATGGGAGGTCGCAACAGCATCGCAGAACTGGTTCATCGCCGCATGGTGGGCCACGACTACACACATCCTTCCTATGGCGGAGGCCGAATGCTGGCAACCAAGATGATGGCCTCCCTGATGGCGGGGTATGAATAAAGTTAAAAGTGAAGAGTGAAGAGTGAAGAATCAGAGTAAAGAGTTATGAATGAATTACAGGAAAAATGGCAGTTTATGACGCAGTATCTGCAGCCTGAGTTGCTCATCCAGCAACTCACCTACGATGCTGCCCATCCGCTTATTTTCTCAAGCGGACTGTTCCTGTTCATGTTCCTGGCCTTCACGTTCGTCTATATGCTCCTGCGTCACCACACCACGGCACGCCTGCTCTTCGTGACGCTTTTCTCCTACTATTTCTATTACAAGAGCAGCGGTTTCTATTTCTTCCTGCTGGCAGTAGTCACCCTCAGCGACTGGCTTATCGGTGCTCAGGTGGGACGTTTACGCAACGAAGGGCGCAAACGCGCTGCCCAATGGATGGTAGCCCTCAGCATGGTCATCGACCTCGCGCTGCTCTGCTATTTCAAATATACCAATTTCTTCTTCGGCACCATCAGCCAGATTGTCGGCAACAACTTCCAGCCGTGGGATATCTTCCTGCCCGTGGGAGTCAGTTTCTTCACGTTCCAGTCGATGAGCTACACCATCGACATCTACCGCGGCCATATCCAACCGCTCCGACGTCTGCTCGACTATGCTTTCTTCGTGAGTTTCTTCCCGCAGCTCGTGGCCGGTCCTATTGTGAAAGCTCGCGAATTCGTTCCGCAGATTCACCGGCCGCTCACCATCACCTCCCGCATGATGGGCGAAGGCGTGTTCCTCATCCTGATCGGTCTTTTCAAGAAAGCCGTTATCAGCGACTATATATCTCTCAATTACGTAGATCGCATCTTCGACAATCCTGCCCTCTATACAGGCATCGAGACGCTGTTGGGTGTCTATGGCTATACCGTTCAGATCTATTGCGACTTCTCCGGCTATAGCGACATGGCCATCGGAATAGCCCTGCTGCTGGGTTTCCGGTTCCCACAGAACTTCAACGCGCCCTACACCAGCGCCTCCATCACTGAATTCTGGCGCCGTTGGCATATCTCGCTCTCCTCATGGCTGCGCGACTATCTCTACATCTCATTGGGTGGCAACCGTAAGGGGAAGTTGCGCACGTATCTGAACAATTTCCTCACGTTCCTGATTTGCGGCCTTTGGCATGGCGCTGCTTTCAACTTCATCATCTGGGGTGCCTATCACGGACTGGGTGTGGTGGCCCATAAGTTCTTCAGTCAGGAGGTGCTCCACCACGACCGCCGTTATCGCAGCCATGGCATCCGCCGGTTCTTTGCCGTATTCATCACCTTCCACTTCTGCGTCATAGGTTGGATTATGTTCCGCGCTGCTGATATCAGCCAGTGGGGCCTGATTCTCCACAATATAATCTTTGAACTCCATCCCGAATACTTCTGGCCCGTCATCGACTCCTTCCGCCTGGTGTTTGCACTCATTGCCTTTGCGCTTCTATCGCATTGGCTTCCCTACACCTGGCAACGCCGCATGACAGCCATACTCTCTCGCTCTGGTGTCGTGGTTCACGCCTTGTTGCTTACCGCAGTCATCTACATCATCATTCAGGTGCGCTCCTCCGACATCCAGCCCTTCATCTATTTCCAATTTTAAAAGAGAAAACCTAACCGTAAAAGAAAGGAAATGAAACATTCAAGTAAACTTCGCAGTCTGTTGCTCCTCCTGGCGATTACCCTGTGCATGCCCCTCTTTGCCCAGGACAACAAGCAGAAAGAGCCTTTCGACTGGAATCCTGTGATGGATGCTATTATCCAGATTGAGAGCCGCGGCATCGAAACCGCCCGCAACGGCCAATATGTAGGTGTGCTCCAGATAGCACCCATGCTCGTACGCGAATGCAACGACATCTTGAAAAGCCGTGGCGACAGCCGACGCTTCACGCTCAATGACCGTCTCAGCCGTGAGAAATCAAAGGAGATGTTCGTCACCGTCATGTCGAAATACAATCCCGAGAACAATATCGATAAAGCCTGCCGCATCTGGAAAATGGGTATCGGCTACACGATCAAGGGCTCACAGAAGTTTGTCAACCGCGTGCGCAGCGTGATGAAGCAACAGGCACAACAAAAAGCAAAGAGCAAAGAATGAAAAAACAATAAACCATTCATAAACTTATGCGCATTTATCAAAAGAAGTTGTCGAAGAGACTGGTAGTGATTATCGGAATAATGATTCTTCACTCTTCTCTCTTCACTCTTCTCTTACACGCTCAGGTGGCCCACGTCAGTTACACCTCATCGCGCCATTACAACCAGCGCGTGGCGGAGTTTGAACGTTTGGCACCCATCGACTCCACGCAGATCGTGATGCTTGGCAACAGCCTCACCGAGAATGCCGGCGATTGGAACGAACGGCTACAGGTGGATAATGTGGTCAATCGCGGCATCATTGGCGATACTGCCGAGGGCATGTCGGAACGTCTCTGCCAGATACTGCCGGGCAAACCCCGTGCCATCTTCCTGATGTGCGGCATCAACGACCTGAGTCATAATCTCACACCCGAACAGGTGTTCAACCGCGTACAACGCCTCATCGATCGCATCCGCAAGGAAGCACCCGAAACGAAACTCTACGTGGAGAGCCTGCTTCCCATCAACGAGAGCAACGGCCGCTGGAAAACCCTCGCGGGAAAGACTGACGACATCCCCCGAATCAATGAAAAGCTGAAACAATACTGTCAGCTCACTGACATCCCTTACATAGACCTCTTCTCCCACTTCACCCGCGGTAACGGCAACCAGTTGATGCCCGCCCTCAGTGCCGACGGACTTCATATCACGAAGATTGGCTATAAGATATGGGCAGCCCAGTTGCGCCCCATTGTCTATGAGCTCAACGGAATGATGATGCCCATCTATATGCTCGATGAGTTTGAGTAAGAATAATCAGAAGCTGACTCCCTTCAATCGGGCCACGACGTATTCCGAGCGTGTGCCTATGCGGAACTTTCCGCCCCAGATACCTATACCCGAAGAAACGTAATAATGGGTATTGCCACGCTCATGGGAGCCGAAGGCACACTCATAGATAGATTCCGTAATCCATGAAATAGGCCATACCTGTCCGTGATGGGTGTGGCCGCTTAGTTGGAAGTCCACCCCATTCTCTTCTGCAGCCTCCAAGTGATAGGGCTGATGATCCAGCAGGATGACGTATTTCGAGGAATCAATATGAGCCGTCAGGGCTTTCACGGATTTCCTGCGCAGATTGGTGCGGTCATCGCGTCCCACAATGGCAAGGTCGCCCATCACGAGCACTTCGTCCTTCAGCAGGCGGATGCCAGCCTTTTCATAGAAACTGAGCGAGTTGGGCTGTCCGGCATAGTATTCGTGATTACCCAGGCAAGCCACCACGGGAGCCTTCAACTGCCGGAACTCCTCCCACATCTTTTGCTCCTCCAGCGGTCGTATGCTGCGGTCGATAATATCACCGGCAATCAGTATCAGGTCTGGCTTCTCTGCATTCACCATTTCCACCCAGCGATGCAGTTCAGGGCGCTGGTTATGATAGCCCAGATGCAGGTCGCTCATCATCACGATGGTCTTCGGTTTTGCCGTTTTGTTTTCGCCATCGGTCAACGTTATCTCCTCGCGTACCTTATTGTGATAATGCAGACCGCCATAAATGAACGTCACGAGCATGACACCTATGACACCCACCGAACCCCACAAACTGTTCTTCAGCAATGCCGCAGGCACCAGATGGCAGAGCCTTCCAAGGTCGAGCGCCACGAATAGCATGAAGAGGTAAAGCAGCACGATGAGCGACGAAGTGCCAATCTCATAGACAATGGTGGCCAACGTCATCGGCATCTCATCCAAACGGCGGCCCAAGCTCACGAACAGCATGCCAAAGGCCAAGGCCATCAAAACCACTACCAACCATTTGCCCCATGTGGACAACGGCAACAACTGATACACATGCCACAGCACATACACGCAAGCTGCCAATGGCAGCAGCATAAACAGCATAAATCCCATTTTCATGGCTGCAAAGATAGTGCAAACGAGCGAAAAAACAAAATAAAAAGTAAAATCTGACACAAAAATCAGAAAGGCAGTAACAATTTGAAATATTTGTATTAATTTTGCACGCGAAATGAATAGACCTAACGGCATCATAGAGGAAATGAAACGGCGAAGACAACGCTTCGCCCGCATCCTGTTGGCGGTATTCCTGCCGATGATGATGCTGTCGGCAGTGCACGTCCACGAAGAGGTTGCATCCTTGGATTGTGAGCAGTGCGCCCAGCATGTTTCCCATGCCGGCCACGTTTCAGCGGCCAACAGCCATACCGACAATTGTGTGCTCTGCCAGTTCCTGACGCTGCCTTTCGTTCCCGCAGTTGTCGTAGGCACTTTGTTTATTTCTGTCTTTCACCTGATTGTCCGCCAGTGGCAGGTGTGCCATGCACCCTGCGGCGTGGTAATCTCCCATTCCCAACGGGGTCCCCCGGCGTTATTCTGAACAAGAGACTATCTATTATTTTTTCAGAACAACCCGAATTTAATTTAAGATGAAAGCAATAAAACTGACCCTTTTACTGCTCTTTTCTGCTATAGCTGTATTTGCGCAGAAAGAGCAAGACACATGCGTGCACCTGCACGAAGTAATCGTGACCGGACTCACCGGCTCTACCCATATCAATCATATACCTGCTCCTGTCAGCGTGGTTTCAGCTCAGGAGCTGCAGACCGTATCTGCCTCAAACATCATTGACGCCATTTCCCGTCAGCCTGGCGTATCCCAGATCACTACGGGAAGCGGCATCTCCAAGCCAGTCATCCGCGGATTGGGATACAACCGCGTATTGGTGGTCAACGACGGCATCCGCCAGGAAGGCCAGCAATGGGGCGATGAGCATGGTGTGGAAGTGGATGGCGAAGGCGTTCATTCCGTAGAAATCATGAAAGGACCCGCCTCGCTGATGTACGGCTCTGATGCCATGGCCGGCGTCGTTGTTTTCCACGATTCCCCCATCCAGCCCCTCGGCACGATGAAGGCCACCGTGAGCGGCGGATGGCAGTCGAATGCCAACCTCTGGAACTACTCCGTCAACTTTGCGGGCAATCAGCAAGGATTCGTCTGGGACGGACGCTGGAGTCAGAAAGGAGCTGGCGAATACGAGAACAGCATCAATCACAAGGTAGAAAACTCGCAGTTCTCCGAACAGGCCGCGCGCATGATGATGGGATTCAACAAGCGCTGGGGCTACAGCCACCTGAAACTATCCTACTATCATATCAAACCCGGCATCGTGGGAGAACATCATCATGAGCATGATGCCGACCATGACCACGAAGGCGAAGATCATGAGCATGAAGGTGAAGAACACGAATCCCCCTTCCAGCATGTACGCCACTACAAGGTGACGCTCGACAACAGCTTCAACATTGGCGAAAGCCGCATCAAGGCTTTGCTGGCCTACCAGCAGAATCGCCGTCAGGAATATGAAGCCCCCGACGAGGTGGGACAGGACTTCCGCCTCCACACCGTCAACTACGATCTCCGCTATGTGTCGCCGGCATGGAACGGATGGACCATGAATGCCGGAGTCAACGGTATGTGGCAGGAGTCGCAAAACCTTGGCCATGAGTTCCTCATTCCCGCCTACCATCTCTTCGACTTCGGCATCTTTGCCACGGCAGCAAAAGACTTTGCCGAACGGCTCCACATCAGCGGCGGACTCCGTTTCGACAACCGCCATCTCCACAGTAATGCCTTGGAGGAAGACGGGCAAATGCGCTTCCAGCAGTTCTCGCGCAACTTCAATGGCATCACGGGTAGCATCGGAGCTATCTATAACATCACGCACAACTTCGATATACGCCTGAATGTCGCCCGCGGATTCCGCGCTCCCAACCTCAGTGAACTGGGCAGCTACGGTATGCACCACGGCACCCTCCGCTTCGAGCAGGGCAACCACGACCTGAAGCCCGAAGGCTCCTGGCAGTTCGACTTCGGCATGGATTACAGCAGCGAAATATTCTCCGCCAAGCTGGCTCTCTTTGCCAATAGCATCTCCAACTTTATTTTCCTCGAGAAAACAGGACAGGTCATCGATGGCAACGACGTCTTCGGCTATCATCAGGGCGATGCCCACCTATTGGGCTTTGAGGCTACGGCCATTCTCCATCCCATCCAGCATCTCCATTTCGAGAACACCTTCTCCTACGTGGATGCACGCCAAAAGGACCAGCCCGACGAAGCCAAATACCTGCCCTTCACACCGGCACCCCGCTGGCGCTCTACGCTCCACTACCATTTCAACATCCCCTCACTGACCTTCAAGGAAGTGTTTGCTGAAGTGGAAATGGACTGCAACCTGGCGCAAAACCATATCCACTCCGTCAACGATACCGAAACACGCACCCCCAGCTACACCCTATGGAATGCCGCCGCAGGAACCGACATCCACGTCCGCGGCAAGAAGCTTCTCAGTGTAGCCCTTACCGCCCATAATATCTTCAACCGCGCCTATCAGAACCATCTGAGCCGCTTGAAGGAAGCCGGCATCTACAACATGGGCCGCAACATCGGAGTGAAAGTAGTAGTGCCGATTACGCTTTGATTCAAAAAATCTTCTCCTTTCACGCTTCATTGTTCACTTTTTTTTATATCTTTGCAGCATAGAACTTAAAACTTATCAGACTATGCTCGGAGCAATCATCGGTGACATCGTAGGAAGCAGGTTCGAATTCGGGCCAGCTCCTGAAAGCGGTTTCAGTCTTTTTACTGACGAATGTAACTATACAGACGATACGATCTGCACCATCGCCATCGCCGACGCTATCATGAACAAACGCGACTACGGAGAGGCACTCCACGACTGGTGCCGCCGCTATCCCACACCGATGGGAGGCTACGGAGGCCGCTTCCAAGACTGGGTGGAAAGTGACAACCCGAAGCCCTATGGCTCATTCGGCAACGGCTCGGCCATGAGGGTGAGTGCCGTGGCATGGCTCTTCAGCGATTATCAGGACGTGAAGGAACAAGCCATTGAGACAGCGCGTCCCACCCACAATCATCCTGAAGGACTGAAGGGTGCCGAATGCATCGCCACGCTGGCCTACTGGCTGCGCACCTGCCGCATCACGAAAGACGAAGTAGAGATAAAGGCCGGTAAACTCTGGGGCTACGAAATCCCAAGCATCGCCGACATAAACAAAATCGGCGCCCAAAACCATTTCGACGGCACCTGCATGGAGACCGTTCCCATGGCCATCCGCTGTTTCCTGGAAAGTCAGAGTTTTGAGGAAGCCATCCGCTATGCCGTGATGGCCGACGGCGACACCGACACCAAGGCTGCCATCACAGGCACGCTGGCAGAAGCCTTCTACGAAGTTCCGATGAATTTTGTTGTAAAGGCACTCAGTTACCTCCCCGCCGACATGCTCGACATCGTATCCCAATACTACGATCGGTTGGAAACGAAGCTCAAGTAAAGCCGGGGGGAGGCGAGGGAAGCATATATCTTGCTACCTTTACAGCATGCACTTCCACCACTCCGTGAGGAAGTTGTTCTGATCATTTCTGAGCAAGCCATCGTTGTTACACTTTTTGATTATAAATCTTTTGTTTATCAAAGGAGTTTTAGAAGTTGATCGGGGTCCTATCTTCTCCTTTTCGCATGCAAAGATATGTAGGCTTTGATTTTGTTCATACATTTTTCAAACAAACCTGCTGCACATGTTGCGGCGAACGTCTGAAAAATGCGGCAAATCAACAAACCCTATCATAATTTGTCGCATCAAGGCAACAGGAGGCCCTGTGATCATTAGCAACGAGAATAAGACCATAGGAACAGGTTTGATTCTTTGAAATGTCTGTACGATATGGATACCATCCAAGGTATCAAGCGTTCATTTCTGAATGTATGGAGATAGTATCATTAAAGAGTTGCAACAAACAAAAAAACTTCACCTTGCGGTGTAACTCGTTTGATGACAGGGTGTTGCGGTGAAGGGTTAAAAGACGACCCCTCCCCACCCCCTCCCGAGGGAGGGGAGACCCACCCCAACTGGAGACCCACCCCAGCCCTCCCTGCTAAGGGAGGGGGAGCCCACCCCAACCCTCCCGAAGGGAGGGAGCCTTGCAATCGTACATTCGTAAATGTGCCATTTACGCATCGTAAATGATAGAGTTACTCCTTGTAAATGATACATTTTGACTTCATGTTTCTAAGTTACATGGATAATCAGAGCGACTACAAAGTAAATTAGTTTGTTCTTCAACGGATGATACTTTGCCCTCCGTTTGATGATATTTTGAGGTACAAAGTAAATTACTTTGTTGGAGACCAACAACAAGAGACCCACCCCAACCCTCCCTGTTTAGGGAGGGAGCAAACACTTCTGAAACGGGGATTATATCCATTTGCGATAGCAATAACTCCCTCCCTAAACAGGGAGGGTTGGGGTGGGTCTTTTCTTTCAGGGAGGGTTGGGGTGGGTCTCCAGTTTGGGTCTCCAGTTGGTGGGTCTCCCCTAAACCCTTCACCGTAAGGCACTGGAATACATGCAGATATGCCTTAAAGTGAAGGGATTGAAAAATATGAAACTCTTTGAGAATCAGCGAGCCTGCACGTTGCAGAGATTACGGGAGATCATGAGGAACCTTACCCAGTTATTCGTGAGATGTAAAATTTATGGTGCCAATATTTGGTTATTTCGTCTGAAAAGTGTATATTTGCGGCACGAAAACATATTGAAAAGTGTATATTTTAAATTTAGGAATCGTTTGAAAAGTGTAAATCGCCATGCTGTACAGGAGGATTACATCATACATTGAGAACTATTTGAAGTCGGACACAGACAAGATTCTAATTTTGGAAGGAGCCCGTCAGGTTGGCAAGTCGTTCAGTATCCGCGAAGTGGGTACCAGACTGTATGCTAACTATATAGAAATCAATTTTGTGGAGGATGATGAGGGTGAACAGTTGTTCAAGAACATTCATAGGAAAGAGGATTTCTATTTGACCCTCAGGCATCTCTTTGGACGTACATGCCATCTCGAATCCGCATTTCCCGCTGAGTGAATCACTTCAGAAAAATCTGCTGAAACTCTATCTGAATGATGTGGGGTTGCTGACAGGTTTGCTTTATCACAACAACATACGCTCTGTGCTTGAAGATATGCGCAGTGTCAATCTCGGTTCCGTTTATGAGTGTGTCGTTGCCCAGGAACTTCGTGCCCATGGACATAAACTTTTCTATTACGACAATCGTAAGCAAGGCGAGGTGGACTACCTGATAGATGACCATAAAGTCATGAGCGTCCATCCGATAGAGGTCAAGTCTGGCAAGGACTATACTGTTCATAGTGCCCTCAACAACCTCATGAGAAATCCTGACTACAATATTCTTACTGGTACAGTATTTTCCAATGAACGTGAGATACGCCAGAATGGCAAAATCACCTATATGCCTATATACTTCGTGATGTTTATTGATACTGAGGCATCCTTGTCCGATAAATCTGAGTACATTTTCTGAAGATCTACACGGCAAAAAGAAAGAGGATGTGTCTGGGCACATCCTCTTTTAGGAAATCAGCGAGCCTGCACGTATTTGTGGAGGGTCTTGCGGACGGCTCCGTTGCCGGCAAAGAGTTCTTTGACCATGCCTTCAATCTGCTCGCCGAGACCGGCTTCATAGAGATCGAGACCGAAGACATCGCTGCGGCTGTAGAGAGCCTTCAGCGGACTCCAATCCTGATCGGCCTTGCCAATCTCAAGGGGAGCCACAATGGCCTGAAGTTCGGCGAGCATGGGATCGGGAGATGGCTCGAAAGGAGTGCCGTCGTCCTTGATGCCCTTCAGATAGCGGGCATAGCCTGCGAGGGTGAGGGGTATCAGCACAAGGTTGCTCATATCAAGACCGCGGGCCACATACTTCTTGATGGTCTCACCGAAGCGGATGGGAAGTTTCTGCGAGGTGTCCATGGCGATGCGCTGCGGGGCATCGGGCATGAAGGGATTAGGCAGACGGCGATTGATGACGGCGCCGATAAACTCGTATGGATTGAGCACGCCAGGATCGGTGACCACGGGCATGGCTTCCATATAGCCTATCTTCTGGATAAAGGCGCGGAGGTCTTCGTCGGCCATCTCTGCGGAAATGAGGGTATAGCCGAGCATGCATCCATAGATGCTCATGGCGGTGTGGAGGGGATTGAGGCAGGTGGTCACCTTCATGGTCTCCACCTTGTCAACAGTCTCGCGGGTGGTATAGAGGGCACCGCCAAGATCGAGCGGCGGACGGCCATTGGTATAGTTGTCCTCGATGACGAGATACTGCACTTCCTCGGCATTGACGAAGGGAGCAGTAAACGTGTGCTTCTCGGTCTCGATGTAGTTGTTGTCTTCGAAGCCGTCGGCAGCAAGCATCTCCTTCACCTTCTCATGGGGACGCGGAGTAATCTTATCGATCATAGACCATGGGAAGGTAATCTTCGACTCGTCTTTCAGATAGTCGAGGAAGGCCTGGGGAACGAGTCCGTCGCTGACCCAGCGCTCAGCATAAGCGAGGACACCGGCCTTCACCTTGTCACCGTTGTGGGAACAGTTGTCCATCGACTGGACGGTAAGCGGGAGCCCCCCTCCTGTCCCCCCTTGGGGGGATGATTCGACACCTGCCTTAAAGCGTTCATACAACAATGCCGCAACCTTACCCATAGCAAGTTTGGGGCCCTCGGTGGGTTTTCCCCCAAGGGGGGACGGAAGGGGGGCTTTCAGGTCGGCTTCATTATAGGTGTAGCCTTTCTCGGTGATGGTGAACGAAATCATCTGGAGCGAAGGTTTGCGGAAGATTTCCACCAGACGCTGCCAGTCGGCAAACTGATAGTCGGCCTTGAGGGCTTCGGTTACGCTGGCGATGACTTTCTTCTCAATGGTGCCATTGCTGCAGAGCGAAACAGCCAAAGAGAGGTTGCCATAAGGGGCATAGGCCTTGTCGATGACTTCATAGTCGAAAGTCTCGGCCACAATGACGCCTCGGTCGTACTTACCCGTATTGAGGGCATCGTTGAGAATGGCGGCGGGGAAAGCGCGGAAGATGTTTCCACCACCGAAATGTACCCATGTAGGCTCGTCGTAGGTCTTCTTGGCCACGGCAGCCATGTCAAACTTTGGAAGCAGATAGCCTTTGGCTTCCCATTCAGCGGCATTGAAATTGCCTGAACGCAGATCTGTAAGTTTCATATCCAGGAATAATTAATAGTTGATTTGTTTTGATTGAAAAAACGGAGGCTGTGTGTAAAGGACTTACACAGCCTCCGCTTATAATATATTAAGGTACGCGCGACCTTTTAAGCCTTGACGATATCGTCTTCCTTGATCTTACGTCCCATCACGAGGTAAGCAACGGGAGATGCGATGAAGATAGACGACAGGGTACCGAATACAACACCCAGGATCATGGCGAAGGCGAATGAGCGGATGCTGGCACCTGCGAGGATGAAGATACAGAGCAGCACGATCAACGTAGAGAGTGAGGTGTTGATGGTACGAGCCAGGGTCTGGTTGATTGACTCGTTGAAGAGCTGCTGCTTGTCCTTCTTGGGATAGAGTCCGAGATTCTCACGGATACGGTCGAATACCACCACCTTATCGTTGATAGAGTAACCGATCACGGTCAGGATAGCACCGATGAAGGTCTGGTCGATCTCGAGTGAGAAAGGCATCCATCCCCAGCAGAGCGAGTAGATACCGAGTACCACGAGGGTATCGACAGCCAGCGCTACCACAGAACCTACAGAGAAGGCTACGTTGCGGAAGCGGAGCAGGATGTAGAGGAAGATGGCAATCAGGGCGATGATGACGGAGATGATAGCTCCGTAGGTGATGTCCTTAGCCACCGAAGGTCCTACCTTCTGAGAGGAGATGATGGAACCGCCTTCGCGAACATCAGGATTCTTAAATGCCTCTACGCTGGCCTGACTGACGAGGCCGTGCTTCTTCAGGGCGTTATAGAGGATGGTCTCGCACTCGTCGTCGGTAGTAGGCGAGTTGGACTCAATCTTGTAGTTGGTAGAGATACGGATGGTCTTACCGTCGGTACCGAGGGCAATGGCGCCAGTGTTGGAACCGGGGAATGCCTCAGCGATGATGGTACGGATCTCCTCAGGCTGCACACCCTTCTCGAAGGTCACCACATAGTTGCGACCACCGGTGAAGTCGATGCTCTCAGAGAGACCGCGAACGGCGAAGCTCACGAGGAATACGACAGCAGCGCAAGCCACGGTGATAAAGGTCTTCTTGTAGAACGACATGAAAGGAATCTTCATGTTCTGCATCAGGTTCTTCGAAAGACTGGTGGTGAAGGTGAGGTTGAGCCACTTGTCGTGCTTGTGGCGCCATTCATAGACGATACGTGTGAGGAACACGGCGGTGAAGAACGAGCAGAAGATACCGATGATCCAAGTGGTGGCGAAGCCCTTCACAGGACCTGTACCGAAATAGAGGAGGATGACACCGGTGATGATACTCGTCAGGTTGGAGTCGAAGATGGCGCTGAAGGCATTGCTGTAACCAGCCTTGAGGGCATTCTTGATGTCCTTGCCGTTGCGCATCTCTTCCTTGATACGCTCATAGATAAGCACGTTGGCATCCACGGCCGTACCAAGGGTCAGCACGATACCGGCGAGACCGCTCATCGTGAGGGCTGCCTGGAACGAGGTGAGAATACCGAGCGTGAAGAAGAGGTTGACAATGAGGGCGCAGTTAGCCATCATGCCAGGGATGAAGCCATACATGGCAATCATATAAACCATCAACAGGATGAAGGCGATGATGAACGACCAGATACCCTGCTGGATAGACTGTGCACCGAGGGTAGGACCAACAACCTCTTCCTGTACGATACGTGCAGGTGCGGGCATACGTCCGGACTTCAAGGTAGTGGCCAGGTCTTTGGTATCCTCGATGGTGAAGTTACCGGTGATCTGAGAGTTACCACCTGAGATTTCGCCGTTTACACGGGGAGCGGAATAAACCACGCCATCAAGCACGATGGCAATAGCCTTACCCACATTAGCCTTGGTGAGGGCAGCCCAACGACGGGCACCGTCGCTGTTCATGCTCATAGATACGCTGGGACGGCCTGACATCTGCTCGAACTCGTCCTTGGCATCGGTGATCACGTCACCCTCAAGCGGAGCGCGGCCACTGGCCTCGGTCACCTTCAGGGCGTGGAGTTCGAAGACGTTCTTGCTGCCCTGGATCATATCCGTGGGCTTGGCACTCCAGAGGAGTTTCACGTCAGAGGGAAGCACCTGCTTGGCCAGGTCGCTGTAGATGATGGCGTTGATAGCCGCAGTATCGCGGATATTGGCCAGACCAACGAGTGAGAGCTGACCGCCAGTGGTCTGCAGACGAGAGAGCAGCGGATGAGCCTTCTGGGCAGCAGCCAGGGCCTTGTCGTCTTTATTGTCAGCCTTGGCAATCTCGGGCTTGGCATCCTTCTTCACTTCAAACTTAGGCTTGGCAGCCTCAGCCTTTGCAGCGGCATCGGCCTCGGCCTTTACGGCAGCTGTATCAACGGCTGCGCTATCCTCGGCAACAGCCTCGCCACCATTGGCAAAACGCTGGTCGAGCTGTGAGAGCACGGGAATAATCTCATTGCTGTTGTAGGTCTCCCAGAATTCAAGGTTAGCACTTCCCTGGAGAAGTTTGCGCACGCGCTCCGGCTCGCGGATACCCGGCATTTCCACCATGATACGACCCTGCTGGCCTTCCAGCTTCTGGATATTTGGCTGCACCACGCCGAACTTATCGATACGGTTGCGCACCACGTTGAAGGAGTTGTCGATAGCCGACTGCACTTCCGTGCGGAGGGCGTTCTCCACTTCCTTGTCGGTGCTCTGTGTGCTCACCTTGCCCTTGAGCTGCTGGGTAGCAAAAATCTCTGCCAGGCGATGGCCGGGGGCATTCTTGTGATAAGCATCGATAAACAGCGAGATGAAATCGCTCTGACTGGTTTCCTCTTGCTTCTTAGCCTCAGCCATTGACTTCACGAAAGCCGCATCAGTCTTGTGGTCGGCGAGAACCTCTACCACGTCGGGCACTGAGATTTCGAGGATAACGTTCATACCGCCTTTGAGGTCGAGGCCGAGGCCGATCTGGGTCTCAAGGCATTTCTGGTAAGAGTAAACACCCAAATACTTCACAGAGTCCTTGTAGTCCTGCTGTGCGATGGGGTCTTTGATCTTTGCTGCCTGGGCATCATAGTAGCTGGTAGCTGCTGAGAAGCTCAGGTAGAAGATACTTGCGAGCGTCAGGAGGACAGCCACGCAAATTACTAAACCTTTGTTTTGCATTTTTTGTTATGTTATTTAATTAATTATTTCTAAATACGCGCAAAATAGCGTGCAAAGATACGCATTTTTCGCAACTTAAAGAAATTTAAGTGCGAGAAAATGCTATTTTTGTGCGTTTCCATCCATTTTCAAGCCACAAATCATCGGATAATGGTCGCTCGATTTGATGGAATCGTCCACTTTGCAACTCACGGGGGTCAGTTGGGATGAGCAGAAGATATGATCAATACGCACACGGATGGCATCGCGCCAGAACGACCATCCAAGGCCGTTGCCCGACTCACGGAAACAGTCGGTAAGATGCTGACCTATCACATAGCGGGAATAGGAAATGGGAGTATCATTGAAATCACCGCAAAAAATGACCGGCACATCAGTATGCTGACCGATATATCGGGCCAATGCCCTGACCTGATTTGCACGCACCACGTTGTGGGCACCCAGTTTCACCAGAAGCCGCTTCGACTCCTCGCGGGCCACCTCCGTTTTCTTGTCGCCGCGAACCATGCTATGGAAATCTTGGCGCTCAGAGGATGACAGACCAGCGGTTTCCAAATGAGCATTGATGACCATCAACGGCTTTCCGTTGACATCGAGCATAATGGCTTTGCTCACAAAGTCATCGTCGCCATACTTAATGGGCTCGCTGCTCGTGATGGGATATTTGCTGAGCAACGTCACACCACTGCCGGTAGTCCGGAAATACTGTGACTCGATATAGGGGAACACATCCTGGAAACGCGCCTTGTCTTTCGCTTTCAGCGTGATTTCCTGCAGACAGACAATATCGGCATCCTTCTGCTGGGCCACATAGTCGAGAGCCCCTTGGAGACCGCCTCCGCGGACACCCGCCTCATCGGCGGAATAACCGGCCACGTTGTAGGATATCACTTTCAGGTTGGCTTCTTCGGCAGTGCCAAGATTCAAGGGAAAATAGGTACGCACCGGCCCATAACACAACAGAAAGCCCAAAAGCGGAACAATCACCCGCTTCAGGCTGAAGACAGCCCAAAAGACCAGAAAACAGACGTTGATCAACAGAAAAGCCGGGAACGTGAGTCCCAGGCAGGAGAGCATGGGATGCTCCTGGGGATTCAGCCGGTCGCTGTAGCCCACGAGCAACATCAGAATGATGGATGCCACATTGGCACCCATGATCATATTAGCCGTAAATCGCTTGAGACCTTTCATTTTCCAGCGTCAAAGAGTTTCTTCTTCTCCTCCTCGCTCAGACTGGCATAGCCCGAACGGCGGATTTTGTCGAGAATGGCATCAATCTCTTCTTGATTGGCTTTCTTATCCTGATTATACTGCCAGTCGCGTTCGCGCTCCGAGGTGTGACGGTCATTGAAGTCGGCCTTCTTGTGAGAACGGCGCTCCCAGTTGTTCTTCAGCTTGTCGAAGAACTGCTCGCCCCTCATCCTTCCATAGCCGTTGTTTCCTCCGGCATGGTTGCGCCAGTAGATAATCATCAAGAAACCGAAGAGCATACCGCCGAGATGGGCAAAATGGGCCACACCGTCGCCAGAAGTGCCAAGGGCTGAAAGAAGTTCGATGACCACATAACCGCAGATAAACCATTTGGCCTTGATAGGTATAGGCAGCGGGAAGATAAACATGCGCTCCTCAGGAAACAGCATACCGAAAGCCAGCAATATACCATAGATGGCCCCAGAAGCTCCCACTGTGGTCAACTGATTGAGGAAAGCATCCACACTGATGCTCACACCATTGAGGTTTACATAATCGTAAGCCCCCAGACCTTCAATGAGATAATAGTTTACAAACTGCGCCAGTTCCTGTGTCAGTCCGGCACCGATTCCGCATAAAATGTAATAAAAAAGGAATTTCTTAGGCCCCCATACGTTCTCTACCACACAGCCAAACATCCACAGGGCAAACATATTGAAGAATAGATGTGCAAACCCACCGTGCATGAACATATAGGTCACAAACTGATAAATACGGAAATTGCTGGCCATCACGAAATGGAGACCCAGCAGCTCGTTCAGATCGACACCCGTGCGTTGGAAAACATAGGTGGCGAGGAACATCAGTACGTTAATTATCAGTAAGTTCTTGGTAATAACGGGTATATTACGCATAAGCTTTTTTGTTTCAAGTTTCAAATTTCAAGTTTCAGGCTTCATGTAGCCATTCACGCTAATTTGGCCGCAAAATTACGAAAAATATCCGTTATTTAGCACAAAATCGGGGCTTTACGTACTATTTTTCGTTAATTTCTCTATTTTTTTTGTTTTTTTGTTTGTTTTATGAAATGATTAAACTATATTTGCGAAGAATTTCTAATAGAATAATTTTTTTACATTAATATATTTAACAAAAATCACAAATTATGAACAAAACTGAATTGATCGACAAGATCGCAGCAGGCGCTGGTCTGACAAAGGCTGACGCAAAGAAAGCATTGGAAGCTACAACCGCAGCCATCAAGGAGGCTCTCGTAGCAGGTGACAAAGTTCAACTCATCGGTTTCGGTACTTTCAGCGTTAACGAGCGCCCCGCTCGCGAAGGTATCAACCCCGCTACCAAGCAGAAGATTAAGATTGCTGCCAAGAAGGTTGCCAAGTTCAAGGCTGGTGCTGAGCTGGCAGATGCTCTCTAAACAATTTGTAAAAGAAAATCACAAAAGACCCGCAAGCAATCTTGCGGGTCTTTTATGTTTATTACACGCGGATTAGTTCCGCTCTCCAGCTTATTGGGGCTGCTTGCCGATATAAGCCAGAATACCACCGTCCACATAGAGCACATGGCCGTTGACGGCATCAGAAGCATGAGAAGCCAGGAACACGGCGGGGCCACCCAACTCAGAAGGATCGAGCCAACGTCCGGCAGGAGTCTTGGCGCAGATGAAGCTATCGAACGGATGACGGCTTCCATCCGGCTGACGCTCACGAAGAGGAGCAGTCTGAGGAGTTGCGATATAGCCCGGGCCAATACCGTTACACTGGATGTTGTAGCCACCATACTCTGAGCAGATGTTGCGGGTCAGCATCTTCAGACCACCCTTGGCAGCAGCGTAAGCACTTACCGTCTCGCGGCCCAGCTCACTCATCATTGAGCAGATGTTGATAATCTTACCTTCCTTGCGCTCCATCATCTCAGGGATAACGGCTGAAGAGCAGATAAACGGACCAACGAGGTCGATGTCGATCACCTGCTGGAACTCGGCGCGCTTCATCTCGTGCATGGGGATACGCTTGATGATACCGGCATTGTTAACGAGGATGTCAATCTGACCTACCTCCTCGTGAATCTTCTCCACGAGAGCCTTCACGGCATTCTCATCGGTCACGTCGCATACGTAGCCCTTTACATTCTCGATGCCAGCCTCCTTGTAGTTGTTCAAGCCACGCTCCAAGGCAGCCTCATTGATGTCGTTGAAAACAATCGTCTTAATACCTGCTGCAACAAAAGCCTTAGCAATGTTGAAGCCAATACCGTAGGAAGCACCTGTGATCCAGGCATTCTTTCCTTCCAATGAAAATGGATTTGCCATAATGTTAAGTTTTTAAGTTTATAAGATTTTAAAGTTTATGAGTTTGAATTCTTTTTATCGTAAATCCGTAATCTTCGAGAAGTCCTGATCGCCGTAGTCGAGATTCTCTCCGCCCATACCCCAGATAAAAGTATAGTTGTGGGTGGCAGCAGCAGAGTGGATACTCCATTCGGGCGAAAGCACGGCCTGATCGCCACGCATCCAGATATGGCGCGTTTCTTCCACTTCACCCATAAAATGGCAGATAGCCTGATCTTCCGGCAGCTCGAAATAGAAGTAAGCCTCCATACGACGCGAGTGGACATGCGCCGGCATCGTGTTCCACACGCTTCCGGGAGCCAGTTCCGTCATACCCATCTGCAACTGGCAGGTAGGCAACACCTGATTCACCAGCATCTTGTTGATGTCGCGCTCGTTTGACATTTCCAGCGAACCCATGTGGGCCACCACCGCATTCTCTTTAGTCACCTTCTTGCAGGGATATGAATGATGAGCCGTCGTGGAATTGAAGTAGAACTTGGCAGGCTTCTCCGCATCGTCGCTCTTGAAAATGACATCACGGTCACCGCTTCCGATATAGAGTGCCTCCTTAAAGTCCAGATGGAAAGTCTCATCGCCAACGACGACCTCCCCTGCTCCACCGACATTATAGATGCCTACTTCGCGGCGCGTAGTGAAGAAAGGAGCCTTCAGCGGGTCGATAGCCTCCAGCTTCAAGGCTTCTTTGACAGGCATAGCGCCACCTACTACCATTCGATCATACATGGAATAGACCATGTTCACCTCATCTTCGGCAAACACACGTTCTATCAGGAAATCACGGCGCAAGCGGGCAGTGTCATAATGCTTGGCATCTTCCGGATGAGCAGCATATCGGAGTTCGTAATTTGTTTTCATATCAACGGTTTTGATTTGTTTGTCTGCAAAGATACGAAAAATCGGGAGCAGAACAAAATAAAACCCAAATATTTTTCTGACAATACTTTTTTTATATCTTTGCAACATCAAACAAACACCATATCACTATGAGAAAAAGTATTTTTATAGTCATGACCATGCTGACGCTTTTGGCATGTGGGAGCAAGAAAGCACAGGCTGTAAGTGAGAAAACCGAAGCTAAAGAATCTGCGGCCGTAGAGGCCAAGGAAAAGATTACCGGCCTTATCAAGGAACTGTATGCAGCGGCAGCCCAGAATGCAGATGACATTGACCAGCGGTTTGCCTGTCATGAATGGCGGCAGACGGTGGGTGCGGTTAAAGAGAAAGACTCAAAAATAGAGGATATCGGCTTCTTCAACGAAGATTATTGGACCGACATGCAGGATAGTAATCCAAATGACTTAGAGGCGCGCGACATCAAGTTTGAACAGCTGGACGTTGAGAAGGGCACGGCTTTGGTTGACTTTATCCTCCACAGTTCCGTCCAGACCGTTCACATGAAGTTCTGTTTCTGCCGAGAGGATGGTGACTGGCGGGTACACAACATCATGAAGTACTACAATGATCCTGACAATAAGGAAGTTCTGACCAATTACCTGGAGTCCATGCACGACTATCTCAATGAGGAACAGGAAGATGTGACGGAACTGACTTTCAGCAACATGGCAGGCATATACGACAGTCTGGACGAAAAGATGAACAGCGAAAGCCGCTTCTGCCTGATGGAAGACGGCACGGCCACCTGGAACATGATAGGCAGTCTCAACATCACTGAGTACACCTACACCATCAAGGGGAATACCATCTGCCTGAAAGCAAAAGGTGTGGATTCAGAGGAAGACTGCTATGAATATGATGCCGACACCCGTTCGCTGAAGAACGAGCAGGGGGCGGTCTATTATCGGCAAATTGAGGATTGAGAAAGAAAAAAATCCGCCAATAACTTGAGTTATAGGCGGATTTTCAATGGTTGGGTGACTCGGATTCGAACCGGGAATGACAGAACCAAAACCTGTAGTGTTACCATTACACCATCACCCAATCATGCGTTTTGCGGCTGCAAAGTTAATAAGAATTTAGCATTTAGCCAAATTTTTAATAACTTATCTTATTTCACTGTCAGCAAGAAGTAGTTCTTCTTACCTTTTTGAGCCAGGAGATACTTACCGTCGATGAGGTCGTCGGCAGTGATGGGACGGTCAAATTGGGCGAGCTTCTCTTTATTGAGAGAAACACCGCCACCCTGCACCATCTTGCGCATCTCACCCTTGGAGGGGAATACGGGGGCTGCCTGTGTGAAAATCTCTACGGCAGGCTGGCCGAGCACGTCTTTGGAGATATCAAAATGGGGCACACCATCGAACACATCGAGGAAGGTCTGCTCATCGAGCTTCTGCAGGGCATCCTTCGTGCTCTTGCCGAAAAGGATGTTGCTGGCTTCCTTGGCGGTTTCGAGTGCTTCCTGTGAATGAACCATCACGGTCACCTCGTCAGCCAGACGATGCTGCAGCACGCGGCGGCCAGGATCCTGTTTGTGTTCCTCTACGAGGGCATCAATCGTCTCCTTGTCCAAAGAGGTGAATATCTTGATGTAGCGTTCAGCATCCTCGTCAGAGACGTTGAGCCAGAACTGATAGAACTTGTAAGGCGTGGTGCGCTTGGGATCGAGCCAGATGTTTCCGCTCTCGGTCTTACCGAACTTCTTGCCGTCAGACTTGGTAATAAGCGGACAAGTAAGTGCGAAGGCAGGAGCCACATCATTGCCCAGTGTGCGGCGGATGAGTTCCGTACCGGTGGTCATGTTTCCCCACTGGTCGTTACCGCCCAGCTGCAGGCGCACGCCCTTATGCTGATAGAGATAGAGGAAGTCGTAACCCTGAAGCAACTGATAGGTGAATTCCGTGAAGGAAAGACCGTCGCGGGCTGTTCCGTTCAGACGCTGCTGAACACTTTCCTTAGCCATCATATAGTTGACGGTGATGTGCTTACCCACCTCGCGGGCAAAATCAAGGAAGGTGAAATCCTTCATCCAGTCATAGTTGTTCACCATCTCGGCAGCATTGGCATCCTTCGATTCGAAATCCAAGAACTTAGCCACCTGCTTCTTGATGCACTCCTGGTTGTGATAGAGCGTCTCGTTGTTGAGCAGGTTACGTTCCTGACTCTTACCGGAAGGATCACCGATCATACCCGTTGCACCACCCACCAGGATAATGGGCTTGTGGCCGCAACGCTGCAAGTGGCGCAGCATCATAATACCACAGAGGTGACCGATATGAAGCGAATCGGCCGTAGGGTCGGTACCTAAGTAGGCCGTCATCATCTCTTTCTGCAAGGCTTCCTCGGTGCCGGGCATCATCTGAGCCAGCATTCCGCGCCATTTCAGTTCTTCTACAAAATTCTTCATCTTTATATTTTCGTTTTCAATATTATATCGCTTAATGTCGCATAGAGTTGACAGGTGAGGCCTTCGTCAGCCACAGTCTTTGGAAATAGCTCTCCATTCTACACTCTTAATTCTATATTAAATCAAGGCACCGGGTCATATCCGGAACCACCCCATGGATGGCATCTCAGGATACGGCGAATGGCCAGATAAAGACCTTTGACTGGACCGTGCTTGATCAACGCCTGACGGGCATATTCCGAACAAGTAGGTGTAAACCTGCACGAAGGGGGCGTATAAGGCGAGATGGCTTTCTGATAGATCCAGATAGGAACCAGCAAAATGGCTACCAAAACCCACGAGATGCCGCGGCCTACCCGTTTGATAAATATCCACAAACCTTTCATCTCTGACTGCCAGTCACTTTCTCAGCGAGCCGTTCCATGAGCGAGGCTACCCTCTGCTCCACCTCTGCTGTGTCGTAAAGCCGGTCGTCAAGCCAGATAAAAGCCAACGCCAGCTGCCGGTCGGCAGGCAACACATTCCATATCAGATGCTTATGATGGCGGTAGGCCTCACGAACCTGCCGCTTCACGCGGTTGCGTTTCACAGCCCTCTTAAAACAACGTTTGGGCACACTCACCAGCAACTGGGCTGGTGGGCAAGCGCCCTCGCGTACATTTTCCATATATACAAGTCTCAACGGGAAGGCTACCATCGAACGGCTTTGGCCTCCGTTGAAGAGCATGTCAATGAGTTTACGGCTCGATATCCGCTCTTCCTTGCCCAGTGTGAGAGCGTCGGATGCAGACATGCGAGCTTATTTTGTTTTCGACAGATAATTTTTCAGGGCTGCCGTCATCGATGGGAACTCCGGAGTAGGAGCCTCAATGACAACCTTAAGTCCTGCATCGTGGGCCGACTTCGTGGTGCTGGGACCGAAAGTGGCCACCACAACCGATTCGTTCTTGGTATCACCGAAAGTCTTCACGAAGGCATTGATGCCAGAAGGACTGAAGAACACGCACATATCATAGTCGAATGTCTTCACCTCATCCTCGGTGAAATCATTGCTCACCGTGCGATACATCACACACTCCGTATGGTTCAACTTCTTCGAATCCAGAAGGTCGGCCGTGGAATTATCATGCACATCGCTCATCGGAATGAGATACTTCTCCGACTTGTGCTTCACCATCAGGGGCAGCAGATCCACAATCTTTCCAGTATTGCCGAAGAACACCTTGCGCTTGCGATACTGCACATACTTCTGAATATACAGCGCAATCTGCTCTGTAACGCAAAAGTACTTCATGTCCTCTGGGATTTCCAGACGCATTTCCTTAGCCAACTTGAAATAGTTATCGATGGCGTGACGGGAAGTGAACACAACGGCAGTATAGTTCAGAATACTTACCTTCTGTGAACGAAACTCCTTCGAGGTGAGGCCCTCGACTTTAATGAACGGACGGAAGACCAGTTCCACTCCATAGTCGCTGGCGATGTCATAGTAAGGCGACTTCTCGCTTGCAGGCTTGGGCTGTGATATCAGAATCTTTTTAATCATCTGTGTCCTAAAAATTTATTTTCAAAAAATCCACAATTGTCACCAAAAGTCCTCCCAGGGAGAACAGCGGTACGATTTCCAGCGCGCAAAAGTACAAAATATTTTGCAAAAAAGCTCCATTTTGTCGGAAAAAGATTATATATGACCTGTAAAATACCAGTATTTTGGTCAGAACGATGACCACCAGGGCATAAATAATAGCATTCTGCATGCTCATGTTGAAGTATGTCTGCAGCAACACCAGGGGGAAGATGGCCACACCCTCCACACATACCATAAAAAGTAAAGTTTTTTGCCACGTGCGGTTGCTCTTCTTATCAAAGAAGGCCCAGTTCACGACGGCATACAACAACGACTTCAGTAGGAAATAACCCAGGAAACAGCCGAAGAATATCCAGATCAGCATATACTGCGAACGCAGGATAAATGTATCGGCCACACGATCCTGCACGTAGAAGAATGTAATGATGGAAGCCAGCAGACAAGTCAGTGCACCCAGGAAAAACTGGAAACGGAACTCGCCGGTAGTCTCCGTCACCTCTGTGGTCAGACCGCTGTGAGGGACGGAAAAGAAGCCTTTGGCTTGGCGGAAGATAAAATCGTGTGAACGGCCAAAGGAGATCATGGCCACCACAAAACAAATAAGCAGCAGCGAGGTGATGGTATTGTCGCCGCTGATGGTATAGGGCACGGGGTCACCGGCCACGCCATATCGGCCTCCGCTGATTTCGGGATGCAGCAGGGTGTCATTGCTGAAGAACGACTCACGGTAATATTGCGGCAGCGAGACATCCTTCGGTCCCTTTCCCTTGTCGTGTCCCGGCAGGTGAAGCGTATCAGGACGTGTACTCAGATGCAAGTTCTCCTGATGAAACGTAGCCTGAATGGCAGAATCCTGTTGTGCCGGCGTAGCATCTTTAGGCAACTTGCTCAGCACCTGATAGGGAGTCAGCTGTTTCTCAGGACGTTGTACACGCTGACTATCGGCCACCGCCCTTTGAGGGAGATGGCCGGATACCTCATGCGTAGCATGTATGCTGTCCTGCTGCTGATTCACAAAGACCGAAGATTAAGATTAAAGTTCAATTGTCAATGATCAATGAAAGAACACCGCCTTAATCTCCTCTACCCGGTCGAGCTTCTCCCATGTGAAGAGTTCCACGGGGATGGTCTTTGTCTCGTGATAGCGACTGGTGAAAGTCTTCTCCACCACTTCGTTCTCACGGCCCATGTGACCGTAGGCAGCCGTTTCGAAATACATCGGCTGGCGCAGTTTCAGTTGGCGCTCAATAGCTTTCGGCCGCAGGTCGAACATTCCCTTTATCTTATCGGCAATCTCACCGTCAGACATCCCCACATGACTCTTTCCATAGGTATTCACATAGATACTCACAGGCTCAGCCACACCGATGGCATAGCTCACTTGTACCAGCATCTCGTCGCTCACACCGGCTGCCACCATGTTCTTCGCAATCCAGCGGGCTGCGTAAGCGGCCGAACGGTCCACCTTCGAAGGATCTTTACCCGAGAAGGCACCGCCGCCATGGGCTCCCTTGCCGCCATAGGTATCTACGATAATCTTACGGCCTGTCAGACCCGTATCTCCATGAGGGCCACCTATCACGAATTTACCCGTAGGGTTCACGTGGTACGTAATCTTGTCGTTAAACAAAGCCAGCACCTTTTCGCTCTTGATCTGAGCCTTCACCCGGGGAATGAGGATATTGATCACATCATCCTTGATTTTGGCAAGCATCCGCTCGTCGTCAGCGTCGAATTCATCATGCTGCGTGGAAACCACAATGGTATCTATACGCTGGGGCACGCCCTCGTCGCTGTATTCTATCGTCACCTGACTCTTCGAATCGGGACGCAGATAAGTCATCACCTTTCCCTCCTTACGGATTTCAGCCAAGGTCTTCATCAGTCGGTGCGCCAGATCCAACGGCAGCGGCATATAGTTCTCCGTCTCGTTGGTGGCATAGCCGAACATCATGCCCTGGTCACCGGCTCCCTGATTCTCCTCGTCTTCACGGGAAACGCCTTGGTTGATATCGTCGCTCTGCTCGTGGATGGCCGTCAGCACACCGCAAGAGTTGCCGTCGAACTGATATTCCGACTTCGTGTAACCAATCCTGTTCACCGTTTTGCGGGCAATCGTCTGCAAATCAATATATTCCGACGAGCGCACCTCGCCCATGATGATGACCTGTCCGGTCGTCACGAACGATTCAATAGCACAGTGTGCCTTTTCGTCATAGGCCAGGAACTGGTCGAGCAAAGCGTCGCTAATCTGGTCGGCCACCTTGTCGGGATGGCCTTCCGACACTGATTCTGAAGTAAATAAATATGCCATAATCTTCGTACCTTTTTATTTTCGGGTGCAAAGGTACGATTAAGTGAGCGAAAAACCAAATTTAAATCAATGAAAAAAGGGATAGCATACATTTTAGAATGCCATCCCTTTTTTAGGATATTAGCCTTACGGCTTACTTACTTGTTTTCTTCAGGCAGCATGATCACCTCGACGTGGTTTCCGCTGGCCACCAGCTTCTTCAGGAAGGCGGCAATCTTCTGGGGAGTGAGCGACTCGATGGCTTCGCGTTGTCCTTTCACCAGGTTCTTGCCTGTCCAGACGTATTCGTCGATGTAGTTCATCCAGAAACCATTGGTCTTCACCTGCTCGTCGTAGGTCTTCAGCATGGTCTCCTTCACCTTCTGAACCTTCTCGTCGTCCACCTTCACAGTGTTGTCGGCCATACCCTTGGCCAGCAGCTTCAGGGCGGTGTCGGCCTTCTTGGGATCCATGGGGCACTGGGCCAGCAGCAGGGCCTCGGTCTTGAGTCCCATGCGGCGGATGCTTCCCTGCGCACCTACTGAATAGGCGGCACTGGCATCTTCGCGGATATCCTTCAGATAGACCATCGAGAGCACCTGGGCGGCGGCATCGGCGAGCACCTCGTTCTCAACGGTGTAGTCCACGGGCATGTGCCAAACTTCAAGTGCGGAGGCCTTGGGACTCTCCATCTTGCGGTAGAACTTATTCTGCACCTTGCCGTTGACGAAGCTGGGCACTTCTTTCCATCCCGTAGCCTTCTTCTTAGCAGGCAGCGAAGCAATGTACTGCTCGATGAGCGGACGCAGGGTGGCCTCATCATAGTTGCCCACGAAGTAGAACACAAACTCGCCGGCATTGCTGAAACGCTCCTTTGCCATCTGCAGCACACGATCTTGATTAACGCCCTTCAGGGTCTCAGCGGTGAGCGGGGCATAGAGGGGATGGTGGTTATACATGGTGACGGCTACGGAGTCACTGAAGGCAGTCTCGGGCGAGAGGTGACGGTTCTTGAGTACCAATTCTATCTGTCCCATGATGCTCTTATAAGCCTCTTCGTCCTTCTTTACATTGGTGAAGTTGAGGTAGATGAGCTGCATCAGGGTCTCGACATCCTTGGGAACAGTCTGTCCGCCCAGCACTTGATAGTAGTTGTTGAGGTTCATGCTGACGCTGGCCTGCTTGCCGTAGAGGGCTTTCTGCAGTTCGGTGTTCGAGAAATTACCCAGTCCGCTGGTTTCCATGACGGTGGAGAAGAGCTGCATGTTGTCGTAGTCGGCAGCTCCGTAGAGTCCCTTTCCGCCCTTAGCCATGGCCTGGAACATGATTTCATCGTCCTTGAAGTCTGTCTTCTTCATGATGACGCGAGCACCGTTGGAGAGCGTGAGTTCCTTGTATCCGAACTCCTTGTTCTCAGTCTCCTTGACAATCTTGCCAGCCTTTGGCATAGCCTCGGGGGCAATGAGCGGCTCGTTCTTCACGTTGTCTACATAGGCCTCTATCTTTTCTGCGCGCACGGCCCTCACGGCATCGGCCATCTGCTGTTCAGTAGGCAGGACATAGCCTTCACGGTCGGGAGCAAAGAAAGCCACCACGAGGTTAGAGTCGGTGTTGCTGATAAGTTCCTTCTGCAGAACTTCGTTGACAGCCTCGAGTGGGATCATCGGAGCTATCTGCTTCATCAGCTCATAGCGTTCCTCAATAGAGGGGATGGGCTCGTTGGCCAGGAAGTGGTCACGATACTGGTTACCGAAGTCGGCATTGGTGATTTTGTTGCGGTTGGTGAACTGCTTCTCCAGGCGACTCATGTATTCCTGCTTGGCGCGGTCGAACTCAGAGGGGGTGAAACCGTACTGTTTCACGCGCTGAGCCTCACGGTAGATGGCAGCCGCTGTCTCCAGGTCCTTGCCTTCCTTGGGCACGCCGATGAGCATGAAGGCATCCTTAGTCTTCGAGAGCAGGTATTCGCCGTAGCTGGCGCTGGCATACACGAAGGGGCAGTCAGGCTTCTGGGCTGCTTCCTGCGTACGCATATCGAACATCAAAGAGATCAGATCCACGCAATAGTCTTGGATGAGATAGTCGATGCCCACCTTCTCTTCGGGCTTGGTGGCATCCTGTTTCATGCACATCAGGATCTGGCCATACTGCATCTCCTTGTCTTTCTCGATGGCAAAGATAGCCTCGGCATTGTCGGGCACGGGTTCATCTACCACCTTGGCGGCATTGGGATCCACCTTGCTGTCTTTCCAGAGATCCTTGATCACCTGCTCGCAATGGTCCACGTCCACATCACCGACAATGATGATTGCCTGGTTGTCGGGACGGTACCATTTGTGGTAATAATCGCGCAGCACCTGCGGATTACAGCCATCTACCACGCTCATCAGTCCGATGGGCAGACGCTCGCCATACTTAGAACCGGGATACAAACGGGGAAAGAGCTTCTGCTGGATGCGCTGCACGGGACCTTCGCCCAGCTGCCATTCCTGATGGATGACGCCGCGCTCTTTCTCAATCTCCTCGCCTTTCAGCGTGAGGCCGTTCGACCAGTCTTTCAGCACAAGTATGCAGGAGTCGAGAGCGGTCACGCGCTTCGAGGGCACGTCGCAGATGCGATACACGGTCTGGTCGATGGAAGTGTAGGCATTCAGGTCGCGACCGAAGTCAACACCAATGCGACGGGTAAAGTCGAGCAGTGCCGAATCGGGGAAATGCTCCGATCCGTTGAAGGCCATATGCTCCAGGAAGTGAGCCAGTCCGCGCTGGTCCTCGTTCTCCTGAATGGAACCCACGCGCTGTGCGATGTAGAAGTTGGCCACGTTCTCGGGCCAGTTGTTCTTGCGGATATAGTAGGTCAGACCATTGTCCAGCTTACCGATCCTCACGTTTTTGTCAATTGGAATAGGCGGCATCTGCATCTCCTGTGCCACCATTGCGGCCACGCTGCTAACGAGCAGGGCGGCCAGCATCATAAATCTCTTGAATTTCATTGTTGATACGTTAGTAAATAAAAATGTTTTACGCTGCAAAATTAATCAATAACGGCGAGACGGCAATGATTTTCTTCGTCTTTTTCGTTTCCGATTGTATCAAATCTGCATTACTCCCCTCCCCCGGGAGGGGGAAGGGGGAGGGGTTTTAAATCACCACTGCCGTTCCGCTGGTAGCTACCATCAGCATGGAATTTCCCTGTCCGATGGTCTCATAGTCGATGTCGATGCCCACGATGGCATTGGCACCCAGCTCGCGGGCGCGGTCTTCCATTTCCTTCATTGACGTGTCTTTGGCTTCGCGCAGCACTTTCTCATACGCGCTCGAACGTCCGCCCACAATGTCTCGGATGCCGGCAAAGAAATCCTTCACGAAGTTTGCACCAATAATAGTCTCTCCAGTCACCACACCTTTATATTCCTTAATGGTATGGCCTTCAATGGTTGGGGTTGTTGATAAAATCATAATACTGTTAGTTATATTTACAATGTTATTTTGTTTATATAGACGATTTGACAGCCCGAAAAGTTGCAACGAGCTTCAAAAGTAATCATAACTCTACACTCTCAACTCTACACTCTACACTCAAAAGATGCTCCATCAGCTCGATGTCCATATCGACCTCGCCCTGCAAGAGGTAGTCGGTGCGATGTGCTTTCAGGTCTTCCAGCAGCTGAAGAGCCTCTTCGCGGTTGCCGTCGAGCAGCAGGGTCGTGGCGAAATGAATGCGCTGCTTGCTGCTATGCGTCTTCATGAACTGCTTCACATATTTGCGCAGCCGGTCGGTGTAAAGCTGGCGGGCCTCCTCAATACGGCCGGTGACCAGGCAAACGAACACCATCTCGAGCGTGAGTTCCTGCTGGAATAGTGCGGCTATGTGTTGTTTCTGGGCCAGTCCTTCCTGCAACAGGGCGTAGGCCTCTTCCCAGCGGTGCTGGTTCTCCAGTCGGGCAACTACCATCAGCTGCCAGTTCACCTGCAGGCCGTCTTTCCAGTTCACCTGCTCTTCAGCGGGAAACATCTCGTCGGGCATTTCCTTGGGCTGTATGCCGTTCTGTATGTTGGCATTGGCTTCGAGCATCTGACAGAGGCGGCGCTTGTCATCGGGCGTTTTCTCAAGGAAGAGCAGATTGTAGCCGTCGTTGTTCACGCCGCTCAACTTCATGGGAATGCCGTTGATGAGTGCCAGCAAGTAGCCGAAAAATGTCAGTGTCATCAGGAAAATCTCTGCCCAATCGGGGAGGTCGAAGCACAGCAGGAGCACGAGCGCCAGGGTGCTCACAACAACATTGGCCAGCACTCCGCCCAGGTTATACCACCGGGTATCTATCTCTTCGAGGGGTCGCAGCGGCGGAGCCATCAGGCACTGTCCGCCCGTTCCGCCCAGCGAGAAGTTGCGCCACTGGTAGCGGCCGTCTTTACGGATGAGCGTCAGACTGAAGATGCGGAACGACACGAAGCGGTAGCCCGTCAGCAGTCCGGCCACCAGATGACCGCCTTCATGGATGACGATTTGCAGGAAGAAGCTCACGACGGCCCACAACGCTGCCCAAAAGACAGGAACCAACAGGCGCAACGTTCCGCCACTGAACACTTTTGTAAATGCCTCGCTGATACTTACTCCGTTAAAAACTACCGCTCCACCAATGCCTATCAGCACGCCGATAGCAATTCCGGCCAAGAGGCCTCCCAGCATCTTGAGTATTGTCTTCATTCTTCGTTCATCAAATTGTTGATTTGCTCTACCATCTCGTCGTTCTTCCGCTGCCACTTGAAGAAGATGCTCAGACCGATGGCTCCGCCGATAAGTCCGCCGATCAGCATCCCTGCCACCATGGCAATGGCCTCGGTGTGGTTGGCGTTGTTGCTATAGAACTCATAGCCCAGCCACAACATCCATACGGGAACCACCACGAAGCAGCCGATCTTCTCCTGCAGCGAGCGACGCTTCTTCATCTCCAGCAGACGGCTGGCCGTTTCCTTCAGGTCGTTGCCCATATTGTCCACATTCATGCGGTTGATATACCAATCGAAGAATACCCCCACATACATGATGAGTAGCGTGAATATGAGGAGAGGCCACGAGAGATTGTTCTGGTACTTGATCATCAGCCATACAGGCGTTATCAGCACCACCAGGGCCAGCAACAAGTAAATGGTGCGGTGGATGCCCTTCATATTGTCGCGGATAGACTTCCTGACGAGCTGCTCGTTGAGCACACCCTGACGTTCCACCTTATTCTTCAGCGCCTGCAGCTGCTGGCGCATTTCCTCCAGTTCGTTCATATTATTCAAGTTTTCCATAATTCGTGCAGTTTTTTTACATTTGTTTCAATTGTTCCTTAATACGATACAGCCTCACCGAGACGTTCTTCACCGAGATTCCCACAATCTGCGCAATCTCCTCGTAGCTCATATCCTCCAGCCATAGCAATACGATAGCACGGTCGAAGGCCTGGAGCCGTCCGATGCGTTCATGCAGCAGATCCGTCTGACGGTTGTCGGCATCGTTCTTGTCGAACAGGTCCACGCCCTCCAAGAGCGGCTGCGTCTTGCGACGCTTCTTCTTGCGGTCGATAGAGATACAGGTGTTCAGGCTCACCTTATAAATCCATGTCCGAAGGTCACTCTTGCCCTGAAAGGAGTCGTAGCCCTGCCACAACCTGACGAGCACCTCCTGAAAGAGGTCATCTACTTCCTCTTTATCCTTTGAGAACATATAGCACACGGTGTAGATGGTGGCTTTCTGTTCCCGGATGATGCGTGAGAATTCGGTCTCTTTGTTGTCCATTTCGGTTCGTTGTATTTAATTATTTCTATCCGTTAGACGCACGGCCTTCCGAAAAACTACACAATTCTCAAAAAAATTTTTTCGTTATCACGTTATTTCGTTATCACGTTATTACGTCATCACCCTTTAATATTCCTTGTTCCATTGCAATTTGGATAATCGCTACAACTCCAGAACGCCTTTCCGGAGTTCATGCCCTTTTTCGCAACACGCTTAATCATGGGCTTTCCGCATACCGGGCAGACGGGTGCATCGGTTTGTATGCTCTGCTGTGTACGATAGGCAAGACGCTCTGTTGTCAATCCCTCAGTGAATCCCCCTTCTACCCGAAACACTTCCAACTGCCGTTCAATCTGGCGACCCAACATCATGACAAGGCGATTACAAAGCACAAGCAGGCAGTTCGCAACGGTGAGCGAATCTTCGCTCTTAATCCATTGGTCAAACTTATGCTTTTGGGCAAGAATATGAATACTGCTCTTATATTGCACGTCATCATTATAATCTGGACGGTCGAAACGGATATTGCTGACAGTCTTATATTCAACTGAATGAACCGACCATGGTATGCTCTCCTGACGCAACAGCCAGTTAAGGTAATCGTTGGCAAGTTCAGAAAGCGTTGCACGGGCCACGTCTGTAAGTTTCATCTCCGTCTCTTTCGAGGTTGAGTGACGAGAATTACCTTCTGCGATATTAGCGGGTGCCGAGCGCGCAGCTTGTGTCATTTGGTCATATTGTCGTCCGCAAGGATCGTTATTGTGATTCAGGAAACGGGTGCAGAAGTCCTGCGTTGCCAACTGTATCACATTGGCAAGTATCCACGTATCCAGCCAATAATACCCAAATCGATTGATTTCCATTGTTGATGACTATTTTTAGTTAGAAATGCCGTTATCACGTAATCACGTTATACCGTTATTACGATATCACGTTATCACGATTCCAACTGCAAAAGTAGCCACTTTCAGAGAAAATGCCAAACTTTTACCGTGAAAAAGACCTTATTTCTCCCGCCAACGCTCGAACTTCAAGTCTTCATAAACCGCCTGACGACCCCGCCGACTCTCGGGCAGCAGGTGAAGGCGCACACCGCGGATATGCTTCCGGCCGTTGAAGTCTTCGGGCGCATCCACCTTCTCGCTCTCTATTTCCAGTTTCAGCATCCCGATATGCTTCAGCCGCACACGGTCGCCTGCCTTCAGATGGCGCAACAACACCGCGGACAACTCTGCCAGCACCAGCTCCACGTCGCTCGCCTTGGCCAAACAGTTGTCCTGTATTTCCTGCGCCACCATCTCCGGCGTGATGGTCTGGAAGTGCATGGCCGCAGCCTTATAGCGGCCAAAGTTCTTCAACGTAGGTTTGTTCTCTCTCACGATTTTGTACTTCATAATCTTCTTCCTCTAAAACTGTTTGTATGTAAAAAATGATTTCAAGGGTGCACGGGTGCCACATCGCCTTTGTATAAAGGGCTGGCACCCTCCCAGAAAGGGTGCCACGGGTGCCACAAGGGTGCTACATCTTCAAGGCCACTTCATACTGGCGCTTCTGCCTTCCGCTGCCTTTCCGGAATCCGTTCCGCTTCAGGTAACTGCCTACCAGCGTGGCATTTGACTGATTCACCACGTTCACCCGTCGCCGCTCGCGAATCTGCTGCAACACCTCCGTGGGGGTAAGCCACAGCGACTGATCACCTACCTCGGGACGGCGAAACAGGTCTTCAAAGAGCTGCACCACGGTGGGCATCTCATAGTAATCGGCATTACGCTCCACGATGCGCCGCTCGCGCTCGCCGTCGAAATAGCAGTCAGCGCCCTGTTGCACCTCTGCCACCACCTGTGCATACAGCTGTCCGTAGTCAATCGCGCGGTCGCCCGTCGTGTCAGTATCAATCACGCCGTTCAGTTCCACCACCAGATAGCGACGCGCACCCGTCTCGTCCTTCAGCGGCTGCTGGCAGTTCGTCGTGGCACAAAAGGCCGCATAGCGCTGCCGTTGCTCGTAGGTGGTCTCATACATCTTGCGCTCCTTCACGTCGGTGCGCTGAATCAAGTGCTTCAGGAAAGCCGTCTGCCGCTTCGTCACCTGATCATACTCGTCGATATTGATGAGCAGAAACCGTCCCAGCGCCCGCAAAGCCTCCTTCTGGTTGGCAAAGTCGATGCGGTCAATAGAGTACGGTTGCAGTTCCTGCGGCAACAGCAGCCGTATGAAAGTACTCTTCCCGGTGCCCTGACCGCCCATCAGCATCAACACCATCTGCGCCCCATACATCTGCGAACGGCCCATCCACTGGCTCACCATCGAGCGCATCCACACCTTGAAATCATCGCGCCAGCCCTCCGTCAGCGTAGGAACACGGTCGGCCAGTTCCCCCAGACGGTCGCGCCCGTCCCATACGGGCAACCTCGAAATCCATTCACTCACAGGGTCATACGACCTGATCTGACTGCTGCCCAGCAGTCGGTCCATATCCTGCGGCCAAACCTTGATGCCCTCGCTGATGGCCGCATTGTTGATATCGTTGCGCACTTCCTGCGTCAGCGGACGCCACGACAACAGGTAACGCCCCTTCTCCTGATACTCCACTTCGCCCGTCACCGTGTTGCGACGGAAATGATAACGGCGCAAAAGAAACGCCCGCATCAGCTCTTGGTGCATCAGCGTGGGTTCCAATGGATTACGGCGGCCCAGCCGATGGCCGTTATAAGCATTCTCAAACGATGAGCGCACCAAAGTCTCTTTCTCGCGCAAAGCCCCCAGCCGAAGCGTGCATTTCACGGCCACCTCCTGATCGATGCCCGCCTGCCGGCACTCATCCGCCAGCGCCAACAGGTAGTCATCGGCTCCTTTTTCAGCCTCAAACGACAGCCGCCTGCACACCATATTATACTTCGTGATGTCCATCTCCAGTCGCGAATAGCCCGGCAGCACCTCCTTTTCGAGTTGCGGCTCACGGCCCGGAGCCAGCATCGGAGCCGAATAGTCGGTCAGCTCACCCGCAGGCAATGCCATCCTCACGGCTTCAGCCTCAGCATTCCAGCAGGCATCCGCGTCTGCCGACATGCGAAACCATCCCGTGCCCCACTGCTCGTCGTCTTCCACCTTCAGTCCCGTAGCCGCCAGCAGGAAGTCGGCTGCCCGGCGGAAAGCATACTGCTGAAAGCGCTTCACGTCGTCATCGCCCACGGGAAGGCTGCCGTCCTCCAACCGATAGCTCAGCACCACCTTCAGCGATCGCCCGCTGCTGCCCACCAGAGCCAGCACCGTCTGAGGCATCTCGCCCACCCGCTGCTGCAACTTCAGCAGCAGTTCGCGGTCATTTTCCAGCCTAAACGACAGCAGCACCAGCCCCGTATAGGCTCCATCCTCCCCCGCCGCCGGCCAGATTTTCGGCAATTCATGGGCAGCTGCCGAGAGTGCCACCATCCCATCGCTGGTCACCGCCGCACCCAATCCGCGCGCAGCCTTCACCAGCCGCTCATATTTCCCATTCTTCACGTCGTGGACGACCTGTTCCATAGCCACCCATTTCGTCTTTTCCTCCTTGTGGTACAGATAGTCCATCCGTACCCGCTGTTTGTCTGTTTGTAACGTATTCTTCATAAAATCCATTTCTTAAAAGTATTATCTGTAAAACATAAAATCATTCATCTCTCGCCCCTCCCCCATCGTCTGTGCAAAATTCTCTAGAGAATTTTTTCCTTCCGATGATACTTTGCATCCCGTCCGATGATAGTTTGCAGAAAATTCTCTAGAGAATTTTTCAACGCTAACGATTACCTTAACCCTAACAATAAACTCCCTCCCTATTCAGGGAGGGCTGGGGTGGGTCTCCTATAGCACCCTTGTGGCACCCGTGACACCCTTCCGAGGAGGGTGCCAGCCCTTTATACAAAGGCGATGTGGCACCCGTGCACCCTTGAATCGCATTTTTATCCTACCACCCATTGTCTGCACGGGTACAAAAATAATATCGGTTTGTGCACAATATGTTCACAAACCGAATTATTTTCGTTAACGAAAGTTGTATTTTCAGCAGTTTGCTCCTTAAGTGCAAACTACTGTTAACGGCAAGGAAAAATAGACGCAATTAAAGAGCTATTCCCAGCGCCTTAGCAACAGCATTCTTAATAAAAGCATTAATCGTTATGCCTTCATGTTGGGCAGCCATTGCCACGCCACAATGAATCTCAGGTGTCAGTCTGACATTGAGAACACCAGTAAATGGTTTTCTTGGCTCGATGCCCTTTTCTTCGCATAGAGCCAAATAATCATCTATGGCACCCTCGAAGTCTTCCGTCAATTCTTCAACCGTAGAACCTTCATAAGTGATGCTATCCTTAGACATCCCTTGCACCTTTCCGAAAAGGCACTTGTCCTCTTCGCTGTATTCTACACTTCCGGTATAACCTTTATACTTCAAAAAGCCCATATACTACCCTCCTATTTTATATAATTGTTCTTTATCAGAAAATTCAAGATGTCTCGCATGGCATATCCCTTTATTATAATATTACTGGGATGAGGCTTATGCATGATAGAACCGTTTTACCAATTTATCTTTCTTATTCATTGCCGCAAAAGTAACTAAATTTAGTGACACGGCCAAATATTTTCCTCTTTTTTTTGACAAAGCAGTTTTTCGTTTTCAAAAAATAATCTGTTCGAACAGAAAGCATACAAAAAACGGGCGGCCCACTTGATGTGAGCCGCCCGCGGGATGTTCGTTATGATGAAACAGAACTAACGTATGTCTGGATTTAGAACTTGACACACAAACCGGCCTGTGCTAAGCCCTGGAAGCCGTAACCGAGCTCTACGAAACCACGGAGGTTCTTGGAGCCAGCCTCGAAACCGATGGCTGAAACCTGATAGGCGAAGCGGGTACCCTTGTCGGTCTTGAGATCGTTGAGCACACGGTCTGCCCTGTCTGGATCCACCTGTACACCGTTACAAAACTTCGGATCGCTTTTGCTGACGATGCAGATACCTGCGGCTGCCTTTGAATAGAGTCCGATGTGATCCTTCTCAATCCACATGAACTTCGCTACTGGCATCACGGTGAAATAGTCGTTGGTAGCCTTGGCTATGTCCAGATAGCCTCCCGATTGTTTTTCTGCCATCAGCTTGGCACTTGTATGCTGATAGGTGAGGGATGCTCCGACCTTCACTTTGGGTGCCACACGATAGAGATACTGCAGGTTGAAGGTGGGGCTGTATGACTCTTCTTTTTGGGTCTTGCTTGTCAGATCGACCTGACCGAATGTGATGATAGTTGCGACCATTTGACCGATAGCTGTGCCAAGACCTTCACCGATGGCTTCGGCAAAACCTTTTTCGTTGGGCGTATAGGTACCTACGCTGAATGAGATTTCCGACTTAGAATCGAGTTGTGCCATTGCTGAGTTGCTCATCAGGAGCATGAGAGCCATGAGGCTCATAATCTGGATTTTTTTCATTTTCTTTTGCTTTAATTGTTATTGATGTGTATGATTTCTGATGCAAAAGTAGTGGCTTTCGGGCAATGGAACATAAAAAAAGACTCAATTAATGATGACTTTGTTGCGACAGGACCGCCCATTCGCGACAAAGAGGCGGAAAAGGCGCGCAGATTGTCGCAACAGGGATTCAAAAACCTGTATCATCCGCCATTTTTGAGGGATTATTGAAGATTTTTGTCCAATTGCCGATGATAATTCTTTTTTTTGAAGTATCTTTGTACCTATATTGTAATGTAGCGTGTAGAATAAAGACAAAACTTTCGGATATGAAACAAAAGAAACAGAAAAAGGCATCCCGCCGTTTTCAGGGAATCGCCAAGCCCGGTCTTTACCGTACGATTGTATGGACTGCAGGACTGGTGCTCATCGCCCTGGCCTTGCTCATCTTTGAGGGCGACTTCCTATGGAAAGCGCAAGAGCTGAACCTTTTTCAGCACACAAGCCTCTTTTTCAGTCAGCAGATGGTGGTGCCGGGCGGCATGCTCACCTATCTGGGAACCTTTCTCACCCAGTTTTTCTACTATCCCTGGCTGGGCGTGCTGATGCTCATGGGATGCTGGCTGCTGCTGATGTGGATGATCGGCCGCGCCTTCCAGTTGCCTAAGACCTGGGCGCTATTGATGTTTGTGCCCGTGTCGCTGTTGCTGCTGACCTTCATGGATACGGGCTACTGGATTTATATCCTCAAGCTGCGCGGCCACTTCTTCGTAGGCACGTTGGGAGCTTTGTTTGTCACCGCCATGCTGTGGGCTTTCCGCTCACTGCCCGCGAAATATCATCTCAGAGCCGTATGGATCGTACTTACGGCTGTAGTGGGTTATCCGCTGGCGGGCATCTATGGGCTGGCCGCTACCCTGCTGATGGGTATTCTCTCATGGCGGCTGGAACCGAAAAGCCGGAGCATTGCTTATAGTGTGCTGGCCGCGCTGGCGGTGGTGGCTGTGCCGCTGGTGTGCTACCGTTATCTCTATCATGAGATTAATCTGGCCAACATCTGGTGGGCAGAACTGCCCCTCTATGTCATTCTGGAAGAATATCATCAGTATTACATTCCCTACTATCTGCTTGCCTTTTTCTACGTCATCCTCGCCGCCACTTACCGACCGGAGCGGACAGAAGAAACGGCTAAACCCATGCGCTGGCTCTTGGCTCAGGTTGCTCTTTTGGCCGTATTGGCGATTGGCACTTACAAGGGTTGGTATAAGGACGAGAACTTCCATCATGAACTGACGATGCAGCGATGCATAGACCGCCTTGACTGGGAAGGTGTGCTGTCAGAGGCTGCCAAGCAGAAGGATGAGCCCACGCGCGCCATTGTGATGATGAAGAACCTTGCCCTGGGAAGACTGCAAAGGCAGGGCAACGAGATGTATTCCTACAAAAACGGTTCCAAGCCATACAATGCACCATTCCCTTGCCGCCTGCTGATTGTCAACGGTCCGATGCTTTACTGCCAGTACGGCATGACCAACTACTGTATCCGCTACTGCACGGAGATGGGTGTGGAATACGACTGGCGTGCCGAATACTATAAGAATCTCTGCCGCTGCACGCTGCTCAACGGAGAGTGGAATGCAGCCCGCAAGTATCTCAACCACCTGAAGCAAACCACCTTCCACCGGAAATGGGCCGAGGAGATGGAGACGCTGGTGGGCAAGCCGAAGCAGATAGCGGCCCATCAGGAACTGGGTGCCATCAAGCACCTCATGCACTACGAAGACAGACTCTACGCCGACCAAGGCTACGTGGAACGTTGTATCATGACCCATCTGGCTGCCCTCCGCGAAGTAGATGACCCCTACTTCCAGGAACAGGCCTTGCTCGCAGCCCTGTGGTCAGCCAATCCGCAGATATTCTGGTATCATTTCAACCGTTATCTGAAACTGCATCCCAAGCAGGCCATTCCCGTTCACTATCAGGAAGCAGCCTATCTCTTTGGTGTGCTGGCGGAAAATCCCAACGTAGATAAGTTCCCCGTAGATCCCATCGTGAAAGAAAGGTTTTCGCGCTTCGACCAGACCATGGGCCAATTTGACGGACAGGATATTCCTGACGTACGGAAAGCCACGGAGTCTCTGTTCGGCGACACCTATTTCTATCAGTATTACCTCATGTCTAACCTTCCAGAATATTGAACTGAGTGTAGAGTGTAGAATGTAGAGTGTAGAGTTATGATTACTCTTAAAACATGATATTTGAAATATAAGGATATGATGACCAAAATAAACAGAAGACATTTGATAACTTTATCGTTTATCATTTGTCATTTAGCATTTAGTATAGCGTTGACCTCCTGCGGACAAACCTCGGTTCCCACCGAATACAAACAGTCGGAGCAATTGCCCAAAATATATCCCGACTATGTGAACGTGACCGTGCCGGTAAACATTGCCCCGCTGACCTTTATGCCCGAAAGTCCTACCGACGAGATGATTGCACGCTACAAGGCGGGCGATGAAGAAGTGGTCTATGCGGGCAAGATGCAACCTACGGAAGAGGAATGGCAACGACTGAAGGATAAGGCTCGCGGAGGCGCTATCGAGGTGGATGTATTCACACGGACGGATGACCACTGGACACGCTTCAAGCCTTTCCACATCTATGTGTCGCCCGACTCCATCGACCCCTATATCAGCTACCGATTGATAGCGCCCTCGTTTGTCTCCTACGAGGCTCTGACCATCAACCAGCGCTGCCTGGAAAACTACGACGAGAGCGTGATTTACGACAATATCCTGAACAGTTTCGAGAAAAACGGGCAGTGCATCAACTGCCACCACTACCAGGCATACAATCCACAACGCATGCAGTTCCACGCCCGACAGTATAACGGCGGCACCGTTCTGGCCATCGACGGAAAACTGAAGAAACTCAACATGAAGAACGACTCCATCCTCTCGGCTGGAGTCTATCCCGCCTGGCATCCCACGCTCAACTACATTGTCTATGCCACCGACAAGACTTTCCAGAACTTCCACATCACCAATCCCAACAAGATAGAAGTGTATGACGAAGCCAGCGACCTCATTGCCTACGACATCGACAAGAACGAAGTGACCAATCTGGAAAACGATACCACGGAGTTTGAGGTATTCCCCTGCTGGGCTCCCGACGGAAAGACACTCTACTTCTGCAGTGCCCACTTTGAATATCAGGACACGGCACATTCAAAAAGTGCGGAGATAAGAAACAGGTTCCCGGAATTCAAATACAATATCTATAAGAAGCGTTTCGATCCAGCCACCCGTCAGTTCGGTCCCAAGGAGTTGGTGTATGACGCTTCGGCAAACGACCAAAGCGCCACGTTGCCAAGAGTATCGCCCGATGGGCGCTTCCTGCATTTCACTTCAGGCAAGTTCGGCTATTTCCACATCTGGCACCACGATGCCGATATCTGGTCGCTCGACTTGCAGACAGGTGAGGTAAGGCCCATGAACGAGATCAACTCTCCCGATACCGAGAGCTATCACTCCTGGTCGAGCAACGGCCGATGGGTCATCATCAGCAGCCGCCGATACGACGGTACCTATACCCGTCCTTTCATTGCCCATATAGATGCCAACGGAAAAGGCACCAAGCCTTTCGAGTTGCCTACTGCCGACCCTGACTATCATCGGCAGTTCATGCGTAGTTATAACATCCCGGAATTCATGAAGGGTCCCGTAACGATCACTCCTCACGAGTTTGCCGATGTGCTGAAAGGCGAAGCGGTGAATGTGAAGTATAAATAGAAGCCCACCCTCAATCCCTCCCAAAGGGAGGGAAGTTCTTTTGGCTACAATATATATAAAACACAAAGACACAAAGATACAAAGCTTAGGCCCAACAACCTATAATCTTCGTGTCTTTGTGTCTTTGTGTTTAGTTAAGTAATCCTGCAATTAGGATTCTTATTTATCTCCGTTAAGGAAGAAGAACCTTCCTTGTAGAACCGTCGGAACGTTTCTCAATGCACAATCCTCTGGGCACATCCAGACGGCGGCCTTGCAAGTCGAAATATGTCTTGGGACCATCGGCTGCTGACTGACTGACATTCTGGATAGCCGTGCTGCCCTGGTCAAGTTTGAAGACATAAGTCACCACCGACTTTCCCGGCATCTCAACTACCAGTCGCTGCGTAGGTTCGCTGATTTCAATCGTCTCTTTCTGACAGAGTTGATCCTTTTCGTTACCCCACGAAATCATCATGTCTCCGCTTTTCACCCAGAATGACGTATCCTCCATCTTGATGGTGAAGTTCCGATCATCTGCCTGAGAGTTGATAGCCACGACGATGAGCGAGTCACCTTTAATGAAAGCCGAGGTCTGAACACCTGCACCAGTAGTGAGATCCATGGAGCACGACGATTCCAAAAGCGTTGAGCCCGTGACGTACTTTGAGAAGTGCGACATCACGTAAGCACGGGGCAGCAGTTGGTTCCTTCTTGCATTGGCACTGCCATACTTCGATTCGCCAGTGCTGACAAAGGCCCAATGGGCACGCATGTACCAATAGATATAGCCCGTACAGCCTGCTTGCAGGCACTCGTTTACCTCACGGGCAAACTCCAACTGCTCATCCCAGTTGGGCAAACGCTCGCCGATATTATCCGACACGGAGTGTTCGGTCATCCATACTTCCTTACCATACCTGGCAGGAAGCACGGCAGCGGGCTTGATATATTCAAGAGGTGGATGTCCATAAATGTGACCCGCAACAATGTCAATCTGATTGCGGCAGGTCTCATCATTCATCATCGCGTCGGAATAGTCTTTTCTGAACCCCAACGGTTCGGCACTGATAAGTTTCACTCCCTTGTATTTCTCACGATCCAGCAAGTAGGCATAGTTCTTCACCAACTTCACCAAATCCTGTGGATCGTAGAGGCAACCGGAATAATTGACCCACCAGTCGGGTTCGTTCTGGATACTCACGGCATCCACGTCAACACCATGATCATGCATCCATCCTAAGAAGGTGTTCAGCCAGGGGAAGAACTTGTCATAGCAATCTTCACGCAATTTACCCCTCTGATTACCCTGATCGTCAGAATTACCGCCCTGAGCCGTACCATTGGTCTTATATTCACCGGGAGGTGACCAAGGGGTGCCGAAGACGATACCGCCACGCTCTTTCACAATCTTGGCCGAAGGCAGCGAACCGTTCCAGTCGTAGTCGCCCCAGTTATCGCCCGTGAAACTGGGCGAGATTTCCATACGCATGATGTTAAACCCTACAACAGACTCTTCGCCGTAGAGTTGCCTTGCAGGCCCCGTGTCGGTGCCAAACGGCTTCATGGCTCCATCGCAAGAGGCAGCACCGAACCCCGTAATCGTCTGAAGACGGTTATCCGTGATGGTCATAGAGAACCTTTTTGCTGCAAAGGAGCCCACGACGACAGTCAGTGCTAGAACAGTAGTAATAATCTTTTTCATTTATTAAATATCATTTTCTCATTATCTCAATCTCTCATTTTCTCAATTTCTACATAATCTTCAGATGTGTGCAGCCTTCAGGCATATACACAGGGTGTGTGACATCTGGCATATTAATCCGCCCGGTAAAGGGAGCGATAACCTCGGGTGCCTGATCAGCAGGGAAGATATAGTCACCCTCAACGATATAATGATTCGTCGGGAAAGACTTTCCCTTTTTCATATCGGTTCTGTTGGTGTCGTACATCAAGCGTCCTTCCTTTACGGCCGTCTTGATAAGCTGGTTGATAGGCACATTCATATTAAACTGCAGAAAGGCAGGAATCTCAATATCGAATTTCGAACGAACCGTGGGAATACAGTCCTGAAACACCCAGTCGTAGAGGAACATAGGCCGCGGACTGGTAATCTCGTATTGGTATTCGATGATGCTGCCCACCTGAACTTCAGGCACAGTCACATGCACCACCAAATAATTATTGTCCACCCGTTCACTGACAAACTTTGCGGTGCTGACATTCTTCCGCTCCACCTTTCCCTTCGCATTTTTGGAAAAGACACGAATCTTCAGATTCGACAATTCGTCGAAGACATTCTTGTTCTCGGGGGAATAATAGGTAATGTCAATATTAGCATGCTTGGCTCCCTCCGGTTTCAGGATCTTGGTGCGGAGCCGGAACTCATAATTAACCAAGATGTTACTGTCGTCAATATTGTTTTTACCGAAATCCGAAATATTGTCACTGCTGACTTCCGAACTGTTTCTGTTGAAGTTAGACACCTGATCGGAAATCTGATACACAGCCTTCATCGTCTTGCACAGTATGACTGCATCGGCATCAAAGCCATCGCCCCAGCCTTGGAATTCCCATTCCTGGCTTGACGGTTTGCCGAATTTCTCGTTTGGCAACTGTGCATTCGCCATGCTTGAGCAGGCCAGTAATGCAGCCAATAGTAATAGTTTCATGTGAGTTTGTGAGTTTAGGTTTATATTTATCTATATCTCGTGCGTCACGCTCCGCCCTTTGACGGAAACGCAACGCACGATGATATTTATTCACCCTCTATCATAAAATAGAGAGATAAGAGATTTTTACTTGGCAATGTACTTAGCGCCGTTCTTGATGACGATGCCCTTGTAGTCCTTAGACACACGCTGACCAGCGAGGTTATAGATTACATTGTTAGACACCTTCTTCTCGTTCACTACGGTGCTGATGCCAGAAGGTACGTATGGAGCGGTGCCGGCACCTTCCTTCACGTAGAAGTTCTCGTCGCCAGTAGTATTGATAAGAGTCTCCATGTGATCCTCGGTCATCCAGATGACATCCTTGATCTGGTAGTCACAAGCCTCCTTGATCTCAGCCATGTTGAAGGCGATAGACTTCATGCCGTCGGCCTGCTCAGGTACGGTGAAGGTTTGCTCGAAGGTAGCCCAGTCACCAGTGTTGAATGTTACATCGCCGATAGCAGCCCAGTGTTTGTAAGCACCTGGCTCACCATGACACTGAGTGGTAGTCTTGGCATTGTCAACGGAGCTCTTATACTTGAACTTCAGGATGGTAACTTCGCCCTTAGCAAGCGTGCGGTTAGCCACAATGAAGAACTGGTTGTCCCAAGTCTGACCGGTATGACCTGCACCGCCTATACCATGTTCGTCATCAGGATTGTTATCAGCCTCTTCTCTAACATTAACTGTCTGATTATTATTATCCCACTCATCCTGCAGGTCTACGCGTGCCTGACCCTTTACAGTAATCTCTGTCGGATTGGCAATTTCTTCCAGAGGTTCAGCATTATCTTCACCATCAAGTTTCAAGAACAGCATCTGCTTACCACCATCGGCGGGAACAACTGAAATCAGCCATGCGCCAGCAGCAGGAAGTGAAATCTTGGCGTTTGATGCCTCTTCATAGTCTTTCCAATCATCAGGATCGAGTCCAGTGAAAGAACCCTTAGTAGGCTTAATTGTGTTACTCTTGAAAGTGCCATCATGGCCACGAACTGTTGAAATCATCACTTCATTGACCCATGTATCAGGCTTTCCTTTCTCACCGACAGTACCAACAAAAGTACCACTAACATCAACAGACACTTTCTTACCTGTTTGCGGATTAGTCCATTCAATCTCACCTGATGCTGCCTCAAGTTCAACAGCATTGTCGAAATTATAAGCTACACTTCCAGTTTTGGTGTTAGCAGAAGCAACAAACAAGCCACGGTCAAGTTTCAACTCAGAAATAGAGAGGTCATCGAAATAGAAGTCAACAGCATTCTTATTATTGGGGTTCAGGTTGAATGCAATTGACCAGGCATTTTCCACATAATTTTCACCGCTTCCACTTGGCCAAGAAATCTCTTTGTCAAATACCTGCCACTCAGTAGTGAAGTTAATGTCTCCAAGGCACTGATAGAACTGGTAGTCGGAAGGATTCTGATGGTGAATCTGTGTGTTGGTCGTAGCGGCCTCTGAAGCCTTGTAGCGGAAATGAACCTTCAACAGCTCACCGGGCTTCAACTGCCTTGGAGCCTCAATCCAGAACTGGTTGTCCCATGCAGAAGCATCGCCCTCTGTATCGGCTGCCTTTCCATGTACTACGAATACGTGGTTGCCAGTACCGTCATCCTCGATAGTAGCGGGGAATGGATCCCAACCGCCATTTTCATTCAGATTGACTCCTTTCTCCTTACCCCATGCACAAATCTTATAGTTGTTCTCTTGGTCGTTGAATCTAATGTTGGGATCAGCCCAAGGAGTCTCAGCATCACCATTTTCGAGCAGTTCAATCCACTCTTTAGGACGCTGATTGTCACGCTCTTCGTGGGTAATCTTCAGATAAGCAATATCCCAGCTACCAATCCAGTCACCACACTGCATGAGGATATTACCATCATTATTTGTAGCCTCATAATCAACAGTGCCTTCTACCCAATCCGTCGTGACTGAGAACGCTCCATAAGGAGTTTGGCCAAATCCAAGCATAGAGACGTTTCCGACATGGTCACCCTTGATCTTGTAGTGGAGTGTATAGACTGTACCTACCTCAGCATTTACACCACCGATAGGGAAGAACTGGCAGTCCCAAGAAGGATCTGTGGCTTCAGTACTTTCAAAGTGGAGGCAACCATTTTGGATAGTGAGACGGTCTCTTGCCGACTGACTTCCACCCCAACTGTTAGGAAAGCCCCATTCGGAAATGTCATTGTACTTGGAGAAGTCGACTTCAGCATCGACCACCTCTTTCGCGTTTGCACCCAAGAACATTGTCAAGAGAGCAAGAAGAGTAAACATTTTCTTCATAATAGTAATACTTTAGATTAATAAATAATAGAGTAATAAATATTAAATGCTTTTTTATTGTCCACTGAGCGCATTGCAGAAGGCCTCGTAGGTGGCATTGCGCACCCAGGCATTGTTTTGAACAGACCAGAGACCTACGGGATCACTCGTGTCTGACATATTGCCCTTACAGATACCTGCCTGCTTGTCGTGAGGAATCTTGTTCATATAAGCCTTGATGGCAAAGCCATAATAGTCGGCCAACTGCTGACGCTGAGTTTCCGATATTTTATCAGCCGTGACGGCCAAGTTCGAAGCATCCACATACTTGATGTCGAAATTAGACAGGCGGATGAACTTGCCGGTAGAAGCAAGATTGTCAAGCAGCTTATTAAGCTTTTCCACATTAGCAGCCTGCTTGGTGGCATCCTCATTATAAGTAAGGCTCAGCTTGGCATTGATGCCGTCGATCTTTGCACCCTTGCCGTCCCAGATACCAATCCAGTACTTGAGACTTTCAAACTTTGTTTGATCTTCAAGTCCCGTCTCACTGATGAAGAACTTCAAGTCAGCAGAGTTGCCGCCATGCTTTTCGAAAGCAGCACTTGCCACCTTTGACACTTCGGGAGCATAGTTCTCACTGCCTAAGATATCCTGCCAGAAGACTTTCTCGGTAGAATGCTTGAGGTCGAGCATACCATTTTCCAATTTAGCCTTCGGGTCGAGCGGTTCGTCAATGAGGTCAAACGACTTGATGCGGCCGTCGTTGATTTCCATCAGTTTGTCGCACCATGTATGGATAGCATAATCAATGGTGTCGCTCATCTCCTGAGCAGTCTGCGGGCGATGGTTGTCAGGATAGTAGCCTACTTCCACCTTCTGGATATAGGCAACCATACCTCGACCTGTCTCAATTCTCAAGTAACCATCCTTTTCTTCAGGTGCACTCTGGGATTCAATCACAATCTTGGTCCATTTACCAGGTTTTACTGACCACTTTCCATCAGAAGACGCCGTTCCATCAACCTTTTTTCCAGAGAAATAGACATAGAAAGTAACTTCCTTGTCAGCGTTTGCATAGAAAGTAGTGGTGTATTTGGCAAGCGGATCCACTTCAAAGCCATCAATGATGCGGACTTTTGAATTACCGGCTACCCGAAGCGTATTCTGGCCATCATACTTAGCTATCGAAGCACTACCACTCTCAACCTTACCAGGAAAATCGCCCACAGGCATGTCATTGTAGTTGACCGACTTTCCTTCCACATAGTCAACAGGAATCTCAATAGGAGCCGTAAGTGTGTTTATCCATTCGTCAGCCTGATTGGCATTGGCAAAAAGCGGACTGCCATAGACCTCATAACCGATTTCATCAACATGGGCAAGCAGGTCGCTCATATCAAGGAAGTTCATCACACCTTTAGCGTTGACGATAGTACCCGACATCAACGATGTGCCGAAAGCCACATTGTCAAAATTGGTAACGGCCGCAGCATGGGCCAGTTCCTGCTTGTTGAAATCGGCCACTTTCAGCAATGCACCGAGCGTCAGGTTGGGATATGTTTCTCTATTGATATAACTCTTGACAGGGGCCAAATCCTTATAAGGCTCTACGAACGAAGGATCGGGCTGAGCCGTGAAATTGTCCGTGTCGTTATAGTCGGCGCAGGAAGTGAAGAGTGAAGAGTGAAGAGTGAAGAATGCTGCACACAGCAACCCCTTCATCATACCCTTTCCAATTCTACTTCCTAATACAAATATTTTTCTCTGTTCCATATCTCTATTTTTAATTTATAGCGGTAACAAATTCTTCACTCTTCATTCTTCACTCTTCACTTATTTAACATATTTAGGTGAGAAGAATACTCTCTGGTTTGACTCACGCGTCTGAACAACAAGTGTATCAGTAGTTGACACCTGAATATCGCGGTCGTTGAAGCTCACTTGGTAAGCAAGACGGAGAATATCGCGCTGGACAGGTTTTCCATTGTTACTTCCCCACTGGTAGTCCTTATACTCAGACCTTTCCGTACCTTTGGTTATGAACTCACCTGTACCGGTAGCCGTTACATTCTCATCATCGGATGTGATTGTGCACTGGTTGCCATTGAATGTGAGGGTAAGGTTACATGAGATGGAAGCCCCCGAATTTCTGAAGGATACAGGGAAAATGGCCTGCGTCATATTTTTGGTTGTGATACCACAAACTTCATCATTCTGGTTGACAGGATTCTCCTTGTAATGCTCGAGGTCTGTGTTAACCAGTGAGAAGTCCTTGCGTACTACCGTATTGGAAACACCTTTCTCAGTCACGATATCAACACCACGACGGATATACTTTGCATCCCAAGGGTTCTTATACTTCACACAGTAAAGCACATAGTCCTTTGCCAGAACGCGCCAGTACTCCGTATTGGTACGGGCAGGTGAGAAGTCGATGTCTTCACGCGGCGTGCCGGTGAGGATATGATCAATACCTCTTACGCCCTTCATCAGCAGAGGAATAACGTAAGTTTCATCAACTGATTTCGGATCGTTGAAGAAAGCATCAGTCAACTGAACCTCCACATAACCACGCTGATCACCGCCGTAAGAAATGACGTTAGATGAGAGACTGTAGTAGTTAGATGGCATCGGGCGCACTGGCTCGGCCGGGTTTCCACCTTCATCCACAAACCACAGGTCATCGCAAAGCGACTCATCGACGGCAATATCTACGTAGGCATCACGTCCGCCGTAGGCTCCGCCCATGGTTGACCAGATTTGGATCTTATGAGCGTTGTCGAGTGAGTTATCGTAGATGTCATTGCCAAGAATGACCGAACGAACCGGGTACTGATAAGCGAAGTAGGCGGTAGTTCCTCCTTCGTAGTCTGGGAAATCCTGGTCAGAATTATAGCAAGACGCACATGTGAGAGCAGTTGCTCCCAAGGCTACTCCGAAAATATATTTCTTAAGTTTCATCTTTGTTAAACTTTAAACTTTAATCTTTAAACTATGAACCCTTTACTGCCACCCCTTGTTCTGCTTGAGGTTACTCCACTTGAGCACTTCCGTCTTAGGAATAGGTCCGTAACACTGATAAGAGTTGACATAATTGCGATCCTCAACATTAATGATAGTATAGGTAAGCTCATGCGTATCTTCGTTACGGTCAACCTGCATACCCTTAACAGGTTCATCGAGGGGTAAGAGCCAACGGCGAAGGTCCCAGAAACGCTTGTTCTCGAAACAAAGTTCAATGCGGCGTTCGTTGCGGATGAGGTTCGTCATCTTAGCCTGATCATTGGCACATTCTTCCAAATAGGAATCTCCTTCGGGAAGCGGACGGCCATACTCATCTGTACCAAGACCCGCACGGTTGCGGATAGCCTTGATGACGTCGTAGGCCGTAAAACCTACGCCCGTGGGGTCAGCCTTAGGCCCCCAGGCATCGTTGGCAGCCTCAGCGTAAGCGAGGAAGATTTCCGTATAACGGATGCGCGGATAGATATGCTGCTGCTCAATCTGAGAACTTGCAAGAGGAACCACGTCATCACGGAGCAGTTTCTTCAGATAGTAACCCGTACGCGTTGACGTAGGGAGATTATTGAGATTGTCAACCTTTTCCTCATCCTTATCATGAATAGCTGGATAGGTACCCGTAATAATCTCATACTTTTTAGTATGGAAGACAGTGCCATTATAAATAACATCATCAGTCAGACGGGGATCACGGTTAGCATAGGGATTCTTGGGATCATAACCGGAATTAGGATCCGTGATAGGACGTCCGCTACGCATGGGGAATGCATCCACCAGATTCTGTGACGGGTTGACGCGGCCCTGACCATACAATGAAGGCGGGTAATTCTCTCTTTCCTGAGTAGCATTCTTATGACGGTCTTCGCGCCAAAGAATCTCGGGCATCTCTGCTGCATCGGGCTCAAGTTTGGTCTTATTCTTATACCAGACATTACCCGTCGGATCAAATCCTTCCAATCCACCAATGCGCTTAAGTACATTAGCGCAAAGGGTGGCAGCCTCGGCAGAAGTCACGCCGCTCTGGTCGCGGAAGGCAGGACTGGCAGCCAGCAAGGCGGCCTGTGCTTTGACAGCCTCAGCAATTCTTCCTGAAACAAGATTTCTTGCCTTGTTACCGAAAACGAGGTTGTAACCAGATGGGTTGGCACCCAGAGCCAAATACTGCTGAGGAATCTCACTTTCTGAATCTATATCTTTATAGTCCATAGGAAGCAACAGCATAGCACTGTCGCAGTCGGCAAAAATCTGCTTCATGCAGTCGGCAAACGAGGCGCGTGGCTGATTAAAGTCGGAACTACCGTCCTCAGGCTTTGTCAGCAAGGGTACACCGTAAAGCTGACCATCGTCGGCATAACCGCCATGAGCCTGCAGCAAATGATAATAAAGGATTGCACGCAGACCGAAAGCCTCACCTTTCAGACGATCAATGAACATCTTCTGCTTGGAAGCTGCACTCTCAGCCCATTTTACCTTATCTACAATGGTGAAGAAGAGGTTGATATACTGAATACCATCCTTACAGTTGTTCCACTGAGACATCGGGTTGTTGTCGGAAGCCCACGTACCTTTTGCCATATTCAGGTAGTTACTGGTTGTCAGGTTGGTGACAGCATCGTCAGTGGCAACATCCGTCTGTGTGGTCGTGAGATAAGGAAGTCGGCCATAGCCATACATCAGCAGACCATGAGCATATTCCGATTCTTCGACCATATCTTCTACCTGTCGCTTGTTTTCATCGGCAGGCTCGAACATATCATTACAAGAGCAGAGGAACCCCCCTCCAACTCCCCCGAGGAGGAGAGCTGCCACCAAGTAATGACCATATTTAATAATACTTCTTTTCATATGATATCTTTTCATTTTATTTCTTATCCTATTTTACCATTCCCTCCCCTCGGGGAGGGTCAGGAGGGGGTCACTTATAGCGTTACCTTCACACCGAGGTTATAGAAACGGGTCTGTGGCGCATAGCCCACGCTGGTCTCCAGGATCTTACGATTCTTAGAAATCGTGAGGAGGTCGTTTCCATTCACGTAAATTGAGAGTGCCTTCACCCATTTACCTTCGAACATCTCGGAGGGGAAGTCATAGGTCAACTGCACCTTGCGGAGGTTGAAACGGTCGGTGCTATACATCCAGAATGTAGATGCTGCACGGTTGTTGTTCGAACTCTGCGTGGTGAGGCGGGGATGAGTAGCCGTATTAGCGGTCTCAGGTGTCCAACGACCCAGTGCATTCACAGAATATTTCGCTTCATTATCCATATAATAGTAGCTGGTGCCACCATTATTCTTCATGGCGTATGCACCGAACTGACCATTACCAAGTACGAAGAGTGTGAAATTCTTATACTTGAGCGTAAGGTTCACACCCATGGCCCAAGGGGTGCCAATGCTACCCAAAGCGTTGTTGTTCGGATTATTGGTAGGATTGCCATTGACATCCAGAACGGTAATAGTGCCCGACTTACCCAGCACCACCATATCCTTGTTGTCAATACGACCATCACCGTTCACGTCCTCATACTTCAGGTCACCAGGCATGATATTGCTGCCGAATGCCGGATTCGGGAGACTGCTCTTCAGCGTATAGAGTGTTTTGCCAGCTTCTGTGGTAGTCACATCAAAATCATCTACGGAATAGAAGCCTTTGCACTTGTAGCCCCAGAGTGCATCAAGAGCCTGACCTTCAGTATATTTGTGTGGAGCTATTGGATCTATATTTTGATCGTATTTCTTCCATTTGGAAGTGAGGTAAGTTCCTACAACACCAAGGGCAGCGTAAACCTCACCAAACTGTTTCTGTACTTTCACGCTGAAGTCAACACCCTTGCGGTTCTGGATGTTATTGTTGATAGCCGGCATGAATGAACTTCCCGAAAGGCCACCCTGTAAATGGGATGGGAAGTTGGTCAGGCTCGGCACAATATAGCCAGACATATCCGTATTAAAGAAGGTGAGATTGGTGGAAATCAGCTTATTGAAGAACGAGCCACGCAGGCTTACCGACCATTCCTTGCGATGGATAAAGTCAAGGGAAGGATTGGTACCAATCTGAGAATAGGTAAGGTTTGCCGTCGTTCCTTCATTCCATGCAAAGCCACTGCTTGCTCGATTCCATAAGGCAACATAGAGATAGAAGTTATCACTACCCATATAAATATCCATGTCTTCTTTCAGGTTGCTGTAGGAAGCACTGAGCAACAGATCATCCACGAAACCTCCCCGCATGAAATTCTCCTTGGCGATGTTCCAGCCGAGTGTGAAAGAGGGAGAAAGAGCTTCGCGATGGCCTTCAGCAAGACGAGCAGAATGAACACCAGCTACGGCTGCTTCTGCGAAGTAACGACCCATGTAGTCGTAACCGGCCTGAAGGCCTAAGTTGGCATTGGCATAACGATGGTAGGTAGAACTGGCTGTAGTGGTGTACATATTGGCGAGCAACATACCGGTCACATGATGCTTACCGGCAAACGTGTGGTCGTAGTCGAAATGACCGTTCCAACTGATGGTCTGGCGGTATTTAGTGTCAGCCATAGACATGTGACCCGTTACCACTTCGTCGTTCTGCTGTGTAAGCGCCACGATGGCGTCCTGGGAGTTGTAGTTACTCCATGTAGGAATGAATACGGCATACTTGTTATCATAAGTACGGCTGTAGTTGGCAGCATAGTCGATAGAGAACAAGGTCTTGAATGACAAACCCTTTACGAACTTGTTCATGTCGTAGATGATACCTGCATCGAACTGGAACTGGCGGCTGAGGTCTGTGGCTCTACCGCCGAAATAGCAGTCTGCAATGACATTATGATCAGTAGTCTTTGTACCACCGGGGAAATATTTCCCGTCGAGCAGATTCAGCGACTTGCCGAGAATGGCGAGTGCCTTGCTTGCATTCGGATCCACCATGTCAATATCAATCAGTGGCGCAGCATGCTCCGGGAAGTTCGGACGCATAGAAGAAGCCTCGCCCCAGAAGTTACCTTTGTTCTTATTGGCATTATAGAAAGTAGCACTTACGTTGGCAAAACCCTTGATGAGTTTGTTGACTACCAAGTCCACATTACCACGTACGCTGAAACGATCGGTATAATTATCTTTTGCGGGACCGAAATTGATCAGGTCTTCAAAACGATAGTAGTTAATGTTCGTATAGAAGTGAGCACGTGTACCACCACCCTGGATTTCCAATGTGGCTTCCGAACGGTTATATGCCTTACGAATATAATCGGAGGAATAGTAGTTCACGTTAGGATAACGATATGGATTAACACCCAAGGCATGGTTGTATATCTCCTGTTGCGAATAGCGGGGACCTGTGGGCAATTGGTCGTTCATACATGCCTCGTTATAGAGCGTCATGTACTCCGCAGAGCCAAGATACTCTGGAAATTCCTTGGCTACGTGGAAACCCGTGTTGGCGTTGGCCGTAATCTGAAGACCATCCACCTTACCGCGTTTCGTGGTAATCAGGATAGCACCTTTGGCACCCTTGGCACCATAGAGCACAACAGCCTGCGCACCTTTGAGGAAGGTAATCTGTTCAATCTCAGAAGGAAGCACGTTGTTGGACGGACGCTTCACACCGTCGATAATCACGAGCGGAAGATTGCTGTTATCATTATTGTCGAGACGCTCGTTGTCCATACCCCAAAGATTGTTGCCATTCCATCCGCCGACGAGGGCATACATATCTTCAAGGCTACCCATCATGTAATCTTTCTTCTGGAGTTCTTCCATATCAACATAGGAAACTCCTCCCAGCAGATGGTCGGGATCCGTATCGCGGAAAGCAACATGGACCTTCTTTTTCACCACTGTGGAATCAGCATCGTCAGCAGTCTGGGCATTGACCGCCAATGGCGACGCGGCCATCATGGCAAAGAGTAATATATTTATTTTAATCTTTTTCATATTATATTATTTTATAGCGGTAGCAAATTCTTCACAATTCACTTTTCACTCTTCACTTCTTACCATCCCGGGTTCTGGGGGAATCCTTCATAGAGATAGATATCCTTGTCAGGAAGCGGGAACCAGTAATGCTTTGAGTCAAAATGACGGGTAATCAGTTCCTTCTTCTTAAAGTTACCGACTTTCGCATCCTTTGGATCATGGGTCTTGAACCAATCCCATGGATAAAGTGGAACATCTCGCTTTTTACCCTTTTCATCTATTTGATTCTCTTCAAATGTCTTTTTCGGATCATATTTGCCCCATTCCAGTCGTTCAAACTCATGAGAGTATTTCGTTGTATAAGGAGGCTCAGTCAGGAGCAACCAACGCTGCAGGTCGCACCAACGGAAACCCTCGAAAGCAAGTTCCACAGCGCGTTCACGACGCACTTCATCGAGGAAATGCTCGCGGGTATCACGGAGATTGGGTGCCACATGCTCCATGGGATAATCGCTGGAATTTACGCGGTCACGCAGGGCATTGATGGCTTCTACAGCCGACATCGTGGGGCAATAGGTAGGTCTGTCGTTCAGATCGCTTGCACTCGTCGCGATAGCAGCCTTCGCTTCGGCATACATAAGATAGACGTCAGCCAAACGCATGTAGGGTACATAAGACTGGAACTGCCAATCCCCCTCGTAATACTTGTCACCCTTGTTACACTGGTGAGGCACCAGTTTCTGAATGAAATAGCCCGTGCTGCTTCCATGGTCGATGTCACGCATCGCACCATTCGTGAAAAGGTCACAATACTCAAGTTTCTTCTGTTCAGGAGACAAATCATCCAAACTGAGCACATAGTGGAAACCATCGAACACGATGTCATGATAGAATCGGGGATCACGGTCCTTATAGGGATGCTCAGGATCCCAACCTGAGGCTGGATTCAACACATATTCACCATTCTGTACCAGATAGATGGGCTGACCGTTGGCCATGCCATACTGATCGATCAGGTTGGCTGTCGGGTGGTGGATGATATTGTCATGCTCTACGAGACCGGCTACCTTAGGACCAAAAATCTTGGCGCAGTTCCAGTTAGCAGAGTTTGCACCGGGATGGGCACCACGGAAGATAGCCTCGGTAGAACCCGGCATATTCCAATTCTGCTTGACCGTATAGAAGATGTCAGAAAAACAGGATGATGCATTCTCATCTCTCTCGTGGTCGTAAATGTTTGAATATCTAAACTCTGCAAGTTTATACCTCACTGTACCTTTCTTGACCATATCGAGTGCCTTGCCAAGCGTTTCTGCTGCCAATCGGCAGTACTTGGTGTCATAATCGTAGGTCTTTCCGTTGGAACTGGCACCCAAAAGCTGGGGAGTACCACCATTCTTAGCCTTCTCCATCTCCTTCATGAGGGGAGATCCTGCCCAAAGGTAGCATTTGCCGAGGTAGCAGAGTGCCATGAACTTATTGACGCGCAAGTCGTTCTTGTTGAATGTCTGCTGACCTGCCAGGGTTTCGTCCCAATCCATTGGAAGAAGATCGTATGCACGTTCGAAATCTTCGGCGCAACGGTCTGCACATTCCTGGAAGGAAAGGCGGGGAAGTTCAGGAATATTCGTAGCATCATAAGCCTTATCAACATAGGCAAGACCGCCGAAGTAGCACATCAGTTCGAAATGCCACCAAGCACGGAAGAAATACATCTGACCGAGCAGCAGGTTGCGCTCTTCATCGGTTCCGATGAGCGACTTAATCTGCTCAATACCCATGTTACACTTACGGATGCAATACCAGGAATTTCTCCAGAGAGAACTTCTATCACCGTTGAGCCAACACTGGCTGTTCGTGTACCAGTTACGATAGTTACCAAGGTCCACCTGATGATCCATGTGGGCATAGCCTTCAGGATTGTGAACAGCATCGTCTCCGAGATTCCATGCCGTACAATAGTTGACCTTCTCCTTATCAGGAATCAGAGTATAGATTTCCTCAATATATCCCTGGAAGTTGCGGAAGTTCTTAAAAGCCTCATCCTCTGCCACAATAGACTCCGGATCCTGATCGAGCCAGTCTTTACAGGAGGTAAACAGTACACCTCCAGCCATCAGGAGCAGCGAACCCCACAAAAGGGTTTTTATTTTATAATAATGTTTCATCATTGTTGTACGCCTTAAATGTTAAGTTTAATACCGAAGTTATAACGTCTTACAGTGGGATAGGCACCGCCGCCACCACTAAAATTAAAGTTACCTTCACGGTCGTCAGGCATCTTGGTAATCAGGAAGAGGTTATTACCATTGAGGTAAATCTTCAGGCTTGAGAAACCGAGTTTCTTGATCCATCCCTTTGTCCAAGTATAAGCCACTTCCACATTCTTCAGACGGAAATAGGAACCGTCGTAGAGATACTGTGTACCGTCGTTATAAGAAACCTGGGTGGTGAAACGTGGTACGACGACATCACCTGTTCCATCTACAGGATTCCACCATGTACCATTATCATATACGGTAAGCAACTTATTGTTGAAAGAAGTGAGGCCAACGTCACGTGTGACACCTCTTGCACCATAGAACTGAGCAAACATGCTGAAGCCCTTCCAGTCCCAACCGATGGTAGCATTGTAAGTATGTTCCGGGGTTCCAGTATAACCGTAAGGAGCCTGGTCGTTGGTTTCGTCAACGATACCGTCACCATTGAAGTCAACGATATAGTGGTCGCCGATAAGCACCTGGCTATCGTCCTTCTCGCGCGCAGGCGTACTATATAATTCATCATAGGAACCGATAAAGCCATTATCGATATATGACCAGTATTGGCCTTGGGAATAACCTTCCCTCTTGCGATAAGAAGGAATCAACTTCGGATCATCCTTTAGCTTAATCACGTTGTGCGCATAGGTGTAGTTAGCATTCACCCAGAAACGCATACCGTTCTTCAACACCTTGTTGAAACGAACTTCAAGTTCGAAACCTGTGTTCTTGATCTTACCCTTGTTGATATCAGGAGTCCTATAGGCTCCAAAGTAAGAAGGCACAGAGCGGTCGTTACCCGAGATAAAGATGTCGTAACGGTCATCGCGGAACCAGTCGAAACTACCCGTGAACATACCGCCGAGGAATCCGTAGTCGAAACCGATGTTCTTCTTCTGCACGGTGGCCCAGCGAAGATCGGGCATGGCAATCGTAGCCTCACGATAGGAGACGAACGGGCTGGCCGAACCGTCAACCGAAACGTTGAAGCCATTGCCTTTGTTCAATATTTCCCAACCCGTGCGGTAGGCAAAGCGAGTACCGGCGCTGTCGTCACCAATCTCACCGAGAGAACCACGGATCTTGAACATATCCAGAATCTTCTTATCCTTCAGGGGCTTCATGAATTTCTCTTCCGAAACCATCCAACCGATAGCTCCAGAACAGAAGAATGCGAAACGCTTCTCGGGGGAGAATCGCTGCGAACCGTTGTATGCACCGTTGAACTCAGCGAAATAACGGCTCTTGAAATCGTAAGTCGTACGGAACACCCAGTCTTCACGACGCCACTCAAGTTCGGCATTACCTGAATTGATACGGCGCTTCCAGTTACCCATGAGCGTCACGTTATGGTCACCGAACTGACGGCCCCAGAAGAGCTGGAGCGACATTTCCGTGGCACGGCTTGTATAGCTGACTTTACCAGGCTGCGTTTTCCAGTCACGACTTTCATAGAAATCAAAGCCTGTATTACTGAAGATGGCTGTCTCATAAAGAAGCTGACCATCCTCAGGAAGCATGTAGGCACGACTGTTCTTGTGGCCTTCAGCAGAAATACCACGGCTACCCTCATTGAACTGGTTGTCCCAAGAGATCGTACCACGTGCCACAAGTCCCTTCGTGATGAAATCAAGTTTCTGCTCAAGGGCAAAGTCGGTGAACACACGTGTGATGGTACTCAATTCATAACCGGCTGTTGCCACACTCATCGGAGAGTTCTCAATGTTGGAAACCAACGGATAGTAACCCCAGGCACCATTAGAGAACTGAACGGGGAAGAGGTTGGGGGCCATACCGTAGGCACCGGCCCACTTCTGCTGCTGGAAGAACTCGCCGCTATTACCATAATAATAACGCGGAGTCTTCTGCTGGGCATTTGAACCAGCCAGACTCACACGGAACTGAGTAGTATTCGTAATTTGGAAATCCAGATTGGAACGTACGTTCAGACGGTTGTAGGAATAACCACCTTCATAACCCTGATGGTTGTCCCAGAGTTTGGTCATATCTCCCTCGTTCTGGAAGTCGAAAGCCACGAAATACTTCACATATTTCGTACCACCCGAAAGGTTGAGGTTAGTATTATATGACAAAGCCGTAGTCTTGAACATTTCTTCCTGCCAGTCAACGTTAGGATAGCGCTCTGCCTGGCTGTAGTCGCCGAGGTAAGCACCATCGGCCGTATAGTTTGGCTTAACGGTATAGTCCTGGTTGCGGAAGTTGTTGATGAACGTCTGCGGACGATAGTAGGCCCATGAAGCAGCACCACCTAAGGCAAGTTCGTGCTCAATGGCCTGGTTACGGAACATATAGCCATCATAAGAGTCGTACTTGCGCGGGAGCTTCGACACAGCCTTCAGCGTAGCATTGAAGCCCACATCGATCCTTGCCTTTCCTTCCACACCACGCTTGGTAGTAATCAGAATAACGCCGTTAGCACCTTCCACACCATAGACGGCAGTGGCAGATGCGTCCTTCAATACGGAAATCGTTGCTACCGAAGTGATATCCACCGACTTGATCTCGCGTTTCACACCATCCACGAGGATCAGCGGCTGGGCATCCTGGTTCCAGGCAGCAGCACCACGGATATAGATTCGCGGGTCTTCTTCACCTGGCTGACCTGTAGAAGCAATCGTTGCGATACCGGGGAGGTTACCCGTCAGGGCTGCACCTACACTACCGATACCGGCTGTGCGCTCAAGCACTTCACCCGTGGTCTGCGTGATAGCACCCACCACCGAGGCTTTCTTCTGCTGGCCGTAACCTACTACCACCACTTCGTCCAGCGTGTTTTCCTCAACGAGTGCAATTTTGAAATTGCGCTGCTTGCCCACCCTGACTTCTTTAGTGGTCATACCTACATAGGAAAACACAAGCACTGACTGCTCGGATGGCACTTCCATCTGGAAGTTACCGTCGATGTCCGTGATGGTGCCATGGCTTGCATTCCCTTTCACTAAGACTGTTGCGCCGATAAGCGGATCACCACCCTCGGCAGCCACCGTACCACTGACCTTGATACCGCCTTGTGCCCATATCACTAACGGGGCTAGCAGCATCATCAAAGTCGGGACAGCTCGTTTGAAAATGTACATAATACTTATAGTTAAATTTTTTAGGTTTTCTATATAGGTTTTTAATACTGATACTTCAATTATGGCCACAAAGGATCCATTCCGTTTGCAAATTTACGACAAATCTTTGATTATATCAAGTCTTTCCTTTAGTTTTTTTTTGCAGAACGTCTCATTTATTTTGTTACATTTTGCTTTTGGGCCGTTTTTGTTAACATTCGGGCGTTTCGTCTTAAAACATGTGTCAAAAATACAATTATCGCGCATTTTTTGCCGATAAATCCGCTGTTTTTCATACATCATCCAGAAACCTGAAACCTGAAACTTGAAACCTGAAACTTGAAACCTGAAACCTGAAACCTGTAATCGTTTTCTACAGAAAACGCTTTCATCATACATGAATGAAAGAAACCTTATTTCATATTCCGCGGATGATGATGGAGGATTTCTTCGCGCAGGGTGGTCGTGTCGATATGGGTATAGATCTCCGTGGTGCCTATCGACTCATGACCGAGCATGGCCTGGATGGCACGGAGGTCGGCACCGCCTTCCAAAAGAGCGGTGGCAAAAGAATGACGGAGCGTATGCGGAGAGATAGTCTTCTGGATGCCGGCCTCTTGCGCGTACCTCTTTATCATAATAAGGATCATCGTGCGCGTGAGATGACTGCCTCGGCGGTTCAGGAATACATAGTCTTCTTCGCCTGGCTTGATAGTCATGTGGCGACGAACGGCAAACCATAGGTTCAGCTCTTTGATGGCCTTGGGGGAAATCGGCACCAGCCGTTCCTTACGGCCTTTACCGGAGACGCGGATAAAACCTTCATCGAGATAGAGGTTGCTCAACGGGAGATTCACCAGTTCCGATACGCGCAAACCGCAGGAGAAAAGCACTTCTATGATGGCGCGGTTGCGATGGCCCTCCCATTTCGAGACATCGATGATAGCTTCCAACTGATCTACCTCGGCCGTAGAAAGGTATTCCGGCAGGTGTTCTCCCTGTTTGGGCGACTCCAGGAGTTCGGCTGGATCCTGTTCTATCCAGCCGTCAAGATTCAGGAATCGGTAAAACGAGCGCACGCCGCAGAGGATTCGGGCCTGCGAAGAAGGGGCAATGCCGAGGTCATGAAGCGAAGCGGAGAAATGTTCCAGGTCGTCGAGCTTCACTTCCAGCGGGTCTATCCCCTCCCCTTTCAGGTAGAGAAGCAGTTTCTGCACGTCCCGCAGATAGGCATCCAGCGTGTTTGGCGTGAATCCTTTCTGCAGTTTCAGGTAGCGCTGATACTGCCGCAAAGCGTCTTTCCGATCTTTCTTCTCCATATCCAGGAGGCAAAGTTATATAAAAATTATAAAAACAAAAACATAAAAAACATCTTTTTTTGTAAAGCATCCGTATTTACGGATGTGTCAGAGGCCGTTCTTCCCCCGCCTGCAAACGAGTTTGCATCCTGTGGAAGACCATCCTCTGACAGCCTTGCCAGGCCTGACTTTACAAAAAAAGTGAAAACCTTGAAAACCTGCGTTTCAAATTTAGGTTAAAGGTTATAGGTTATAGGTTAAAGGTTAAAGATTAAGGATGAAGGATGAAAGATGAAAGTTTGGGGTTATCGCTAGGGTTAACGTTAGGGTTAGGGTTATCGTTAGGGTTAGGGTTATTTTGTAAGATTGTTGAAGATTTTTGTTTAAAAAGTAAGGTATAGAACAATCAGAGACGCAAAGGTTTTCATGGTTTTTGCTTTTATGTAAAGATAAGCCCGAAAGGGCTGCAGGAAGAGACTCAACGACAGGCGCAAACTTGTTTGCAGCATGTTGGTGAGCCTCTTACGGCACATCCGTGGCACACGGATGCTTTACATAAAAGCTGTTTTTATTGTTTTTTTTCAATCCTCTGCGAACTCTGTTCACTCCGTGTGAGACTAATAGCTCCCTCCCTTTTCAGGGAGGGCTGGGGTGGGTCCTTATTTCTTCAGCAGGGGTAGCATCACGGCGGCATAGCGGCGGCCTAACTCCCGGTAGCCCTCGGCAGTGAAATGCAGATGATCGAAAGCACAGGGAAGACCCGCCGAAGAAACCACATGAGCCGTGGGAATCACCTCGGGCAACGTCTGGATAATGGGATTCATCCCTGCACAACTGCCTTTCACATCTGCATTGACCACCTCTCCGGCAATCAGCGGCACCTCTTCGGCCTTCAGATTGAGGTCCGCGAGCAGACGCTCATAAATCTTCTTCACCTTCAACGGCCAGTCCTTTTCACCCGTATTCGACTCTCCCTGATGGAGCAATATACCACGGATTACCCCATGCCGTTGGGCCTTACGAGCCATTACCACCAATCGGCCATACGGATTATTGTCGTATTCCTTGGCCATATTCTTCAGCCAACCGGGACTGTTGGCGATATAATTGGCACAAGAATCCACGTCAAACAGTTCGATCCTGCAACCACCCACGGCCACATTGATAACACCCACGCGCTGGCATTCAGGCAGACTGTCGCAAAGCGTGCGTCCGAAATAGTCGGCAGGCGTCAGTCCTGTGGTTACGCGCACCAATGGCGGCACGGCCTGATACCACTCCCCCATCTTTCGAGTAGGCAGATTCAACGTATCGGGACGCTGATTCCAGGGATTAGGTTTCACCGTAGAAGGATCGAAATCCACGGCAGCCATCGTCAGGAAGCGCTCCGGAACATCCTTGAAGTCCTGCGCCTGCGGACGGGCATTGCCCTCCATATTCGACTGTCCGAAACAGAGGAAGATATGGAAATCAGAAGAAGGGGAAGCCCCTTCCAAGCCTCCCCCGAAGGAGGAGGAAGCTTTCATTGTACCAAATGGCAACATTATTACTGCTGTTACAATAGAGATGATGTATCTAAACATTGTTTTGTTTGGTTTTATATATTGTTATTGTTGGGTTCTTTGAAAAGAAGGGCACGCGGGATTCGCACCAGGCGTGCCCGTGGTTTTGTAACCATAATTTATCAAAACTCACCTAAGCCACTTGCCTAGGTTTTTCCACATTCTCAATATCTTCATGAGTTCTTGGGTTTATAGATTCTTAATAAGTTGTAAGTAACAGATGCCTAAAACATCCCTATGGTTAGAAACACGCTGCAAAGATATAACAAACTGAAAGAACACCGCGTTTCTTACGTTTCAATAATTTTATTATATGTTGCAAACTCAAAAACGCCGGCACTGCATCACTGCGGCACCGGCGTCACAAGAAAAAACTATTTGTTCTTACTTAATATATCGATATTCAATTTTTAGCCGTTTCATTGCTCCTCATCATCCCACAGATTGGGCTGCGTCGGAGTCGTAAACGTATCATCCTCTTCGAATTCGCTATTGTTCTCTTTGGCGAGGCCCTCGTTTGTTTCGGGACTGCCTTGTCCTATTTCAATACTATCTAACACAGAACCATTAAGTCGTACTTGCACAGTTTCGGTAAAGGGTTTTATATAACTTAATTTCATTGTTCTATTTTCCATTTAATTAAACATTATTTGACAACTACTTTCTTTCCGTTACGGATGTAGATACCAGCCTTACTTGGAGCCTCGACGGACAGACCGCTGAGGTTGTACCAAACATCATTCTTCTCATTTTCATGATTAACGGTCACGATACCTGTAGCCTCACCACTTGGCTCTTCACTCTCATCGTAGAACAGCATAATGCTTGCAATCTTTGCACCGGCATCTTTACTGAGCTCCATATAAGCAGAGTTGGCAGACAATTTTGCACCTGTACTGTGATCAACCTTTACGAAACGTACTTTAGTCAGATCTGTATTCAAATTTTGCTTACCATCGTCGCCTGGACTATACCACTTGTTGCTGAGCACATAGCGTGTTAAGCCTGATTCATTCGTAATATTGCCGTCAGTCGTATGAGCCAGCAGCACATTGTCGTCAATATTGTTTGAACCTTTGTCGTGCATATCGGGAACGAAGAGGTGGAAGCCGTCGTTGATGATGTTCACGGCCTTATTGTTGCCTGATGTTTCATTGTGCAGTATGCAGCCCGTGGCGTCACCTTCATTCTCTGCGGCCTTCAGGAATTCCACATTCTCGAGCGAGACACTCTTCTTATCATCAGACAACTTTCCATAGTAAGCCTTGACTGGTACGCCTGTGAAATACTCTGTCAGTCTATGGTCAATGATATGATCGCGGCTCTCGGTGGCATAGCCCGTAGAACCAATCTTCTTGAAGTCGGTGGCCACGGCAATCTTCTTGATTTCATAGCCATTCAGCCAGAGTTCCACATCCCGCTCGGCATCATTCTTCATGATGAAGACTTTATCATCGCCAACAGTGAGAATCTTGTCAAAGTCCTTGCCCGTCTGTCCGTCAGTCGAACATTGATTCTTATACTTCGCATTCTCAATAGGAGTTGCCCTCACATAAATCACAGCATCTGCATCCACCTTCGGGAGCACCATCTTGTGGAACTTGCCATCTTCGTTACAATTCAGGACAAGAGCACCATCTCTGATGCGTACGCTCCTATTCAGCAACTTGGCATCTTCAATCTTATCAGTTGAACGCTTGAAGCCTATACCAGCAGTCTCGGCAAACAGTTCATTCTTTGCATAGAGTTGTCCACCATCGGCAAACAAGATTCCAGATGCATTCTTAGGAGCATTGCGCAGACTCTGACCAGTGTAGTCTTCCCAGCCTTTATAGTCAGGAAGCAGATTTTCTGCATTCTTCTCAAAGTCGATAGCATCATGAATATATGTACTGTTATTATATTCTAACTTCAGCAAGTCGGTGAAATCCCAAGTATAAGGATATTTCATTGTTTCACGATAGCCCACAGCCATGTTTCCAGGAGCATAGTCAGTAACATAGGTGTTACCGGCATCCTTTGTCTTCACAGCCATCTTAGCACGGAACGAACCGAAGTCACCTCTCTTCAGTGTGGTCTTCACAGAGTTGTCCGCTGTGTTAGGTGTGAATGTCATGCTGGTTGCATCGAGATTACCACGCACTTGGTCAATACCGTTGAAGGTAGATGGTTCCTCATATCCTCTATAGCGCAGAGTACATGTCACATCCTCGGTTGCACCCTCTGCATCTTGATCAGTGAAGAGAACCTCCTGCTTGTCAGCAGTAACGCAGTTTTCTGTCAGAATATCAGCATTGTTGTTTGCTGCATTGCGATAGATGACGATAGAATATATCTTCAGCAGGTCAGCATCTTTCACTTCGATTGCAAAATCGGTGTCGTCACTTGTACTTGTTGAAGCCACTTGGAAGTGATACTCACCATGAGGATCGGTCTCACCATCATAAGGCATTGAGCCACCAATTACATAATCACCACTAATTGTATTGCCTTCGGCATCTTTAGCATTTGTAAGCGTCAATGTAGCGGGTTTGTTTGTAACGGCATCGTCAGCATTACCGAAACTACCCATCTTGATAACCACACGGTCACCAGCTTGCAGTCTTGGAATGACGAGTTTACTGCCGTTCATAAGACCGATATAACGGTCTTGGAATCCTGATGTAGGAGCATCATTCTCATTGAAGATACCCATCTGGTTGGCTTCTGTATGGAAAACCAGACCTGCCGTCTCATGTATCATATCGGCATTGTCGCCCTCCATGTCATAGACACTCTTGAAGATCTTTTCCTTACTGTTCTGCACATCAGCATAGGTTTCAACCCAGTCGGCGGTCAGTCCGTCTGCTTTGTGAATTTCTTTATGGAGCTTGGAACCTGTATCACTATACTTTCCGAGATCCCAATCAGCAGCACCGTATTCACCCTTTCCAGAATAGAAGTCCCAGCACTTCACTTCCACATTGCCAGTTTCGTTGGTTGCCACGCGCACGTCATTTCCGTCAGCATCCTTGCCCCATTCAGCCTTCGAAGCCGAGTAGGCAATAGTAAGCACGAAGGTTGCTTTACCAGCAGGACAGTCCAGGTTCACCACGATAGCACCGCCTTGGTTGATGGCATCGCCGTCTTCATAGGTGATGTTGCTTATATCGAGCTTGATGTCATCGCCAGCCTGACGCAATGACACTGTTGCATCCTTTACTCTTCCGAGGAACTTAATCATTGGGGCATCTTCGCCATTAATCTTGATCGTTTTAGTTTTGTCAAGCTCATTGTTGTTCAGCAAACCAGTAAACTGGCTGATGGTAACACCCTTAATCGTGGCAGCTCCCTGTACGCTCGGTGTGGCGTTACCCACCACTTTATAAAGAGGATCTACGCGGAATTCCGGGATAAAACTATAGGAAATGAGTCGCACGATGGGGCGCTCCATGTGGTAGTTGTTAGGATTGGAGCAAAGGTAATACACTCCGCCCTTCTTCAAGTCAGCAGTATATTCATAGTACTTGGTGTTGTAATTATTGTTGCCACCGAAGTTTACTGTATTGTATGAGATACCATTGTCTGTACTCATTCTCACATTCGTAACACTCTGACCACTGACAGGAACGGGGTTGCCGTTACCGTCAAGTTTGTACCAGAACGGCATGTGCTCTCCGTCACCTTCGCAATAGAATCTTACATGGAACTTACCATTTACTTCCGGGAAGAAATAATAATAGGTTCCATAGAGAGGATAAATAGAATTGAAACGCTGATCATTGGTTTCTGGCAGGTTCTCGTCCCGAGTGAACACAGTCCATTCCTTGCCTACCAGTTTTTTTCTTGTCCATTCTTCTCCGTGACTCCGAAACAGATTCATCATGACTGCCGAGGTCGGCTCCAGATTATTTGATGCGTCAACTACCGAAGCCGTTCCATACTGCTTCACACCATTGACGGTTCCGAGGAACTTTGCATAAGTCATATCGTTTTCTGCACCATAGCGCATGGTAATGTAGGGCACAGCGCCACGCTTGTCTTCCAGAATACCAGCACCTGTCACAGTCATTTCGTAACCTATATTATTCTGGTTATCGCGAATCTGTTTTATCTCGGTTGTGGCCTTCTGATAAACGGCATGAATAATCGTGATGCCTCGGATAACGGTACCGCCAGGCATGTTAACCACAACTTCCCCTCCGTTAGGGCAAGTGTATTCCACATTTCCAGCGATCTCGCTATTACTCGTCCAATTATCGGTATTTGTTCTGCCTGTCACTGTACCCGACACAAGGAACGGCATACGCTGTGCATTGGCCACACGATAGTATTCAATGCTGAACTTGTCGCCTGCATCAAGATTCTTAATCCGGAAGTTTGTACCATTATTGGAACCTACGCTCTCTTTCACTTTCAGTCCTAAGCCATGATAAGTGTTGCTGTTGTTCCTGCCAATCTCCCAATTACCTGTGACATTGACACCGAAACGAGGTTTGGGGTCGTTTCCGCTGTCGTCAAGCCAGCAATTGAAAGTGGCCTGGGTCTTAGGACGACCCCAATTGCCTTGGTGATTTTGAGCATAACCGCGCATGCCGGCGATGTCGTTGCCACTCCAGTCAATTTGGAAATTCAGTCCCCCGTAAGAAGCATTAGGATCATTGTCCTCGTCATACTCAAGACCACCGAACCAATGTCTTTCCGTTATCACTGGCTCCCATGCCATCGCATTTCCTACAAACGCCAAAGCTAAAGTCAAAAAACAAAATAGTCTTTTCATTTTTAACCTCAAATCCGCAACCTATAGGGTTTAGTGGGATTTTGCTTGCAAAGCGACAAAATTCATTTTATTGTACATATTTCTTGCACAACAGAAATGTC
>OMWC01000049.1 GCA_900314655.1 uncultured Prevotellaceae bacterium | reverse complement strand
CGACATTTCTGTTGTGCAAGAAATATGTACAATAAAATGAATTTTGTCGCTTTGCAAGCAAAATCCCACTAAACCCTATAGGTTGCGGATTTGAGGTTGATATGGAAATCAGCGGCAAATCCCATTTCAGCAGCGGCTAATCCACGTTCTTTCATCTTTGCGTATTGGGAGATTGAGTTCTCAACTATGGCGAGTGCTGAATCTTTCTTTCCCAAAGCATAATAGGCTCCAGCCATATATTCAGTCGCAATCGGCATCGGTGGTATCGGCCTGGCTGACGGCTTCCTGATAATAGTGTAATGCCATGGGGGCATCGCCTCGGTCGCGGTAAACGCAGCCCAGCATGTAAAGAGCACGCATATAGCGTTGGCTACGTCCCAGGAAAGGACGATAATAGTCGGCTACCTGTTCCATGCCTTTGAGCGTATCCATGGATTGGTAGTTTCGGTTCATCTCTTCTGCACGGAGCAAAGCCTCACTCATCTCCTGCGAGCGATGGCCGCAGGCAGAGAGCAGCAGAAGTATAAGAACAATATGGAACAATCGCTTCAACATTCGTCTTTTCCGTTTAACGATGGCAAAGGTAATTATTCTTTGTGGATTGACCAAAAGAAAAGGCTGAAATATAGATACATACTACATGTATGGAAGTAGTATTTTCAAAGTGTTTCAGGAAATAAAAAAACTTCACCTTGCGGTATAACATGCATGATATCAGATGGTTGTGGTGAAGGGTTAAAAGACAACCCCTCCCCACCCCCTCCCGAGGGAGGGGCCTTGCAAATAGGTATTCGTAGGTTTGTCATTTACGCATCGTAAACGATAGAGTTACGCCTCGTAAATGGTACATTTAGAGTTCAATAATGCCTTTTCTTTTTTGCTTGGATAACTGGAGCGACTACAAACTAAGTTAGTTTGTTCTTCAGCGGATGATACTTTGACCTCCGTTTGATGATGTTTTGAGGAACAAAGTAATTTAGTTTGTAGTCGGACGGATGATGTTTTGGAGTCCATTCTATTATGTTTTTTAATGAAACACAAAGACACGAAATAAGAAAAGACCCACCCCAACCTTTGCCTTTCGGCGATTTATGTCATGACTCGGCAATGCCTAAGTAAACTTAACATTGCTCTCGCTATTCCATAAATTCCCTGCTTAGGGAGGGAGCTAATCTTGCTGAAACGGGAATGATATCCATTTGCGATAGTAATAACTCCCTCCCTAAGCAGGGAGGGCGGGGGGTGGGTCTCCCCCTCCCTAAACAGGGAGGGATGGGGTAGGTCTCCTTTTTAACCCTTCACCGGAAAATGCTGATTAGCAAATGGTTGCACAAAAACGTGAAGAGTTGTGCAGAAAGAAAAACGTTGTTATAAAGAGAGGATTATCTGTCTTGTTTCATGCCAAAGGGGAATCTGAAACAAGACTATCGCTGCATGGATCAACGATACGACTTGCGGTCGAGTTTGCCATTGTAGGTGCGGTTCACACGCTCTACCTGCTCATAGAGTAGAGGAACCTTGTAGGACTCCAGGCGCGACTTCAGATAGCGGGCTATCGTGCGCTTGTCGAAGACTGCGCCCTCGGTCATCACTACCAGCAGTTTCAGGGCGCGGCCCGCAATGGGATGATCGGCGGCGATACATACGCAGTCGGCTACGTCGGGAAGCGACATGGCTATATCTTCTACTTCCGTGGGGGCCACCTTGAAGCCTCCCACGTTGATCGTATCATCGTCGCGGCCCAAAAGATGGAGCATGCCTTCATCGTCGATGAAGCCTCGGTCGGCGGTAATGAAAGCCCCCTCCGACTCCCCCGAAGGGGGAGAGATTTGAACAGACTGAACCTCCTCCCCTTTGGGGGCATTGATATAGCCCGTCATCAGCGTGGGTCCCTGGCAGGCAATGAAACCTTCGGGGGTGATGAAGAGGCGGGCGTGTTTCATCGGGCGGCCTAAGCATCCGGCCTGACACTTGCCGTTGTTATAGTCGTAGGTAGTGATGATGCCCGTTTCGGTGGAGGCATAGGTGTTATAAAGGCGCGTATGGGGCAGCACGCGACAGAGTTCCTCCATGTCGCTCTGCATCATGGGGGCGGCACCCGTTTCCAGAAAATCTATCTTCGAAGCATAAGAAGCCAGCCGGTCATGCGAGAATTGGAGCAGGATGCGGATGCTGGCTGGAACGAGGAAGGTGGCAAAACCCACCCCTGCCCCTCCCGAAGGGAGGGGTTTTTTATGGGGGGTGTAGTCTAGGGCGGTGAAGAACTCTTCTACGTTCTTCATGCCATTGGTGATATAGAGCGTTGCGCCCTGCATGATGACGGGCCATATCTTGGAAAGACTGCCGATATGGTTGAGGGGGCCGCTGATGACGAACACGATGTCGGGTGTGAAGCCTTGACCGTCAATCAGGTTCTCGGCATCCGCAAGGATGGTGCGGTGGCTCATGATGACTCCCTTGGACCGTCCGGTGGTTCCCGTCGTGAAAAGCACATCGGCAGTACCTTCGGGAACGGGGGTTGCGGCCAACAGGCGGGCTATCTCGTCGAAACGCTCTTCGGAGATGTCGTGCTCCAAGGGAGCGGCTGCAGCTCCTGCCATGTGGATGGCCATGTATTCCACTAAGAAGTCGATGCTTTGAGAAGAACGGAAAGGGATAACCCCCCTCCAACTCCCCCGAGGGGGAGAGCAGAAAGCCTCCCCTCGGGGAGGTTTAGAGGGGGTCAATTCTTCTGCACGTTGGCAGACGCGCTGATACAGTTCCTCGTAGGAGTATTGCTTTTCCCTTCGGCCAGCGACCGTTGGTTCCTGCTGATTGCAAACTACGGCAATCTTCTCAGGAGTCTCCTGCGCATGGAGTGCCAGATAGTCTTCGAGTCTGTTCATCCCTGCTTTTCGCTGAGTTTCCGTTCCACAAGCGCCACGATGCTATCGAGCGTCTTCAGGTTTTTCGGAGTGGCATCAACGGCCTCCAATTGGATACCGTATCGGTCGGAAAGACTCATCAGAATCGTGGTGACGCCCAGCGAATCTAGTTCGCGGAACAGGAAGTCGGAATCGAAGTCAACCATCGGAAGCAGATCTTCGAGCAAGTCGCGTATTTCTTCTTTCATTATATTTCAGTCGTTAGAACTTTAAACTATAAACCATAAACTCTAAACCATAAACCATAAACCATAAACCATAAACTCTAAACTCTATTTATTATCGACAGGATTAGAGTAGATGCCCAGGAAGATATCTTTCAGCCGGTCTATATCGCAAGTCTCGTATTTCTCAAGCGAATCGAGGCGCTGCTTGAACGCGTCGTATTCCTGCTGGGTATATAAGTCGCTGTAGGTTTTGTTGCCGAACCGCAGGTCGTGGGCAATATAGTTGTTGGGATAGAGCCGGTAGTTGGTGTTGATACGGGTGTCTATCAGCCGGGCCACGGCCTTGTGGTATTCGTTATTGGTGAGCCGGGAAAAGGCGCTGAGTTCAGCCCGCTGGATAGGCGCACAGAACTCGATATGAACCTGGCCTTTAGGTTGCAGGATGCCCGTGATGATACTGTTGAGGTCTTCGCCGGGTTTCTTGGTGTATTTGGTGTATTGCGATTCGTAGAGTTCGAGCGTTTTCAGGATGTCGCACGACTCCCATTCATAGGATATGGCAATGGGGGCAATGTTCAGTTCGCTGAGTGCCGCAATCTTTTCGTCGGGCTTGCTCATGCAGAACATCTTGATAATGCCCTGGTCCGTCTGGTCGTTGCCGTCCTTGGTACGTCCGTTGCGCTGGGCAATCCACACGGATTCATGCTCCTTTGTAATGACCTGACGGATATATTCCGATAGATGCAAGGAACTCTTGTAGAATTCCTTGATGCTGCCTCCAGGGCGCTCCACTCGGAACATCTTGTTAGACTTGCCGATATCCACGACCAGCGGATGAGTCATGAGGTTTGCACCGAAAGTGATCTGGGATGTCTCATGACCTGTATCAGCCAAGACGTTCTGCAGCAGCGAGGCATCGAGCATGATGTCGCGGTGGTTGCTGATGAAGAGATAGTGCTTAGAGGTCTTGAGCTGTTCGATACCCCCATAGGTAAACTGGGTGATGCTGTTCTCAATAATCTGCTCGTTGGCATGGTGCATCACGCCGAGCTGGAAGTCCTTGATGGTCTTGAAACTCCGCAACATCGCCCTCACCTCATCGAGGGGTTTCTCGGGACAAACATAGGAAGCCAACAACGGCAAGGCCGAACTCTCGGCAATGCGGTTCATGGCTGCGGGAATCTCCGCATCGGTGAATGGTCGGATATCATCAAATTTCTGATCCATAGGTATTGCTTGTTATGTTATGATTTCTGATAAATCGATTATATGGGTGCCTGCCGCATGCTCCCTGGCTTCATGGAGATCCCTGCACTCATGCACATGCAAGTTGGCCGGCATGGGGTCACAACCCATAGCCAATGCCGCATCATCGGGGTCGAAGGCATAGGAATGAACTTCCAGATGGGGGTTGACCAAGGCGAAAAGCAAGGAGAACTGCCCACGGCCGGCATTCATTACGGAGACGGCTTGGGAAGCGTCGGCGGAGGGTTTGTAACCGTCAATCCAGCGGCTGAAATCATCATACTGATTCAGCAGTCGGCGGGTTTCGCGCTCTACGCCCAATCCCTTGTAGGTATATTTGGAAATGACGTAATGGTGGAAATAGTGGGTGTTCTCTATCGCATGCTTCATTTCCTCGAGATGATCCTTATACGATTGGCTGACGTGGCTCGCGATTTCCTCTTCCGTTTCACCATAGTCCGAAAGCCGCTCTGCCGGAATGCGCTTTCCCACCTCCATATTCACCTGACCGCTCATCAGCATGCTGGTGCCCTCGGGCATCACGTCTGAAGTGCCATGAATAAAGACCGGGAGGATGTCGGCATTCAATTGCTTGGCAATCCGAGGGGCTTCCTCGTAGGATACCACCACGTTGTAGCCATCGGCAATGGCCTGGCCTAATTCCTTTTGGCTGTTTGTCGTCAGCAAGACGCGCGGACTCAAAGAGCGCAGAAATGCGGAATCAATCTTTGACTGCTGACGGCACAGGATCACACTGCCCCGACTGAAATCCTCGCCATATTCATTATTGACCGTATGCTTCACGCCCCGGGTGAGACCTACCATCTTGCAATAGCCCGTACGGATGATTTGCATGAAGGTGATCGGCTCACGGCGAATCTTTCCGCCAGTCTTCACCAGCCAACCGAAGATGAGCGGCGGAACAATCCATGCCATCAGCACCACGGTGAGCATGCCCACAATGGTCACTTCGGCCAGAGAATGGAGGGCTGGATGCTTGGCAACGATCAGCGAGCCCATACCGATAAACATGATGAGGGCCGAGATGACGATGCTGTTCTTATAGGAAGGCAACAGTTTCTTCCGGTATGCATATTCATTGATCAGTCCGTCGGTCATGAAAATCGTGTAGTCATCGCCCTGTCCGAAGATAAAGGTGGCCAGAATCACGTTGACGATATTGAACTTCATGTCGAACAGATACATGATGCCCAGAATCCAGATCCAGCCCAATGCCATCGGCAGGAAAGCCAGCAGACTCAATTCGAGGCGGCCAAACGAAATCCACAGGAATACAAATACGATGAGTCCGCAGGCAAAACCGATATAGTTGAAGTTGTCGGAAAGAGAACGGGCCATCGCACTGTTCATACCCACAAAGTCGAAAGCATACCCTTCCGTTCCCACCGCTTCATTCAGCTTTGATTCCAACTGGCCGATACCTTTGCTGTCGGTTTCCATGACATCTACCACAGAGCAACGCCCCGTGCTCGTAGAGAAAGAGTTCTCCAGCAGGACCGAACGGATGGGCTCGAAGTATTCAAACGGATGCGTTGAATAAGTCCTTGAGATAATCTCCTTAAACCCATCGAAAGCATCCTCGCTGAAACCGTATTGGGGGGCATGCTGCTTCAGCAGGAGCAGCACTTCCTCGCGGTGCTTCTGCCAGAAGCCGTTCCATCGGTCAATACGGCGTTGCTGTTCTTCGGTGGAATTAACAAACTTCGTAACGTCCGAGTAGTCCTTCAGCAGTCCCTTGTCTTTCAGACTGTCGAGCAGCGGAGCGATACGGGTCCTTTCCTTCAGGGCCTCATCCCAGGTATCACCCTCGGTCACGATATATACATTAGACGTATCGTTAATGCCTGCCGATGCATGGAGGTTTGCCAGAAGCTGCTCCTGTTCGGCAGTCATGTAGTTGATGCTGTGCATATTGGCATCGAAAGACGTCCTCATACTGAAATAGCCAAACACCACCGTAAGCGCGAGAATCACCCCAAGCAGCCAGCGATGACCGTCGATCGACATGGAAGAAATCTTTCCGAACAGAAGCCTTTCCTTACCGGAAGGAGCAGCCTTCCTGACAAGATGGGGCAGGAATATCAACACAAACAGGATGGTTCCCACCAGCATAAAGGCAGCAAACAGCCCCAAGTCGCGCAATGCCGGAGCATCCAGCGGCATCAGACTCGCAAAGGCACCCACCGTAGTGATATTGCCAATGAGCAGCGGGGCAACCATGTCCTTCAATACCTCCCTTGCCGTTCCGCCGTGATCCGTATGGGCTATGAAATGCAACGGATAGTTCACCGCGATACCGATAATGATAGACCCTATGGCCAAGACAATCAGCGACACATCGCTCCTCAAGGCCGCAATAAAGCCCATGGCAAAGAGCCATCCGAAAATGATAGACACCCCTATCAGCAGCAGATTCTTCACCCGCCGGAAAGAGAAGACCAGCAACAGCAGGATCAGCGTCACGGCGATGGAGATAGCCCACTGGCTGTCGGTCTTTATCTGACTGGCATTACCGACGGCAATCACCGGTGAGCCCGTAATGGCCACGTCAACATCGGGCATTGCCTGCTCCGTCTGTCGGACCACACTATCTACATAACTCACCAGGCGGCTGTTTTCTGCCGATTCCGTTGCCCCGTATGGTGAGGAGAGCAATGCGATGGCATATCGTTTCCCTGAAGTGAAGACGTAGCCGTTGTCTATCTCGAAAGGCATCGACGACTGTCTGCCCTGCAAGCGGTCCATCACCGGACTGAAAAGTGCGAGCGGATCATTGCCGATACTCGTCGCGAAGAAACCCGTGGCGGGCATCATGACCATTTCGACATCCCTGGTCAGCTGGTCTTCAGCATAACCCTGCGAAGCCAGCAACCGTTCTATGCGTACATAATCGGAGTCGGTAAGCATCAGGGGAATGTTCTGATAGATGAAGTCAGTAACGCCTGCATACTTCTCAAAATCCACCTGTGTCATCACCTCACGAATATGCTTTCTGCCCGGGTTCTGCTGCAACTTGGCAGCAAACGTATCGACAGCCTCCGTCAACCGGTCTGCATCCGTAGCTTCGCCATCCTTCATGCCGAACATCGCGATGATGCGTTGTCCGCCCGAAATATCCTGATACAGCGTGATGGCCTTCTGCTCGTCGCCGCTCATCGGCAGGAAATCGAAGATGTTCTCGTTATACTTCAGAGAAGCCACCATCAATATCAAAACGCCCGTCAACGCAGCCAACAACCCCATAAAGAGTCGGCGCCTGCGCTGAAAGTAGTCGAATATCCTAAGAAAGAATCTTGTCATGTGGGTTGATGGTTGATGGTTTATAGTTTATGGTTGAGGGTTAACGTTTTCGTCATCGTCATCGTTCAGTTCCCTAAGAGTTTGTATAGCCATCCCAGAAACTTTTCCTTCCATCCGATGGCTTCACTGGTGGTTCTGCTGGCCGAAACGCCAAAACCGTGACCACCCGTGCGGTAATGTTCATAGTGATGCGGTATGCCTCTCACCGTCAATGCCGAGTCGAGCAACTCCGCATTGTGATAATGCACCACAGGGTCATCGTCACAATTCATCAGGAATACCGGCGGACAATCAGCGGGTACATGATTTTCCAACGACAGCGAGTCAAGCAATGCCTTGGGCGGAAACTCACCCAGCAGTCCGCGTCTCGAACGCTTGTGTGTACAAGGATGGGTCATGGAAACCACCGGGTAGAGGGGTGCCACAAAAAACGGCACCTCCGGCTTGCCGGCAAGTTGCTCTGCCGCATACATCACCAGATGGCCACCAGCCGAGAAACCCATGCATCCCACGCGATCCTCCCGAATGCCATACTTCGCGGCATCAGTACGCACGCTGGCAAGTGCTCTCGACAGATCCTTATAACCGGCAGGAAAACTGCGTCCTTTCGTACGCACATGGAATGCAAATGCACCCCATCCTCCATGACTGTATTCCAGCACAAAGGCCGCAATACCATTATCACGGAGCCATTCAGCCACCTCGCGACCCTCATGATCTTTATCCAGCCAGAAATAACTTCCTCCAGGACAGACTATCACGCCCACCTGCTGCGGATTCTTGTCTGGGATATATGGCATCAACTTATAGGCAGCGGCAGCCATGCACCACACGGATAACAATAACGATAGCCCTAACCTTAGCTTACCACTCATCTCTCACTTACCACTCTTCAAATAACTCGTCACCACGGCATCAAGATCCATGAAGAAGTCACGTTCCTGCTTTCCTATCGACTCAAGCAAATCGCCCAGGTCGTCGTATGTGAACTGTTCACCTTCACGCTTCTTGAAAATCCTTGATGCCTTATAGGCAAACTCACGCCACTGGTCGCCGATGGCTGTTATTCTCTTGGAGAAATCATTCAGTTCGGCCACACCCGTCCGGGTGGCTGCTTCCTGAAGAAAGGCTCCATAGATAAACCTGAAGCCCGCACCGCCGGTACCGATTTCTTCCAGCATGCGTATTAGCTGTGCCAGATTGAGCGACGCACGACGCTTTCCCATCTTCTGTTCCCACTGCCGGATGCTCCGCGAGAGGTAGGCAATACCATTGACACCCACGTATGGGATAAAACTGGGCTGCGAAGTCATATTGCGGCAAGTCTGATGAATCGACTTTAGGATGAGAGGCTTCAGCGGGGGCAGCTGCCGGGGTACGGATTTAATCCAGTACATCTGTCCGAGCAAGGGATACGTGCCACCCTTGGCAAAACGCACTTTCAGCAGGTCTTTCCGGCTCAGCGTCACTAGCTGCGTGGCATTCGAGTCGAGCACCGAATACTGTTCCTGCTGCTCATCCTTCCCGATGATGCAGATGTTATGACCATTGAAATGGAAACGGTATTCCATAGGCATATAGGGCAGATAGTACATGCCTACCACACAGCCTACGGGTGTCTTCTGCTCAAGGAGCAAACGGTCAAGATCGCGCATGGCGTGCTCCTTGTTCAGATAGCGCCGTGTGGCTGTCTTGATACCTAAGAGCTTGGTGATGCGCTTAAACAACACTCCCGGAAAAGTGCGGAATGAAGTGACGGGCATACCGGCCATCTTCACAAAAGGGAGATGGGTAAAAAACAATCCGCTTGCCAGCCCGAAGATCATCGGCTCCGATAAATCGATGCCATGATAGCGCAAAAGCGCAGAGATGGCACCGTTCTCACAATGGGCGGCTACGCGATGGCTTAAGTCTAGTTGCATGGTTTATGGTTTATGGTTTATAGTTTATGGTTTATAGTTGACCTTAATTCCGCAACACTATAGTTTAACATTATTTATAAGTGCCTGAGCAACAAAAAGTTGCCCAGGATTTTGCCATGTCAGAATTTTCACTTACCTT
>OMWC01000007.1 GCA_900314655.1 uncultured Prevotellaceae bacterium | reverse complement strand
AGGTAAGTGAAAATTCTGACATGGCAAAATCCTGGGCAACTTTTTGTTGCTCAGGCACTTATAAATAATGTTAAACTATAGTGTTGCGGAATTAAGGAATATGAAAATTTTCAGACAGATCTCACATAACTGGGAAAAATATCAGGTAAACATCCTTCGTCAATTTAATATTGAAGTAAAGGAAGGAAATTGTAGGTTCAACATGAATGATGCAAATACATATTCAAAACTGGCATCATTTTTTAGGGATTGGGATGTTCTTGACACATTAGGGTTTGAATTCACCAAAAACGAGATTCTAACTGCTGATTTTTGTGTTATTGACCGTTGGAACTTGTTTGGATACCCAATGCCAGATAACGATATGGGTTATTTGTACAACACTTATGAAGCAAAAGACATGTGCGGTGAATGCGGAATAGGTAAAATTCAAAAAGATGATTTCAGGGTGAGGAAAGTTCCCAAATACCCTTTTTGGGGATTAGGATGGATTTTTGACGAGTTCTTTGTGCGAACAGACCTCTACGAAAAGATATTCAAGCCATTGGGTATAGAATGCCGTCCTTTGAGAAAATACAAGGATGACTCCATAATAGATTCTTATGTACAATTGGTCATCCCCGTGATTAACGAGCCATTGAATCTATCAACATATGATTCCGAATTATGTTCCAAATGTGGTATGATAAAATATAATCCAAAGACACATGGTTACTATCCATTGCATGAGTATCCCTTGCCATACATTTATAAAAGTAAGGAATACTTTGGCGGTGGTTTTTCGGCAAACAGAAAAATATTTGTATCTTCTGTTCTTCGTGATTTGATGATAGAAAACAAGATGCTGAGAATTCGAGATTTCGTCCCGTGTTCTAAATCTGAAGAATTGAGCATCAAAAATAAGGGAATGATGGAATGGCTTAATGCAGGCAGGTGAACGAGGGACTCTTTGATTCATTTTATGAAGAATATTTGGTGATAACAAGAATAATGATTATCTTTGCACTATATAAAACAAGCATTCTATGCCCCGACAAAAGCGAGAGAAAAGCGGGACGGGCATCTATCACGTGATGCTCCGTGGTATCAACCGGTAGATTACGGGGTCGGTTCCCCGTTCACATAATACACGTAAGAAAAGTTTTCCCTGTTTTTGCCTGTAACAATTCATAAAACAAGATAATATGGAACGACAGCATGGACTAAACAATCAACAACGGAGTCTCTTTCGGGGGCATCCCAATATGAACGGGTTCCCCGTTCACACGTTCACATGAAACTTTAAAAATCGCCCATTTCATCGGGGGTAAATCATTTTGTTTACTTTTGTTAAGTAGATTATTTGGAGGATTTGTGGAAATATATTAATTTTGCTGTGAAATTCAAAACTGGTGAATCATTGGAGAATAATTAAAATAAAAAATTACCGAATGATGAAAAGTAAAATCTTAACATGCTTCATGTTCGCATTCTCTGCCTTATCTTCTATGGCACAAGATTTCGGCGGCTTACTTGATGTTGGTACTGTGGCACCTGACCTGGTGAATGAAAAGGGCAATGTGCTTTCATTAGAAAACAATCGTGGCCGCTGTGTGGTGCTATACTTCTGGGCGTCATGGTGCCCGAACATCGAGGAGTATATGCCTAAGATGAAAGAACTCTTTGCTACCTATGACATGAAAGGGGTGGAGTTTATTGGTGTGTCCTATGATACTGATAAAGAAACTCTGGATAAATACTTAAAAAAAGAATCGATACAGTGGAAAACTATTTGTGAACTAAAGGAATGGAAAGAGACGAACACGGCTAAGGACTATCGGCTGAACAAGATACCGACGATGTATCTTATCGATACTGAGGGAAAAGTGGTACTGGCGACAGAGAGTATCGGCAAATTGAAAGGCATGTTGAAGAAAATGCAAAATAATCGTCAGCTGGTGGCACCGAGTCTGGAGGGTGAGGATCAACTGCCACAATTCGTAGGCGGCATTCCGGTGCTGATGAAATTCCTGGGTGCAAACCTCAGGTATCCGAGTATTGCCGAACGCTTTCGTATGGAAGGAAAGGTAGTCGTAGATTTCGTGATTGAGAAAGACGGCAAAGTGAATGTTACTGGTGCAAAGGTTACTGAACTCAACGACGTGTTCCATCTGCCCAAGTACGAACGACTGTCTGACGAAAGAAAGAATCAGATAATCGAAGAAGGAAAACGGCAAATGATAAACGAGGCTAGACGAGTGGCTTGCCTGATGCCCGACTGGATTCCTGCGAAAAGGCGTGGCAAGGAGGTTAGGGTATCACACACGTTGCCCATAACGTTTAAATTACAATAAAACATGTGAACGGAGTCCCGCATTTATTCGAAACTTCTTTGTAATATGGACAAGTGTAAAATAAAGTATTTCATTGTAGGCATTATTCTATATTTCGGAATAGCAATGGTCTGCTACTTCTTGGGCTTCCTAGACTTAAGATCTGCATTGACACTCGGTGTCGGTATGTTGGCTGCCGATTATGTGGGGGAACGCATCCGGAGGAAGGCAAAGGAAGAAAAGTAAGTAAAAAACGAGATGCAATAACGTAGTGAAATCTTAAAGGCAAATGGAAAAGATATTGAAGAACGGAGTTACGATATTGGCTATCCTGATTGGAGTTTGTGGAATTCTGTATCAGAAGACTGGCATGAAGTTTTTCGACTACGCAACAGTAATATCATGTGCCATACTTGTGGGCCTGACAATATACAATATACAATATAACCGTGCTGGTTGATAATAAAAAGGTAATCAATGATAAAAGGTTGCATTTGTTCGGGAATCTGTTTTTCCTGCTGTTGGGATATACATATTTGTTCCTAAAACTGGTAGTCTTGTGAACAAGCGGCTCATTGTCTGCGTGAACAGATGCCGGTTCTTGTGCTCACAAGGGGTCTGTCCCCCTGTGCTTAAGAAGAAAATTTTTAAAACTTGTAATTTTGTAGATAAGTGTAAAAAACAAGTAGAATCTTACACGAAAATAGGATTATTCTGGTTGTAAATTAAAAAGGTAAAAATATGAAAAAGAAAGAATTTATGAAAATGGTCTTGTTTTCAGCCCTTGCTGTCTGCTTGACCAGTTGCGCGATGAATCCGAAAGTTACAGCCGATTTGATGGGAACCTATCCCCAGCGTTCTGCCGATCAGGTGGTGATTTATGAGGAAGGCGATACCGTTCCCGCGAATGCCACCGTCGTAGGAAAAGTGAAAGTGACCGACGGCGGAATGACTAGAACTTTGGATTGTCTTTATGGAAATGTGCTGGCACTGGCCGTGAAGAAGACGGCTGAAAGCGGAGGAAACGCCCTGCATATCGACAACCATAAGCAGCCCGATTTTGCCTCTACCTGTCACCGCATCTGGGGAACCATGCTGCTCCTTCCCGACAGTTTGGTGAATAATGTCAGCACCATGAAGACCCTTCAGGAACTGGAGAAGAAACAGGATGAGGAACTGCTGGGGTATATTCATAATCAGGAGGATCGTGCCAAACGTGCGCGGCAGACTCCCAAGAATATCTTTAAGGTGAATGGCGGTGTCTCTTTTCTGAGTTCTGATTATCAGATTGGTAACCATACCTACAAGGGACGCACAGGCTATACGCTCAATGCCGCCTATCAACATTTGTGGGGATTTATCGGTGCCGGACTTGACTTCTCCCATACGGCTTACTCTTTTGACGAGGGTGTGAAAACTTCCGTGAACTTTATTGGTCCAAGTTTGGTGTTCAGCACTATGCTCGGCAACAAGTCGTTATGGCGCTGGGATGTGTCGATGAGCCTCGGTTACGGCTGGTTCTCGGAGAAAATGGCAGGCGATAAGTATTCAGAAGGCCATATCAGTGCGAAGATGGGCATGGGTATCGAGTATAAGGTGGCAAAGAATATCGGATTAGGTCTGCAGGTTGGCATGAGTACCCTGAAACTTGACAAGCCCGAGGGTTATGAGTTGAAAGACAACGAATTCTACGGCATCCAGCATGTGGATGTCTTAGGGGGTCTCCGCTTCTATTTTTAACCCTTTAACCAGCGAAGTGCTCACAAGGGGTCTGCTCACAAGGGGTCTGTCCCCCTGTGCTTTAAAAATCGCCCATTTCATCGGGGGTAAATCATTTTGTTTACTTTTGTTAAGTAGATTGTTTGGGCGTTTAGCAGGAAAACTATACTTTTGTAGGAAAATTAAACAATAACGAATTTAAAAAACGAATGAAAAAGCTTTTTTTCACATTATTACTATTTGGATTATTACCATTGGCGATTTCTGCACAAAATCCTAAGGGTAGTTTTTCGGTGACACCTATGGCAGGTATAAACGTGACGAGTTTCGGCGGAGAGACACTTGATGCCTATAAGTATAAGGTACGCATGACTGTCGGCGCAGAAGCCGAATATGCCGTGAATGACTGGCTGGGACTTTCGCTGGGTGCCTTTTATTCACAGCAGGGAGCAAACATAGATTGGAGTACCGCAATGGTGATACCTGACGAACAAGGCGTAAAGTATGATACCGGAATTGTGGTGGGCGGCAAACTGCATTGCGACTATCTGAATTTCCCGCTGCTTGCCAATATCTACATTCCCCAGGTGAAAGGACTTGCTGTCAAGATAGGTCTGCAGATGGGGGTGTTGGTAAACGACAAAATAAATCTTGAAACGCATACGGTGGCTATTCCCATAGACTGGGGAACCCCGGAGTATTGGAGACTAATGGAGAATAGCCACTGGCCCAAAGAAGCTTTTAGCAAAGCAGAGATGACGGATGTTTGTAAGTCCATTGACTTCGGCATTCCTGTAGGCTTGTCGTATGAATACAAGAACATCACACTGAATGCCCGCTATTATTTCGGTTTGAGGAGAGTGGACAAGACAGAAGACCCAGACAAAGCTCATAACCGCTATCTATCTGTCACGTTGGGTTATCGGTTATATCTGTGAACGAATGAATGTGTGAACAGAGAACCGACCCGCATTCACTTTTGAAATTGTATAATTAAATTAAATAGAATAAAATGAAGAAAGTAAGTATTATTGCAGCAACGATGGGATTGCTTTTCTGTACTGCATGCCCTGCCATTGCCCAAAGTGACGACAGTAGCGTGAAGAAATTCTCCTTTGTTGCTAAAGTGGGGGCTACATACCCTTTGGATGGCATGGATGAAACGAGTAGTAAGATTGGACCACAACTTGGACTTGAGGCATTGTGGAATTTACGGCATCTGCCTATTGACATTGGAGCAGAGTTATATATTGGAAGTGCTGTAAGGGATCATGATACGAGGGGGGATTTGAGTAACCGTACCATCTCTCTGCTTGCCGTCTCGGACTATAACTTCTCTCGTGGTTCCAAGTTTTCTCCGTTCATTGGCGTTGGTATGGGTGTTGGCAGGTGTGAAGTTGTAATAGGTGACAATGAAAAGCATACACGTTTTTGTGTGGCTCCGCGTCTTGGCTTCTTAGCATTTCACCATTTGCGGTTCACACTGGATGCCCATGTTACGGGAAAGACTTATTCTCATGTCGGGGCTTCCGTCGGCTATTCTTTCTGACTCCAGAAGGATTATGGGTTTTATCCTACATTAAAACCTCCAAACCGCCCGTGTTTACGGGCGGTTTGGAGTAAATATGCTTTTGTAACTAATTATTTGTTTGAAGTATCTGACGGCATCTTATCGGAGCATGTGAACAGGTTCTTCGTTCATATGAAGTAGCAATAAACTTGTAGTATCGTAAAGATTGGGATGGGCTGGAAAGGAAGGCGCATCCCCATCTTTGTCTCGGTTATATATGAGGCCTATGTCTGTCAAATAGGAACCCTTCACCTCAACTCTTTGTCATCAAACGTGTTACACCGTATGGTGAAGTTTTTTATTTGTTGCAACTCTTTAATGAACCATACATATTTGTTCCTGAAACTGGTAATCTTGTGAACAAGCGGCTCATTGTCTGCGTGAACAGGTGCCGGTTCTTGTATCCCAGGGGCTATTTGATAGGCTCCATGTGGAGGGAGATGTGTGTGTCGGCACCGAATCGCTCTTTCAGTTTTCGTTCAATGGCTGTGGCGCGCTCGTGGACAATGACGAGAGGCAGTTGCCCGTCCATCCGCACATGAGCCTCGATAGCGATACGGTTGCCGATGCGACGGGTACGCAGGTTGTGGGGCTGCTGAACATCGTCGAACGACTGGATAATCTGCATGATCTCCTGCTCTGTCTCAGCGGACAATGATGTCTCTGTCAGTTCGTTGAAACTGATCTTGAGTAGCTTGTAGGCTACACTCACCAGCATTAATCCCACAATGATGGACGCCAACGGATCGAATACCGTCCAGCGCTCTCCCAGCCAGATGGCTAAGCCGATGCCAAGGGCTGCTCCTATGGATGAGAGGGCATCGCTGCGATGATGCCAGGCATTGGCTATCATTACTTGGGAATGGAGCTCTCGGCCTCGGTGTGCCGTGTACTGATAGAGTAATTCCTTGATGACTATCGAGAGCAAGGCTGCCCAGAGCGCTATCCATCCGGGGGCTTCAAGATGGGCACCGCCCCACCAAGCGTACAACTTCACTGCGCCTGACACCACAATGCCTGTGGCTGCCGCTATCAGCGCTAATCCGATGAGGAACGAGGCAATGGTTTCGAATTTGCCATGCCCATAGTCGTGTGACTGATCTTGCGGCTTGGCGCTGATACTTACAAAGACCAGTACGAGCAGGTCGGTCACGAAGTCGGACAGCGAATGGACGGCATCGGCAATCATCGCCGAACTGTTGCCCAATATGCCGGCAATGAACTTAAAGGTAAGTAGTGCTGCATTGCCTGCACTACCCACCAGCGTCACCTTATATATTTCTTTCTCTCTGCTCATGGTATCTTGGCATGTTGAACCAGTGTTTCGGCCGTCAGCTACGGCAGACCGGACACTAATACTTGAAGGAGGAACCGCCGAGGAACTCGCGGATGAGGGATGTGGGCGGAATCTGCTTGTCGGGGATGGGCACCAGATACTTCAGGAACTTCAGCAGGCGGTAGGCTTCGGCATACTCTTCGCAACACTCGGGAACTTGCTCCAGGATGGGGATGGCCTGCTCGCGGATGACTGCCAGCTCGAAGAGCATGGCGGTATTGAACATCACGTCGCAGTTCTCCTGATAGGGGAATATCCATTTCTCTTCGCCGGCGCGTACGGAGGGCCAGCGGTGGATGGTGTCCTGGGCTGAACAGCCGCGGTATTTGTAGTCGCGGATGATGCGGCGCAGCAGGCGGTTGTCGGTAGTGGGGATATAGTTGTGATAGTCGAGCAGGATGGTAGTGAGGGCTGAGGCATAGATACGGAACTTGAACTCGTCGGGAATCTGGGCGGTCAGTTCGGGATTAAGGGCGTGGATGCCTTCCACCACGAGAATCTCGTTTTCCCCGAGTTTGAGTTTGGCACCGCCGTTAGGTTCGCTCTTTCCGGTCTGGAAGTTATAGCGGGGCAGTTGCACCTCGCGGCCTTCGAAGAGTTCACGGAGTTGCTGGTTGAGGAGTTCAAGGTCGAGTGCATAGAGGCTCTCATAGTCGAATTCGCCGGAAGCATCGCGAGGTGTTCGTTCGCGGTCAACGAAGTAGTCGTCGAGTGATATCATGACGGGTTTCAGTCCGCAGGCCAGCAATTGTACGGAAAGCCTTTTGCAGAAGGTTGTCTTTCCGGAACTGGAAGGTCCGGCGATGAGCACGAGGCGTTTGGGGGAGCCCCCTCCGACTCCCCCGAAGGGGGAGGGATTTGCTATCTGGTCGGCGATGCGTGAAATCTTCTTTTCCTGCAAGGCCTCGGATACGTTGATAAGTTGGGTGGTCAGTCCTTTGCTGACGGCTTCGTTGAAGTCGCCGATGGTGCGCACACCGAGAATCTCCTGCCAGCGGTGATGCTCCTTGAAGATTTCGAACATTTTGTTCTGCTGGATGATGGGGCCGAGTTCATCGGGATTGGAACGGGAGGGAATCCTCAGCAGGAGTCCGTCGTAGTATTTCTCGAGTCCGAAGAGATAGAGTTCGCGGGTGTTGGTGACCAAGGTTCCGTAGAAATAATCCACATAGCCGTCGAGGTCGTAGTAGCAGCAATAGAGTTGTCCGCTGCTGCGCAGGATCTTGGCCTTCTGGATGTCGCCAAGGCGGTCGAACATCTGGATGGCTTCTTCCGTGGGACATTCGTGGCGGGTGATAGGCATCTCGGCATCGATGATCTCCTGCATACGGGTGCGCAGACGGTTGACATCTTCCTCGGTAAGGGGGCGTCCGAGTTCCAAGTCGCAATAGAAACCGTTGCTGACGGGAATGTCGATGACGACGAGTGCCAGTCCGAAAAGGTCTTTCACGGCTTTGCAAAGCACGAGGAAGAGCGAGCGGGTATAGGCACGTGAAGCCGAGGAAACCGTCATATCCAGGAATTCGACATCCTTGTTATGATAGACGCGGTAGTGCATTCCCTCCACCTTGTTGTTCACCCGTGCGGAGATGGGTCCGTGATTCATCTGAAGCCCGAAATCAGAAAAAATTTCAGAAAGTGTGCTTCCGATGGGGAAGTTTCCAGTTTTTTTATTATTTTTGCAACGGATTTTAATAGTCTGCTTCATATTGATTGTCAATTAAATTTATAAATTGATACATTATCAGGGGCAAAGATACAAAAAAAAGTGAAACTTGGCACATAAATACAATAAAATATGTCAATACTGGTAATATTCAAATTGTTGGGCTCGCTGGCGCTTCTCATGTTCGGTATGAAATCGATGAGTGAGAGCCTGCAGAAGATGGCTGGACCACAACTGCGCCATGTTCTGGGAGCCATGACTACCAACCGCTTTACGGGAATGCTGACGGGTATGCTCGTCACGGCTTCTGTACAGTCTTCCACGGCAACCACGGTGATGACCGTCTCGTTTGTAAATGCGGGATTGCTCACCCTGGCACAGGCCATTTCGGTTATTATGGGTGCCAACATCGGTACGACGCTGACGGCCTGGATTATGTCGGCCGGTATGTCGTTCAACATCACCGACATGGTCTATCCGGCGTTTTTCATGGGTATCGTGCTCATCTATCTGAAGCGGTATCGCTATATCGGCGACTTCCTCTTCGGCCTGTCGTTCCTGATTCTGGGTCTGGGCACATTGCGTATGACCGGAACGGATATGGATCTCGGGCATAATGAGGCACTCCTGAAATTCTTCTCTTCGTTTGACCCCGATTCTTTCCTGACCACCATCATCTTCCTGTTGCTGGGAGGTATCCTGACTTTCTGCGTGCAGTCGTCGGCTGCCGTGATGGCTATCACGATGATTCTCTGCGGAAGTGGTGTGCTGCCTATCTATCAGGGCATAGCCTTGGTGCTTGGTGAGAATATCGGAACGACCGTCACCAGTAACCTGGCAGCCTTGTCGGCCAATACGCAAGCCCGCCGCGCTGCATTGGCCCACATGTTCTTCAATGTGTTTGGTGTGCTCTGGATATTGCTCTTCTTCCATTCGTTTGTGGATGGAGTGGTGGCATTGGTCGATTGGGCCGGTAACTCCTTAGGCTACAATATGGGAAGTGCTAACAGCACGCTGAAACTGACGTTTGTGCTGGCTGCTTTCCATACCTGTTTCAACGTGGTCAACACGTTTATCCTCATTTGGTTCATCCCGCAGATAGAGCGCTTCGTGTGCTGGGTTATCAAGGGAAAGAAGGCCGAAGAGGAAGAGGATTTCCGTCTGCATTTCATTACGGCCGGATTCATGAAGACCCCAGAGCTCTCCGTATTGGAGGCGCAGAAGGAAATCTCCAGTTTTTCAGAGCGTATGCAGCGTATGTTCGGGATGGTGAGGGAACTCCTTCAGGAGAAGGACGATGCCAAGTTTGCCAAGCTCTATTCGCGCATTGAGAAGTACGAAAGCATCTCCGACAACATGGAGATAGAGATTGCCAAGTATCTGGATCAGGTGAGTGATGCCCATCTCAGTGATGACACGAAGGCCAAGATTCGAGCTATGCTTCGTGAGATTTCTGAGCTGGAGAGTATCGGTGATGCCTGCTACAACATGGCCCGCACTATCTCCCGCAAGGTGCAAGGCAAGCAGGAGCACTTCACAGAGCGCCAATATGAGCACATGCACCAGATGATGCAGCTCACGGATGATTCACTGACGCAGATGAACACGCTGCTGAATGGCCGCAAGACGAACTTCGACGTGAACCGCTCTTTCAATATTGAGAATGAAATCAACAACTTCCGCAATCAGTTGAAGAGCCAGAACATTGCTGACGTGAACAACCACGTCTATACCTATGCCGTAGGTACCATTTATATGGACTTGATCAACGAGTGCGAGAAGCTGGGTGACTACGTGGTCAACGTAGTGGAAGCCCGCATGGGAACACGTCAGAAAGAAGCCTGAGGCTTTTCTTGATAAACATAAGAATCCCCCTCATCCAATGCCAGGATGAGGGGGATTTTATGTGTTAAGCCTTCTTGCGCGTGGCTATAATAAAATAGGAAATAAGCAGCAGATAGGCGGCCAGGGAGAGGGCCTCGCTGAGCGGATTGGCCAGCCATGACTCGTTGATGGGGTTGAAGCCTGCGAAACGGAGGAGGGCAGATACTACACCCATCAAGGCACCACCGGCAATGAATCCCGAAGCAATGAGTGTGCCTTTCTCGCCACGTTCGTCATTTACCTTCTTGTCATCCGAGCGTGTGGTGACAAACCAGTTGATAGCTCCACCGACAAGCAGCGGAATATTCAGTTCGAGCGGGATAAACATACCCAAGGCAAAAGCCAGAGCAGGCACCTTGAACCAGTTGAGGACAATGGCTATCAGCGCACCGATGCCGTAGAGCAGCCAAGGTGCTCCCACACCGCTCATCAGCGGTTCGATAACGGCTGCCATGGCATTGGCCTGCGGAGCAGCCAGTTCACCGCTTGCAAAGTCGTATGTCTTGTTGAGCAGAATCATTACGCCACCTACGGTAGCTGCGGAAACGAGTACGCCAAGGAACTTCCATTGCTCTTGTTTCTTAGGAGTGGTTCCCAGCCAGTAACCGATTTTCAAGTCGGTGATAAACGAACCGGCCACGGAAAGCGCCGTGCAGACCACGCCACCCATGATGAGTGCGGCCAGCATACCGCCTGGGCCTTTCAGCCCTACGGCAACCATCACAACGGAAGCCAGTATGAGCGTCATCAGCGTCATACCCGAAACGGGGTTTGAACCTACGATGGCGATGGCATTGGCGGCCACGGTGGTGAAGAGGAATGCGATGATGGTGACCAGCAGAATACCTACAACGGCAAAAAGCAGATTATCCATCACACCAAACCAGAAGAAGAGGAAAGTAATAATGATGGTTAAGATGGAGCCAATGGCAATGATGCGGAAGGCAATGTCGCGCTGGGTGCGGATTTGCTCCTTGGAGACAGCAGAGCCACCTTTCATCTCTTTGGCAGCCAGAGAGACGGCACTCTTGATGATGCCCCACGACTTGATGATACCGATTACACCAGCCATGGCAATACCGCCGATACCTATCGACTTGCCGTAAGCCTTGAAGATCTGCTCGGGAGTCATATCGCCCACGGCGGTATTGATAGAGGGATCCCACATATTTAATATGTCATGCGGGAAGATCAGCGCCATGCCTGGCACGATAATCCACCATACGGCAAGCGAACCCAGGCAGATGATGAATGCATACTTCAGTCCCACGATATAGCCCAAACCCAATACGGCAGCACCCGTATTGACCTTGAACACCAGTTTGGCATGGTCGGCCAGTTGCTGACCCCATCCCATAACGCGGGTCGTGAAGTTCTCGTTCCACCACCCAAAGGTGGCCACGATAAAGTCGTAAAGACCGCCCACGATACCTGCGATGAGCAGGGGCTTGGCCTGCGAGCCTCCCTTTTCACCGGAGATCAGCACCTGCGTAGTGGCCGTAGCCTCAGGGAAAGGATACTTTCCGTGCATATCCTTCACGAAGTACTTACGGAAAGGTATCAGGAAAAGGATTCCTAAGATACCGCCTAAGAGGGAAGCCATGAAGATATTGATGAACGAAGCCGACATGTCAGGATATTTGGCCTGCAGGATATAGATGGCAGGCAACGTGAAGATGGCACCTGCCACCACACTTCCCGAACAGGCACCAATCGACTGGATGATGACATTCTCACCCAACGCCTTAGAGCGCTTGGCGGCAGTGCTTACGCCTACGGCAATGATGGCAATCGGAATGGCAGCCTCAAAGACCTGTCCGACCTTCAGCCCGAGATAGGCAGCTGCAGCAGAAAACAGCACGGCCATGAGGATTCCCCACGTGACGCTCCATCCGTTCACTTCGGGGTATTCTTTCTGTGGTGACATCACGGGTTCGTAATCTTCACCTTCTTTCAGTTCCCGAAACGCATTTTCGGGCAATTGTACTTGGTCTTTTTCGTCTTTCATATTTTTGTTTGTTATAGATGTTCTAGTTAATCTAGATTCTCTAGAGTTTCTAGAATTCTAGGATTTATGCGATTTGCTGCGCACCTTGAAGCGGTCGAAGCCTTCTCCATAGACTCCGATGACGGCGCTTTGCGACACAAAGGCGGTGGGGTCTATCTCGTTGATTAAGTGGAAAATGACACCCGACTCCCTCTTTTTGGCCAGCACGAAGAGCATCTTTACCTCCTTGCCGCTATAGAATCCATGGGCATCAATCACCGTACAGCCACGATGGGGCTCGCTGTTGATGCGATGGCCTATTTCCTCGTACTTGTCGGAGATAATGAAAAACTGTACCGAACGCCGCATCGCATTCACCACCTGGTCTATACAGAAACTGGTGATGATGAGTACCACGTAGCCGTAGATGACGCGTTCCCAGTCGTGAAGCACGAAATAACTACAGGAGATAATAACCAAATCACAAATCAGGATGACGCGTCCAAGGGAGATGTCACGGTATTTGTTGATAATGGCTGCGATAATGTCGGTGCCACCTGTGGAACCGTTGCTTGAAAGTCCCAGTCCTACGCCGCATCCGCAGAATGCCGCTCCTATCACTGCAGCCATAAAAGGCTGGTCTTGAAGCAGATGAGTACCAGTTGCCATTCGTTGGGCCACATCCAGGGCGAAAGTCAATACCAGAATGCCATAGATGGTCTTGATGCAGAATTTCAGTCCTAAGATGCGCAATGCCAGCACCATCAGGATGGCATTGATGCCGAAATAGGTTATCTGAACCGGAATGCCTGTACCCCAGAAGACGATAGAGGCAATACCGGGGACACCTCCCGTGGTGATATTGTTAGGCAACAGGAAAACCGTCCATCCGATGCAATAGGAGAGCATCGCAATGGTTATCATCACATAATCGCGCACCTCCATGAAGAGGCTTTTGCGATCCAATTTCATCGTTCCTACCATATCGGCTATTTCATCAATATGGCAGACAATTCCTTCATGCCCTCAGAACCACCCTTTTGGATATGAGTGACATTGCTGAAGTTGGCACCGACGGTGGGATTCGGATCAATCAGGTAAACGGGAACACCTGGGCGGGCATAGTGGAGCAGGCCAGCTGCAGGATAAACCACCAGCGAGGTGCCGATCACAATCACGATATCGGCCTTGGAAACCTCTTCGGCGGCAATCGTGATATTGGGAACTCCTTCACCGAAAAACACGATAAAGGGGCGCAGCAGCGAACCGTCGCCAGCCTTTTCGCCCGGCTCGATGGTCAGTTTGTCACCACCCAGCTGCACGTGATAGCGGGGATTGTCCACATCACGGCTCGAACAACCTTTCATCAGTTCACCATGCAGGTGTATGACTTTTGTGGAACCTGCCACCTCGTGCAGGTTGTCCACATTCTGTGTCACCACCGTCACCTCATACTGCTCTTCCAGCTTTGCCACCAACAGATGACCCTCGTTGGGCTTCACGTCGGTGTATTTCGTGCGGAGCATATTATAGAAGGCATTCACGTATTCGGGGTCGGCTTCCCAGCCCTCGTGGGTAGCCACACGTGATACGGGATAGTTTTCCCAAAGTCCGTCAGCATCACGGAAAGTGCTCAGTCCGCTCTCTACAGACATGCCGGCACCAGTTAAAACGACAATCTTCTTCATAGATTATATATTAATAATGTACAAAATTACAAATTTCTTTTGAATAACGTTCGTTTCTTCAAAGAAAAAGTGTAACTTTGCCGCGATTTTGCAAAATTAGTAATATATTTTTTAGTTTAAGATGGACAAACTGAGTTATGGTTTGGGCCTCGGCATCGGACAGCAATTGAAGCAGATGGATATCGAAGGTCTGAATATTGATGATTTCGCCACTGCTATCAAGGATGTGCTGGCTGGTAATAATCTGAAGGTGGATAACCGTGAGGCACAGACAATCGTGCAGGAGTATTTCCAGGAAAAAGAGGCCAAGATGGCAAAGGCTCGCGAAGAGCAGGGACGTAATGCAAAGGCAGCCGGTGAGCGTTTCCTGGCTGAGAATGCAATGAAAGAAGGTGTGATAACGACCAAGAGTGGTCTGCAGTATATGGTATTGCAGGAAGGCACCGGCAAGGCTCCTAAGGCCACCGACCGTGTGAAATGCCACTACGAGGGATTCCTGATTGACGGTACGGTGTTCGACAGCAGCGTGCAGCGCGGAGAGCCTGCCGTGTTCGGACTCCAGCAGGTCATTGCCGGATGGACGGAAGGTCTCCAGCTGATGAAGGAAGGCGGCAAGACCCGTTTCTTCATTCCCTATCTTCTGGGCTATGGTCCCAGCGGAGCCGGCCAGAGCATTCCTCCTTATGCTGCGCTTATCTTCGACGTGGAACTGATAGAGGTTCTCTAAAATCTAAAAAGTCAAAACTTATAAACAAATAAACTCAAAATGAAAAAATTATCAATCTTAGCCGCTATGGCTATTGTTGCTGCATCGTTTAGCGCTTGCGGCAATGGCACTCCCAAGGCCAATCTTAAGAACGACATTGACACCATGAGCTATGCCATCGGTATGGCACAGACTCAGGGTCTGAAAGAGTATCTCGTACAGCGTCTCGGTGTGGACACTGCTTATATGGACGACTTCATCAAGGGCCTGAACGACGGTGCAAATGCTGGTGACGACAAGAAGCAGGCAGCCTACTATGCTGGTATCCAGATTGGTCAGCAGATTGGCAACCAGATGGTGAAGGGCATCAATCATGAGGTGTTCGGCGATGATTCCACGCAGACAATCTCCCTGAAAAACTTCATGGCTGGTTTCGTGAGCGGAACTACCGGTGCCAAGGGTCTGATGACCGTTGAGCAGGCTCAGCAGATTGCCCAGACCAAGATGGAGCAGATCAAGGCCAAGAATATGGAGAAGCAGTTCGGTGCCAACAAGGCTGCCGGTGAGAAATACCTGGTGGAATACAAGAAAGGCAAGGACGTAAAGGAACTCAAGGGCGGTGTGCTCTATAAGGTGATCAAGGAGGGTACTGGTGCCATTCCTACCGATACAAGCATGGTGTCTGTTCAGTATGAGGGCAAGACCATCGACGGTAAGGTGTTCGACAGCAGCTACAAGAGCAAGGAGCCTGTTAAGCTTCGCGCCAACCAGGTGATCCCCGGATGGACAGAGGCTCTCACCCACATGCCTGTAGGTTCTGTTTGGGAGGTTGTGATTCCTCAGGAAAAGGCTTACGGTGCACGTGAGCAGAGAGAGATCAAGCCTTTCTCCGCACTTATCTTCAAGATCGAACTCTTAGGTATCGAGAAGTAATCGTCTATGAAAAGATATGCAATCATGGCACTCATCCTCGTGGTGAGTGCCTCTTTCTTGACCGCCAATGCCGGAAAGAAAGACAAGAAAAAGAAGGCTGAGGTGGTTCAGGTCGTTGCAGAGCAGCCTGTTGAGATTGTCACTCCGAGTGATTCCGTCAGCTATGCTGCCGGTGTGGCCATGACAAATGGTCTGCTGCCCTTCCTGAAACAGCAGTATCAGTTCGATGAGGTCTTCATGGATGACTTCATTGCCGGTTTCAAGGAGGCCCTCAAACTGGGAACCGACCCTCAGCAGAAAGCCCGTATGGCCGGTATGCAGATCGCGCAGATGGTCAACGACCGGATGCTGCCCAATGCCGAGAACGACTTCAAGGGAACCCCCGACTCCATCAACGCAGAGAAGTTCCAGCAGGGTTTCATTGCGGCTCTGAAGAAAGATACCACCCATTTCAAGCAGCAGGATGCAGAGCAATTCTTCTCTGACCGTCGTGTGATGGTGCTCAAGAAAGAAGGTGTTGACTTCCTGGCAGCCAATGCGAAGAAGGAAGGTGTGAAGACCACGGCTTCCGGCCTGCAGTATAAGGTGCTCACTCAGGGCACGGGTGCCATCCCTACTGCTTCGGATGAAGTGAAAGTGAATTACGAAGGCCGTCTGGTTGACGGAAAAGTCTTCGACAGCAGCTACAAGCGTGGCGAGCCTGCCACGTTCAAGGCCAATCAGGTCATCAAGGGTTGGACCGAAGCTCTCACGATGATGCCCGTCGGCAGTAAGTGGGAACTCTATATCCCCTACGATCTGGCCTATGGTGAGCGTGGTGCCGGACAGGACATCAAGCCCTATTCCGCCCTCATCTTCACCGTGGAATTGCTCGATATCGTGAAGCCTGTTGTAGAAGAAACGAAAACCGCGAAGAAACCTTCTGCAAAGCCGGTTACTTCCTCAAAGAAGGTCGTAAAGAAGAAAAAATAGTCCGTTTTTGAACGTTTTTTCACGAAATGCGCAACTTTTCCTGTCAAAATGTTGCGCATTTCATTTTTTATTCCTATTTTTGTCACGAAGTAAACTGATTATTAACAAAAAGGAAATATCCATAACAATGGAAAAGATAGACAATCTGGACAGAAAGATATTGAATATCTTGTCGAAGAATGCCCGCATCCCGTTCAAGGATGTGGCAGCAGAGTGTGGCGTCTCGCGTGCCGCCATTCATCAGCGTGTGCAGCATCTCATTGACGACGGTGTGATCACTGGCTCCGGTTTTGATGTGAACCCCAAGTCATTGGGCTACAGCACCTGCACCTATGTGGGCATCACGCTTGAGCGCGGTTCCATGTACAAGCAGGTCGTGGAGCGCCTTTGCCATATCCCTGAGATTGTGGAATGCCATTTCACGACCGGTCCCTACACCATGCTTGTGAAACTCTTCGCCCGCGACAACGAGCAGCTGATGGACCTGCTCAACAATCAGTTGCAGGACATTCCCGGCGTGGTAGCCACGGAGACACTCATCTCCCTGGAGCAGAGCATCCGGCGTGAGATTCCCATTGCTACGGAGTAAGGAAAATGATCAATCATCCCCTCCATCTTTTGGAGGGGCTTTTTATTTTCAGTAAGAAGCAACTTTAAAGAAATGGATTCTTTTAATCTTCAGCAGTATCTCGACGATATCTACCAGCAGTATCCCGAAGGCGACTGGAAACCGCTCATCGGCATCACCTCCAACTACGAGGGTATGGATGCCACGTTGCGCTATGCCTACTATAATAAGGTGATTGAGGCGGGGGGCATTCCCGTCATCATCCCTCCTGTCAGCGACCGTCATGTGCTCGTAGGCACACTCGACAGCCTCGATGGTCTGATTCTTTCAGGCGGAGGCGATTACAATCCGCTATGGTCAGGCGAAGAACCATCGCCGCGCCTGCATAACATCAACAGCAAGCGCGACCTGCCTGAGTTGCTTATTACCCGCTTGGCCTACAACCGCCAGATACCGATGCTTGGCATCTGCCGTGGCATCCAGACATTGGCCGTGGCGCTCTATGGTCATGTGGCACAGGATATTGCCTCTCCCACCATCAAGCACTCGCAGGATGCCGACCGCGGGGAAGTGACTCATAGCGTGACGCTCCACAAGAACAGCGAGATCTGCCGACTCTATGGCACGCAGAATATCTTCGTAAACTCCTTCCATCATCAGGCCGTAAGCGATGCCGGACAGCGTTTCTGGGTGACGGCCACTGCCCCCGACGGCACCATCGAGGCCATCGAGAGCACGGAGCAGAAGAGCATCATGGGCGTGCAATGGCATCCCGAATGGCTCGAAAGCGGACTCCCCATCTTCAAATGGATGATTCGCAAGGCTACGGAGTTCCATCAGGCCAAGCTGCTCCATCAGCGCATGATTACCCTCGACACCCATTGCGACACACCGATGTTCTTCCCGCAGGGTATCCATTTCGAGCAGCGTGATCCCCGTATCCTCGTGGATATGCACAAGATGCAGGACGGCCGCCAGCAGGCCGTCACGATGGTGGCCTATCTGCCACAGCCCAAAATCGGCGAGAGTTTCTCGCAGAAAGTGGATGCCTCGTGGATGCAGCCAGCCCATCTGACCGATGGTTCGCAGTCTGTTTCTGTCACTCCTACGGCCTATGCCAATGCCATTTTCGACAAGATAGAGGATATCGTGAAGTCCAACAGCCGTTATCTCAGCATTGCCCGCACCCCGCAAGACCTCTACGAAGACCAGCGCAAGGGGCGTCGCAGCATCATGCTCGGCATTGAAAACGGCCTGGCTCTCGGTCATGAACTGTCCAATGTGAAGCATTTTGCCCAGCGGGGTGTCGTCTATATCACGCTTTGCCACAATGGCGACAACGACATCTGCGACTCCGCCCGCGGCTGCAACACCCACAACGGAGTCAGTCAGTTTGGCGAAAAGGTCATTCAGGAGATGAACCGCTGTGGCCTGATGGTTGACCTTTCCCATGCCGGCGAGAAGAGTTTCTATGATGCGTTGCAGATTTCAAGTACGCCGATTGTGTGCAGTCATAGTAACTGCCGTGCCCTTTGTGACCATCCCCGCAATCTGACCGACGACCAGCTTCGGGCTTTGGCTCAGGCCGGTGGCGTGGCTCATACCACGCTTTATCATGGTTTCCTCCGCACGGAAGGCGAAGCCACCATCATCGACGCCGTCAAACATCTGGAACATGCCATCGATGTGATGGGTATCGACCATGTGGGACTGGGCACCGATTTCGATGGTGACGGTGGTGTGCGCGGCTATGCCGACGCTTCCGAAGCCATCCAGTTTACCCTCCAGTTGCTTCGCCGCCACTATAGCGAGCGTGACATCAAGAAGATATGGGGAGGCAACTGGCTGCGCGTGATGGCGCAAGTGCAGAGCGTCAGGGTTGATGGTTGATGGTTGATAGTTTATGGTTTATGGTTTATGGTTGATAGTTATTTGTATAAGAAAAATAGAATGAGAAAACTTTGTGTCTTTGCGATTTTGTGTTCAGTCATCCTGCTTGTTGCTTGTAAGAGCAGGCAGGCCACCAGCGACCTGTCATCGCTTACGCCCGTAGGTCCGGCTTTTGTGGCTGATTCCGCCTATGCCTATTGTCAGGCGCAATGCGATTTCGGTCCCCGCACGATGAACAGCGATGCCCATGAGCTGTGTGCCCAATGGATTATCAAGAAGTTTGAGCAGTTCGGCTGCAAGGTTTCTACCCAGCAAGCCACGCTTACAGGCTACGACGGCACACCGCTGAAGAGTACCAATATCATTGCCAGCTACAATCCGAGCGACAGTATATCCTCCCAGGGAGTTACGAATGGAGGCCGCATTCTCCTTTGTGCCCATTGGGATAGCCGTCCCTGGGCTGACAACGATCCCGACTCTACAGCCTGGCGCAAGCCCGTGATGGCTGCCAATGATGGAGCTTCGGGCGTGGCCGTGATGCTTGAGATTGCCCGTTTGCTACAGAAAGCCGATTCCCTGAAGGTAGGCGTTGACTTTATTTGCTTTGATGCCGAAGACTGGGGAACTCCCCAATGGGACACCACCACGCAGGTCAACGGTGATCCGTGGGCACTCGGCGCCCAGTATTGGGCGCAGCAATATGCCGCAAATGCTGACGGAAAGTCTTACCGTTTCGGCATTCTGCTCGACATGGTGGGCGGTCAGGGAGCCCGTTTCTATCAGGAGGCAGTCTCCAAGCAATATGCGCCTGATATTGTGAAGAAGGTATGGGCAGCCGCCAAGGTGGTGGGTTACGGCACTATGTTCCCCGATGAAGCCAACGGGGGCATCACCGACGACCATGTACCGGTGAATGAAGTAGCCAAGATTCCCTGCATCGACATCATTCCCTGCTACCCCGACTGCCAGCAGAGCAGTTTCGGTCCTACCTGGCATACATTGAATGACGACATGCAGCACATAGATAAAAACACGTTGCAGGCCGTCGGGCAGACCGTCATTCAGGTTCTTTTCAGCGAATAAACTCTTACAGTTGTCCGGCTTCTATCTGTCGCACCACGCGCTCCGTAAGCCGGTCAACACTTTCGGGCTTGTAAGTCTTCATGAGCGAAGCCCCGAAAGTCCAGGCAAATGCCTGATAGAAACCAGCGCGCACCGGTCCCAGGAAGGCTTGAATCAGATTGTAGCCAGAGGAATTACACTCGCGGTGGATCAGTTTGATAAGCAGCTTTCCCTGACTATATGACAGCTTCTTCATCCTGGGCGTATAGCGCTGCTTGATGTCTTTCTCCACCCTTTTCATGTGTTCGTCCTTCGATTTCTTGTCGGGAAGCGTCTGCAGGTATTCGTAGGTCTCTATGATAATCTGGTTGGCCTCCTTGGCGATGGGCAGCACTTTCTTCACGTTATACACCAGCCGGTTGTATTTAGCCTGTTCCTTGGCGTTCTTGAACTCCATTTTGGGATAGACATACACGTTGTTGAACTCCACGTACTGGATGCTGTCACCCTCGTGCATCACCTTGCTGACTTTCACCATCGGCACAAACGTAGGGTTATCCATGTCAACCTCTCTGTCTTCGGGGTTCACATGCTTGCCTGTCTGCGCCCAGCAGAGTGCGGGCATGGCCATCAGTATCAACAATAACGTTCTCACGGCTGCAAAGGTATAAAATATTGGGAAAATGAAAAAATGAGAAAATGAGAAATGAATCATTTTACGCTTTTTTAAATGAATGCCCCAATTTCTCATTCTCTCATTCTCTCATTTTCTAAATTTCTTGTATCTTTGCACCCATGAAAAAGTTGCTGATAGAAACATACGGGTGTCAGATGAATGTGGCCGACTCGGAAGTAGTGGCCTCGGTGATGCAGATGGCGGGCTATGAAGTTTGCCAAACGGTAGAGGAGGCGGATGCCGTCTTTCTCAACACTTGTTCGGTGCGCGATAATGCCGAGCAGAAAATCTACCACAGACTGGATGTATTGGCCGCTTTACGCAAATCACGTCAAAAGAACTCCCTCCCTTCGGGAGGGACCAAGGGTGGGTTAATCATCGGTGTCCTCGGCTGTATGGCGGAGCGCGTAAAAGATGACCTCCTGGAAAACCACCATTGCGACCTCGTGGCCGGACCGGATGCCTATCTCACGCTTCCCGACTTGGTAGCGCAGGCCGAACTCGGACATAAAGCCATCAACGTGGAACTCTCCACGACAGAGACTTATCGCGACGTGATTCCCCAGCACATTGGCTTGGGACACAAGATAGGCGGTTTTGTCAGCATCATGCGTGGTTGCAACAACTTCTGCCATTATTGCATCGTGCCCTTCACCCGTGGCCGTGAGCGCAGCCGCGATGTGGAAAGCATCCTCCGCGAAGTACGCGATCTGCGCGACCGTGGCTTCAAGGAAGTGACGCTTCTGGGGCAGAACGTGAACAGCTACGGGCTAAGCCTGTCATCCAACACCCAACATCCAACACCCAACACCCAAACTTCCTTTGCCCAACTTCTCCGCCTCGTGGCCCGCGAAGTGCCTGAAATGCGGGTGCGTTTCACCACCTCCAATCCCGAGGATATGACCGAAGACATCCTCCATGCCATTGCCGAGGAGCCCAACCTTTGTCGCCATATCCATTTCCCTGCCCAAAGCGGCAGCAACCGGACCTTGAAACTGATGAACCGCAAATACACCCGCGAAGACTATCTGCAGAAGATAGACGCTATCCGCCGCATCATTCCCGGTTGCGGTATCACCACAGATATCTTTGTGGGTTATCACGATGAAACCGAGGAAGACTTCCAGCAGACACTCTCCCTGGTGCGTGAGGTAGGTTTCGATTCAGCCTTCATGTTCAAGTATTCAGAGCGTCCAGGCACCTTTGCCGCCCGTCATCTGCCTGACAATGTACCTGAGGAAGAGAAGATTCGCCGCCTCAACGAACTCATCGCCCTGCAGACCGAGATCTCCGCCCAGCGCAACAAACTGGACGAAGGCAAGGAGTTTGAAGTGCTCGTAGAAGGTTTCTCCAAGCGCAGCCGTGAGCAGCTCTGCGGCCGCACCGAGCAGAACAAGATGGTAGTCTTCGATAAGGCCGGTCATCATATCGGCGAGCGTGTTCGCGTGCGCATCACCGGCAGCACCAGCGCCACCCTTTTCGGTGAAGCCCTTTAGGAAGGATATTCCCTTATTTCTACGACTTGTTTGAAGTTTTAAAAAGCTTCACAATTGTGGTTAATATCTTATTTGCCAGTACTTTACGGTGAAGGGTTGAAAAAGGAGACCCACAACAAGAGACCCACCCCCGCCCTCCCGAGGGGAAGGGGGAGACCCACCCCAGCCCTCCCTGTTTAGGGAGGGAGTCCAGTGAGGATTAAGGTTAGGGTTATCGTTGAACATTTTTGTGTCTTCGTGTCTTTGTGTTTCATTAAAAAACAAAAATCTTCAAAAATCTATCGCAAATCTTTCATCATAAGCTACATTTTTGTGAGATTTTTGTAGATTTTTGTTTGATAATTTTACTTTCTGAATAATCTAGAAAATTCATTTCATTCGATGATGTTTTGCCTTCCAATCTATCATCAAACGGACTTCAATCTATCATAGAATGAACTCCAATCTATCATCAAACGAACTTCAAAATATCATAGAATGAAGACCAAAACATCATCGAACGGAATACATTCCAGTTATCCAAGTGACATAGAAATATGAAGTCTAAATGTATCATTTGCGAGACGTAACTCTATCATTTACGATGCATAAATGACAAACTTACGAATGCCCCGTCCGCAAGACTCCCTCCCTAAACAGGGAGGGTTGGGGTGGGTCTCCCCCTCCTTTAGGGAGGGTTGGGGTGGGTCTCCTTTTAACCCTTCACCTCAACTCCCTGTCATCAAACGAGTTACACCAAACGGTGAAGTTTTTTTATTTGTTGCAACACCTTAATAATACTACATCCACACATCCAGAAATGTATCATCATTCAGTTCTCATAAAACAATGCTTTCTTTGTGTCTCTGCGTACTTTATATTGTGTCAGTGTCTTTTGTGTGTTTTTTTATGTTGTTAGGTGCTGAAAAGTAGGTTTTCTTTGTGGAAAGTTTAATAAATGGAAAAACTGAGGGTGAAACTTTGGTGTTTCTGTTTATTTGTATTACATTTGTACCCTAAATATGAAAGTAACCGATTCTTTGGGAATCGATTTTCAGAGTGCTTGAATGAAAGAATTCTTTAAGGTGTTGCGGCGATTCGTGCCGCCCTACAAAAAATATCTGGTGCTGACGGTGCTGTTCAATATCCTTTCTGCGGTGTTGAACATCTTCTCGTTTGCCGCCATCATTCCTATCCTGAATATCCTGTTCAGGACGGAAGAGAGCCTCCGCCAGGTGGAGTATATGCCTATCACAATGGGCAACCTGAAGGAAGCGCTGATGAACAACATGAACTACTACATGCAGGAGCTTATCCTGGATTGGGGCGCCACGACGACGCTGCTGGTCATCGGCCTGTTTCTGGCTTTTGCCACCTTCCTGAAAACGGGAGCCTACTTCCTTTCTTCGGCCACGATTATACCGATTCGTACGGGCGTGGTGCGTGATATCCGCAATCAGCTGTACCAGAAGATTACTTCTTTGCCCCTGGGATTCTTCTCGGAGGAGCGCAAGGGCGATATCATTGCCCGCATGAGCGGTGATGTGCAGGAGATAGAAACCAGTATCATGTCGAGCCTCGACATGCTGTTCAAGAACCCGATCCTGATCGTGATGTATTTCGGAACGCTGCTTTTCATCTCATGGCAACTCACGCTGTTCACCATTGTCTTTGTTCCGCTGTTCGGATGGTTCATGGGTTATGTGGGCCGCCGCCTGAAGCAGAACTCGGTGAAGGCGCAGTCGCTCTGGAGCGATACGATGAGCGTGGTGGAAGAGACGCTGGGCGGGCTGCGCATCATCAAGGCTTTCAACGCCGAGGATAAGATGAACGCCAAGTTCTCGAAGGTGAACAATGAGTATCGCGACAATATCCAGTGGGTGAACACCCGCCAGCAGCTGGCCCATCCGATGAGTGAGTTCCTGGGCACGGTGATGATCATCATCGTGTTGTGGTTTGGCGGCGTGCAGGTGCTGAACAATGCCTCCATGTCGGGCAGCACCTTTATCTATTATCTGGTTATCCTGTATAGCATCATCAATCCGCTGAAGGAATTCTCGAAAGCGGGTTACAATATTCCCAAGGGACTGGCTTCGATGGAGCGTGTGGATAAGATACTGATGGCCGAAAACACGATCAAGGAGCCTGAAAACCCGAAGCATATCGCATCGTTCGAACATCAGATAGAGTTCCGCGATGTGTCGTTCCGCTATGGCGAGACCTGGATTCTGCGCCATATCAATCTCATTATTCCCAAGGGCAAGACCATTGCCATCGTGGGACAGAGTGGCAGCGGCAAGTCAACGATGGTGGATCTGATACCGCGTTACTACGACGTGCAGGAGGGAGAGGTGCTTATCGACGGCATCAACGTGAAGGACCTGGGCATTCAGGACCTGCGGCAGCTGATAGGCAACGTGAACCAGGAGGCTATCCTCTTTAACGATTCCTTCCGCAACAATATCTCATTCGGCGTGGATTCAGCTACCGACGAGGAAATTGCAGAGTCGGCCAAGATTGCCAATGCCTACGACTTTATCATGCAGAGCGAGCATCAGTTTGAGACGAATATCGGCGACCGTGGCGGAAGGCTCAGCGGCGGACAGCGCCAGCGAGTGTCGATAGCCCGTGCTATCCTGAAGAACCCGCCGATATTGATTCTGGATGAAGCCACCTCTGCCCTCGACACCGAGAGCGAACGACTGGTGCAGGATGCGCTGGAGCGGCTGATGAAAACCCGTACCACCGTGGCTATTGCCCACCGTCTCTCCACCATCAAGAATGCTGATGAGATCTGTGTGCTTCATGAAGGCCAGATTGTGGAGCGCGGCACGCATGAGGAACTGCTCAGCATGGACGGCTATTACAAGAAACTGAACGATATGCAGAGCCTATGAGGCAGCGAGCATCCTATCTGTTGAAGTACTTTCTGGTGACGGTATGTATCTTCATCGTCGCCAAAATCCTTTTCATGCTTTTCAACCATAGCGGCCACGACTTCTCGCTGAAGGATGTCGTGGAGGTGATATGGCATGGAAAATCACTTGACTTCAGCACTTCGCTCTATCTCTTCACCGTTCCTTTCCTGCTGACCATCGTTTCGTTATGGATACGGATGCCCAAGTGGGTGTTCAGAATATGGTATGTGGTGCTGGCCATACTCCTGCCGCTGGCTTTCGTGGCAGACACCAGCCTTTACGAATTCTGGCAGTTCAAGCTCGACGCTTCCTGCCTGTCGTATCTGGAAACGCCCACGGAGGCTATGGCGAGCGTGAGCATAGGCTACCTGATCGTCAGGCTCTTGTGTCTCATCCTCTGCGGTTTTGTAGTCTATTTCCTCTATGACCGGATTACACCTCGGTTCCAAAAGGCTTCCCATCGCCTGATAGCCACGATTGCAGGTGTGCTGCTCATCCCCTTGATCGTGATAGGTATCAGGGGAGGACTCGGCGAGTCAACGACGAATATCGGACAGGTGTATTACTCGCAGAACCAGTTTCTGAACCATTCGGCGGTCAATCCTGTCTTCTCCTTCTTTGCCTCTTTTGAGAAGACGGCCAGCAATAACGTGACCTATCATTTCATGGAGGATGCGGAATGCGAGAAAATCATCCGTGAACTCTACAACACGCAGAGCATCGGGACTGACACCCTGCTGACCACACAGACCCCCAATATCATCGTGATTCTGCTGGAAAGTTGTGGCGGACAGTTTACGGAGATCAGCGGACGTTCTGACATTACGCCCAACCTGAACCGTCTTGCCAAGGAAGGCGTCTATTTCACCAACTGCTATGCCAATTCCTGGCGCACGGATCGCGGCACGGTATGCACCTGGAGCGGTTATCCCTCGTTTCCCACGATGTCGGTGATGAAGATTCCTTCGAAGTCGCGAACGCTTCCCAATATGGCCCGCACCTTGCAGGAGCGAGGCTATCAGACGCATTACCTCTATGGCGGTGACATCAATTTCACCAATATGCGGAGCTATCTTGTCTCGGGCGGTTTCTCGGATCTCACGTGGATGGATGACTATACCGCCGAAGAGCAACGCACGGCTGAATGGGGCGTGAGAGACGATATCACCTTCGGCACGCTTTATCAGCTCTCGACATCCATGCGCCAGCCTTTCCTCATTGGCTATTCTACGCTCAGCAGCCATGTGCCCTGGGATGTTCCCATTCATCATTTCGATGACGAGGTGCTGAATGCGTTCTATTATCTCGACCAATGCGTGGGACAGTTTATCGGAAAGCTCCGCCAGTCGCCCCTCTGGGAGAACACGCTGGTGGTGATGCTCCCCGATCATGGTATCGTACATAATGGTATAGACGAATCCAACCCGCTGCTCACCCATATTCCGATGATATGGGTAGGCGGAGCCGTGAAAGCACCCCGGCGCATCGAGCAAATCTGCAATCAGACGGATTTGCCTGCCACGCTTCTGGCGCAGTTGGGTATCAATCACGACAAGTTTACCTTCAGCCGTGACGTGCTGAGCAAGACTTATACCAAGCCTGTTGCCATGCATACCTACGACGATGGTTTTTCAATCACCGACAGTACCGGGTTCGTGAACTACGACTTTATCAGCAACAGAGTGGTGAAGACGGAAGGCAACGGCACCTCCGAGCTCATCAAAAAGGCGCAGGCTATCCTGCAGGCCGCAACTAAAGACTTGAACGAGCGATGAAACAATGGCATGACAAGATATATTCCCCCTTGCTGGCGGTTCTGTGGAACCTGCTGCTAGTATTCCTGGTCTATCAGATAGCGCGTCTGGAGTATTGTCTGGAGAATGCAGCCTATCTCACCTATACCTTTGACGTGTTCAAGGGAGGTCTGCTGTTTGATGCTTCCGCCATTCTCTACACGAATGTGCTTTATATCGTCATGATGCTCTTTCCGTTGCATTGGAAAGAGAACAAGACCTATCAGCAGCTGTGCAAGTGGCTCTTCATGATTGTCAACGGCATGGCCTTTGCCATCAATCTCGCTGACTCCGTTTACTTCCAATTTACCATGCGGCGCACCACCACGTCTGTCGTGCAGGAGTTTTCGCACGAAGGCAATCTGGCGGGTATCATCGGCAGGGAGTTTCTGACCCATTGGTATCTGGTGTTGCTGTTCTTCTTGGTGATGATGGGTCTCTGGCTTTTCTATGCCAAGCCCCGCCTTCAGAGTCGCAGGATTGTTTCATGGTGGCGCTACGACCTTGCCTGTTTGCTGTCGTTGCTGTTGCTGGTTCCCTTTACCATTGCAGGAATGCGAGGCGGTTTCACTACGGCCGTGCGCCCCATCACGTTATCGAATGCCAATCAGTATGTAGAGCGTCCGCTGGATGCAGCGCTGGTGCTCAATACGCCTTTTGCGCTGATCCGTTCTATCGGAAAGAATGTCTTCACGGTTCCTGATTATTTTAAGAGTGAGCAGGAGATGGAGAGGATCTATTCGCCGGTGCATGCTGGGGCTAGGGGGGCTAGTAGTTCTAGTGGTACTAGTAGTACTAGTAGCTCTAGGGATTCTAGTTTTTCTAGGAAGAATGTGGTGGTCTTGATTGTGGAGAGCTTTGGGCGCGAGTACATCGGGGCCTTGAACAAAGATCTCGAAGGCGGCAAATACCGGGGCTATACGCCTTGCGTGGATTCGCTCATCAGCAAGAGTACCACCTTCCGCAACAGCTTCTGCAACGGGCGCAAGAGTATCGACGGTATGCCTTCCATTCTTTCCAGCATCCCGATGTTCGTGGAACCTTTCATCCTGACGCCTGCTTCTATGAACGACTATACGGGACTGGCAGGTATCTTGGGAGCCGAGGGCTATGAGACGGCTTTCTTCCACGGAGCGGAGAATGGTTCGATGGGCTTCCAGGCTTTTGCGTATAAGACAGGGTTCAAGCATTATTTCGGACGTACGGAGTATGAGGCTGCCAAGGGAACCAACGATTTCGACGGCACTTGGGCTATCTGGGACGAACCCTTCCTGCAATACTATGCCGAGGAGATGGGAAAACTGAAGGAACCCTTCATGACGGCTGTCTTCACCGCTTCGAGCCACCATCCCTTCGTCGTGCCTGAACCGTATAAGGCGCAATACCCTGAGGAACATCTGCCCATTCAGAAATGTATCCGCTATACCGATATGGCCATCGGGAAATTCTTCGAGACAGCCAGCAGGCAACCCTGGTTTGAGAACACCATCTTCGTGCTCACCAGCGATCATACCAATATGAGCGACCATGCGGAATACCAGACGGATCTTGGGGGATTCTGCTCTCCGATCATTATCTTTGACCCGAGCAATCCCGTAGGGGAGGTACAAGACAAGATTGCCCAGCAGATAGATATCCTGCCTACCATCCTGGGCATGCTGGGCTATCAGAAACCTTACTTCGCTTTTGGCATCGACGTGCTGCATACGCCCAAAGAGAAGACATGGGCCGTGAACTACCTGAATGGTATCTACCAGTATGTAGCGGGTGATTATGTGCTGCAGTTCGACGGCAAGAAGACCATCGGACTCTACGCCCTCAGCGATTCGCTGATGAAAAATAACCTGATAGGAAAAACAAAATCTCCCCTCCCTACGGGGAAGGGGATGGAGGAGAGGCTGAAGGCCATCATCCAGCAATATATGGTCAGGATGACGAAAGACCGGCTGAAACCTTAGTCCTTTTTCGTGGCTTCCTGCTTCTTGATGACTTTTCCGTCAACAACCTCGAAGCGCCTGACGAACTCCTCGCGCGTTCGGCTCCATCTGTCGTGGCTCCAAAGCCAATAGGCCGGTGCCTTGCGGATGCTCTCTTCCAGCATTTGGTAGTAGATGGTGGTCAGAGCGTATTCCTCCAGCTGCTGAGGCTCACGCGTGATGAATTTGATTTCTGCTTCGTAATATCCTCGGCGTACACGATGGATCTCCAAATAGAACACGGCATGGTTGAATTTCCTGAGTATGCGCTCGGCACCCGTCAAGACGGGGGTGTCGTGATGCAGGAAATCCACCCAATGATGGATATTGAACCAATTGGGCTTCTGGTCGGAGATATAACCGATGATGACGGGCTCTTTCTCTCGATGATGCTTCACTATTTCGCGCAGCGTATCCTGCATGGCGATGCAATGGGCATCCATCCGTTCTCTGATCAGCAGGAAAAGCTTGTCGAATGCCTTGTTCTCCAGCGGGTGGTAAATCTGTCCGCACCAAGTGTCGGGCTTTACCCAAAGCGGTATCGAAGAAACCCATTCCCAATTGCAGAAATGTCCCAGATAGAGACCCACCGACTGTCCGCTGGCCACCACTTCATCGAGTGCTTCGGGATTCTTGAACACCATCCTCCGTTTCATCTCCTTGCGGCTCATTGTCATCAGCTTGACCGTCTCCGCAAGATAGTCGCAGAACCATTGGTAGAAATCCTTCTCAATGCGCCGCAACTCCTCCGCCGACTTTTCGGGGAAAGCACTCTTCAGGTTTTTCCTCACCACCTTCAGGCGGTATCTGCCCACATGGTAGATCAGCAGGTACAATACGTCTGCAAAGAGGTAATGCACCCAGAAGGGTAACAGCGAAATGGGGTAGCATACTGCCAGAAGCAGGTAATAGAGGATTTTCATCAGCAAGAGGTTTAATGCCGCAAAGGTAGTTAATTCGTGGAGAATGAGCAAATAAATGAATCAAATTTTGCCGGATTGACGGAAAAACAGTAATTTTGCAGTCAAAGCAAAGCGCATGACACGTAAAAGAAAATTATACTATCTGCTGCACAGCGGCAAGAACAGCAAGCTGAAGTTCTTCCTGAAAGCCTATCTGCAGCAATGCGTTCCCTCATGGATCACCCGCCGGATGCTGAACCATTATCTGCGACAGGTGGATGACCGGGAAGACCGAATGGAATTGCTATGGCGTGCCGACTACTACTGCAAGCTCACTCCCGAAACGCCTTTCGACCGCGAAGCTTTCCGCCGCGAGGCCGTCAGCATTACGAAGCAACCCGTCATTCAGCCAAAGGTCTATTATTTCGATGCGATGAACGTGGGACGCTATTTCGACGGTCGTCTCCGTTGGATTCTGAAGCCTGGCGACGTCTCTGACCTCCAGCCATTGCCCACCATCCTGAAGAGTCGTCCCATCGGTGACGATAACCAATGTTCGGTGGTGCTGAATCTCAACCGCGTGCGTCATTTCCTCTTTGTGAACGACCGCAAGCCGTGGCGCGAAAAGAAAGACATTGCCATCTTTCGCGGCGATGTGGGCAATCCCAAGGACGGCAATGTGAAGCCCAATCGTGTGGCCTTCATGAAGCGCTGGTTTGGCCATCCTATGGTAGATGCAGCTTCCACCGATTATATCACGGACCATCCCGAATGGCAGCGCGAGAAGATGACCATCGGCGAACACCTCGACTATAAGTTCGTCATGTCGCTCGAAGGCAACGACGTGGCTTCCAATCTTAAGTGGGTGATGTCGTCCAATTCCATTGCCGTCACGCCGAAGCTCACCTGCGAGACGTGGTTCATGGAAGGCACGCTCATCCCTAACTACCATTATATAGAGGTGAAGCCCGATTTCTCCGACCTGGAGGAGCGGCTCACTTATTATATCCAGCATCCCGATGAGGCTGAGGCCATCATCCGCCATGCCCATACGTATGTGGAGCAGTTCCAAGACAAGAAGTGCGAGAAGCTTGTCTCCCTGCTCGTCCTCAAGAAATATTTCGACGTCACCAATTCTGCCCTATGATATTTGCCAGAGACAAAGCCCAGATGTGCAACAACCTGTTGCAGTATGCCCATGTGTATGCCTGGGGTAGGGAGCATGGGCGCAAGGTCATTTCCATGCGCTTCAGCTACAAATATCAGTATTTTAAGATTTGTCATACCAACCTCACAGGCTTTGGATGGTATCTGCTGGCTAAGTATATGGCAGCCCTCAGGCTTTTGCCCACTGCGAGTTTCAAGCATCGCGACTGCGACCGTGAGGCATTGGAGCGGAAGATGCTTCGCCACAAGCATATCGTGGTGAGCGGATGGTTCGTGCGTTATTACGACCTTTTCCTGAAATATCGTGATGAAATCGTGGATCTGTTCACCCTCGACGAGCAGTACACGGCTCCCGTCGAGGCCAAAATGAAAGCAGCTGAAGACCCATCAGCCATCAGACTCGGCATCCATATCCGCCGCGGCGACTACGCCCAATGGCGCAACGGAAAGTATTTCTACTCCGATGAAGTCTATGCGGCCTATATCAACCGCTTTGCAGAGATGCATCCCGAACGAGCCGTTCATGTATATCTTTCCACGAACGATCCACAGGTTTCGGCAGAAGTCTTCCAGCGGCTTTGTCCTTCCGTCAGGGTTCACCATCTACAGGGCAGCGCTCCTGAAGACCTCTACATGCTTTCGGCATGCGATTATCTGATAGGTCCTCCCAGCACTTTCTCCCTCGTGGCATCCATGTATCGCGACCTGCCTCTCTATTGGATGGACAGCGCCGATGAGAACCAATTGACGGAAGCCTCATTCAAGCGCTTCGCCTATTGGTTCCGCAATCTGGTTTGATGTCGTGATAACGTGATTGCAGTAATCAGTCCATAGCCAACCTGAATCCCACTTCCATTCTTCTGCGGCGCTGATCGTACATGAAGCGGTTGGTCACCCTGCTATAGCGGGCATCACAATCGTAGGAACCACCGCGAATCACATGGAAATAGCGCGAAGGCTTGCTCGTAGGTGTCTTGCGATACCAGTCCTGGCAGAATTCCCATACGTTTCCTGACATGTCGTAAAGCCCCAGTTCGTTGGGCTTCAGTTGTCCTACGGGCTTATGATGATCATCAAAGTCGTAAGTCAGCGTATAGGCCACCTCGTCGGGATTGTTGCTGCCCGCATAGAGTGTGCCCTTCGATTTTCTGCCGCCCTTTGCGGCATATTCCCATTCGGCCTCCGTGGGCAGACGGAAACGGCGTCCCGTCATCTTGTTGAGCCGTGCTATGAACTCCTGGCATTGTTTCCAGGTGATATATTCCGCAGGCATCTTCGGCCCCTTCTGCTTCGAGCGGTTCTTACCCATCACGGCCTCCCAAAGATCCTGTGTCACGACCGTCTCTCCGATATAGAATCCCCTTACGTTTACGGCATGTCTCACCTCGTCGGCATCCGCCAGCGTGTCATGGGGCAGGGCTCCCATCATGTAGCGTCCTCCCTCCACGTATTTCAATTTGTAGAAGATGCCCTTCACCTTCACTACCTGCGTTCCCACCTTCTTCTGGGCCTGCATTCCCAAAGGCACCATCAACAGCAACATGGGCAAAAGCACCTTCAAACCTGAAACCTGACTGTTTGCTGATGAGCCATGGCGAATAAACTTGAAACTTGAATCTTGAAACCTGGAACCTTCCTCCTCCTCCGGTCCCACTGCCCACCATATCATCCTGAGCCAGCAGAAGAAATAGGTATATACATCCACCCAGAACGTACGGTGGATATACTCATGCAGCCATGCCGGACAAAGCACGTCTGTGGGCAGTATGCAGAAGTTCACCACCAGCGACCAGAACAGCGTCCAGTCTATCCACGTGCGTTTCTCCTGGAGCCAGAAAGCCATCGCGTAGAAAGGCAGACATATAATATAGGTATGCGTCTCCGGACAGTCGCTGAACAGGATCATGAATCCCGACAGTACGCCCAGTGCCCTCACGCGGAAACGGAAATCGCTCCATCGCTTGTAGCGCCAGAAGAAGAGTATCCCCAGCATTGCCAGCACAGCTATCTGCACCATCCGGTAATTGGGCAGCAGCAGGGGCTTCAATCCTACGGCGAAGAGAATGCCTATATAGTCGGAGTCGCTGTGATGCGCGGCAATCATGTCGAACATCTGCTGATAGAGCACGAACACGTTGTCGAAATTCGTGTTGATAGCCGGCAACAGCAGGAAGAAAGCCCCGCAGAGTGCGGCATACCCGAAGTTGCGCAGCGTCTTCGGATAGCAGAAGAGGATGGCCAGTTCCGCTGCTCCGTAGATTTTCGTCGTGGCCGAGAGCATGATCAGGAACACGGCCCAGAATCCCTTTCCCCGCTCCAACAGGATGAAGGCGAAGATATAGATGTAGGCCACGATGATGTTATGCTGATAGCAGAACACCGTCTGCAAAATGACCGACAGCAGGAACACGAAGATGTAAAGCTTGTACTTGTCAAACTGCTTCGGCAGCCACTTGATGGCCAATGAGAAGAGCGTGTAGTTGCCTACGTTCCATACGTAAGGCCCCAACCACCACGGCAGGAAGAAGATCGGTGCAAAGATCACGCTGAACACTGGCGAATACAGGAAGTATATCTGATGCGCCTGGGCATATTCCAGGTTGTAGGGACTGAGTCCCTCCCAGAACATGCGCGTGGAGTCCTGATAGTCGAAGTAGTTGGTATTCCTTCCGCGAAACACCTCCAGCGAGGTGGCCAGGAGCACGATTACCAAGCCTAGCCCCCACCAGAAATATTTGTTCTTCAAAAGATTCTTCATCGTCAGAAGTTCAGTTTTTCGTCAATGATATACGACGGGCGATGCTTCACCTCGTCGAAGATGTTGCCGATATATACGGCCACGATGCCGATCACCATGATCATGATGCCCGCAATGAACCACATCGAGACGAACAGCGTGACCCATCCGCTCACGTCGATGCCCGTCACCAGCGTCTTCACCACCAGGAATAGCGCAAACAGGATGGCTATAAATGTGATGATAAGTCCGAAATACACGATCAGCCGCAGCGACTTCGTGGAGAACGATACCGCCGTGGTCACCGCCAAGTCTATACGCTTGCGCATGGAGTAAGATGACTCCTTGCCGTCCGTGCGCTCATCGTGGTTCACCATCACCTTCGCCGTCTTGAAGCCCACCCACTGGTTCATCAGCGGATAGTAGCGCCGGTAGTCGCCCATCTGCGCCATCGCGTCGATCACCTTGCGGCGATAGATCGCAAACTCCGCCAGCGATTCATCCTGTTTCGTGTCCGTCAGGTAGCCCATCAGTTTGTTGAACAGGTGCGACCCCTGCGTCATGAAGAAGTTGTCAGGACGGTTCTGCCTGCTTGCCATCACGATGTCGTATCCCTCCTGAATCTTCTCATAGAGGTCCTTGATCTGTGCCGGTGGGTTCTGCAAGTCACAATCCAGTGTCACCACGTAGTCGCCCGTCGAGACATCGAAGCCAGCGTTCAGCGCATACTGCTGTCCGAAGTTGCGGCTCAGGAACACACCCTTCACCCGTTTGTTCTCCTTGCAGATCTCCGTGATGATTTCCCGGCTGTTGTCGGGGCTATGGTCTTCCACGAGGATAATCTCATACTCGGCCGTCAGTTCCCTGACCGTCTCCTCTATCTGCCGCACCAGTTCCCGCAGCAGCGTAGGTGCTCCATACACCGGACTGATTACTGATAATTCCATATTTTATTATTCTTTTGTGTGCAAAATTACAAAAAATCTATGTATCTTTGCAGCGATTATGGATAAAATTCGCGAATTCCTTTCAAAACCGTTTCTGCGGGACTATAGAACATTATTCTGCCTGTGGATGTTGCTGCCCATCATCATGTGGATTATGAAGATGACGCGGTCCAACAACTATAATATCTATCGTGGGTCTTTCTGGAATGCAGTCAGAGGGTGGAACCTCTATCTGCCCAATCCCGAAGAATATGGCGATATGCACCATTATGGCCCCTTTTTCTCACTCTTGTTCGCTCCTTTCGCCATAGGGCCCAAGTGGATAGGCTTGTTGTTGTGGGGCATTGCGCTGACCCTTTTCCTCTACTGGGCTATCCGCAAGTCGCAGTTCACCAAATACCAGCAGATATTCATCCTCTGGTTTTGTGCCCACGAGATGCTCACGGCGCTCTTCATGCAGCAGTTCAATATCGCGATAGCGGCGACCATCTTGTTGGCTTACTATCTGATCGAGAAGGAAAAAGACTTCTGGGCAGCCTTCTTCATCATGTTAGGAACGTTTGTGAAAGCCTATAGCATCGTGGGACTCGCCTTTTTCTTCTTCTCCAAGCACAAAGGGAAGCTCATCGGCGGGCTCGTGTTTTGGGCCATAGTGATGTTCTTGGCTCCCATGCCTTTCTTCCATGGATGGGACTATATCGTGAGCCAGTATCACGAGTGGTACATCTCGTTGATGAATAAGAACGCCCAGAATGCGGAATCCATCATGCAGAATATCTCGTTGCTGGGTATGGTCCATCGGGTAACAGGGTGGGAATTCAACAACCTGTGGCTTATCATTCCCGGCATGGTGCTTTTCGGACTTCCTTATCTGCGCTTCTCGCAGTATAAGCATGTGGCATTCCGCCAGACCATCTTGGCATCAGTCCTCATGTTCATCATTCTATTCTCCACGGGTAGCGAATCAAGCGGCTATATCACCCCATTCATCGGCATCGTCATCTGGTACACGGCAGCCCCTTGGAAGCGCGGGGGATGGGATATCTTCCTGCTGGTTTTTGCCTTCATCCTGTCGAGTTTGTCACCGAGCGACCTCTTCCCTGCCTATCTGCGCAAGGAGTACGTGCAACCCTACGCGCTGAAGGCATTGCCCGTGACCATTATCTGGCTGAAACTCTGCTATGAAATGCTAACCAAGGATTATGCCCCACAAGCTAAATGATTCTTCACTCTTCATGATTTGAGGAAAAGAAGTCCCCCTCTTAAGGGGGATTTAGAGGGTCTTCAGTGGCTCTTCTTAAAAACAAACCTTACCAGCAGGAAGTTCGTCGGCACCGCAATCGCATACACACCCAGCGGAGCCACCTCACGACTCAGTCCCACCCACAGCCAGAAATTCAGCAACACAATCTGCAGACAGTAGTTCACCAGATGCGCACCGCCGAACCCCAGCCCGTTGCGCTTCGTCGCCTTCTCATGGAAGGTGAAGTGCGCCGTCAGGTAGTAATTCACCAGAAAACTCAGACCGTAGCCCACCGTATAGGCCACGTTCACCTCTATCCAGTGTTGCAGCACCCAATAGATGCCATAGTGTAGCGCCGTGGAAATCACACCCACGATTCCGAACCGCACCAGTTCTCCCAAAGTCTCTTTTTTCATATCTGCCTACAAAATTACGAATAAGTGAGCACATGAACAAATAAAACCCGTTTTAATTTGTCATGTCGAGCGAAAGTAATTTATCTAAAATTACGAAAAATTTATCACTTATCACCTGTCACTTATCACTTATTTTTGTACCTTTGCAAAAAGTTATAAAGATACCCATATATGATACCATTCAATAAACCCTACTGTTCCGGTCGCGAACTCGACTATATCCGCCAGGTGTGCGGTTCCACCACCATGTCAGGCAACGGCGACTTCACCAAGCGCTGCCATGCCTTCTTCGAAGAGCGCTACGGTTTCCGCAAGTGCCTCCTCTGCACCTCCGGCACCGATGCCCTCGAGATGTGCGCCATGCTCTGCGAGCTCCATCCCGGCGATGAAGTCATTGTGCCTTCCTATACCTTTGTCTCTTCCGCCATCGCCTTCCTCCGCGAAGGGGCCAACGTGGTCTTTGCCGATAGCGGAGCGCTCAATCCCAATATCACCGCCGACACCATCCGTCCGCTCATCACCCCGCGCACCCGCGTCATCGTCGTGGTCCATTATGCCGGCGTGGCTTGCGATATGGACAGCATTATGGAGCTCGCCCGTGAGCACGACCTCCTCGTGGTCGAAGATGCCGCCCATAGCATCGACTCCTACTATCGCGACCGCCCCCTCGGCTCCATCGGCCATCTCGCTGCCTTCTCGTTCCATGAGACCAAGAATATCAACTGCGGTGAGGGAGGCATGCTCGTCGTCAACGACGAACGCTTCGTGCGCCGCTCCGAGATCATCTGGGAGAAAGGCACCAACCGCGCCGAGTTCTATCGCGGCATGGTCAATAAGTACGGCTGGTGCGACATCGGTTCCTCCTTCCTCCCCTCCGAGTTCAATGCCGCCTTCCTCTGGGCGCAGCTCGAACAACTCGACGATATCCAGCAGCGCCGTATCCGCATCTGGCAAATTTACGATGGCATCCTTCGTGGTCAGGTAGAATCCTACGGAGTTCAGCTCCCCTATATTCCCGACTACGCCACCAACAACGGCCACATGTACTATCTCGTCTGCCCCAGCCTTGAGTTCCGCACCCGCCTCATGGGCGTCCTCCGCGACCGTGGCATCCAGACCACCTTCCATTATCTCCCCCTCCATAGCAGCGATTACTATCGTTCTCGCTTCCATGGCCAACCCCTCGTCCATTGCGACCATTACGGCGACTGCCTCGTCCGTCTCCCCCTCTTCTATGAGCTCACCGACCAGCAAGCCACCGAGATCGCCCAGGCCGTGAAATCTTCACTCTAAAAAAATTCTTCACTCTTCACTCTTCACTTTAAAAATGACTCTCATCGGCATAGATGCCAAACGCATCGTCAACAACCGCACCGGACTCGGCTCCTACGGCCGCACGCTCATCAACGACCTCCTGGCCGCCAGCTCCCCTGACTATCATTTCCGCCTCTATGCCCCCAATGAAGGCAGCGAAGACCTCCGCCGCCAAGTACAAGAGTCCCCCCGTCTTACCTATAGTTATCCCGAAGGGGGAGACCCCGTTCAGGTTTCAGGTTCCAAGTCTCAGGATCCAGTTACTCCCCTCCCCAAGGGGAGGGGCTGGGGGAGAGGCTTCTTTTGGCGTTCCCTCGGCATTGTCCGCGACCTCGTTCGCGATGGTGTCCAGCTCTATCATGGCCTCTCCGGTGAGCTTCCCCTGCGCATCCGCCGCAGTGGCATCCGCACCGTCGTCACCATCCACGACCTCATCTTCCTCCGTCATCCCGAATACTACTCCTGGATCGACGCCCACATCTACGCCTGGAAATTCCGCCGCACCATCCGCCAGGCCGACCTCATCATTGCCATCTCCGAATGTACCCGCCGCGACATCATCCATTACGGCCACGTGCCAGAAGAGAAGATCCGCCTTGTCTATCAGTCCTGTAGCACCTGGTTCCACCAGCCCGTCGGCGAAGACCAGCGTCAGAAAGTCAATGCCCGCTATTTTCTTCCCTCCCGTTACGTCATCCATGTCGGCACCATCGAAGAGCGCAAGAACATCCTCCTTGCCGTCAAGGCCCTTCCCCTTCTGCCCTCCGATGTCCATCTTGTTGTCGTAGGCCGTCAGAAACCCTATGCCCGTCGAGTCCTTGCCGAAGCCCGTCGCCTCGGAGTTGACTCCCGTCTTCATCTCCTTCAGGGAGTTCCCAATGCCGATCTCCCCGCCCTCTATCAGATGGCCGAGGCCTTTGTCTATCCCTCCCGTTACGAAGGCTTTGGCATCCCTATCATCGAAGCCATCCAGAGCGGCCTCCCCGTAGTTGCCTGCACTGGCAGCTGCCTCGAAGAAGCCGGAGGTCCCTCCTGTCTCTATGTAGATCCCGACGATGAGCAAGCCCTTGCCCATGCCCTTCTTCAGGTACTCCGTGAAGCCCCTGGCCGCGAAGAGCGCATCCGCCAGAGCCAGCAGTACATCCGTCGCTTCGAAGGCACCGACGTCGCCTCACAAGTCCTTCGGATTTATGAGGAATTGCTGAAGCCGTAAAGTTCACGTAGTGGTTTCTTAAAACGAGATTCTCCCCTGGATTTCCACATCCGTTATGGCTGAGTGTTTCACCTGCTGGTACCCCGTTCCGATGACTGAGCGGTCAAAATAGTTGGTAGTTCCCACTTTGACTATTACTTTCATATTCTTTCTCACGTCCGCTTGCGCCATTATCCAGTAGCGGATACCTTCCCCATAAAACACGGGGAAACTGAAACTATAGAGCATGCCTCGCTCGTAGGCATATAGCCGTGAGTCAAAATCGTCAGTATGAAAGTAAGCGATTCCCCCTGATGCTTTCATCCATTTATAATGGGCTTGTAACTGTTGTGAGACCATCCATCCCAGACTGTTCCCCGTAAACTGGCTGTAGGCCAAATCACCCTGAGTCCGGCTATTCCAGTTTCCACCGTCATATGCTGCATAGAATCTTCCCCGATGCTCGTTTTTCCATTCCAATAGTTGCCCATCATTCATGTCTTGTTCGCGTCTTTTCAGCCGGTAGCGCATACCCATCTTCCATTGGTTTGTCTGCCAGGTCATTTGTATCAGGTGGTCCCATGCGTGAGAAGCCTGACTTACCTGATAGCGTGGCCAGGGGAAATATGCGAAGTCGCTATAAGCCATGAGTTGGAATTTCCGTGAAGGCTGCCATGTAGCTCCCACATAAAGACCACTTTCATTTTGGATGCGCCTGCCTTCACTGAAACTTTGAGAAAAAAGTGAGTAGTATTTTTTGCTGTAAAAACGCTGTATGGCCATCAATGAGAATTCACTTGTGACTTTCCAACTGAGGGAATTCAAGGTTGCCATGGCCCCGCAAGATCCGGTCGCAGTTTCTCCGTTGAACGTCAGTTTTGCTCCTGTGTAACCATAATCCACACTGGCATTCCAGATATCATTGCCATGGGCATAATATCTGCGGTATATTGCGGAGATGGCAGGCTGCAGATTGCGACTCAGATGTGTGAATGTTCCTGTAATTCCGGCATGAAAACCCTTGTAAAACCAATTTAAGTGCCCTCCAGCCACGGTTTGCTCGACATTATTCTTCTTATCCATTTCAGCCTGAGTGCGGTGATAGCCATCGGTACGGATTGTTTGTATCCTGCCGCTGTCATTCAGAGTGGCGTCAAGTTTCCGCCATGAAGCAAACAGATTCAGGTCAACTCCTTTTGTTAGTTCCACCTTTGCCGCAGCTCCCTGCAAGTACTTAGCCTGCATCGTAGATGAATGAGCACGAATCTGGTTTTGGCTCCGTCCTAGTGTTGCCAACATACCTATCTTTCCCATCGAAAAGTCATTGTTGATGACCAGTCCCATTCCGTAGCCCACACGATAGCGACCTAAAGCCAACGTTTTCAGTCGCCCCATATTCCTTAATAAAATATAGTAAGAATAGAAATCATAGCCAGTTTTGTTCTTGTTTGCAAAGAAAGGTTCCCCTGCATCCTGCGCACCCACAATCCCTGCCTTTAAGTAATTGCTGTAATTAAACGTATATCGTATGTTATGTCGGTACGGATAGCCCAGATACCCCTCTTCATCACCATTCCGTTTATAGAGAGGAATCTTTCCTGTGGCCACCAGCGTATGGCTGCCATATTTGAAAATGTTCCCCCATTTAGGGAATCCCTGCTTTTGCTCCTCGCCAATATAAAAGAAGTATGACAAGAGTTGCCGTTTCTCATAATTCAAGCTCTTAATCATCGCCAATTCCCCCATCGATCTCAATGGTCCATAGCGGTAAATGTATTCCGCTATATCGTTAATCTCCTTTTCCGTAAGGAAAGGTAGCAGTCGCAGGTCTTCGAGCGTAGCGCTATTGATGTCCAGAGGGTGAGCCGCCAGTTCGCTCATTGTTTCATAGGCTGTTTCCCAATCTGTGTTTTCCACATCCTCTATCTCCCCCATTAGGTCAAGATAACTCTTCCAATCCTCATCCCTGTCTTGCGCATGAGCTGTAAGAAAGAGTGCGGCTATGAGCCAGGGTAGTAATAGTTTTGCCATAGGTGTTGTCTTTTTGATGGTGCAAAAGTAATGATTTTTTTCTTTTCTTCCAATGATTGTGTTGGAAAAGTAAAGGCGGAATCTCACGACTCCGCCTTGCACTCCGATTAACATACTTACTTATATAATACAATCTAAACAATGACGATAACGATGACCATGAAGATAACGATGACGATAACCTGACCTTGACGATGACGGTAACGGCAACGGTATGGATCTTGGATGGATTGATATGTGACCGGATGATCTCATTTTCCCGTGAGATGCATGGGCGCGTGAAGAACGGCAGGTCTCCTGACTTCGCTCCCAGAAATGCGCCTTCCCGTCGGATAAGGACAGTGGCTCGTGTGCACTTCTGATAATGGGGCTTACAGTAGCGGGTACTGCTCCGGAATTGCACCGGATTCCCTCTTATGCCAAGGCCGTAGGGCCTGTGACATCACCATTCGACTGCAAAGGTAGTGCAAATGTATGAAAAATCCAAATAAATTTGGTTTTTTCGCTCGTTTGTACTACCTTTACGACTAAAGTCGTGAAATTACTCGCGTTCGGAAATAAAAAATAAAGTTTTATTTTGTATTTCGCTTACTTATTCGTAATTTTGTCCCCCGCTAACTGGTTCGCTTCGGCGAGGAAAGAGGGAACCCGGTGGAAATCCGGGACAGTCCCGCTGCTGTGTGTTCCGTTGGATGAAGGCATGAAAACCACTGTCGGAAATGGATTGACGGGAAGGGGCCTTCAGGGAACGAGTCAGAAGACCTGCCGTTGGCTTTGTGCTTCAGCGCTTCGAGGATAGGCGCCTGTAAGGATTATGAACAGAAAGATAGGTAAAGGTTTGATGCTGACGATGGTCTGCATAGGGACGTGGCTCCCGGCAGCGGCGCAGGGTTTCCGCAATGATACGATTGCGGACAGGACGCATAGGCTGCAGGGGGTGACGGTGACGGAGGAACGGAGACAGAAGACCGTGAGAAGTACGACGCCTTACCATCTGATGGAAAGGGGGGATTTCGAGAGACTGGGGGTGACGGACGTGGCGGATGCGCTGCACCGCATTCCGGGTATCACGCTGAGAGACTACGGGGGCGCAGGGGGCATGAAGACGGTGTCGGTGCGCGGCTTCGGTGCAAGGCATACGGGTGTGTGCTACGACGGGGTGATGCTGAGCAACTGTCAGAGTGGGGAGATTGACATCTCACGCTACTCGATTGACAACGTGGGGGCGTTGGCGCTGACGATAGGGGATCATGAGGATATCTTCATCCCGGCAAGGCAGGCAAGCACTCCGGCGACGCTCTCGATAGAGACCATGCGGATGCCCTCGGAGGACCCAAGGGCGCACCTGACGGCGCAGATGAAGGTGGGGTCGTTCGGACTGGCGAGCCCCTTCGTGCGCTATGAGCAGAGCGTGACGCGCAATCTGGCCATTGCGGCGGAGGCGGAATATACGTATGCGGAAAATGATTATCCGTTTACGCTGAGGAACGTGACGCTGGTGACGAAGGAGCGGCGGACGCATAGCCGCATGAATGAGGGTCATGGGGAACTGAACATGAGCTGGAGGCCCACGGCGACGACTACGGTGGGGGCGAAGGCTTACTACTATGACAATGACCGGCAACTGCCGGGAATGGTGAGGCTCTACACTAACCTAAGCGGCGAGAACCTGAGGGAGCGCAATGCTTTCGGGCAGCTGACGGTGAGGACGCAGCTGACGGGGAAATGGCTACTGAGGGGTATCGCAAAATACAACTGGGCGGAGTCGGTATATAAAGACGAACTGTATGCGGGGGGCGTGAACGACGCGAGCTACTGGCAACGGGAGGCTTACACGTCGGCGGCACTGCTCTACGTGGCGGATGAACGCTGGGCAATGGACTATTCGGCTGACTACGCCTTCAATAACCTGAATGGGAGTTCGTGGCGGACGGTGGTGGGAAGGCCTTACAGGCACACGCTGCTGCAATCGGCTACGGTCCGCTACCGCGACGGAAGGCTGACGATGCTTGGCAGGCTGCTCTACTCGCTCTACCTGAACGATACGAAGGAGGGCCCGAGCGCGAGAAACATGAGGAGACTGTCACCTTCGGTGTCGCTCTCCTACAGACTGTTGCCGGAGAGGGAGCTCTACGTGAGGGCTTCGTACAAGAACATCTTCCGCTCGCCGACGTTCAATGAGAGTTACTATTACCACTACGGAAGCACGGACCTGGCTCCGGAGGTGACGGATCAGGTGAACGTGGGAATGACGATGGAGGAAGGACGGATGACGAAGGACGAGGGGCTTTCGGTGAGGGTGACGCTGGACGGCTACTACAACAGGGTGAGGGACATGATTGTATCGGTGCCTTACAATATGTTCGTGTGGTCGTGCGTTAATGTAGGAAAGGTGAGGATTCTGGGGGCGGATGCCACGATGAACCTCAGATGGAGGCCCAGGGGCGGACATGAGGTGATGGTGACGGGAAACTACAGCTACCAAAGGGCGCAGAACAGGACGAATCCGGAATCGCCTAACTATAACAAGCAGATAGCCTATATGCCGGAGCACTCATGGGGAGCAGGCGTGAACTACGAGAATCCGTGGGTGAACGTCTCGATAAACGGGCATGGGGTGACAGCCAGATGGCCTAACAACGACCACTACGAGGGGACGATGATCAAAGGCTACAAGGAGATAGGTCTGACGGCCTACCGTTCTTTCGCATGGGGGAACCACCAGATAGAGGGACGCGTGGACGTAAAGAACCTGTTGAACGAACAGTATGAACTGGTGGGCCACTATCCGATGCCGGGAAGAAGCTGGATGGTGACGGTGAGGTATGGGATGTGATGGATGTACTTTATATATAATTAAAATAAAAATTCAGAAAATGAAAATGAGAAAATTCTTATGGAGTATGGTGGTGATGCTGGCTGGTGCCGGCACACTGACCTCGTGTCTGAGTGACAATGACGATGACAACACGGACCGCACCTATCCGGTGCTGGTGAGCAACGGTGCCTACGTGGTGTGTGGTGGTAACTTTCGCAACGACATCGACGGTAGTCTGACGTATTATGACTACACGACGAAGACGGCTTCGCAGAGGGCTTTCCAGGCTGCTAATGGAAGAGGTCTGGGACTGACGGCCAACGATGCGCTGGTGTATGGCACGAAGATGTATATCGTGGTGGATGGTGAGCACACGGTGGAAGTGGTGAACGCCAAGACGCTGAAGAGCATCAAGCAGATTAAGATGACGGAACTGATGGGTACTGAGAAGGGTGCGCATCCGCGTCATATCACTTGCGCTAACGGTATGATCTACGTGAGCACCTACGGAGCCTCGAAGAGCTACGGCGCTGATTGGTCGGTGCCCACGGAGGGTAACGGCTACGTGGCTGCCATCGACACGCTGAACTTCGGGCTGAAGGATACATACGAGGTGGGATCGTTCCCCGAGGGACTGGCTGCCTACGGTAGCAGACTCTACGTGTGCAACTCTGACTACAGTGCCTGCACGAAGGCTAGCATCTCGATTATCGACTTGGAGCAGAAAAAGGTGGTGGATACCTATACCAACGAGAACATCGTGAATCCCACGAAGATTGGCGTGGCCGGAAGCGGACTCTACGTGCTGGATATGGGTAACTACAATGACAAGCCTTCGGCTGTGTGGAACATCAATGGCTACGGCAACTGCGTGAAACTGTTCAATGCCAGCTTCGTGACCTTCTACGATAGGTTTATCTATGCCGTGAATGCTCCCTGGGGCGCTGAGAAACACGACTATCTGCAATATGACATCACAACGGGCAGCACCACGCACTTCACGCAGGACGGTGTGTTCAGTCCGAATGCCATCGCCGTGGACGCAAACGGACATGTGTTCGTGGCTTCCTACAGGAAGAATGAGGACACGGGCTATGCCAACTACAGCGGCAACGGCTACGTGGCAGAGTATGACCTGACGGGTGCGAAGGTGGGAGAGTTCGATTGCGGCGTAGGCCCCAATGCAATCGTCTTCAACACGAGCATCGTGAATATGAAATATTAAGAAGCGGAAAGCTGGTTCATCGTGATGAAAAAGGCTTTATGCGTTATCGGAGCCGTGCTGGCTGTCTGCTGCTCATGCAGGGACAGTCGCACGGCTGTCGCTACAGATCAGGGAGATACGTTGCGACTGAAGTATGCGGAGAAACTGACTATCGTGAAGCATGAGGGTTTCACGGAGGTGCTGCTGGCTGATCCCTGGAATACTGGGAAGACGCTACATCGGTACATCTTGATTAACGAAAACGATAACGATAACGAAAAGCCAAACAGTATCCCCCAACACCCCAACACATCTGTCATCAGGATTCCGCTGAAGCGGGCGGTGATAGCCACCAGCGTGCAATGCGGATTGGTGGAACAACTGGGGGGAAGGAGTGCCATTGCGGGGGTTTGCGACCTGCAGTATATAAATCTGCCGTGGGTGCAGGAGGAATGCCGGAAAGGGCATATTGCCGACTGCGGCAGCGGCCTGCAGCCTACGATAGAGAAGATTATCGACTTGGAGCCGGATGCGCTCTTCCTCTCGCCCTTCCAGAACAGTGGTGGTTACGGGAAGTTGGAGAAACTGGAGATTCCCATCGTGGAAATGGCCGACTACATGGAGAGTTCGGCGCTGGGTAGGGCGGAATGGATGAAGTTCTACGGCATGCTTTTCGGACGGGAAAAGGAGGCCGACAGCCTGTTTGCGGTGGTGGAGAAGAACTACCAGGCACTGAAGTCGAAGGTGGCGGAACGAGTGGCGAAGGGCGATGTGAAGAAGCCTCGGGTGCTGATGGATAAGCAGACGGGGAGCGTGTGGTACGTGCCAGGCGGAAGGAGCACGATAGGACGCCTGCTGGTGGATGCCGGTGTGGACTATCCCTGGAAGGACGATGACCGTAGTGGTTCGCTGCCGCTGCCCTTCGAGAGTGTGCTGGAGCAAGGGGCACAGAGTGATATCTGGTTGTTCCGCTATAATGCCCCCCATGCTATCCGTCCGCAGGAACTGCTTGCGGAGAAACAGGCCTACAGCCGCTTCAAGTCATTCCAGAAGGGAGAGATCTACGGTTGCAACACGGCAACTTCCACTTTCTATGAGGACACGCCCTTCCATCCCGATCTCTTGCTACGCGACTTCATCACCATCTGCTATCCCGACCTCGGTCTTGGTGAACCGGTGTATTTTGTAAAGGTAAAAAATTAAAAAAGTAAAGAAGGTTGAATTTTGAATTACGATGTGTCGCCTTTGGCGAGGAAGAAGTAAGATTTACTTCGTACTTCGTAACTCGTAATTCTAATTATCCAAACGCCCAGATATGCGACGCTTTACAATCTTGATGATGCTGCTCATAGCGGTGCTCTTCGCCATCAATCTAGTGGTGGGGGCGGTGGATATTCCCCTGAAGGAAGTGGTGAACATCCTTATGGGCGGCAAGAGCGAACATGCTTCGTGGGAGTTTATCGTGATGCAGAGCCGTTTACCTCAAGGTATCACGGCTATGCTCTGCGGGGCTTCGCTGGCGGTGAGCGGACTGATGCTGCAAACGGCTTTCCGGAACCCGCTGGCAGATCCCGGCATCTTCGGTATCAACAGTGGCGCCTCGCTGGGTGTGGCGCTGGTAATGCTGCTCATGGGAGGTAGTATCTCGGCGGGGGCTTTCTCGCTGACGGGATTCGTGGCTACGCTGGCGGCAGCCTTCGTGGGTGCCATGTTGGTGATGGCCCTGATACTATTGTTTGCCACGATGGTGCGCAACAACGTGATGCTGCTCATCATCGGAATCATGATTGGCTATATTGCCACATCGGCCATCTCGCTGCTCAACTTCTTCGCCACGGAAGAGGGGGTGCAGTCGTATATGGTGTGGGGACTGGGTAACTTCGGAGGTGTCTCGATGGAGCAGATGCCTGCCTTTGTGATTATCTGTCTGGGAGGATTGGTGGCTGCGCTGCTGCTCATCAAGCCCCTCAACGCACTGCTGTTGGGAGAGCGCTATGCCGAGAATCTGGGCATTAACACCCAGAGGGTGCGCAACTGGCTGCTGGTGGTAACGGGACTACTGACGGCTATCACGACGGCTTTCTGTGGTCCTGTAGCCTTTATCGGACTGGCCGTCCCCCATATTGCAAGGATGCTGCTGGGTACGGAAAACCACCGTTCGCTGATGCCTGCCACCATCTTGACGGGAGCAGCCATTGCGCTGATATGCAACATTATCTGCGTGCTTCCCGGTGACCGTGGCATCATTCCGCTGAATGCCGTGACGCCCGTGATAGGTGCTCCGGTGATTATCTACGTAATTTTGAAACAGCGGAAAAGCCAGTAGAAGGCCGTTCCGACGAAAAGTCCTGCTAGGGCATCGATGGCATAGTGGGCCTGGATATAGACCGTGGCAAAGAACATGAGGATGAAAAGAGGAAGCAAGATGAAAAACAGAAGGCGGGAACGAGCCTGCCATGCAAGCCACATGAGAATGGTGGTGATGCCGATGTGAGAGGAAGGGAAGGCTGCCGTGGGGCGTTCGCCTGCTTCGTGGGCACTCTCCACGAGGTGATAGAAGAAACCGTCTTTCCATCCCGGTGAGGGGAGACAGTCCTGATGGGAGTAGAAATAGTCGCCTACGTTTAGAAACACTCCACGGGCTATTTCGTCCACGCCCACGGCCTGATAGTAGAACATGGGCCCCGTGACGGGAAGGATGATAAAGATAGTGTAAAAGAGGAAGAAGGAGGCCATGATGATGAATGTGCACTGGTGGAACTCCTTGTAGCGGGCGAAGAAATAATAGAATGCCACGGCGGCTATCATCGGATAATAAGAAGCATAGCCGAGATCCATCAGTTCGGAGAAAACGGGATGTGAGCATACCTGAGAGAAGACGAGGGCAGGCTGGAAACCGAAGAGTTGCTGTTCAAAAGAGGCAAAGACGTGGTCGAGATTAGGCAGCATGCGGTTGATCTCGTAGGTATCGGGATACCACCAGGAGAGGAACGACATCTGCACGATGACACGCAGCAGCATCACCAGGCGGCAAGGCACCATGCGATAGACGCCCCACATGAGAAGCGTGGTGACGGCCAGTTGGATGCGCCCCCAGATCATGGCATGAGGATTCTGCACCTTCGTGTAGCAGAAGATGATGATGAGCAGCGTGAGCAGCATGTAGCCGAACATCGCCCACTCGATAGCCAACAGACCCTTCAGGGGGTTCTTCTCTATTCTCAGTAATTCTTTCAGTATCTTCATTTTTAAACGATAACGATGACGATAACGATAACTTTAATCCTTAATCTTGAATCTTGGATCTTGAAACTTGAAACCTGAATCTTGAAACGCGCCGAAGGCGCCTTTACAACCATCCGTTTTCACGGTACCACTGGATGGTGAGGCGCACGCCTTCCTCCAATTGATAATGAGGCTCAAAGCCCAATTCGCGACAGGCAGGCTCGATGTCACAACGCCAGTTGCGCTGTTTCATGATGTGGTATTTGTCGTTGTTCAGGGCAGTCACTTTGCCGGTCATTCTCCCGATGTATTCACCGCAGCAGGTGATGATGCGCAGGAGCCAGATGGGAGCCGTGATGCGAATCCACCAGGGGTTGCCCAGTTCCTTGCGGATGAGGTCGCTGAACGTAGAAGAACGATACACACAGCCGTCGCTGAGGAAGAAACTGCGCCCCGGAGTTCCCTTTTCGAGAGCGAGGAAGATGGCCTGCACCACGTCGAGCACATAGACGAAAGTGATGTCTTGCGGCTTGTAGCCCACGGCGAAATCCGTGTGCGCCTTGATGCTCTTCGCCATCATGAAGTAATCGCGTTCTCGGGGCCCATAGACACCCGTGGGGCGCAAGATGACGACGGGAAGTGTAGACTCCAATAAAAAGCGCTCTGCTTCGAGCTTGCTCTTGCCGTATTCAGTGTTAGGGCGTGGCTCGTCGCTCTCCTTGATTTCCTCGTAGGGCTGTTCTTCGCGGATAGGGCCGAAGACACTGAGCGAGCTGAGATAGACGAATTTCTTCAGCGGCATCTTCAGTCGCAGCAAGGCATTGGCAAGACTCTTCGTGCCACCCACGTTGATGCGGCGGAAATCTTCTTTGTGGAGACTCTTCGTCACACCCGCGGCATGCACCACGTAGTCGAACCTCAAATCGCGCATCTTTTCTACCAAGTCGTCTTCCGACGTGAGATTGACTTCCAGGAAATGGATGCGTCCGTCGGTGAGCCACTGCCGCGAACTGCTTTTGCGAAGGGCCACCCATACGTTCATGTTGCGCCTGAGCGCTTCATCCACGATGAAACCGCCAATAAAGCCTGTGGCGCCCGTTATCAATATGTTACTCATTTCGGCTACAAAATTAATCATTTTTTGCCAAAATCACGCCTTTTAGTATTATTTAAAGCCTATTTCGCCCTTCATATCCCATTTTTTTCTTAAATTTGTAATCTGAAAGACAACGTTAACGATAACGATAACGAAAACGAAAACTTGCAACTTGCAACTTGTAACTTGAAACTTATAAACTTGACACAATAATATTATGGCAAAAGGAAAGAACAAAGGCAAACGCCTCAATAAAAGGCAGTTGACTGAAATGCTGCAGACATTCTTCTCGCAGCATCCCAACGAGACCTATACCTACAAGCAGATATTCAAGGCGCTTAATATCGTGCAGCATCCTGTGAAGATGATAGTCGTTGACATGCTGGAAGACATGACATGGGACGACTACTTGCAGAAAGTCAGCGAGAACGAGTACCGCCTGAACACTCAGGGGCAGGTGATGGAAGGTGTCTTCATCCGTAAGCCCAACGGCAAGAACTCCTTCATTCCCGACGGTAGCGACAAACCTATCTTCGTGGCAGAGCGTAATTCGCTTTTCGCGCTCAACGGCGACCGCGTGCGTGTGACGATGATGGCACGTCGAGAGAAACATATTAAGGAAGCCATGGTCACCGATATCCTCAAACGTGCTCACGACCAGTTCGTGGGTATCCTGAAGGTAGAGAAAAACTATGCCTTCCTGATATCCGACTCCAAAATCTTCGTACATGATATCTTTATCCCCAAGCGTAAGCTGAAAAACGGAAAGACGGGCGACAAGGCCGTGGTAAAAATCACTGAGTGGCCCTCAAAGGAGTCGAAGAACATCGTGGGAGAGGTGGTGGATATCCTCGGACAGACAGGTGAAAACAATGCCGAAATGCATGCCATCCTGGCTCAGTACGGACTGCCCTACAAGTATCCGAAGAACGTGGAGGATGCCGCCAATAAGATAGATCCCGGCATCACTCCCGAGGAGATAGCCCGCCGTGAGGATTTCCGCGATGTGTGCACTTTCACCATCGACCCGAAAGATGCAAAGGACTTCGATGATGCACTTTCCATTCGTGAACTGCAGAAAGGACTTTGGGAAGTGGGCGTTCATATTGCCGATGTGAGCCACTATGTGAAGGAAGGCTCCGTTATCGACAAGGAAGCCGTGAAGCGTGCCACAAGTGTCTATCTCGTGGACCGCACCATCCCCATGCTCCCCGAACACCTCTGCAATTTCATCTGCTCCCTGCGTCCTGATGAGGAGAAACTCTGCTATAGCGTCATCTTCAAACTCGACCACGAGGCCAACATCAAGGACTGGCATCTGGCACATACCGTCATTAAGAGTAACCGCCGCTTCGCCTATGAGGAAGTACAGGAGATTCTGGAAAAGAACGGAGTGAAAGACGGTACTGGAGAGCCTGCTCCCCATAAGAAGGAATATGTGGGCGAACTGGCACAGGAGATCGTCATCCTCGATGCACTGGCCAAACAGTTACGTAAAAAACGTTTCCAGAATGGTTCCGTGAAGTTCGACCGTGAGGAACTCCATTTTGATATCGATGAGACTGGCAAGCCCATACGCTGCTATTACAAGAAGTCGAAGGATGCCAACAAACTTATTGAGGAGTTCATGCTGCTGGCTAACCGGACGGTGGCAGAATGGGTAGGTAAGGTGAAGAAGGGACAGAAGGCAAAGACGCTTCCCTATCGTGTACACGACCAGCCCGATCCCACGAAACTGGAGACACTCCGGCAGTTTGCCGCCAAGTTCGGATACCGGGTGAAGACCGCCGGAACGAAGGGTGCCATCTCCAAGTCGCTCAACAAGTTGATGGACGACTGCAACGGCCGCCGTGAGCAGAACGCCATTGAGATGGTGGCTCTGCGGGCGATGATGAAGGCTAAATACTCTACGCACAACATCGGCCACTACGGACTGGCTTTCGACTATTACACCCACTTCACCTCGCCCATCCGCCGCTATCCCGATACGATGGTGCACCGTTTGCTGACACGTTACCAGGAAGGAGGACGTTCCGCCAACCGCGACCACTATGAGGAACTCTGCGAGCATTCCAGCGATATGGAGCAGATAGCCCAGCAGGCTGAACGCGAGAGCATCAAGTACAAAATGGTGGAATTCATGAGCGACAAGATAGGCGAGGAGTTTGACGCCCATATCTCGGGCATCACCAGCTACGGCATCTATGCCGAGATTGACGAGAACCACTGCGAAGGCATGATTTCCCTCCATGAACTCGACGATGACTACTACGAGTTTGATGAGCGCAACTACCTGCTCTGCGGTCGCCGCCATCACCACAAGTATCAGTTGGGAGACCCCATCCGCATCCGTGTGGCCCGTGCTAACATCGAGCGTCGTCAACTTGATTTCCTTTTGGCCGAATAACCTGCAACCTGTAATCGTTTTCTACAGAAAACGCTTTCAGAATACATGAATGAAAGAAACCTGCAACCACATGAACATCGCACTAACCTTTTCCGGCGGAGGCTACAGGGCTGCAGCCTTCCATTTGGGGACGCTCTCGCTGCTCCATCACGTCAAGACAACCACCTCTACGCTGCTCAGCCTCGTAGAGGTGCTCTCCACCGTCTCGGGAGGAACCATCACCGGACTGCGCTATCTGCAGGCCTTGAAAAATGGTGAAGACATCGACGAAATGACCCGCAGCATCTACGACTTCTTCCTGAACGTCGATATGATGACCATGGCCCTGGAACAACTCGACGACGACTGTCCGCAGGAGGGAGCCTCTGCCATTCGCACTATGGCCCATATCTACGACGAACGGCTGTTTCATCATGCCACTTTCGCCGATTTCATAGGCAAGATGGGCAGTATCCCCGTGAAGCATTTTTCAGCCAATGCCACCGACTTCTCCAATAGCATCCCCTTCCGATTCCAAACCACGGAAACCATTGGCGACAGCACCGGCATCTTCGGCAACAGCAAGCATGTGCTCCCCGAAAAAGCTGCATCGCTGGTGACACTCGGTGAAGCCATGGCCTGCTCCTCATGCTTCCCCGGAGGTTATGAGCCCATGGTGTTTCCCGATGATTTTGCCCTCGCTTCCACCGAAGAAGGGAAAGCCTTGAGGAATAAATACGGCTCCTTCGGCATCATGGACGGAGGCTGTGTGGATAATCAGGGCATTGAGCCCATCCTCCTAGCCAGTGAACGGATACAGAAGAAGCTGGGCACCCGCGGCAAAGCCATCGACCTCGTCATCGTGTCCGACGTGTCGAGTCCCTACATGCATGCCTATGAGCCTTACAAGGGATCGCTCCCCCGCTTCTTCCGCAAACTCACGCTGAAGCGTATCGGCAATTGGCTGCTGGGAGCCTCGCTGCTGCTGGGAGCACTGCTCGTGGGCAGTCTCTTTCTCGGCAATCATCTGCTGGTATGCATCCTGGCGGTGCTCTTCTCCATCATTGCTATTCTTACCGTAGCCTACCGCTACGGCAGGGGCCAGTTGGCCGAGTTCCTCAGTGGCACCTTCCTCAGTCATGGCATCAACGACCTGATGAATCTCTCTGTGGGCAACATCGTCACGCTCGTGGCCAACCGCGCCAGTTCATTGGCATTGCTCGTAGATGAAGTCTTCATGAAGCATATCCGCCGCAAGGAATACAGCAGCCTCTACGACGACGGATGGGCCTCGCGCACCATCACCAATGCCATTTACGCCCTGCGCCCCGACGAACTTTGGGCCCAGCGCCAGGCCAACCATTCACTCCCCGAACATCTGCAGCCCTCCGAGACCATGCAGCAAGTGAGCGCCCGGGCAGCCTCCATGGCCACCACCCTCTGGTTTACCGATGAGGAGAAAGCTGACGGAATGCCCCGCGACATCCTGGCCTGCGGCCAGTTCACCACCTGTTACAATCTGCTCAGCTATCTCTACGACCAGCAGAAAGACGGCACCGCGCCTACGCGCCTCTCCCCGCTTGCGGCATGCGAGAGTCAATTGCTTGATGCCTGGCAGCGCTTCCAGAAGGATCCCTATTGGCTGGTTAACGAAATACTTGAAACCTGACACTATAGCCTTAACGATATCTATCTAAGTGCGTCGGCAAGTTGTAGGAGTGCCTGTTCAAGCGTGCTTCTGGGCGTAGCCACATTGAGTCGCATGAATCCATCACCGCCGGGTCCGAACATGGCTCCGTCGTTGAGCGCCAGCCTGGCATGGTTCACGAAGAGGTCGCAGAGCCCGCGGTGACTAAGCCCAAGCCTGCGGCAGTCTAGCCATACTAGGAAAGAAGCCTGCGGGCGTAGCGGACGGATGAGCGGCAAGTGTTTGCGGCAGTAAGTTTCCACAAACAATATGTTTTCTTCCACATAGCGGAGCATATCCCGCCGCCATTGTTCCCCGTGGCGTAGGGCTGCTATGGTAGCAATGGGAGCAAAGATTGTGGGTTCATTCAGCTCGTTTGCAGTAAGCCAGTTAAAGTATCTCTTGCGGATGCCGGGATTGATGGCGATGGCCCAGCTACTCACGATTCCAGCCATGTTGAACGTCTTAGAAGGAGCACCGAAGGTGATGCTTATTTCTGCAGCCTTTTCAGAGACGGTGGCAAAAGGAATGTGCCGATGACCGAAAAGAGTCATGTCGCAATGAATTTCATCGCTGATGACCAACACTTGATGGCGGTGGCAGATATCGGCGAGTTGTATGAGTGTATCTTTGCTCCACACGATACCCGCTGGATTGTGGGGATTGCTGAGAATCAGCATACGGCATTTGGAGTCCTGTTTCAGGATGTTTTCCAATCCCTCGAAATCCATGTCATAGTAGCCGTCGGGACGCAGGATGAGGGGATTGAAGACCACTTCGCGACCATTACCTTCGGGAGTCAGGCGGAAAGGATGATAGACAGGAGGCTGTATGATAACCTTTTCATCCGGTTTCAGAAATACATTCACGGCCATTCCGATACCTTTCACGACGCCCGGAATATACGTAATCCATTCGCGTTCCACCTGCCATTGGTGATGATCCCTTATCCACCGGATGACGGTAGGCCAGTAGTCGGCAGGTTCCACCGTATAGCCGAAGAGCGAATGCTCCAGCCTTTGGCGCAGCGCATCGGTAATGAAGTGGGGCGTCTCCCAGTCCATGTCGGCCACCCACAGCGGCAGTAGGTCTCCCCGACCGTAGCGCTCCTCCAACACCTCGTGTTTCAGGTCACCGCTTCCCGAGCGGTCTATGACCTTATCAAAATCGTATTGCTTCATGGTAGTGCCTGCTTGATGTCTTCAAAGATATCATCCACGTATTCAAGTCCCACGGAGATGCGCACTACGGTTTCGCTCACATCCATTAGCCGCCGTGTCCGTTCTTCGAAATTGCCGAAGATGGTGCTGGCAGGATGGATGGCCAGTGTGCGGTTATCAAAGAGATTCGTTGCCCGTTTCACCAGTTGCAGGTTATTGATGAAACGGAAGCATTTCTCTCGGCTTTCGAGATCAATGGTGAGCAAGGCCCCAGCCGTAGGGCCGAACTGCCGGTGAGCCCTTTCGTAGTAGGGATTATCTTCGAGCCCCACATAGTTCACTCGCCCGATACCCTTGAGCGACCGTAACCGCCTGGCCAGCGTCAGGGCATTAGCCGCTTGCAGGCTATAGCGCGCGTGGAGCGTCTCCAGTCCCAAGGTCTGCATATAGGCAGCTTGCGGTGTCATATAGGCACCGAGATTGAAGAGCATTTCCGAGGCGATGCGTTCGTGGAAAACCTCCGGTGCATTGTAGTCGATGACAAGACCGCCGAGCGATGTAGCACCTCCGGAAATGTACTTCGTACTCGACACCACCTCAATGTCAACGCCCAATGCTTTCAGGTGGTGCTCCGTGAAGGGAATCACCGTGGAGTCGGCCACAAGGGGAATGCCGTGTTTGTGAGCAATTCTTGAGAGGTCTTCCAGTGAAGCCACTTCCAGTTGGGGGTTGGTGATGACCTCCAGATATATGGCACAGGTGGTTTGGTCGATGGCAGCCTCTACCGATGAGAGATCGGTAAGATCCACCAGGCGCGTCTCCACACCGAAACGTAGCAGCGTCTGCGTGAGCAGGGCAAATGTATTTCCGAAGAGATGTCGCGAGGTGACGATACTTCGGCCTTGTCCGCTCAGAGCCAGCAGTGCATTGCTGATGGCAGCCATGCCTGAGTTGAAAGCCGTTACATGCCGGGCTCCCGTCAGTTCCCTTACCTTGTTTTCCAGATGCGTCACGGTTGGGTTCATCGTCCGCGAGTAGTCAGGGGCAAGGATTCTTCCTCTGAAAGTATCACTCATGGTCTGCGCGTCTTCGAACTCGTATGCCACATTATTATATATGGGCATACTCAGCGCCCCGTATGCATCGGGGCGGTCGTAGCGGGTGTGGATGGCTTGCGTCTGTTTTTTCATCTCTTTCTCTGGTTATAATGATGTAATGGCTGCAAAAGTAGCTATTATGTTTTTCTTTTTTCAAGTTTTAGGACGTGAAAATTTGGGTCTCTGCCAGAAAATACCACGTTTGTGGTACACCTTCTAACCATTATAGGTGACGGAAAATACCACGCCCGTAGTATTTCCCCGTTGCAGGAATCAGCGTACCTTTGCACCAGAGATTTTAATGTACTCAAATGTTGAACGTTTTAAACCTAAAAAGAGCAATGAGAACAATGAACTGTTGTATGCGTAGCCATTCCATGGCAGCATGTATGGTACGAATGTGTTGCTGCCCAAGCAGCGAAATGAATATAATGAAAATAATGACGACAGAGAATAGACAACGTATTATAAATAATAAAATAAGGTATAGAAGATATGAAAAAGATACAGTATATCATCGTAGCGCTTTTCTTGCTGCAAATTAACAGTGCCGAGGCACAGACACAAACCGTTAATATCAAGGCTCCAGGTTTTGTACGCCCATTGGTGGAGCGCTGGATTGCCGAATACCAGAAGATCAACAGTGATCTCAGTTTTCAATTGGGGCAAAAAAAGGATAACGCCATTATCTTTGTATTAGAGGAAAGAGAAGAGAGGAAAGAGGAAAGAGGCGAGACAGTCTTCTTTGGCCGTTACGCCATTGTACCGTTTACGGGCAAAGACTCCGAGGCTGCCGCATTGATAGCCAAGAAAAAACTGAACGACAAACGTATTAAGAACCTGCTTTTCGAGAAAGACGATCTGAGCGAAGAGAAATCAGATAAGTTGGAGGATAAACTTCACATCTACACGGGTGCTCAGAGTTTTTCAGTAGCACTCCCGTATGCTGCTGCCTACGGACTCACAGCTGCCGATTATCGCGGCAAGCGCATTCAGGGTGACGACCGTTTCCTGAATAAGGCCGTAGGAGAAGACGCTTGGGGACTGGGTATCAGTGCACTGGGAAATCTCTACGACTTGCAGAGCCGACATCTGAAAGACCAGTTGCAGGTGGCTTCGCTCGATGACAGCAAGAAAATAGACCTGACAGCCTCGCTCGATGAAGTGCTTGAGGCCTTGGAGACCCATACCGTAGAAGGAATTGATGTGGAAAAGATAGGATTTGCTTTCGATGTGAACAACCTGCAGTTGAACCGTTTTGTCAACTGGGTGCTCACCGATGGCCAGCAGTATTTACACGAATACGGTCTGCTTACGCTTTCACAGAAGGATCTTATCTCCCAGCAGCGCAGTCTGCATCATCAGGATATAGCCAGACGATAGGCTACCAGCGTCAAGAAATAAAACGTTGCTTGTTTTAATCGTGGTCATCCCCTGGGACTTCCGTAAAAGGAAGTCTGGGGATGATAGCCACAAATGTGTGTATGAAAATGAAAAAGATTGTTATTTTGTTATTAGGTGTGCTGCTGTCGCTCGCTGCTGAAGCGCAGACCACCATCACGGGCCGTATCACGGATGCCCGTACAGGAGAGTCGCTCATCGGTGCTTCGTTGGTACCTAAGAATAGTAAGGAACTGGGTGCCGTTACAGATATTGAAGGAAACTTCACACTCCAGACGAATGTAAAACTGCCACTCACACTCAGTGTGCAATATGTGGGTTACCGGACATTGGACGTGGACGTCTATGATGCCGAAGAACCACTTGAAATACAACTTGTGCCGGGCGGCAACCGCCTCAGCGAAGTGGTTGTTGTGGGTTATGGCGTGCAGAAGCGTCAGGAACTCACCTCCAGTATCTCCACGGTGGATACAGAAATTCTCCGCCAGACAAACACTTCCGTGGAGAGTGCCCTGCAAGGAGCCGTGGCAGGATTGAATGTAACCACCACTTCAGGACAGCCGGGTGCTGCAAGCATTATCCGCATCCGTGGCGGTAATTCCATCACTGGTGGCAACGAGCCTCTTTATGTTATAGACGGTCTTATTGTCTATAACTCTTCATCGACAACCAAAACCGGTTCGCGAGGCAGTGATGCCTCCTTGGATCCGCTGGCTTTCCTGAACCCTTCAGATATTGAGAGTATTGAGGTGTTGAAAGATGTATCGGCCACAGCTATCTATGGAACGCGTGGAGCCAACGGTGTGATTATCATCACAACCAAAAAGGGTAAGCATGGACGTAACAACATCAATTACTCCACCACCTTTGGATGGAGCACCATAGCCAAGAAACTTGACTTCATGGATGCATGGCAGTGGGCTGACCTTTGGAATGAACTGTACCAAAACGGTGAAGTGGGCTATGCCGTGGATACGCCAACGGCTACTTATGACTGGCAGGATGCTGCCCTGCAGACGGGCTTCACTCAGGAACATCAGCTTTCGGCTGTTGGCGGTGATGAGATTTCACGCTACAGTATTAGTGGCAGTTTTAAGGATCAGGAGGGTATCCTGCTGAATACCGGGCTGAAGCGCTATGCCGGACGTGTGAATTACGAGCGCAATGTCTTTAAGAATCTGTTGGTAGGTGTCAATGCCAGTGGTGCCTACAACAGGATGACGGGCATGTCAGACCACAGTTCCATGTTTGCTGCCAACAGCTGGTATGGTGCCATTTCGCACACTCCCTATACTGCTATCTACCATGCTGACGGTTCATTCAACTATGACCCCACGCCGACGAGTGTGGATATCTATAACGGAAAAGTGGGCAATCCCATCAGTGATATGCTGAACTATAAGTCGGAGACTGAGAATACGCGTGTGATAGGATCAGGATTTGCAGAATGGACGCTCATTCCTGAATTGAAGTTGAAGGCCGCCATTGGTGCCGACATTTCCAACACACGCCAGAGCTACTATGCTCCTTCATATACTACCGACGGACTGGCCAACAGCGGCTATGCTTCCGTAGGACAAAACAAGACGCATACTTGGCAGGCAGAGTTTACAGCCACTTATAGTAAGGTTTTCAAGAACGTGCATTCGCTGACGGCATTGGTTGGATATACCACCCAGCGCACAGACCGCAGCAGTATTGCTACATCTGCCTATGGCTTCAGTAATGATGCTACGGGTTACGAGAATCTCGGTTCGGCCAGTACCACCAACCCCTCTTCGAGCAGTCATTATGTTTCAACGCTACAGTCATGGATTGGCCGTCTGAACTACAGTTACGATTCCCGATATAATGCCTCGCTGACGCTACGTGCCGACGGCAGTAGCCGTTTTGCCGCCAACCACCGTTGGGGATGGTTCCCTTCACTGGGTGCCTCATGGAATATCGATAAGGAGAAATGGCTGCATTTGGGCAAGAAGGTGGATTTCATCCAATTGCGTGCCTCCGTGGGTGTGGTGGGTAATCAGGAAATCGGTGACTATCAGTTTTCGTCCAACGTGGTGCCTCGTACGATTACCGTCAATGGTCAGCGGGCTACCAGCTACATCATTTCCAACAAATCGAATCCCGATTTGAAATGGGAGACCACCTCCTCCTATAACGTGGGACTCAGTACCGGTTTCTTCAACAGCCGTCTCACCGTAACCCTTGACGGTTACTACAAGAAGACTTCCGACCTGCTGCTTAATGTGCCGGTAGAACAGGTTACGGGTTTCTCAACGGTTCTCCGGAATGTGGGTTCCGTGACCAATAAAGGTGTGGAACTCGAAGTGGGCGGTGTGCTCCTCGATGATAAGAACTGGCACTGGACAGCCAACGCCAATATTGCCCACAATAAGAATGAGGTGACCTCACTGGGAAATGCCGACTATTTCATACCCTCTCACGGCTATACCAATCCCCTTATCGTGAAAGTGGGTGAACCGCTCGGATCTTTCTACGGCTACCGTTTCAAAGGAATCATCCAAAGCGATGAAGATCTCTCAAAACTGCCTACGCAGACCATTGCCGTGGTGGAACCAGGAAACCCGAAGTTTGAGGATGTCAACAACGACGGAGTAGTCAACGAAAACGACCGCGTGGTATTAGGCAATATCCAGCCGAAGTTTACTTATGGCCTGAGTACGAAGGTGGCCTATCGGAATTTCGATCTTTTCGTGAGTCTCAGCGGTAGTTATGGCAACAAGCTTTTCAATGAGATGCGCTGCCGTCTTGAGCGGGGCAATGGCTACTACTACAACCCGTTAGCCGATGTGGTTAACCGCTGGACAAAGACAAATCCCAGTAACACCATCGCCAAGGCATCAAATGCCACGTCTATCTATACCGACGATCGCTTTGTAGAGGATGCTTCTTATCTGAAGATTCGTAATATACAACTGGGCTATACCCTGCCTTTACGCAAAATCACGCGAGATGCTTCCCTGCGCCTCTATGTCTCGTTGCAGAACTTCTTCACTTTCAGCGGTTATAAAGGTAATGATCCCGAGTCAAACCGGAGTGGAAGCGATGAGACAAGCACCTTGTATCAGGGCATAGACAACGGTACGTATCCTACATCGAAGACCGTTTTGGTGGGAGTAGGAATAACGTTGTAATTTACGAGTTTTTCAGTTGTTAAGTTTTATAGTTATATAGTTTACAGTTATGAATACAAACATACGAATCAGTTATTCGAAGATGCTGGCAGCAGCATTCTCTCTCCTCTTTCCTCTCTCCTCTCTCCTCTCTTTCACCTCATGCGCAGATCTGGAACAGACCTCGCTGAGTTCTATCGACAAGGACAACTTTTACAAGAGCAAGGAAGACATTGAGACTGCCATTAACGGCATCTATCAGGAGTTCACGGTGGATGGTTTTTACGGTATGTATAATAACCAGAGTGTTTATCTCAATGACTTGCAGACCGACTATGTGAAAGCCGGTGCACAGACAAACTCTGCCCATATCCGCGAAATCAGTAATTTTGCTGTCTCTCCAAACAACCTCTTCGTGGGCTACGCCTGGGAAGAACACTATACGGCCATCAATCGTGCAAATGTGCTCATTGAGAAAGTGAGTGGTGCTGACTGGCTCAAAGAAGAGATACGGCAGAACTATATCAATGAGGCCCGATTTCTGCGCGGGCTGATGTACTTCAATCTCGTTCGCTATTTCGGCGGAGTGCCCATCGTGCTGAAAGACGGTGAGGGAGAAGGGGCTCCCCGCAATTCCATCGATGAAGTGTATGCACAAATCGTAGACGACTTCACCGCTGCCGAGCAATTGCCTGCTAACTATTCCAACCGTGACAGTAAACCCTCAAGTCTGGCAGCTTCAGCCATGCTCTCGAAGATCTACCTTACTTGGGCACAGACACTCACAGAACAGGGTAAGGCTAATCAGAAAGCCTACTACCAGAAAGCTTCCGATTACGCCCAGAAGGTGATCAATTCAGGAAAGTATCATCTGTTGGAGAAGTTTATCGACAACTGGTCAGTAGATAAGAAGAACGGCCCTGAGCATATCTTCACGGTGGAGCATGACCGAACAATCAACGGGAATATCACGGGTCACTGCACCTTTGCTACCAACTGGAGCGATGCAGAGCCTGTGCTGCTGGCCACCAGTGACCGCTACTATACGGAAATGGATTACCGCGACCAGCGCCGTGACGGCTCTTGGGCAAAACGCCTTTACAATCCTAATACGGGTACTGACTTTGTGTTCACCGTTCCACGTTTCCGCAAATATATAGATTCGTTGAACTATGCCAAGCCGGAATCAAGCGGCAATGCTGCCGGTCATAGCACAAACACACTGATTATCCGCTACGGCGAGGTGCTGCTCATCAAGGCTGAGGCTGAAAACGAACTGAATGGTCCAACGGCAGCCGCCTATGATGCCATCAATCAGATTCGTCGCCGTGCCTATTGGAGTCCGTATGAGAAGGCGCAACTCACTCCCTCCGATGGTTCTCCTCTGGAACTGAGCGGACTAACGCAGGAACAGTTCCGTCAGGCCGTACGGCAAGAACGTTGGAATGAGTTTATCCTCGAGGGACAGCGATGGTTTGATCTCAAGCGTTGGCATATTCTCGTAACGCATGTCAAAGCCAATACCCCAGCTTCAGAACCCCTTAAAATCAAGAACGTCTCGAAGCGTAACTACTATCTGCCTTTGCCACAGGATCAGATAATCCTTAATCCGAATCTGGAGCAGAACTGGGGTTATAGCGGTGAGACCGACGGCGGACCTTATGGACCGGAATATCAGTAAAAAGGGAAAAGTAAATAGATATAATAATTTTAATAGAATAGCATTATGAAAAAGATCAATGTAAAAGCCATCGCCTTAGCCCTCATTGTGGCTGCTGGCATCCAGCAAGTTGCCGCTCAGTCGGAAAGTACAGCAAACAATAAGCGTGAACGCATCCTTCAGGTGCTCGACCAGAGCCGCCCCAACGAGTATGTGCCGGCTGCTTTCTTCCTGCATTTCGAGAACAAACTCGGACGCAAGGCCGTACAGGATCATAAGGATTTCTACCGTTCCACAAACATGGACTTTGTAAAAGTGTTCTATGAAATTGCCGTTCCCAAGATTGATATCCAGACGGGAAAGGACTGGGAGAAAGTGCCCGTATATGGCGAGGATTTCTTTGAACCACAGGTAGCCGTTATTGAGGACCTTGCCCGTGAGTTTAAGGGTGAGGCTTTCATACTGCCGACAGTATATTCGCCGCTTGCACTGGCCCATCAGACCTTAGGCCGCGGCAAGGACCTGAAGAAGCTGGCCAGCGAGAACCCCAAGGCTTTCGGACAGGCCATCAAGAACCTTTCGCTCTCTATCGAGAACTACCTGAGGGCTGCCCGCAGGCGCGGTGCCGACGGCTTCTATGTATCTTCTCAGGGCGGTGACGGCAATTCTTTGCCCGAGAAAATCTGGAAAGAGCAGGTGCGCCAGTGGGATAAGCACGTATCTGAGGTGGCCAATGAGATAGGTGAAATCAATATCCTTCATATCTGCGACTATGGCACTCCGTTCAAGAACGCTGAGGCGCTCTATGCCTTTGCCGATTATCCTGCCAGCATTATCAATGTACCCCTGAACTTCTCAGATGGAACCTCCCTTAATCTCAAAGAAGCCCAAAAACGTTTTGGCCGTCCTATCTTTGGCGGACTGGAGCGTCTTGGCGTTATAGCCAACGGCAGCATAGAGGAAGCCAAGGCTGCTGTAGATAAGGTTTTGGAAAACGCTTCACCTAACTTCATCCTCGGTGCCGACTGCACCGTGCCCGGCACTACAGACTGGGATAAGCTGCGTGCTGTCATCGACTACGCCCATAACTGGCGTAAGACTCATCAGACTGGAAAATGAACTTCGTATTCATATCACCCCACTTCCCCCATACCTACTGGGAGTTTTGCCAGCGCCTGCAGCGCAACGGCGTGCGTGTGCTGGGCATTGCCGATGCACCGTATGATCAGTTGTCGGCCGAGCTGAAAGGTTCGCTCACGGAGTATTACCGGGTGAGCAATCTGGAGAACTACGATGAGGTGTATCGCGCCGTGGCTTTCTTTGCCTTCAAGTACGGCCGGATAGACTGGATAGAGTCGAACAATGAGTATTGGCTGGGGCAGGATGCACGGCTGCGGACCGACTTCCATGTGACGACCGGACTGCAGGCCGACGAGGTGCAGGCCGTGAAGGAGAAGTCGGCCATGAAGAAATACTTTGCCAAGGGAGGGATCCCCACGGCCCGGCAGATTCAATGCGCTGAGGGCTACTATGCCGTGGAGGCTTTTGCACAGGATGTAGGTTTTCCGGTCATCGCCAAGCCAAATGTGGGCGTGGGCGCCGGCGGGACTTACAAGATTGCTGACTTCGGGGAGCTGAGCCGTTTCTTCGAAACGGTGCAAAGCGTGGCGCAATATGTGGTGGAGGAATTCATCACGGGTGACATCTGTTCGTATGATGCCGTGATTGACAGTCGGTCGAGGCCATTGTTTGAGTCGATGACGGTGTGGCCGCCTTCGATTATGGATATCGTGAACCGGCAGCTGGACTTGTCTTACTATGTGGCTCCCGTGATGCCTGAGAGTCTGCGTGCACTGGGACGGCAGACGGTGGAAGCCTTTGGCGTGAAAAGCCGCTTTGTGCACCTGGAGTTTTTCCGCCTTGACTGTGACCGCAAGGGACTGGGGCAGAAGGGTGACTTCGTGGCATTGGAGGTGAACATGCGCCCCGCCGGAGGCTATACGCCGGATATGATCAATTTCGCTCACAGTACGGATGTGTATCGCATTTGGGCGGATATGATAGCCTACGACAAGTCGCAGACGGCAGCCGGTTATCAGCACGATAGGGGCAACGCCCTGTCGTTGCCGTGGAAGGATGAGTATTATTGTGCCTTTGCTTCTCGGCGCGACATCTATAGCTACCGTCACAGCGATGCTGAGGTGGCTGAACGCTATGCCGGGCAGATGGTCATGCAGGAACGGATGCCGGAGATACTCTCGGGGGCGATGGGGCAGCAGATGTTTACCGTCCGCCTGAAGACCTACGAGGAGGTAGAGTCTTTCGTGGCTTATGTCCACGAGAAGGCCTGATCTTCACAATAATGCGAAAACCGATACGTTATGTCAATAATAAACGAAAAATGGAAATACAATATAAAAAGCACTACAGCACAAACCTGAATCGCGATATGGAGTATAAGACCTACGGTGAAAAGGGACATCCCGTATTGGTCTTCCCCTCGCAGGACGGACGTTTCTACGATTATCAGGATTTCGACATGGTGGGCACACTCTCGCAGTTTATCGACAGAGGGCAGATTCGCCTTATCTGCGTGGACAGCATTGACCGTGAGACATGGTCTGACGTGAATGGCGACCACCATCAGCGAATATCATTACATGAGCGTTGGTTTCATTATGTTGTGGATGAATTGATACCCGAGGTTCGTCATTTCTCAAATGAGACTTTTATCGTGACAGGCTGCTCGATGGGCGGTTTCCATGCTGGTAATTTCTTTTTCCGTCGGCCTGACTTGTTTGACTCGTTGCTGGCGTTGAGTGGTCTCTACTATGCCGGCTATTTCTTCCCGAACTATCAGGATCCGTTGGTCTATGACAACTCGCCCTATGATTTCCTGCAGCATATGCCCGCCGACCATCCTTACTGGGACGTATATCGCCAGCGGCGCATCATCCTCTGCGTGGGACAGGGTGCGTGGGAGGATGAATTGTTGGAAAGTACGCGTCAGATGGATGCTCTGCTCAGGGAGCATCATGTTCCGGCGTGGGTTGACTATTGGGGATACGACTCTGCCCACGACTGGGCCTGGTGGCGCAAGCAGGTCTATTATTTTATGGACAAACTTGAGAATACTGATAACGTGGAGTATATAATATGAGAAATCTTTTGTTATGGATTGGCGCCCTCGTGGCGGGTGCTGTGTTGGGGTTGCTGGGCGTGGAATGGCTTAATGGCCTGATGGATTTCGTGGCTACGGTCTATACGCGGCTGTTCCAGTTGCTGGCCGTGCCCACCATAGCGCTGGCCATCATCACCACGCTCACCATGTTCGGACGGCAGCAGGACACGGGGCGTATCTTCAGGAAGACATTGTTTTATACGCTCTTCACGACTGTCGTGGCCGCGGCTGTCGGACTGTTGCTCTACGTAGTGGTGGCTCCCGAGAATCTGTCGGTGCCCACGGCAGGGGCAAACGTTGACTCGCTGGGACTGACGCCCGAAGTGTCTTTCTATGATCATATCCTGGCGGTCATTCCCGGCAATGTGATAAAGCCCTTCCTGGAAGGCAATGTGCTCAGCATCTTGCTGGTCTCCATAGCCATAGGACTGGGACTGGCACGTCTGCCTGAGACGGAGGGCAAAAAGGCGGTGGTGAATTTCCTGCACGGACTTCAGGAGTTGCTCTTCCTGCTGATTCGCTGGCTTATCTGGACGTTGCCCTTGGGTATCGTGGCTTTCTCGGCCCAGCTCTCTTCCCAGCTCTCGGCGGGTGTGGCCTTGGCTTCGTTGGGTAAATATGTGGCCGTCATCTTGGGTGGCAATGCGTTGCAGTTTTTTGTGGTGCTTCCCCTGTTTCTGTTGGCTCGCGGCATCAATCCGCTACAGGCACTTCGTGCGATGATGCCCGCCGTCTTGATGGCTCTCTTCACGAAAAGCAGTGCCGCTACGCTGCCCGTGACGATGCAGAGTGCCGAGGAGCGGTTGGGGGCGCAGCCGCGTGTAGCCCGTTTCGTGCTGCCCATTTGTACCACCATCAATATGAATGGCTGTGCTGCTTTTATCCTGGTGACCTCCCTTTTCGTGATGCAGAATGGCGGTATGCCCCTCACCTGGACCACCATGCTCCTTTGGCTCCTTATCTCGGTCATCTCTGCCGTGGGCAATGCCGGGGTGCCGATGGGGTGCTATTTCCTCACTTTTTCCCTGATGTCGGGCATCGGTGCCCCGGTGAGTGTGCTGGGTATCATTCTCCCCATCTATACGATTATTGATATGATAGAGACGGCCGAAAACGTATGGTCGGATTCGTGCGTCTGCGCGATGGTGAATAAAACCATGTCTTAATGCCTCCCCTTACAAGAGGTGTAAAATGTATTTATATTCAATTTGATATACGCACACGGATTTCAAATTGTATTTTTAATCAGAAGAAACTCTTTCAAAGTGTAAGCAATACACGCTGAAAGGGTTCTTTTGTGTCAAATATTGTTTGTTGTATGCACTTTCTATGCCGAAAAGTGAAGTTTTATGCGAAAATATTTGGGCTTTTCAAGAATAATAGCGAACTTTGCACCCGTTTAATCAGCATTACATATATAGAACAAGATATTATGGCAGAAAAATTGGACATTAAGGAACTGGACCAGGTGGTGGTCCGCTTCTCGGGTGACTCCGGCGACGGTATGCAGTTGGCCGGAAACATCTTTTCTACGGTCTCTGCTACCGTAGGTAATGGTATCTCAACATTCCCAGACTATCCCGCCGACATCCGCGCCCCGCAGGGTTCGCTGACGGGTGTCTCCGGCTTCCAGGTGCATATCGGTGCCGGAAAGGTTTACACGCCGGGCGATAAGGCCGACGTGCTGGTGGCCATGAACGCTGCTGCGCTGAAGACGCAGCTGAAGTATGCCAAGCCACAAGCCACGATTATTATCGACACGGATTCGTTCGGTCCCAACGACCTGAAGAAGGCTGCCTTCCAGACGGAAGACTATCTCGGCGAGATGGGTGTTGATCCCGACCGCGTTATCCAGTGCCCTCTCACGCAGATGGTGAAAGACGCCCTGGCCGACTCTGGAATGGACAACAAGGCCGTGCTGAAATGCCGCAATATGTTCGCCCTGGGACTCGTCTGCTGGCTCTTCGACCGCGACCTGAACCTGGTGTTCAATTTCCTCAAGGAGAAATTTGCCAAGAAGCCCGCCATCGCTGAGGCCAATATCAAGGTGATTCAGGCTGGCTACGACTATGGCCACAACACGCATTCTTCGGCTATGAACGTGTATCGCATCGAGTCGAAGGTAAAGGAGCCTGGCCGCTATATGGATATCACGGGTAATAAGGCCACGGCCTACGGTTTCATTGCTGCTGCCGAGAAGGCCGGACTGAAGCTTTATCTGGGTTCTTACCCCATCACGCCGGCTACCGACGTGCTCCACGAACTGTCTAAGCACAAGTCGCTGGGTGTCACCACGGTGCAGTGTGAGGACGAAATCTCTGGCTGTGCTTCTGCCCTCGGTGCTTCTTTTGCCGGTGCTTTGGGCGTGACTTCTACCTCTGGTCCTGGCATCTGCCTGAAGAGTGAGGCCATGAACCTTGCCGTCATCATGGAGTTGCCACTGGTAGTGCTCGACGTTCAGCGCGGTGGTCCTGCCACGGGTCTTCCCACGAAGTCGGAACAGACCGACCTCCTGCAGGCTCTCTTTGGCCGTAACGGTGAGAGTCCCATGCCGGTGATGGCTGCCACCAGTCCTACCGATTGCTTCGATGCCGCCTATATGGCCTGCAAGATAGCCTTGGAGCACATGACTCCCGTCATCCTGCTCACCGATGCTTACTGTGCAAACGGTTCGGGTGCTTTCAAGCTTCCCGACCTCGACAAGATGCCCGCCATCAATCCGCCGTATGTTCCCGAGGAACTGAAAGGCAAGTGGACACCCTATATGCGTGCTGAGAACGGCACCCGCTACTGGGCAGTGCCCGGACGCGAGGGCTTCGAGCATATTCTCGGCGGATTGGAGAAGGATTCTCAGACAGGTGCCATCTCTACCAATCCTGAGAACCACGACCTGATGACTCGTCTGCGTCAGCAGAAGATTGCCAACATTGAGGTTCCCGATCTGGAGGTTGACGGCGATGTGGATGATGCCGATCTGCTCATTGTGGGCTTCGGTTCCACCTATGGTCATCTGCGTTCTGCTATGGACGAGCTTCGCCAGAAGGGCTACAAGGTGGCTCAGGCCCACTTCAAGTATATCAACCCGCTGCCCAAGAACACTGCCGAGGTGCTCTCTAAATATAAAAAGGTGGTGGTGGCCGAGCAGAACATGGGTCAGCTGGCTGCCTATCTGCGCATGAAGGTCGACAACTTCGTTCCCTTCCAGTTCAATCAGGTCAAGGGTCAGCCTTTCATAGTAGAAGAACTCGTAAAAAGTTTCAGCCCCCTCCTAACCTCCCCCCTGGGGGAGGAATAAGTCTGCTATGACGGATTTCCAGTTTAAGACTGCTGATCCTTGTATGTATGACTTGCTGAAAGAGTTTGCCAAAGAGAATCGTAAGAATCCTACAGAAGCAGAGAGTATTCTCTGGAAGTGTATTAAGTCACGACAACTCGGTCATCCTTTCAGACGTCAGCATATCATTGGCGAGTTTATTGCAGATTTTGCTTGCATACCAGCAATGCTGGTTATAGAACTTGATGGTGGCTATCACCAGTTGCCTGAGCAGCAAGTCAGTGACGAACAGCGTCAGCAATGGCTGGAATCAAATGGTTTCAAAGTGATTCGTTTCACTAACGAAGAAGTCATAGGAGATATAGAAAAAGTAATAAAAACAATTAAACGAAATTTATAAAGAATATGGAAAATATCAGTAATAATATAGAATTCTCCCCCCAAGGGGGGAGTCGGTGGGGGGCTTCTGATTTCAAGAAAGGACAGCCTCGCTGGTGTCCGGGTTGCGGTGACCATTTCTTCCTGGCATCGCTCCATAAGGCTATGGCCGAGATTGGCGTAGCCCCCAAAGATGTTGCAGTGATTTCGGGTATCGGCTGCTCCAGCCGTCTGCCTCACTATATGGCTACCTACGGCATGAACACCATCCACGGACGTGCAGCCGCGATTGCTACCGGTGCCAAGGTGGCTAACCCCAACCTCACCGTTTGGCAGGTTTCCGGCGACGGCGATGGTCTGGCCATCGGTGGTAATCATTTCATCCATGCCAACCGCCGTAATATCAACCTCAATATGATCCTGCTCAACAACCGCATCTATGGTCTGACCAAGGGACAGTATAGCCCCACTTCTCCCCGTGGATTCGTGAGCAAGTCGTCACCTTACGGCACGGTGGAAGATCCGTTCCGTCCTGCCGAACTCTGTTTCGGTGCCCGCGGCCACTTCTTTGCCCGTGCCGTGGCCACTGATGCCAAGGGAACGGTAGAGATTCTGAAGGCAGCCTACAACCACAAGGGTGCTGCCGTCTGCGAGATTCTGCAGAATTGCGTCATCTTCAACGACCATTGTCATGATGCCGTCTATAAGCCCGATGCCCGTAAGGAGAATGCCATCTACGTGGAGCATGGCAAGCCCCTCATCTTTGGTCCCAACAATGAGTTTGGACTCGTGCAGGAAGGTTTCGGCCTGAAAATCGTGAAGATTGGTGAGAACGGCATCACGGAGAAGGACATCCTCGTTCATGATGCCCACTGTGAGGACAACACGCTGCAGTTGAAGCTTGCCCTGATGGGTAACAACGACGGCTTCCCCATTGCCCTCGGTGTCATCCGCGATGTGGATGCCCCCACCTATGATGACAGCGTAACCGCTCAGATTGAAGAGGTGAAGGCTCAGAAGAAGTATCACAACTTCGCTGAACTTCAGGAAACTAATGATATTTGGGAGGTGAAATAGGAGAGACCCTCTAAATCCCCCTTAGAAGGGGGACTTTCAAATTCGCAACAAAAACAAAAAGCCACCCCAAAGGAGGTGGCTTTTGTATATCTGCAAGTCCCCCTTCTAAGGGGGATTTAGAGGGTCTCTTTTTTACATCTTTTCCCCAAAACACAAATCGCCTGCATCACCGAAACCTGGCACGATATACTTATGTTCGTTCATGCCGGGGTCGATGGCGGCAGTCCATAGCGTGGTGTTCTCGGGGTTCACAGCCTGTTTCACCACATCGATGCCTTCCGGTGTGGCTATCACTGCGGCGATATGTACGGCTTTCGGCGTGCCGTGTTTCAGCAGAGCTTCGTAGGCAGCAGCCATGCTTCCGCCCGTGGCCAGCATCGGATCGACGATGATCAGCGTCTTTCCTTCCACCGACGGTGCTGCCATGTATTCCGTGTGGATGCCCACTTCCGTATGTTCGCGGTTGGTGTACATGCGATAGGCACTGACGAAGCCGTTCTCTGCGTGGTCGAACACATGCAGGAAACCTTCATGGAAAGGCAGCCCGGCCCTCAGCACGGTGGCAATCACCAGCTTGTCTTTCGGCAGTGCCAGATTGGCCGTTCCCAATGGGGTCTCCACAAACGAAGGTTCGAAGGTGAGCGCCTTTGAAATCTCGAAAGCCATCATCTCGCCGATGCGTCGGATATTGTTGCGGAAGAGCAAGCGGTTCTTCTGATATTCGATGTCCCTGATTTCAGCCAGATACTGGCTGAGCACCGAGTTTTGTTCTGAAAGATTTATAGTTTTCATTTTTTTCGTTATTACGTTATTACGTTATACCGTTATTACGTCATCACGTTATCACGCCAAAATCAGAAAGAAATCGTGAACGATCCGCCGAGGATGAATGTGTGGCGGTTCTTCTTGATTTGCTGAATCTCATTGGGTACTAAATCAGGATCTTCACTGCTCCATCCCATGGCATCCAGCACATATTGGCCAGGGTCATACTCCATGGTGTAGGTCTTGCGTGAATAGTCATAGTCGAGGAACAAGCGCCAGGCGTAATTCTCTTTATAGGCGTAGGTGAGCGAGATGCCTGTACCGAACTTCAGGGTGTTGTTACCGCCTACGGTGAAATAGTCCCAATCGGAGGAGTAAGTGCCGGGCACGCATATTATTTTTCCTTCAAAAGTGTCTTCGTCGTAAATCACATCACGCTTTCCACCTGTAACTTTTGCATTGAGGTCTACCTCCTGCATGATGCTGCGGCCTATGAGCAGTTTTGAACCGAGGGCAAAGCGGTCGGAGAGCGGCCAGTTGAAATAGGCGCCAAGGTCAACGGAGAACTCTGTCAGGTGGTCGCTCTTGATGACAAACTCTGCATCAGTCAAGATGGGAGGGCTGTAGTCAGGATCTCCCTCATTTCCACGGCCGGTGATAAATTCAGTCATTTCCTCAGTTTCGAAATTCTCTTCGGCAAAAAGTTGGTTGACCATGTCGTTCCAGGCTATATTCTCGATACCTTCCCATCCCTTGATAGGCGAACTGTTCACGCGCAGGCGGCCACCCACGCCAATATATTTATTGAAGAAGTAGGCACCCTCGGCACCTACGGCTGTTGAAGCGCCGAACTTCAGGTTAAGGGCTTTTCCCTCATCGAGGCTCACATCCAGTTTTTCCAGGTCGAAACTAAGATCCTTCGAACCAAAGCCAATACCCATCGAGATGGAGAAAAACGAGGGATTGTAGATAATGCTCTTATTGTTGCTGATGTCGCCGCGAAGCAGACCTTTGCCCTTGAAGATAAGGTCGCTGAAGGCGTAGGCCAGTTCGGTTGACATGATACCGATACCTGCCCCCGAGAGCACGTCGCTCACCCAGTGGCGGTTGTTCAGCACGCGCATCACGCCCGTAGCCGTGGCCACACCGTAGCCGGCTACCGAATACCAGGGCGAGCGCGTCATGCCATACTCCTTATGCAGCAGCGTGGCGCCCACAAAGGCCGTGGCCGTATGGCCCGAAGGCCATGAGTTGGCCGTACTTCCATCAGGGCGCATCTCCTTGGCCGAATATTTAATGCTGTTCACCAGACCGGCCATGATACCATACGACATAGCCGTTGAGGCCAGATAGCGCCCCCAGTCGGAGCGTCCTTCCACGCCCCCGATCTTCAGACCGGTAGTCACCACGGGGCCGAAGAACTGCGAATAGTCGTCGATTCTGGTCTTGAAATCCGTCAGCAGCGTGTGTTTGTTGTCAGGAGTGTTCTGTCGGAACGATTTCTTTTCGCTCTTGGCGATGATGCCCGCCACGAAGAGTGGCACGCCCACAAATGTCAGGTCGTCAATGAACTTATAGGGTTTCACGCCCGGATTGGTGCGCATCCACGTCAGTTGGTATTTGGGTTCCGGTGTGAATTTCGGGCTTGTCGTGATGGAAAAATCGGGACGGCCTGTGGCATTTGTGTGCGTAATGGCCGTAATATCCTCTCCGAAATTGCAGTCCAGATCCGTAAATGTGAGTTCTGGTTTCAGGTCGGCCTTGGTCAGTGAGATTGGGGCAATCTCGAAATCGCCCTTTGCCGATGCACCGTTCGTTCCGCCGATGAAGAGCGCAGCGCAAAGCAGAAGCAGATAGCAGATAGTTTTCTTCATATATCGTTTTTGTTTGATTATTATTTGTTGGCAAAGATAACTATTTTTTTCCATAAAATGGAAATCATAAAGTGGAAAAAGTGAGTATTGCCAGCATTTTTTGCTTACGGGGTCTTTTTCCTCGAAGTTTTTTTTGTTTATGAAAGTGGCGGTGGCGGGAAGTTGCTAATGCATTCTCTTTAGTTAAATATTGTGAATTATTAAAAAGATTTTCATGTAGAAGTGCTTCTAATTCGTATCTTTGCAGCGCATTAGTGCAATATATAGTTAAAATTAGGATAATAATGTTGAGATTGTTGGCCGTGCTGGCTATGCTATTGACATGGGTGAGTGGAGCGCATTCATCCCCTAACGATTCCGTTAAGGTGCTACCCGATAGCAGCAACTTCGTGACGGCAAGCCTGGTGATTGCAGAACCGCTAGTTGCGCTGTATTCTGTTTTCGGTCATGCCACGCTCCGCATGGAGTGTCCCTCATTTGGACTTGACTACGTCTTCACGTTCGAGAGTGATCCGAACTTCGGCACATTCATGACGGGCATAGCAGGAAAGGCGAAGGCGAAATATATTGCTGTGCCTACAGATACGTTCATTAGGGATACACGTCGGGCAGGGAGAGGACTAAAGCAGTATAAACTGAACCTCACTCATCACGAGAAACAAGAATTGTGGCGGCTGCTCGACGAGGAGATGATGGCGGGAGCATACCGCAACTTCAATTTGCTCTTTACCAATTGCCTGACAACCTCCATCCTGAACGTGCAGCGCTGTCTCATTGGTGAGCATTTTGAATGGGGAAAGTTGGAATATCCGCAGACACTCAACGATGGCGAACTATTTCGGCATGCCGTTAGACATTCGCCCTGGGCGGAGTTCCTGTTTATCACCTTTGGCGGAACGGCTTACGACCGACGCTCCATACAGGAGTTTAGGTTAACGCCTGAAACCATTGTCCCGATGCTTCGTAAGGCGACCATCACCAACGACTCTACAGGAGTAAGCCGTTTCGTGATAACGGACCCGGGAACGACATTGGTTGAGAGCAGCGGCCAAGACAAAGCAACACCCATTACGCCGAATATCGTTTTTGGTAGTTTGCTACTGCTAACGTTGCTCATCACACTTGCCGAATGGGTGCTCCATTGGCATCAGGTTGCTAAGGCCTACGACATATTGCTCTTCACGGCGCAGTTGTTGGTGAGCCTATTGATGCTCTACGTAACATTCTTCTCGGAGATGTTTGTCACCCAATGGAACTGGTATCTGGTAGTATTCCTGCCACTTCCACTATTGTTCTGGCAGATTCGAAACAAGAAGACCGCATCGTATTGCTGGCTTGGATATAGCATAATGCTGGTGCTCTTCATCCTGTCAACGCCTTTCATCGGTATTCTCGACTGGACGCATCAACTGATTACGGGTTCTTTCTTCATTAGAAGTTTTAATTCATTTTTAAGATATAGATTAAAATAATTAGATTATGAAAGAGAAATACATGAATAGTTTGAAGCATATCTTATTGATATGCCTATTCGTTGTCCTTGGCGTTGAAGAAGGCTTAGCAAACCAAAATACGTACCCGTTTCGGACAACGTTAACAGTTCAACCTACTGGTGCAGGAAAAGTTTATGCTAGTTACAATTCAAATGCAGCAGCAACAACAGAAGATACAAGGAATTACGACCAGACTATCAGTAGTTGGAATGATTATGGTTGCACTACGACCGTTACCTTGTCTGCTACAGCAAATGCTGGTTATCGTTTCCTTAGGTGGACTGACGGAGAAGGAAATCTATACAGCAATCTATCGACGACAACGGCCTCATTAACATACAATGCTGATGGGGCGAATTATAAAGTAAAAGGCTTGATTTGGAAGTATCGAGAATACTCAACTCGTCGTCAGTTTAAATTCACCGCACAATTTGCACTTCAGGGAAACGTCATAGCTAGAGTCGCATCTGAACAAGAAACGATAGGCTCTGCTGATATCCTCGATGAAGTATTGACTCCGGGAGAAACAATCACTCTGATGGCTTCAAACATTAATGGCAGTGAATTCGATGGTTGGTCGTTCGACCATTGGGAATTGAACGGAGAAACTGTTTCCACGAGTAAAGAGTTAAAAGTGACTGTTCCGACAAGTGATCAAACTTTGGTCTATGTGGCCCATTTTGTTAAAGCGGATACAGAGTATTATTGCTTTATTCGCAACAAGTCAACAGGTAAGTACTTAAAGTTATCTAACAATAAGAAATACACAAAACCAACAGGAACCTCCAACCCTGTCGGATCGTTTAATGGTTCCTTCACTCTTGTAGAGGAGACTCAGGCTATTTCTGATCCAGGCTGTGTTTTCACTATTGCAGGGCATAGTAAAGATCTTGGCATCGAAAAGGCAACTATTGTTTCACAAGGCGTAGCAGTAGGTTTTTTGCCAGGCTCAAGCATTATCAATGACAACACATATGGGTTAACTATCACACCTGCTTCAGGAGGTGCTTATTTGATTTCTGCAAATTACCACGTTTCACAATCTGGCCAAGAAGTTGACATACCTATTTATTTCCGTGACAACAACGGTACACCAGACATTGCTGCTGCTCGTTCAGCTGCATCAGAATGGGAAATCATGGAATTGAGTACCTCTACTTTGTCTCAACAATACTTTGGTCTCGCTCCAAATGAGGCTTTGAAGAAAGGCGACAAATTCTATACGACTTTGTATACTACTTTCCCTTATCAGTTGCAAAGCGGAACTGCATATTATGTCAATCATGAAAGTATTGTACCTTATGGTGATGAGAGCGAGGGCAAGTTTAGAGTGGTATGTCAGGAAGTTGCAGATGGAAAGGTTCCTGCAAACCAGGCAGTCATTATCGAATGTAACGGTAAGGATCCTGCAAGCAATAAAATTGTTCCATTATCACAAAAGGAGAGCATAACACCATTGGGTGGTAATTTTTTGAAGGGCCATATTACTTTCAGAGATAGTGAGAAAAAAGGAGACGGAAAAATCTATGTTCTTTCTGTAGGACAAAAGGGGCTCGCTTTCTACAAGTTAAACATGGATACTCCTTTATCCGATAATAAGGCATATTCTGAATTGACTGAGGAACAGCAGAGTTTCGCCAAGAAAGCTACATTCTCTATTGGCGATTACACAACGAGCATTCAAGAAGATATTGTACTTACTGAAGATATAGCAGGAAAAGAGATTTATGACCTTCAGGGCCGTCGTGTTAAGAATCCGAAGCAAGGTATATATATCGTTAACGGTAAAAAGTATGTAATTAAATAAGATAATGGAAAAGAAATTGGATTATATAATTCCTACTTGTGATATAGTAGTGGTTGAGAGTAATTATGCTCTCCTGGATTTGGTCTTATCCGTTAGCGATGAGGAAACAACAATCCAAGGCGGTAAGGAGCAAGGTGAATTCGTAGAAGAGGAAGTCGCTCCTACTACCCCGAACCTCTGGGGAGACATCGAAGAAGAGGAATAATCGGCGATGAGGCCCGGCTGAATGGCCTCGCGATAAGCGATAGAAAGGCTGCAACCCTGCTGATGGGATTGCAGCCTTTTTGATAGTGCGGGGAGTATATGATCCGTAAAACGCAAAATTGAAGGGGGATAATTTGGAAGTAAAGAAGGGATAAAGTGGTAGGTCTCGCGCGTGCGCGCGAAATTTTGCGATTAAGGGTGCACGGGTGCCACATCGCCGATAAACAAAGGGCTGGCACCCTCTTCGGAAGGGTGTCACGGGTGCCACAAGGATGCCACAAAAAGGGAGACCCACCCCTGCCCTCCCTGTTTAGGGAGGGAGTTTTATCATTATTCTCTCCCTACTCCGTTCACTCTGCGTGCGGAATAAAACTATCGTTAGAGTTAAAGTTAGCGTTAGCAGTGAAAAATTCTCTAGAGAATTTGTTGCTTCCGATGATACTTTGCATTGTTTTCGATGATGTTTTGCGGAAAATTCTCTAGAGAATTTCTCAAAAGCAAACACCGCTCGAACTTGTTAGCTTGTTCCCGAAGGGTCTCAAGAAAGGCACAAAGCGGCGAAGATTATCATCCCCAAGGGCCATTTAAACAAAAATCTTCAAAAATCTGACACAAATCTTTCTTCAGACTATTTTTGTAAAATTTTCGTAGATTTTTGTCCAGTAGTTTCCGCACTTCGTAATTCCAAATTCTAAATTCCAACTTCCAACGCGTTACACCCTTGTGGCACCCGTGACACCCTTCCGAAGAGGGTGCACGGCCTTTATACAAAGGCGATGTGGCACCCGTGCACCCTCAAAATGAAAATTTCGCGCGCACGCGCGTAGAAAATCATCAACATAGTTGATAAACCTGAAACCCGAAACCTGAAACCCGAATCGCTCTGCGGTTTGCAAAGTGGACTTTCCAAAAATGTTTGCGCGCACACTTTTTTTAAATACTTTAACCGAAAATCGGGGAGAAAAGTCATTTTTTAAGGGGGTAACGCTTTGTCAGTCAGCGAAAAATGCGTAACTTTGCAACCGCAATTTGGGTTAATCCCATTTTTAGGGTAAAAGATATTCACAATTTAAATATTTAGAGATTAATATGGCAAAGTTAGATTTGACACAGTATGGCATCACCGGTTCTACCGTGATTGCTCACAATCCGTCGTATGAGTACCTCTTCGAAGAGGAAACAAAGGCTGGTCTGACCGGTTTCGACAAGGGTCAGAACACCGAGCTGAACGCTGTCAACGTGATGACTGGTATCTACACTGGTCGTTCTCCTAAGGACAAGTACATCGTGAAGGATGCCCAGAGCGAGGACAAGGTGTGGTGGACTACCGATGAATATAAGAACGATAACCACCCCATGAGCGAGGAGGTTTGGGCCAAGGTGAAGGAAATCGCTATCAAGGAGCTCTGCAACAAAGAGCTTTACGTGGTGGATGCTTTCTGCGGTGCCAACGAGGCTACCCGTCTGGCTGTGCGCTTCATCGTGGAGGTTGCTTGGCAGGCTCACTTCGTGAAGAACATGTTCATCCAGCCCACTGAGGAGGAACTTGCTAACTTCGAGCCTAACTTCGTGATCTATAATGCTTCGAAGGCTAAGGTGGAGAACTACAAGGAGCTGGGTCTGAACTCAGAGACTTGCGTGGCTTTCAACACCACGAGCCGTGAGCAGTGCATCATCAACACCTGGTATGGTGGTGAGATGAAGAAGGGTATGTTCTCTATGCAGAACTACTATCTACCTCTGCAGGGTATCGCTTCAATGCACTGCTCTGCCAACACCGATATGGAGGGTAAGAACACCGCTATCTTCTTCGGTCTCTCTGGTACAGGTAAGACTACGCTGTCAACCGATCCTAAGCGTCTGCTCATCGGTGACGACGAGCACGGATGGGACGATGAGGGTGTGTTCAACCTGGAAGGTGGTTGCTATGCTAAGGTGATCAACCTTGACAAGGAGAGCGAGCCCGATATCTACAACGCTATCCGCCGCAATGCTCTGCTGGAGAACGTGACTGTTGACGAGAACGGTAAGATTGACTTCGCCGACAAGAGCGTTACGGAGAACACCCGCGTTTCTTATCCTATCGAGCACATCGAGAAGATTGCCAAGAAGGTGAACGGCAAGAGCGCCGGTCCCGATGCTCAGAACGTGATCTTCCTTTCTGCCGATGCTTTCGGCGTGCTGCCTCCCGTATCTATCCTGACTCCTGAGCAGACGAAGTACTACTTCCTCTCTGGTTTCACCGCAAAGCTGGCTGGTACAGAGCGCGGTATCACTGAGCCTACTCCTACTTTCTCGGCTTGCTTCGGCCAGGCATTCCTGGAGCTGCACCCCACTAAGTATGCTGAGGAGCTGGTGAAGAAGATGGAGAAGAGCGGTGCCAAGGCTTATCTGGTGAACACTGGTTGGAACGGTACTGGCAAGCGTATCTCTATCAAGGATACCCGCGGTATCATCGACGCTATCCTGGGCGGTGCTATCCTGAAGGCTCCCACGAAGAAGATTCCTTACTTCGACTTTGAGGTGCCCACAGAGTTGGAAGGTGTTGACAGCAACATCCTGGATCCCCGCGACACTTACGCAGACGCTGCTGAGTGGAACAAGAAGGCAGAGGATCTGGCCAGCCGCTTCATCAAGAACTTCAAGAAGTACGAAGGCAACGAGGCTGGTAAGGCTCTCGTCGCTGCAGGACCCAAATTGTAAGATTTGGGGCCGGAAGCAACTTGCCTTTGGATGAAGGCAAGATTGCAGGACCGAAGCTCTAAATCAAGTACGAAGTAGGATTTACGAAGTACGAAGTGTCGCCTTCGGCGATTACTAATATACAAAGCGGATTGCTTACGGGCAGTCCGCTTTTTTTTGAAACAAAAACATAGAAAACATCCTTCCTGCAAGGCATCCGTGTAAGCACGGATGTGCATGAAGCTGGCCTTCTCTGTCTGCAAACAAGTTTGCATCCCGTAGAAGACCATCTCCATGCAGCCCCGTTGGGGCCATTCCTTGCAGAAAGGAGAAAACCTTAAAAACCTTTACCTATGACCGAATATTTTAAATGGGATAATATCTTACGTTGGTTTTTAATGTTTTTGCTTTTCTGTAAAGGCTGGCCCACAGGGCTGCTGGCTGTTGCTTGTCAACAGGTGCAAACTGGTTTGCGTATGGCGATAAGCAATAGCCAGCGTATCCGTGTGTGCACGGATACTTTACAGAAAAGATGTTTTTTTTGTTTTTTTCTTGCATATTGTTCAAAAAAGGTTTATCTTTGCATCTAGTTATCACTTTGTTCAATTATTATTCATTTTAAAATATCAAGCTTATGAGAAAATTTACTCTTTTGATTGTTGCTGTCTTGATGGCAATTACGGCCAGTGCCCAGAAGCTGGACATCAAACAGTTGGTAAGTCCTGTTTCGCAGAAAGGTAACATGGTAGCTCGCGCTTTGCCGGAGAATGCAAAGCCCGTGAAGCCCTTCAAGCTGAACAAGAAGGCCCGCAAGGCTGCCGGCGTCACGTCTATCGACGACCTGACCGGAACGTGGATGCAGATTTACTACAGCAATTTTGATAAGACTATTTTGTCAACAGTGGTGGAAATCACCAAGACCGAAGGCAGCGAGAACTCGATCACCATCAATGGTTGGTGGGGCAATGTACTTAATTCAGAACCTATTGAGGCCACGGTAGATCTTGCCGCAGGGACCGTAACGGTTGCTCCCCAGTTGATCTACGATGGCGAAGTTTCTGTTGAACTCGTGAACGTGGATGCAGAAACCGAAGGCGCTCCCTTGGTGGGAACCATCGCTGAAGACGGCAGCATTGTTTTTGAAGAAGGGTGTGCTGCATTAACGAGTGATGGTGCGTACGAGTATGCTTTGACTACGATGTTCGTACGGCCAAATGGCAAGATGGAATTCTTGAACGACGGTGTACAAATCGTTGATGTCTATATTGAGCAGGATGAAGAGGAAGAGAAGGTATATGTTTACAACTTCGGAGATTTTGGCCGAACCATCGAACTTGGCATGAATAGCGATAAGACGATTGAAGTTCCGTCCAGCCAGATTGTATATACCGGTACGAACGGAGACTTCTACCTTTATGGCTTAGATGAAACGGCTGAAAACCTGATTAGTCTTTCAGCAACTGGAACAGAGAAAACAATTACCTTCGACCAGGATTGGACAGGTTATACCTCCACTCAATATTGGCTTGGTCAAAACACAGGAACCACAATCACGCTGACCGATGGTTCTAAATTCGTTTATCCTGCAGAGATCGCAGATGTGGCTGCCACACCTGCCAATCCGACAGACTTGGAATATAATGTGCATAAAACATACGGCCCCAGAATACTCGTTGACGTTCCTCGTGTGGATAAGAATGGCAAGAAGCTGCGTAAGGACAAGCTTTTCTATCAGATTTACTACATAGTTGGCGGCGATGTTTTTGACTATACGCTGAAAACCACCGACTACAAATATCTGGAAAGTGACATGGACTTGATTCCTTATAACTTTACGGATGATTATGATATTTATACCGACGGTGATTCCAAGAAGGTGTATCTTTATGGATCCGACGGTTGGGAGAAAGTCGGTGTGAAGAGCATCTATCTGGGCGGCGACGAGACCCATGAGTCGGAAATCGTGTGGTATGATATCGTTGCAGCAGGTATCAGCACGGTGAATGCCAATGGGCAGAACGGCGGCAAGGCCTACAACATGGCCGGTCAGCTGGTGAAGCAGGGCTATAAGGGCATCGTCGTGAAGAACGGCAAAAAGTTCTTGATGAAATAATCGCAACTGTAGCGATGTGAAAATCAGTAAAAGGTCTGCCTCTTCGGCGGACCTTTTATTGATTTAAATCAAAATTTCGCCCAATAATTACAAAAGTGATTTAAAACATTTGTGTGGGCACACAAAAGTTCGTATCTTTGCATCGCTTTCGGGAGAAAGCATCCAAAAGTTTTCATAGGTTAGTAGTTTGATAGATTTAAGGTAAAGATTATGTTATTAGATTTTGAAACAAACGTGATGCTGGCGCTGACAGCGATTATGACAGTACTCAGTATTGTTGCATTGGTTAACACCAACATCCGTTAAAGTTTTCAGGAGGCCGACGTGAGTGATTCATATCGTCCTTCTTTTTTTTTGCCCATATTCCAACGCCCTTCGTGTTGGTTAACAGAACACAAAGACGCAAAGATTTAAGAAAAAAACATAGAAAACATCCTTTCTGCAAGGCATCCGTGTGAGCACGGATGGCATGAAGCTGCTCTTCTCCGTCTGCAAACAAGTTTGCATCCCGTAGAAGACCATCTCCATGCAGCCCCGTTGGGGCCATTCCTTGCAGAAAGTCGAAAACCATAAAAACCTTTATCTACGATTATGTGATTTCCAACTGAATAGTATTCTATGTTGTTTTTTAAATGTTTTTGCTTTTCCGTAAAGACAAGCCGTAAGGTTGCTGGCTGATGCTTGTCAACAGGTGCAAACTTGTTTGCAGCATGTGGGCAAGCAACTGTCAGCACATCCGTGTTTACACGGATGCTTTACGGATAAGATGTTTTCTTTGTTTTTTTTCTAATCAACCCCTAAGGTCCCGATGATTCCATTAACACCTAGCACCCATTTTATTCAATAAACCTTAAAAAACAGCCCTTTAATCCATAAATTCGCTAATAAAATGGCGAAATGTCCGTTTATTTGCGGAAATCTGTTTACCTTTGCAAGCAAAATTCAAATTCGAAAAAAGAATGAAAAGAAATATTGTGCCCTTCCTGCTGATGGTCGCAACGATTGTCTTCGCTTCGTGTCTGAAATCTAACGAGACGGAGACGACCTACTATAACGATACCGCCATCTCAAAGTTCTCGCTGGGTACGCTGAAGCGTTACGTCACGACTAAGGCTAAGGACGGAGTGACCGACAGCACCTACAGGACCAGTGTGGCCGGAAGCAACTACGACTTCTACATCGATCACGAGAACCGCAAGATCTACAACATGGACTCGCTGCCTTATGGCACCGACGTGACGAAGGTAGTGGTGTCGCTTTCCACCAAGAATTCAGGACAGGTGTTTATCAAGAGCATGATCAGCGACTCGCTCCGCACCTATAATAGCACCGATTCGCTGGACTTCTCGAAGCCCCGCGAATTCCGTGTGTATCCCTTCAGCGACACCAACCGCGAATACCGCGCCTATGAGGTGACGGTGAATGTGCACAAGGAACCCACGGATTCAGTCTATTGGAGCAAGGAAACGGGAGTGACCGAAGCATCAATCAACCTGCCTCCCGCTATCAGCTCAAATAGCTACAAGGTGGAAAACGGACAATTGCTGATGTCAACCGACAAGGGCGCTACGTGGACTGTGGAGAAACTCGATACGGATGCCTCCTGGTTGCCCAACGACAATATCAACTTTGTATGCAAGAGCCTGCTGACGGCAGACCCTTCTAACTATGTGCTGCTGGTGGGAACGTCGGATGCCGACAAGAAGTATGCTTCCTGCTGGTTCAAGTATGATGATTTTGTGAAAGATTCCGGGTCAGGTATCTGGTCGTTTGTGACGGCAGGTGGCAGCAATCTGTATCAACTGCCAAAGCTGAGCAACCTCTCCGTGGCTTACTTCGGTGAGCACGAAATCCTCGCCGTTGGCGGTGCCGGTATGGACGATTGCAAGGTGGGAGCCTATGAAGCCATGTATGTGAGTCACGACAATGGTATCTCATGGATTCCCAACGACGTGTTCCGTCTGCCCAAGGGTATGGATAAGACAGCCACGCGGGTGAAGCTGCTCGTGGACAACAGGCAGGAATTGTGGCTGTTCTGCGAAGGAACCGGTGAGGTGTGGCATGGCCGTCTCAACAGGGACGACAAAATTGCCGGCAAGCAATTTCTGGAATAACGTTAAAGAAGATATAAGATGAAGTGCAGATACGGTCTTCTATTAGCCTTGATGCTGCTGGCGGCAGTGCCCGCCGTTGCACAGGATGATGTGGAGTATCGTATGGAAATAGGTGCTGCTGCCGGACTGATAGGGTATCATGGCGACTTCAACGGTTCGCTGACGAAGAACCTCCAGCCGATGGGAAGCCTCGTGGCGAGATATAATCTCAACCCCTATATGGGCTTCAAGGCCAATCTGTCGTACGGAAAGCTGAAGGGCAGCAGCAAGAATGCCAAGACCTATTATCCCGACCAGGTGGTGACACCCTACGATTTCAGCAATTCGCTCGTGGATCTGGATGTGGTCTATGAGTATAATTTCTGGCCTTACGGCACCGGCCGCGACTATCGCGGAGCCCAGCGGCTCACGCCCTGCGTGTTCATCGGATTGGGCGGCACGTTTGTGAAGACTGACCAGAAGAATATCTTTACGGCGAATCTTCCCATTGGTGTGGGTATTAAATATAAGGTAGGCGCGCGCGTGAATATAGGTCTGGAATGGGCCATGCACTTCTCACTGAACGACAAGCTCGACGGTGTGGAAGATCCCTATGGCATCAAGAGCAGCGGCCTCTTCAAGAATACCGACTGCTATTCTGCGCTGCAACTGTCGGTGACCTACAGTTTTATGGCCAAATGCCGCACGTGTCATAACGAGGACGAGTAGAACCTTTAATATAAGCGTAAACGAAAACAAGAATAAGAGATATGGCTGTCAATCTTGACATGAAGAATATTCCTGAGCACATTGCCATTATTATGGATGGCAACGGACGCTGGGCCACTGAGCGGGGACGCGAACGTTCCTTCGGTCATCAGGCCGGTGTGGAGACGGTGCGCCGTATCACGGCAGAGTGTGTGCGCCTCGGCGTGAAGTATCTTACGCTCTATACCTTCTCTACCGAGAACTGGAACCGTCCGGCCGATGAGATTTCCGCCCTGATGGGACTTGTGCTTTCTTCACTCGAAGACGAAATCTTCATGAAGAACAACGTGCGCTTCCGCGTGATCGGCGATATGAAGAGGCTGCCCCAGGAGGTTCAGCAGAAACTCTGGGAGACTATGGAGCATACGGCCGAGAACGATGCCATGACGATGGTCGTGGCACTGAGCTATTCGAGCCGCTGGGAGATTACCGATGCCGTGCGCGAGATGGTGCCCGCTATCCTGCAGGACTACGAGACGGGATACTCTACGGAAGAGATTTGCAGCCGTATTACCGAAGATACCATCAGTGAGCATCTGAACACTTATTTCATGCCTGACCCTGATCTGCTGATCCGTACTGGCGGTGAACTGCGTATCTCCAACTACCTGCTCTGGCAGATAGCCTATTCGGAACTCTATTTCTGTGATACCTATTGGCCCGACTTCTCGGAGGAAGACCTGCATAAAGCCATTGCCAGCTATCAGGGCCGTCAGCGCCGATTCGGCAAGACGGAGGCACAGGTGGAGCAGGAGAGACCCACCCCCGGCCCCTCCCTATGATGGAGGGGAGTAATTACTTCAAAAGGAAATATTTGACAAATATGATAAGATATATAATAGATATGGCGAGATACATTTCACTCCCCTCCATTATAGGGAGGGGATGGGGGTGGGTCTTCCTTTTCCTCTTTTCATTTAGCAGCGTAGCTGCGCAGGAGAAAATCGTAAACCCCGACATCACCTATGCCGGGTCGCCCCGTACTTGTACGATTGCAGGACTGGCCGTCTCAGGTGTGGAGGGCTATGAGGATTATGTGCTGACCACCATCTCCGGCCTTACCGTGGGTCAGGAGATTGAAGTGCCGGGCGCACAAATCACGGATGCCGTGAAACGCTACTGGCGTCACGGTCTGTTCTCGAAGGTAGCCATCACAGCCGATTCACTTATCGGCGATAAGATTTATCTGCATATCCATCTGGCCGTGCGCCCCCGTGTGAGCACCATCAACTATATCGGACTGAAGAAGTCGGAACGCGAGGACATGGAGCAGAAACTCGGTCTGCTGAAAGGTAATCAGATAACGCCCAACATGATTGACCGCGCCAAGATCCTGGCCAAGAAATACTTTGATGAAAAGGGCTATAACAATGCCGAAATCTCTATCGTGCAGCGTGACGATGTGGCCAACAAGAACCAGGTGATTCTTGATGTGGCCGTGGATAAGAAGGACAAGATGAAAGTCCGTAACATCATCATTGAAGGTAACACAAACCTGCCCGACCGAAGAATCAAGGGCGGACTCTTCCGCAAGGGTGCCTTTGCCAAGATTCATGAGGCTGGCAAGTTGAGTTCTTTCCTGAAATCGAAGAAATATACGCCAGAGCGATATAAGACCGATAAGGAGAACCTTATCAACAAATATTACGAACTGGGTTACCGCGATGCCGTCATTCTGGAAGACTCGGTGTGGAATAATGACCCCAAGCACGTGAATATCTACCTGAAGGTGGATGAGGGTAAGAAATATTACATCCGTAACATCACGTGGGTGGGTAACACCGTCTATAGCACCGACTTGCTGCAACGGCAGTTGGGTATGGAGAAAGGTGACGTGTATAACCAGAAACTGATGAACAAGCGACTCACGGAAGATGATGATGCCGTGGGCAACAACTACTGGAACAACGGATACCTGTTCTATAACCTGCAGCCGACGGAAGTGAATATCGTGGGCGACTCCATCGACCTGGAAATGCGTATCTTCGAAGGTCAGCAGGCCCATATCAGCCATGTGCGCATCAATGGTAACGACCGTCTGTATGAGAATGTGGTCCGCCGTGAGCTGCGTACCAAGCCGGGTGACCTTTTCAATAAAGAAGCCTTGACGCGTTCGGCCCGTGACCTTGCATCTATGGGACACTTCGACCCAGAGCAGATTGATCCGAAGGTGGAGCCAAACTATGAAGACGGAACCGTAGATATCAACTACAACCTGGTGCAGAAATCAAATGACCAGATTGAGTTCTCGCTTGGTTGGGGACAGACGGGCGTCATTGGACGTATCGGTCTGAAGCTCAACAACTTCTCTATGCGCAATCTCTTCCGCAAGAATGCGGAGCATCGCGGCATTATGCCTATCGGTGACGGTGAGGTGCTCTCCATCGGTGCGCAGACCAACGGTCGCTACTATCAGTCGTATAATGCCAGCTATTCTACCAACTGGTTTGGCGGCAAGCGTCCTATCCAGTTCTCTGTGGGTGCCTACTACTCGAAGCAGACCGACGTGTCGAGCAACTATTACAACAGTGCCTACTTCAATAACTATTATGCAGCCATGTCCGGCTTAGGCACCAGTTATTATAACAGCTACGAGAATTTCTATGATCCCGACAAGTATATCCAGCTTTTCGGTGTCAATCTGGGATGGGGTAAGCGTCTGCGCTGGCCGGATGACTATTTCCAGCTTGGTGTGCAGTTGTCATATACCCGATACATGCTGAAGCAGTGGCGTTACTTCCTCGTGCAGAACGGTAACTGTAACAACCTGAATCTTGGTATTACGATTTCGCGTACCTCTACGGATAACCAACTCTTCCCGCGTCGTGGTTCGGAGTTCATGGCCTCTGTGACCATCACTCCGCCATGGTCTGCCTTTGACGGAAAGGACTACAAGCATCTGGATGAGGTATATACGTCAGAAGTCAAGGCTACCGGTAAGCTGACAGATGCCGCCAGTGCTGCTCAGCAGGAGCGTTACCGCTGGGTGGAGTATCATAAGTGGAAATTCAAGAGCCGTACCTATACCGCGCTGACCAACGGTGCCAAGTGTCTGGTGCTGATGACGCGCGTGGAGATGGGTATCCTGGGCAATTTCAACAAGTATAAGAAGTCACCGTTTGAAACCTATTATATGGGTGGTGACGGAATGTCGGGCTATTCCACCAGTTATGCTGAAGAGACTGTTGGTCTGCGTGGTTACGAGAACGGTTCGCTCACTCCTTATGGCAGTGAGGGCTATGCCTACGACCGCTTCTCCGTGGAACTCCGCTATCCGTTCCTGTTGGGTAACACCACCATCTACGGATTAGGATTTGCTGAAGCCGGTAATGCATGGACTGATGCCAAGAAGTTCAATCCCTTCGACATGAAGCGCTCGGCTGGTGTCGGTGTGCGTATCTTCCTCCCGATGGTTGGTCTGATGGGTATCGACTGGGCCTATGGTTTCGACAAGGTGTTCGGCACCAAGGGCGGCAGCCAGTTCCACTTCGTGCTTGGACAGGAGTTCTAGTTGATCCTAGATGTTCTAGATGTCCTAGATATCCTAGTTCTTCTAGATATACTAGTTATTCTAGGCTTTCTGGAGATTCTTGTTGGGGTGATTTAGGGGTTTCCGCTTAGAAAATAGTGGTTTCCCTATTGCGAATAAAAAAAGAAGATGTATATTTGCACCGTCAAATTACATTTTTAACGATAAAAAGAAAACGACATGAAGAAATTGATTATCTGCGCATTTTGCGCATTCTGCGGTCTCGCAACGGCTTCGGCGCAAAAGTTTGCGCTTGTGGATATGGAATATATCCTGAAGAATGTGCCTGCCTATGAGCGTGCCAACGAGCAACTCTCTCAGGTGAGCAAGAAATGGCAGATGGAAGTGGAGGCTCTCAACACGGAGGCTCAGACGATGTACAAGAACTACCAGAATGAGGTAGTGTTCCTCTCTCAAGAACAGAAAAAGGCCAAGCAGGAAGCTATCATGCAGAAAGAGAAAGAAGCTAGCGACCTGAAGAAGAAATACTTCGGTCCGGAAGGTGAACTCTACAAGAAGCGTGAGGCCCTGATGACACCTATTCAGGAAGAAATCTATAATGCCGTGAAGGATATCAGCGACCTGCGTGGCTACTCGCTGGTCATAGACCGTGCTTCCGACACGGGCATTATCTATGGTTCGCCTAAGGTGGACATTTCCAATGAAGTGCTTTCCAAACTGGGCTATTCTGCAGATTAATGGAAATCTAGAGAACCTAGAAACACTAGAACTTCCAGAAATCTAGAACTTCCAGAAAACTAGAAAAAGTAATATTAATAACAATAAAAAAGAAAGAAATGAAGAAAGTTTTGATTATGTTGCTGATGATGGCTCCTATGGCCACATTCGCACAGAAGTTTGGTCACGTTGACGTTCAGGCTATTATGACCTCTTTGCCCGAATACACCCGCGCAGAAGGTGAACTGAAGGCTAAGGCTCAGGAATATGAGAACGAACTCAAAGGCATGCAGGATGAAATCCAGCGCAAGTATGATGAGTATGAGAAGACCAAGAGCACGATGAATCAGACCAAGCAGCAGGAGACAGAGAAGAATATCAATGACCTGATGCAGAAATATCAGCAGGCTCAGCAGGACAATGCGCAGGCCTTCCAGAAGCTTCAGCAGGAGAAACTGGCTCCCATCCAGCAGAAGGTGTTCCAGGCTGTGGAGAATGTAGGTAAGAATGGTGGTTATGTATATATCATGCAGGCTGCAAGTCTTCCTTACATCAGCGCAACCCTCTCAAAGGATGTGACTGCCGACGTGAAGGCTGAAATCCAGAAAATGAAGTAAAAAATGACTCACCCCTTCCCTCCCTATGGGGGGAGGGGGTTATATGAGAAAAATGAAGATTGAAGGATTAATTAGATAAGAAACAACAATGAAAAACGTGGTACTGAAAAACAGACTGATGACATTAGCGTTGCTGATGATTCTTCATTCTTCACTCTTCACTCTTCACTCTTCTGCGCAGGTGCGCTTTGGCTATCTCTCTTACAGTGAGGTGCTTCAGTCGATGCCCGATTATGCTAAGGTAAAGAGTGATGTGGCTAAGTTGCAGGGACAGTTTGAGGGTGAGATGAAGAGAGCAGAAGAGGAATTCAACAAGAAATACGAGGAATTTCTCGAGGGCCAGCATGAATTTGCGGTCTCCATCCGCAACAAACGGCAGAGTGAGTTGCAAGAACTTATGGAGAAGAACATGGCCTTCAAGCAGGAGGCTCGCCGATTGCTGAAAAACGCGGAGGCCGACGCTATGAAACCCCTTCACGAAAAACTAAAGGCTGTCTTGGCTAAAGTAGGTCAGCAGCAAGGACTGGCTTTCGTCCTCAATACAGATGGGGATGCACTGCCTTACGTTGATCCAGCCCAGGGAGAAGACGTTACAGAGATTGTCAAACGTGAACTTTCCAAATAATCCCGGTCCTATCGGTGTATTTGATTCTGGCTATGGCGGCCTGACCATTTTGCACCAGCTGAGGCAGATCCTGCCCCAGCATGATTTTATGTATCTGGGCGACAATGCCCGCGCTCCTTATGGGTCGCGTTCCTTTGACGTGGTGTATAAGTTTACGCGTGAGGCTGTTCAGAAACTCTTTTCCATGGGATGCCATTTGGTCATCCTGGCCTGCAATACGGCTTCGGCAAAGGCTTTGCGTACTATCCAGCAGCATGATCTTCCGCAGTGGGATCCCACGCGTCGGGTACTGGGCATTATCCGTCCTACGGCAGAGTGTATAGGTGCCATCACCCATACGCGCCACGTCGGGATATTGGCCACCGAGGGAACCATCAAGAGCGAGAGTTACGACCTGGAGATACAGAAGCAGTTTCCTGATATCAAGGTGTCGGGGGTTGCCTGTCCGCTCTGGGCAGCCATCGTGGAAGCCAATGAGGCTGACAGTCCCGGAGCCGATTATTTTGTAAACAAACGCATCACGCAGCTGATGCTCAAAGACCCTGAGATTGACACGATCATTCTTGGCTGTACACATTATCCGCTGTTGTTCAACAGCATCCTGAAGTATGCACCGAGAGGCGTGAAGATTGTGCCGCAGGGAGAATATGTGGCCAACAGTCTGAAAGCCTATCTCAGGCATCATCCCGAAATGGAGGAAATGATTACGAAGAGGGGTACGGTGCGCTATTTCACTACGGAGAACCCCGACAGATTCAAGGAATCTGCCCAAGTGTTCCTTCACGAACAGGTAGAAGTGGAAAGCGTCTCTTTCGACTAAATATTATCTCCTAATTCCTGACTCCTAACTTCCTTGCAAAGTACCGTACGGGATACCATACGGCCAACCATCCTGCTGCCAATACGGTTATAAATACAAGCAGAATGTCTTGAGGGTGTACGCTTACCGGATAGGCGTTGATGATGAACGAACCCTCGCTCTCACCCATGTGAACCAGTCCGTAAGTCTGCTGCAACCAGCAGAGCAACAAGCCGAGCAGAATGCCAAGGATGGCACCGATGACGGCTATCATACGGCCTTCGAAAAGGAAAATCTGGGTGATATGCTTGTCCGTGGCACCAAGGTTTCGAAGGGTCACCACGTCGTCTTTTTTGTCAATAATCAGCATCGAGAGTGAACCGATGATATTGAAGCAAGCCACAACAAGGATGAACGTAAGGAAGATATAGGCTATGAACTTCTCTATCTTCATGATGCGGAATGTGTCGTCCTGCTGCTCGTAGCGGTCTTTCACCTTGTATTTGTCGCCTGCTATCTGCTGAGCTTTTGCCTTCACGGCATCCAGGTCGCAACCGGGTTTGATGCGCATTTCAAGAGCCGAGAGCATGCCCTGCTGGTCGAAAATGCTGCGGGCAAAGCCGATGGATGTGAGGATGTAGTTGCTGTCGTAGCGTGGCTGTCTGACCATGAAGACAGATCCGGGTGTTATCAGCGAGTCTTCCACGAAGCCGTCGGTAGGATCCATCATGTCGAGTTGTCCTTCGCGTTTGGGGGCATAGATATGCAGATAGCCGTCCCAGTCGGCAGGCATGCCGAGTGTCTGAGCCAGGCGGATGCCCACTGTGCCGTATTGCAGGTTGGCTGCATGAAGGGCAAACTGACCGTCGCCGTAGAGAATCTCATTGATATGAGTCAGTTCGGAGAAATTATCATCAACTCCTTTTACCTTTACCATCGCCTGGCGTCCTTTATAGATAGCCAGTGCCTGATCTTCCACCGTTTCCGTGACAACGTCAATCTCAGGCAGTTGTCGGATTTCGGTCAGTATCGGGTCATCGGCAGGTACGGTCTTTCCCTGCGTAGGTACCACCTGTAGTTGTGGGTCGAAGGAGGTGAAAAGCGTGGCTACCAGGTCATGGAACCCGTTGAATACGGAGAGCGTCACCACCAATGCCATCGTAGCAATGGCCACACCCACGACGGATATGGCCGAAATCAGGTTGATGACGTTCGTCGATTTCTTCGAGAACAGGTACCTTTTCGCTATATAAAACGGGAAATTCATCAGCGAGTTTCAGAAGGGTTCTTCACTTCTTCAGGAGTTCATCGATGTGGTCGATGTAGTCTAAAGAATCGTCAATGAAGAAGCGCAGTTCAGGAATGATGCGCACCTGATTGCGGATGCGCTGGCCCAGGTCGTAACGGATGGTCTTCACATTCGCATTCACATTGTTCAGGATTTCCTCGCCTTTCTCTGAGGGGAACACACTCAGATAGGCTGTGCAGATGCTGAGGTCTGGTGAGATCTTCACCCGTGTCACACTGACCATCACACCGTGCATCATCCGCGTCTGGCTCTGGAAAATCTGCGCCAGTTCTTTTTGCAGCAGGCGCGATATCTTGGCTTGTCTTGTCTCTTGCATAATTTTATCCTTTTTTCTGCTGCAAAGGTACGATTAAGCGAGGACAATACCAAAAGAAACTTGTTTATTTTTGCATTGTCGAGCGCAAGTACCTTATTTATAGGTACGATTTGAATCTATTTTTGGTCGCGGGTGTATTATTTGCTGTTTTAATAATTATTAGAAGTTCTTATAGATGGTGAGAATATTCTTGTCGGCCTCCCTTCGGTAAGTCAGTCCGTCGCTCATCTCTCGCATGAAGTGGATGCCCAGACCGCCTATTGGCCGTTCTTCGCCGGGTACGGTGAGGTCGGGAGACGGCACTTTCGTGGGGTCGAAAGGTATTCCGTTGTCGGAAAGTGTCACACTGAGTCTCCCTTTCTGCTTGGTAACTCCGAGCATAATGTCGGAGGCACCGCTGTAGTTGACGACATTGGCCACAGCCTCTTCCACGACGAGGCGCAATTCGCTGATGCCCTTACTGCCCATGCCCGCCTGCGAGGCCTCCTTGATTACGAAATCGCAGACCTTTGGCATCTCGTCAATACTTACTTCGATTTTCAAAGCGGCAGCCGTCTCTCCTCTATAAAGAATAGCCAGCATCGTCAGGTCGTCGCTTTGTTCTGCTCCGCCTACAAATGTTTTCACGCTATCTTCCATGGCGGTGATAATTTGTTTCGGCTCTAACTGGTGTTTCTGTCGCTGCTGTTCGGCTACCTGAAGCATGCGTTTTTCGCTAAACATTCGTCTTTCAGCGTTCATGGCTTCCGTCAATCCGTCGGTATAGAGGAAAAGCGTGGTCCCCGGTTGCAGCGTAGTTTCCATGGATGTGTATGCGGTGAACTCCAATGAGCCTACTGCCAGGATAGGTTTCAGCGGCAGCATGCTCACCTCGTTGCCTATCAGCAATGGCGTCACATGGCCTGCATTGCAGTAGCTGAGATGACCGGTCTGCAGATTGAGTACGCCGATTATCATCGTGACAAACCATCCTGTCTCATTATCGTCACATAGGGAAGTGTTGATGCGTGCCATGATCCGTTCCGGATTCTGCTCTTCGTTGGCAAGCGTGCGAAACAGGTTGCGCGTCACGGCCATCACCAGAGCTGCGGGAATACCCTTTCCCGAAACATCACCGATACAGAAGTATAGGCAGTTGTCGCGGATTAGGAAGTCGTAGAGGTCTCCACCCACCTCCTTGGCCGGAGTCATCGTGCCATACACGTCGATGTCCTGCCGTTCAGGAAATGCCGGGTAAGTCTTCGGCACCATGCCCATCTGTATGCCTCGGGCGATGGTCAGCTCGTTCTCCATGGTAGCTTTCTCGGCGGTGGTGGCCTTGAGTTTTTCGATATAGCCGGTCAGCGAGTGCTGCATGTTGGCAAACGAGTCGCGCAGCTGGTATATCTCATCATGGTGTTTCAGTGTAGGCAACGGAGCGCTGAAGTTTCCCTTTGCCACCTCGTCGGCGCTGAGGGCTAGCGTCTGGAGAGGTCTTGTGGAACGGTGGATGGTGGTGCGGCTGATGAAATATACTGCCAGCAGTCCCAATGCCATGGCCAGCGCGATGATGGAGCCGAAGACGGCGACCGGCATCCATACCACCATTCGCTTCACCACGAAGCCTATTGTCCACCTCGTGTTGTGGAGGTCTTCATAGAACACATAGACATCCTCTCCGTTGAGTTCCGTCTCCTGATATCCCTCTTTCAGCTTGTTGATGTCGAAGGCCGTGAACTTCTCATTCAGCACGCGCTGCTTGTCAGGATGCACGATATAGGTGGCGTCGCTGGCTATAATAAAGGTATAGGCCGGCGGCGAGTCGCTCCCGTTATGCCCGATGCGCTTCATGTTGGTCTTGCGGTCCGTTTCCTGCAGCTGTCGGTGCAGCCAGTCGAGCGAGACGTCAGCTCCGAAAACGCCCACCTTGCGCCCCCTTGCATCCCTCACGGGAATGACAAAGGTGCAGAGCAGACTGTCAGAGCCTCCCACGTCCAGATAAGGCTCCGACCAGTAGCCCCCCTCGCTGTGCAGCGCTTTTCGGTACCATTCGCGCTTCAGGTAGTCGTGAGCCGGTCCGCCCACCTGCTTCCTCACGATGGAATCTCCCCGGCGCACGGCATAGGGCTCAAACCAGCGGCCCTTTTCCGCGAAATAGTTTGGCTCGAAAGCCGTGAAGAATCCCATGATGTGAGGATGGTCCCTGAGTTCCCGTTCCAGCGAGGCATAGAGCGCCTCCGGCTTAGCCAAGTCTTTCTCTATATCGCTTACGCTGCTGGTTACCGACAGTTCCACGCCGTAGAGCATCTTCTCCACAATCTCGCTCTGCACGTGCATGATGCTGTTGAACGAAAATTCGTTCAGCTCTTTGGTCGCGGAGACGGTCAGATAGAAGATACAGGCAAACACCGCTGCCAGTGTCAGTATTAGCGTGATCACGATGCGGCGCGTCAGCCGTCGGGAGAAAGAATGGAATCTCTTGTTCATGTCGGGGCAAATTTACACATTTTATTTTTAACCTCCAAGCCATTTCGCACTTTCTTTGCAGAATACTTGCGACACGACCGCCCCCCTTGCGACAAATCGCGAGAGCCCGTCCCAATCTGACCTAACTGCCGTCAGCCGAAAGTGATATTGACAATCCGGAAGATATACGGCAGCGTTTTCTTTTATTTCCAAAAATATTTATATCTTTGCAGCAGAAACAAACTGCTTGGATTATGCAAAAGAGATTTTTGGCTTTCTTCCTGTCGCTCCTGCCGCTGGCGGCCATGGCTGAGGTGGTATGGTTCGATGGGCAGCATCCCGTCACCTATAGCCTGCCTCGCCGGGTGGAGCCTGTGGTCGATGTAGCACTCCGTCTGTTCAAGAACGATATCCGTCAGGTGACCGGTTTCACCCCTGTTGCCTCCCGCAAACCGGTAGTCAGGGTGATTCAGGGCTATGGCGCACCCGAGGGTTTCCGCATCTACGTGAAGCGTGGGCAGATCATCGTGGAGGGCAATAATGGCCGCGGCATGGCCTACGGACTGCTCGAACTATCCCGCATGGCTGGCGTTTCGCCCTGGGTATGGTGGGGCGACGTGGTGCCCGAACGGAAAGACCGGCTCACCCTCAGCGACGATTTCTCTACCGAGCAGTCGCCCAGCGTGGCCTATCGTGGTATCTTTATCAACGACGAAGACTGGAGCACGCGTCCTTGGAGCTGCAATACGTTTGAGCCTGGCCCCAAGGGGCAGATAGGACCCAAGACCTATCGGAAGATCTTCGAACTCTTGTTGCGTCTGCGGGCCAATACCATCTGGCCTGCCATGCACGAGGGTACCGTGGCTTTCTTCCAGGTGGAGGGGGCCAAGACCATGGCCGACTCCTGCGGCATAATCATCGGTACCTCCCATTGCGAGCCGCTGATGCGCAACAACGTAGGCGAGTGGAACGTGGAAGAGCGCGGACGATTCAATTATAAGACCAACCGCGCAGCTGTGCAGCAATACTGGATAGAACGCCTCAAAGAGCTCAAAGCCTCGCGCGTTACAGGTCATTTCACCATCGGTATGCGAGGCATTCACGACAGTTCGATGGAGGGCTATCAGTCCAAACAGGAGAAATTCGACGCCCTTCAGCAAGTCATCGATGACCAGCAGATGCTTCTCCGCCAATATGTGGGAGAACCCGCAGGACTGTCGCAGGTGTTCGTGCCCTACAAGGAGGTGCTCGAACTCTATGAGATGGGACTTCGGGTGCCCGACTATGTCACGCTGATGTGGTGCGACGACAACTATGGCTACATGACGCGCTATGCCTCTCCCCCTGAACAGCAGCGACAGGGTGGGGGAGCTGTCTATTATCACCTCAGCTATTGGGGACGTCCCCACGATTACCTGTGGCTCACCACCACACAGCCCGGACTTATCTACAACGAGCTGCGCGAAGCCTATGACCGACGGGTGCGTCGGATGTGGATTGCCAACGTACACGACGTGAAGGTGGCTTCCTATGATCTCGAACTCTTCCTCGATATGGCATGGAACATCGATTGTGTCAGCGGCTCCACGCTTTGCGACCATTATCGCTCATGGCTCTGCCGTCAGTTTGGCCGTGAAGCAGGCTTGCGGCTCTTCCCCGCCATGATGGACTATTGGCGCCTTTGTGGAGAACGCCGTCCTGAGTTTATGGGTTGGACGCAGGTGGAACTGGATAAGAAAAAATATGACCGTGGCCTCTCACCTGTGGGCGATGTGCCCCTGACGGCTGCTGAAGCCAAGGCCCGTTTGGATGCTTTCGAGCGCATAAAGGCTACGATTGATGAATGCCGCCAGTTTGTACGTCCCGAACTGAAGGATGCTTGGTTTGCTGCCATCCAGTATCCTGTCTATGCATCCGCAGCCATGAGTAGGAAAATTCTGAGTGATCCGGTGGAGAGCCATCGGGCCTACGAGGAAATCCAGTCGCTTACGGCTCAGTATAATCAGATGAACGGAAGCAAGTGGCGTGGCTTGATGGATGCCGCTCCCCGCCGTCTTCCTGTCTTCGAAGATGTCCATGGCCATCTCTCTACAAATCATACTCATTGGGAAGTTCATCGGGCTGCTGACTATGATTCGGCTGCTGAAGGGGTACGAACCGTTCAGATGCTCGGTCACTCAATGAATGCCGTGTCATTGCCGAAGGGCGGTTTCCTCACGTACCGTTTTAAGGTCACTAAGACTGGTGACTATGTCCTGCAGACGGCGCTTATTCCCACCCATGCCGTAGATGACGGTGATATCCGTTATAGTGTCAGCATCGATGAGGCGGCGCCTATGGTCTATTCCCTGAAGGAACCTTTCCGTTCAGAGCAGTGGAAGCAGAATGTGCTTCGCGGTCAGGCGTTGCGTGATCTCCATCTGCATCTTTCCAAAGGCGGCCACACGCTGACCATCCGCGCACTCGATGAGCATATAGTCATTGACCAGTGGGCACTGACAGGCGGAGAATAGATGTCTTTTTTCGTGGTTATTCTATTTTCTCAATAATCATCTCGGAAGAGTCGTCTTCCAGAGAATTGTATTCATCATAATGGATATGGCAACCGTCTTCCTCGTTCGCCATATCCGTTAGTTGTCTTGCCAACGAGAGCAGACCCTCCCTGTTGGCAGATATCACTACGGTTTTCCCATCATCTACACGCACTTTGATGGTGAACCCGTCTTCCCAGTTTATTTCCATGGGTTCCCGTTTGTGTGAATCTTACAGGCCGGCCTCCAGCAACTGCTCGCAGATACTCTTCATGCCGCTGATGGAAGGATGTCCGTTCTGCTTCTCTATATCATGGAGTTCCACGAGCTGCACCCCGTAGTGCTTGCACACTTCGCGCATCGATTCATTGACCTCCTCACTCAGTTCCGAGTTTAGGATGAAGCAGAGTTTTGCCTGGGGATAGCGTTTTCCGAGCATATCAATCAGGCAGGCCAGTGCAGGGCGGAAACTTTTGCAGTCTTCCTTCGTCCAGTCAGAGTATTGGTATTCACCGATGGGAGCGCGGGCCCAAGCATCGTTGGTGCCGCCGAAGACAAAGATGATGTCAGGGTTACCCAGACTGTCCACACGCGAGATAAAGTTGCTGCGTGAAGTGTCCATGCGGCCGTATCCCGTTCCGCAGATGGTTGTGCCGCCCCAAGAGTCGTTCTTCTCCAATGTGTAGCCCTTGGCCTTCGTATAGAGGCTCCACCAAGTCTGCTCCACTTCCGTCACGTCGTTCCGGTCGTTGGGATAGAACGATGAGTAGTTGGCAGGAATGACACCGATAAATGTTGAATACGAGTCACCGAGGACCGACACTTTCTTTGTCTGCGCCGATGCAGAGACCCATGTGGCCACCATCAGCATAAGGAATAGAATTCTCTTCATCATGATTTCAGTTTTTAGTGTTGCAAAATAACGAAAAAACTGTGAGACCGCCAAATAAATCCATTGAAATCCTTCAAACCTCCTTTTCATGTCCAAAAACAGCACTTTTTTCGTGTTTTTTACGTCCCAACAATCATTTTTTCAAGTTTTCGGGTTATTTTGGGACAAAAATTATAGTTTTCGCGACAAATTTTAGGGGTTGCCCGGAGATGTGTCGCGATTTAGGCTGTTTGTCGCTACAAAATACAAAGAAAATGTTACGTAATCGATTGCCGATTGAAAAAGTCGCACTACTTTTGCAATGTCGAAAGACAACAAGTCCGCCGACAAAGAGTGAAATAATTAATATAGTAAAGAACAAAATTTAAAAATACGAATTATGAAAAAGTCAGTTATTGGATCAGTAATGGTAGCAGAAGTTGCTCTTATGGTAAGCGTAATGGCATTGAACGCCAACAGTAGCAAAACCGCAGGTCACGAGATGCTGGCTCAGGCCAACCAGAATCAGGTAAGCGTCAGCACTCAGCACTGTGACAAGTCACAAGACGCCAAGGACGGCAAGACCTATCAAATCCAGGTAAGGAAATAACGCCGGGGATGGCAGTACAAAATTCCCCAAAGTTAAGTATTAGTAAAAATATAAGTATTAATCATTTAAATATTACGACTATGAATAGCTTTTTGAAGAATATTACAGATAAGGTGTTTGTTAATTGCGTGAACAACAACTACATGACTCCCACGGGCTGTATCCCGGTGAAGAATCAATAGTTTTTACGCCAGTATTTTTACCAGACTAAAATTTATACTCGTGCCCAGAACCTTGCAGATTCGGGCACGAGTGTTTTCTTATTTAAACAGGCTGTTCAGGTATTCAATGTCATACATCTGTTCGTCGGTGAGCGTCTTGTCCACGGCTATTCCGCCGTCGATGCTCTGCTTGTTCCTGTCCGTCGAATGGCTGCGGTAACTGGAGATACGGTATTCCATGCCGTCAGGCATCACCAGATACTGGACGCTGCACGCACCGCCCCCCGACTTCTGGCCCCATATCTGATAGCCGTAGTCTTTCATCTTGGCGGCGAATACGTTGCCGTTGGAGAAAGAACAATCGCTGACTAGCACCACGATGTTCATGTCGCCCGTCCAGTCCTGCTTGTCGTCTAGTTCGTCGAACTTCCCGTCGAAGTTTCGGTCCACGGCAAAAGTCTTGGTCAGAAACTGGCCTGTCAGTATGTTCATATCCCAACTGCTCGTCTTGCGGGGCGACTGCTGAGACCCTGTCTTGTCGCCCAGTAGTGCCACGATGGCCGTTGTCGGATCATCTTCACCGCCTTCGTTCAGCGTCAAGTCGAGCACCAGATTCTTCACGCCTTCCTTTCTGGCCCGTTTCAGTGCTTCCACGGTCTGCACCACGAGGTCCTTCTCTTCGGCGTCCACCAGTTTCTGCCAGTCGGCCTCCGTATGATTGCTGGCATAGTAGGTGCGCCACCCCTGCGTGTTGAGATCCATAAACGAGTTCATCACGAACACGGCTGTCCGTCCGTCCTTGCTTTTCTGGTAAAGGTCTGTGCCGTAGTTCTTCTTGCGTATGGTTCTTAGCTTGTTTCTACGCTCTGATTCCTCTATCTGAATGTTCGTCAGTTTTTTAATCAGCTCATTGGCACCTTCAGGAATCTTTTTGTTCGCTTCATTGCAGCGTTCCCAAAAGTCATTCCTGACACTCTGGGGTATGAAGGCCCTGACTCCAATAATGGTGTGTCCGCCGTCGTACAGCAGATAGCCCAGTGCATCGGTGCCCTGCGCAAACATCGCCTGATTGGCCGATTGCAGCAACTCCTTTGTTTCTTTTCCGCCGCTGACGGCATTGAGCAAGACGTCGATCCCTTGTTGCCGGAGACCCTGTTTTTCTAGAAGAGTCCTGTCAGGATAGCCGAACAGATTGTCGATGACGAAGCACAGTTCCGCATATCGGTATGCAGCCAAGTCCTTTCCCACCTCCACCGTCTTGAAGGCAGAGACCGAAAAGTCAGGGTCAAGATCGCCGAAATCCTTATCATTGTCTGTGTTCACCAGGATTTTGTTTCCGTTGAAGCAGGCCATGTGCATATTGTTGTCGGCAAATATATCATTGATGGTGGCGAAGGGGAAGTAGGCATCCCGTCCGTCGTCGCGCAGGTCGATGCCGTATTTCCTGAAGTTCAGCGTCACCGTACTGCTTACCCGGTCATACTGGTGGCTGTCGTATTTGAGATAGGGATTAAAGCAGGTGTCGAAACTCGGTAATCCCGGTCCTGTCAGACTCGTCAGGCTGACGAAGTCGTTATACGATTCCGAAGTCATCATGTCGCCCTTGACGTCCACGGTAGCCGTGGCATCGGCTGTTTTCAGTTGGTAGTAGTTGCCCTTGTTATCCACTGTCATCGTGGCTTCGGGTAGCATCATTTTGTAGTAGGCAGATGCGGCTATATACGCCACGTTGGGCATATCGTCATAGTATCGCAGCGCTACCTGTCCGCCGTCCTTGCCGTCACGGTTCACGCTGACCATCCGCTCTGTAAATCCCTTGCCGGGATCCATTGCCACAGGTTGGCTATTGGCGCCGTTATCCTCAATACCGTCATCTACGCATCCTGTCAGCAGCGCCAGCAGGAATGTCAGGAAAAAGAATGTTTGTTTTCTTGTCCTCATCATCATGCCTTTCTTCCTAATCCCCTTGTTTCTGTTATATGTTTCCTAGATTCCGCAGCACTTTAGTTTAATAGCTTTTATAAGTTCCTGAGCAACAAAAAGTTCTTCGACGCGCGAAGCGGCAAAGCCGAGCGACCCAGGATTTTGTCATGTCAGATTTTTCACTTACCTTAGTGCTGCAATTCAAGACAAGCAAAATCATCAATGACATGGCAAAGGTACAAATAAAATCTGAGAAAGTTGAGTTATTAAATCTTATATTTAACTTTTGTAAGTTTTAATATGCGGGTGGCTTGCTCGCATTCCCCCGGCCCCTCCTTGGAAAAGGAGGCGCCGGGGGAATGATAGAATCTGTATTCCGAGCATTGTTGCGGTAATTGGCAACATGAGTGTCATTTTTTTACAAATCAAAGCCCAGGCCTTTGAGCCACTGGAAGAGCTGGTTACGCTCAGAGGCGTTCCATGTGTCGATGGCATCGTTGTGAGTGCCGTTCTCAATATAGAGAATCTGGCAGTTCTTGCCTAACTTGTCGTCAGGAATACGGTTGCCGGTCCAGGGGTCCTGCATGCCATAGACGAACATCATGTTGCAACTGGACTGCTTGATGCCGTCGAGGACTTTGCGGATATAGCTGCCGTTGTCGTAATTGAAGCCAAGGCTGGCAGGGCTTTTCTTCGAAGTGAGGTATGATTTCTCCATGTCAGTCAGCAGGTCGTCCACCCAGCCTAACGTAACAGAAACCGCTCCTAACTCGATGCAAGTATGTGCCTGGAACGGATCCAGACGCGCCTTCTCCACTCCTGATGCACGGGTCATACCCCTTGGTGTGTTGTTGAAGATGGTCGAGTCAGGCTCCAAGTCGTCCACATAGTCCAGTCGGCGCTGGTAGTCGATATCTTTCTCACCCTGATACCTTGTCCTCTCATTAGACAAAATAAAGGTCAGGAACTTGTCGGCACCGTCGCCTTCCTTGGGCACCAGGGGCTCCCAGAGGCTATAGTGTACGTACGACATCCTCTTCCAGTGTGAATTGAACAGTATTGACAATAATGTCATACGCACTGCGTCGTCATCATAGGAGTTATAATAGGGGAATACCTCCTTGAAGAGTTTCACCGTTTCCTGCTGCAAGGTCTGGTTGCCACAGTATGCGCGGAAGGCTGCCTTCACTTTCTCAAGGCGGCTGCCCAGGGCATCGACACTCTGGATATAGTTGTAGGAACCCGGCTCATCCTGTTTAAGCATGAAGGGTGCACAGAAGGGCACGTAGGCATCCATCTCGCCCGGATATTCGTAAGCATAGTAGGAGGCGGTCATACCAGGCTTGCTGACGCCGGTGGCGAGCCACTTGCCCTGTCCGACGATGCCGCTCTGCTTGATGGCGGTGACGATGGTGTGAAGGTCGGCAGAATTCTGCTTGGCGGTCAGGTAGTTCCACTTGTTGGTGAATCCCTCAGGCAGCGACCATCCGAAATAGCGGTGCTCCACCTGCAGGCAGTTGGCGTTGAGTACGTCTACCAGTGTCGGCTCGAAGATACTGTCCAGACGGTTCTTGTAGCCATCGGCACTGCCTAAGGCATAGCCCTCGGTCAGCAGCACGGTGGGACGGTCCTTGCCGGCCACGGTGAGCACGCACTGCTGCTTGAACCAGCCCTTCGAGGGATCGTTGTGGTCGATGTCCTGCTTGTAGTTGAAGAAGTACGCCGTCCTGTCGACGAACTGTTCTGTGTGCATATTATACGAGTGTACCATCGTGAAAGGCTTCACGTCGGTCACCTTGTCGATCGCCTTCAGGGCGTTGACGATGTTCTGGTCAAAGTTGGTGGCGGCAGGCACCTTGGTATTGAACTCGTTCTCTGGCAATGTCAGTCCTGCTTCCACTTCAATCGTGTAACCGTCATCGTCGGTAGCAGGATTAACGATTTCTTTGTCTTTGTCGTTGTAGTTGTCGTCACTGTCGCTGCACGAGGTCAGCATCATTCCAAGACCGCAGGTAAGGATGGCGGTCAGCATCCATAGATTCATCTTTTTCATCTTAATTCTAATGATTTCTTTATTTATTAATTGTTATTGTTTTCGTTGTCGTTAACGTTTCGTCGTTTTGACGGTGCAAAAGTAGTGTGTTTCTTTCGGGTGGCTATCAAAAAGCGCCTCATTTCTTGTTCAATTGTAGCGACAGGTACTCGTATTCACGACAAAACGGACGAATACCTACAAAATGTGTCGCAAAAGAAGCTAAACAATGGTTTTTGTGCGATTTCCGGTGCGGAACCAGAGCAACAAAAGCCAGAACCGTCCCTCGTTCACACAGGCCTTACTCATGATGTCGGGATTTGACGATAGTAAAAAGATAACGAAGTCATTGCACTACTATACAAACAACGCAAAGATACTCAATCCCAGAAAGGGTGTCTATTCCTGCTCACATGGGGACAGTCCCCCTGTGAGCCGACTTTTAGTCCGCACTCGATAGAAATCAATGTTTCTAAACAAAGACTGAATTTGAAAAGATTCAAAACCGTTTATCACCATGAAAACATCAAAAGATTCTCACATTTTTTGAATGAAACTGTTGATGAGCGATGACCCCAATTAGAGCAAGCATTAACTTTATTTATCCCCAAAGACTCGCATGAGTCGAGATTTTTATCTACCTTTGCAGAAACAAATAGACAGATAAATAGGTAATCGACTTAAGTCGCTTGCCAAAGCAAGAATTAATGAGAGAGATAAGAATATATCATTCAATTTGGAAAAACATAGCCTTGATGGCTGTATGTTTTATGTTTGCTGCAACGGGAGTTTTGATGCTTCTGCATGGAGAAAAGTCATTCTTTGCATGGACAGGCATCTTATTCTTTGGCGGAGGTGGACTTTTCGTGTTATTCCTCATACTGAGAGAAAGAATCGCTCACAAAGCCTATTATATCATTACAGACGAATCTGTTTTGGTGGATAGTGGAATGAAGAAATGGGAGGTCCATTTTGCAGATGTGGAAGAATTCTATCTGATCAATGTGGGGTCATCTAAGCAGATAGGTATAAAATATAAGAAAGAAGTAGAGTTTCAGAAGATGAGTGATGCAAGCAGTGCAGGTCGCACCATTCGGAAGTTGAATGAAAGTATAGCTGGGGTTCAGGAATCCTTGCCAGCGGATGGTCTCAACATAAAGCCGCAGGAATTGTGTGATTTGCTTAACATGAGGCTAATAAAGTAAATTACAATTTGCAGAACCAATATCATAATGCTTTCAGCAGTGATTGAAATTACTCCGCTATTAAAATAATAATACTGAAATGAAGATAGAACTATTTTCTAAC
>OMWC01000039.1 GCA_900314655.1 uncultured Prevotellaceae bacterium | reverse complement strand
CCAACGGACGGGGACGACCCGGCTGGGGTAAACTTTTTTTACTTGCTTGCTTCATTGAATAGATCGATTTTTATATCAACCTATAGCAGGACAAGACACTTTGCGCGCAAAAAATCACCCCAAAACATCCGGTTTTTCACTTACGCGTTGTTAACTCCCGCATCTGTGCACACCACCTGCAACACCACTGCGACTCATCTGCAGCAGTACTGCACATCATCCGCAGTACTGCTGCGAAGCCTTCGCAGTAATTTAACGCAACATTAGGCACCATCCAATTCCTATGAAACTCCACGCTGAGTAATAAGATACTAGTTTACCGTCAACCTTATTCAGGACGAGTCAGAGTCATTTTGCTATCACTGCTATCACCAGTGCTATCACTAAAAAAAGCCCGCAACATATTGCAGGCCAATCATATAATGATTTAGTGATAGCAGTGATAGCAAAAAATAGAAAATTTCCTGTTACATTTCACGAGGTGTGTGTGGAGAGGAGGATTGTCCTGATAGGGTATTTGCTCCCTCCCCAAGGGGAGGGCAGGGGAGGGGCTTTATTTCAACGGATTCCAGCCTTGGGCTTGGAGGGGGAATTCCTGGTTGTCGCGGCTGACGAGCATGAGGCCGAGCTCGGGGCGGGTGATGTGGCCGATGAGGCGTACGTCGTCGAGCTGTTCTATCTTCTCGTGGTCGCCGATGGGGACGGTGAAGAGGAGTTCGTAGTCTTCGCCGCCGTTGAGGGCGCAGGTGGTGACGTTGAGGTTGAGCTCTTCGGCCATGACTGCGGTCTGGTAGTCGATGGGGATGTTTTTCTCGTAGATGCGGCAACCCACGCCGCTCTGCTCGCAGATGTGGTGGAGCTCGGAGGAGAGTCCGTCGCTGATGTCCATCATGGCTGTGGGGTGGATGTTGGCCTGTCGGAGCCGCTGGATGATGTCGCCTCGGGCTTCGGGCTTGAGCTGGCGTTGGAGCAGGTATTCCTTGCCGGCGAAGTCGGGCTGGAAGTCGTTGAGCGTGGCGCGCTCTGCGTTGAGTTTCTTGAGTTGTGGTTCGTTGCCTTGGGCTTTGGCCTGGGCTATCTTGCGCTGGAGTTCTTCGAGCTGCTGGTAATAGACGGTCTTCTCGCGTTCGAGGAGCTGGAGTCCCATGTAGGCTGCCCCGAGGTCTCCGCTTACGCAGATGAGGTCGGTGTCGCGGGCTCCGTTGCGATAGACTGCCTGGTCGGCTTGTGCTTCTCCGATGCAGGTGATGCTGATGGCGAGTCCGGTGTAGGATGAGGTGGTGTCGCCGCCCACGATGTCAACGTTCCATTTCTGGCATGCTGCGCGGAGTCCCTGGTAGAATTGTTCGAGGTCTTCCACTTTGAAGCGTTTGCTCAGGGCTATGCTGACGATGAGCTGGCGCGGGGTGCCGTTCATGGCGAACACGTCGGATATGTTGACCATGGCCGATTTGTAGCCGAGGTTTCTGAGGTCGGTGTAGGTGAGGTCGAAGTGTACGCCCTCCATGAGCATGTCGGTGGTGACGAGCACTTGGCTCTGGGGGTAGGAGAGCACGGCGCAGTCGTCGCCCACGCCTTTGAGGGTGCTGGTGTTTTGCGGACGGATGTCCTTCGTGAGGTGTTTGATGAGTCCGAACTCACCGAGTTTTGAGATATCTGTCATTGATTGTCTTTATTCCTTAATCTTTAATCTATTAACCATAAACCATTAACCATAAACCATAAACCTTAAACCTTAATCCGAATCTCCGTCAGCTTCTGCGAATCATTTCGCGCATGATTTCGGTCATGATGGGTTGTGCCTTGTTGGCTGCTTCCTGCACTTCCTCGTGGCTTACTTCCACGGGTGTGTCGAATCCTCCGAGGTCGGTCACGATGGATATGCCGAAGGTCTTGATGCCGCAATGGTTGGCCACGATGACTTCGGGCACGGTGCTCATGCCCACGGTGTCGCCTCCCATGAGCCGGTACATGCGGTATTCGGCGGGGGTCTCGAAGGTGGGGCCTTGCACGCCGAGATATACGCCGTGCTGGAGGTGGATGCCTTTCTCGCTTGCTATTTCGTCGGCGAGCTGGATGAGGCGGTGGTCGTAGGGTTCGTGCATGTCGGGGAATCGTGGGCCTGTGGGCAGGTTCTTGCCTCGCAGGGGGTGCTCTGGGAAGCAGTTGATGTGGTCGGTGATGACCATGAGGTCGCCGATGTGGAAGTCGGGGTTCATGCCTCCGGCTGCGTTGCTGACGAAGAGAGTCTGGATGCCCAGCTCGTACATCACGCGTATGGGGAATGTGACTTCCTTCATGGAGTAGCCTTCGTAGTAGTGGAATCGTCCTTGCATGGCCATGATGTCCTTGCCTCCGAGGCGTCCGAAGATGAGTCGGCCGCTATGGCCTTCGACTGTGCTGACGGGGAAGTTGGGGATGTCGGCGTAGGGGAATTCGTAGCTGTCAGTTATTTCTGAAGCTAATTGTCCGAGACCCGTCCCCAGCACGATTGCTGTCTTTGGGCTTGTTGTCATCCTTTGCTTTAGCCAGGATGCTGTTTTTTGAATTTTTTCGTACATATCCGATAATCTTTTCGTTAAATTCTTCTTCCTGTCCGAGCATGAACTTGATGTGGACGGGTAGCTGGTAGATATGGTGGCGCACCTGTTCGGAGAGTCCTTCGAGTCCGAAGAGGCGTGCGTTGTCTTTCTCGGTGGTGATGATCATCTTGGGTTCGGGCATGGCTTCAAACTGCTCGTTGATGCGGCGGATGTCTTTCTTGCTGAACTGGTGGTGGTCGGCGAAGGTCATGGGTTGTATGTCGCCTACGTAGGGTTTGAGGTCGATGATCATCTGCTTGGGCGAGGCGATGCCTGTGAGCAGGAGCACGTGGGTGCCTTCGGGAATCTGCTGGAGGGGCAGGTCTTCGCCGCAATAGAGGGGCTGCAGGTCGCCGTATTCGAGCGTGGTGAAGAAGAGCTTCTGATAGGGGTATAGGTTGAGGGCCTTGGTGAGCACGCGGAACTCCATGGGCTTGAGGTCGGCGGGGCATTTGGTGATGATTACGATGTCGGCGCGGGCCTTGCCGCTCTGGGGTTCGCGCAGGCGTCCGGCTGGCAGCAGCTTGTCGTAGATGATGAGGCGATGGTAGTCCACGAGGAGGATGTTGATGCCAGGCTTCACGTAGCGGTGCTGGTAGGCGTCGTCGAGGAGGATGACGTCGGTGTCGCGGGTCTCATCGTCGGTGGTGAGTCGCTCGATGCCGTTGCATCGTTTTTTGTCCACGGCCACGTAGATGTCGGGGAATTTCTTCATGATCTGGTACGACTCGTCGCCTATCTCTCGGGCTGTGCTCTGCTTGTCGGCGAGTATGTAGCCGCGCGTCTTGCGCTTGTATCCACGGCTGAGCACGGCCACTTTCACCTTGTCGTGAAGCTGGCGGATGAGGTATTCCACGTGGGGTGTCTTGCCGGAGCCTCCCACGGTGATGTTGCCCACGGAGATGACGGGCACGTCGTAAGCCTTGCTTTTCAGGATGCCGAGTTCGAACATCTGGTTGCGTATGCTTACGCCGATGCCGTAGAGCCAGCTAAGCGGGGTGAGCCATTCGTTGATCTTGATGAAGTCGCCTTCCATTTGTCTGATGGTTTTTTATTTGAAGTTCAGCACGAAGGGGATGCGTGCCTGTATGGCATCCTGCTGGCTGATGGTGCGCAGCTGCATGAAGGGTGCGTAGAATTCGCCGAGCGTCAGGCGCAGCTCGCGGTCGAGATAGGAGCCTCCCTTGCCGGCGGCCTGCTTGAACAGCTGCTCCTGCCATCCGGCCATGGCGGGATAGGCCTTGGTGTGGTGCTCCTTGAGCTTGGCCAGCTCGGCGGCTTTCTTCACGGCGTCGCCGAGGTTGCCCAGCTGGTCGACGAGTTTGATGCCCAGCGCGTCTTTGCCGAGCCATACGTGGCCCTGGGCAATCTTCTCGATGGCTTCCACGGGCTGCTTGCGGCCGTCGGCCACGCGCTTGCGGAAGAGTTCGTATCCGCGCTGGATGTATTTGTTGAGCACGGCCATCTCTTCCTCGTTGAAGGGGCGTGCCATCGTGCCGAAGGTGGTGTTCTTGTTGGTCTTCACCTCGTCGAACTTCACGCCGAGCTTCTCGGTGAGCAGTCCGCTGAAGTCGGGGAACATGCCGAAGATGCCGATGCTGCCGGTCAGGGTGGTGGGCTCGGCCACGATCCAGTTGGCTGCGCAGCTCATGTAGTAGCCGCCCGAGGCAGCCATGCCGCCCATGCTGACCACGACGGGCTTCTTCTCCTTCAGGCGGGTGACGGCGCGCCAGATCTGCTCCGAAGCGTAGGCTGAGCCGCCGCCTGAGTTGATGCGGATCACGACGGCCTTCACTTTGTCGTCCTTGGACAGTTTCTCCAGGTCTTCGGCCACGTCAACGCCCACGATGGAGTGTCCGCCGCCCATGATCTGGTTCTGAGCCTCCTGTGTCACGATGTTGCCGTAGGCATAATATACGGCCACTTCCTCGCCCTTGTTTTTCTTGCCCTCGGTGGCCAGCATCGAGGAGATGCCGATGGTGTTGATGTCCTTGTCGGCGTCAATCTTGAGGAGCTTGCGGATTTCGGGCTTCACCTGGTCGTAGTAGAGCGCCTTGTCGATGAGCTTCTGTTTCTGGTATTCGGCGGTGGTGTTGAACATGGTGATGCTGTCGGCATAGGCGTTGAGCTGCTCCTTGCTGATCTTGCGCGAGGCTGACACGTCGGTGAGCATTTGCTGCCAGATGCCGGTGATGTACTGGGTCACCTGTTCGCGGTTGGCTTCGCTCATGTGGTCGCTGGTGTAGGTCTCGGGAGCACTCTTGTAGGTGCCCACCTTGGTGAGTTGCACCTTCACGCCGAACTTGGCCATGAGGTCTTTTAAATAATAAGGTGTGCCGCCCAGTCCGTGCCAGTCGATCTCTCCCTGGGGGTTGATCCATACCTGGTCGGCTGCGCTGCAGATGTAGTAAGCGTTCTGGTAGTATTGGTCGCCGTAGGCCACGATCCACTTGCCGCTCTTCTTGAAGTCGAGCAGGGCCTCGCGGATGGCGTGGCTGGAGGCGGGAGAGTCGGCTGAGAACATGCCTGCCTCAATATAGATTCCTTTCACGTTGTCGTTGTCCTTGGCCTTCTGGATGGCCTCCAGGATGTCGTTGAGTCCGATGGTTGAGGCGTCCACCTGTCCCATCAGTTCGCTCATCAGGTCTCCTTCGGCTCTTTCTTCGAGCTGGCCGTTGAGTCTGAGCACGAGTACTGAATTGTCTTTCACGCTGACGGAAGAGTCGCCCGAGGCGAGCATTCCGATGATGGAGATAAAGCCGAAGAAGCCGATGATTGCGAAGAAGAGGGCAATACCGACAACCGTGGCAAATACATTCTTAAAGAAATCTTTCATAAGACGTGTGTCAAAATATTAAATATTAAATGTGGTAATGTTAGAATATTTCTGCAAAGATACAAATAAGTGTGCAATACGCAAAATTATTTGGAACTTTATTTTCAAACTGACAATTTGTCGGTTGTTGCTGAGGTGTGCCGCTTTGGCACGGTTTTGGCAAAAGGTGGGGTAAAGTTTAAACATTTAAAACCAAAAAATTATGAACATTCAACCATTAGGAGATCGCGTGCTGGTGATGCCGGCACCGGCAGAAGAGAAAATCGGCGGTATCATCATTCCCGATACGGCCAAGGAAAAACCTTTGCGCGGCAAGATTGTGGCCGCTGGCAACGGAACGAAAGACGAGGAAATGATTCTCAAGACAGGCGACGAGGTGCTCTACGGCAAGTATGCCGGCACGGAGCTGGAGTTTGACGGTGAGAAGTATCTGATGATGCGTCAGAGCGACGTCCTCGCAATTATCAAGTAAAAGATTAACGATTAAAGATTAAAGTTATGGCAAAAGATATCAAATTCAATATTGAAGCCCGCGACCTGCTGAAGCATGGCGTGGATCAGCTGGCTAACGCAGTTAAGGTGACACTTGGTCCTAAGGGCCGCAACGTGGTGATTGAGAAGAAGTTCGGCGCTCCCCAGATTACGAAGGACGGTGTGACCGTGGCCAAGGAGATTGAGCTCGAAGACCACTTCGAGAACACCGGCGCACAGCTCGTGAAGAGCGTGGCCTCGAAGACTGGCGACGATGCCGGCGACGGAACCACCACCGCTACCATCCTGGCACAGGCCATCGTGACCGAGGGCCTGAAGAACGTGACCGCCGGAGCCAACCCCATGGACCTGAAGCGCGGTATCGACAAGGCCGTGAATGCCGTCGTTGACTATATCAAGCAGAATGCCGAGAAGGTGGACGACAACTACGATAAGATTGAGCAGGTGGCTACCGTCAGCGCCAACAACGATCCTGAGATCGGTAAGCTTCTGGCCGAGGCTTTCCGCAAGGTTTCGAAGGATGGCGTGATCACCATCGAGGAGTCGAAGAGCCGCGACACGCATATCGGCGTCGTGGAGGGTATGCAGTTCGACCGTGGCTATCTCTCAGGCTATTTCATGACCGATGCCGACAAGATGGAGTGTGTGATGGATCATCCCCGCATCCTGATCTACGACAAGAAGATCAGCAACCTCAAGGACCTGATGCCCGTGCTTCAGCCTGCTGCCGAGAATGGCATGCCGCTGCTGATTATTGCCGAGGACGTTGACTCTGAGGCGCTGACCACGCTCGTCGTGAACCGTCTGCGTGCTGGTCTGAAGGTTTGTGCCGTGAAGGCTCCTGGCTTTGGCGACCGCCGCAAGGCTATGCTCGAGGATATCGCCGTGCTGACGGGTGGTATGGTCATCTCTGAGGAGAAGGGCCTGAAGCTGGAGCAGGCTACGCTCGACATGCTGGGCACTTGCGACAAGGTAGTCGTTTCGAAGGACAATACGACCATCGTGAACGGAGCCGGTCAGAAGGAAGCTATCGCCGACCGCGTGGCTCAGATTAAGAACGAAATCCAGAACACCACTTCTTCCTACGACAAGGAGAAGCTGCAGGAGCGTCTGGCTAAGCTGGCTGGCGGTGTGGCTGTGCTCTACGTGGGTGCCAACAGCGAAGTGGAGATGAAGGAGAAGAAAGACCGCGTGGACGATGCGCTCTGCGCTACCCGTGCTGCCATCGAAGAAGGTGTGGTGGCCGGTGGTGGCACTACCTACATCCGCTCGCTGGAGACCCTGCAGAACGTGAAGGGCGACAATGCCGACGAGCAGACCGGTATCAACATCGTGGAGCGTGCCATCGAGGAGCCTCTGCGCCAGATTGTCATCAACGCCGGTGGCGAGGGTGCCGTGGTGGTACAGAAGGTTCGCGAGGGCAAGGGCGACTTCGGTTATAATGCCCGCCTCGACAAGTACGAGGATCTCCGCGAGGCTGGTGTCATCGATCCTGCCAAGGTGGCACGTGTGGCTCTTGAGAATGCTGCCAGCATTGCCGGCATGTTCCTCACCACGGAGTGTCTCATCGTGGACAAACCCGAGGATAAGCCCGCTATGCCGATGGGTGGCGCTCCCGGAATGGGCGGCATGATGTAAACCGTTTAATATTTGATATTTACGACTCGGTTTTGTAAAGTCAAGATAACAAAATAAGGGCTGGCAACGCGTTTGCCGGCCTTTTTTTTCGTTATTTATACAAAATAGAGCAAAAAAGTGCAAAAAGATTTGCTTAGAATTACAATATTTTCTATCTTTGCACCAGAAATTCATAAGATAATATCGGGATTACCCGAAAAAAGATATTTTTTTGATTTGTTTTAGTAGATTAGTTTTTAAGTAGTTTGTTTTTTGAAAATCGGGCGCTGTGACAGCATCCGATTTTTTTTGTGTCCTATTGGCTCGTTCTTCATTCTTTTTTATTACCTTTGCAGCAAAGAAAATGAAGATGACAGAACAGTATATTTCGAGCGTTCAGAATCCGAAGGTGAAGAAACTGGTGGCCTTGCAGCAGAAATCATCCGAGCGCCGCCGGGAAGGGCTTTTCGTGGTGGAAGGTTGCCGCGAACTTCAGCATTGCCTGGAGGCTGGCTTTGAGGTGGACAGCGTGTTCTGGTGTCCATCGGTCATGAAGGATCGTGAAAGCGAACTGCCAGCCACGCTTTTTGAGACGGCAGCATGTATCGAGGTTTCGGAGGCTGTCTATGAGAAGATAGCCTATCGCGGCAGTACGGAGGGCATCGTGGCTACCGTCCGTTCGCGCCTGTTGGGGCTTGATGACCTGAAGCTTCGTGAGAATCCTCTGATCGTGGTGCTTGAGCGGGTGGAGAAGCCCGGCAATCTCGGGGCCGTGTTGCGAAGTGCCGATGCCGCTGGAGCCGACGCCGTGGTCATCTGCGATCCGCTTACCGATCTCTATAACCCCAATCTCATCCGAAGTTCCATCGGAGCTATCTTCAGCGTGCCGTGCGTGGCATGCGGTTCTGAAGCGTGTATTGATTTCCTGAAGCAGAAAGGCATCCGTATCCTGACGGCCCAGTTGCAGGATTCGCATCTTTATTACGACACGGATATGCGCCAGGGAACGGCTATCGTGATGGGTACGGAATCCACGGGGCTTACCGACCTTTGGCGGCGTGCTGCCGATGCCCATATCCGCATTCCGATGCTCGGAAAGCTCGATTCCCTGAATGTCTCGGTGAGTGCGGCCATCCTGTTGTTTGAGGCCGTGCGCCAACGCGAGGGTATTATTAATAAATGAATTATGCAGCAACTTGTAGATTTATATAAGAAATGGAGTGGGGAAGACCCCAAGAGAGTGGAGAAACTGCCTGGTGCCGGGAGCAACCGCGAGTATTACCGGATGGTGGGTGCCGATGAGAAGACGGTTATTGGCGTCGTAGGCACCAGTCGCGACGAAGACCATGCCTTCATCTATCTGGCCCGTCATTTCGGAAGTCTGAAGCTTCCCGTTCCGCGTGTACTTGCCGCGAGCGACGATGAATTGCGCTATCTGCAGGAAGACCTTGGGCAAGTGTCGCTCTTCGATGCAATCCGCGGCGGACGTGAGGCTGGCGGACGCTATAACCAGCGGGAGAAAGAGCTGCTCAAGCTTACCATCCGCCAGCTGGCCAATATCCAGATGCGCGGAGCCCGCGGACTCGACTGGAAGAACTGCTATCCGCAACCCGCCTTCGATCAGGATAGCGTGCTCTTCGACCTCAACTATTTCAAATACTGCTTCCTGAAACCTACGGATCTGGATTTCCACGAACTGAAGCTCGAAGCCAATTTCCGCATGCTGGCCAAAGACCTTACGGCTGAGGATTGCGACGGCTTCCTCTATCGTGACTTCCAGGCGCGTAATGTGATGCTGGTACCCACAACCCAACATCCAACACCCAACACCCAACACCTAACACCCTACTTCATAGATTTCCAGGGAGGGCGTCGCGGGCCGTTCTATTATGATCTGGCCTCCTTCCTGTGGCAGGCTTCTGCCAAATATCCCCATAAGTTGCGCCGCGACCTGGTGATGGAATACTATCAGGCCCTGAAGCAATACACCGAGGTGCCTTCCACCCGCCATTTCGTGGAACGGCTGGCGCTGTTCGTGCTCTTCCGTACGCTTCAGGTGCTGGGTGCCTACGGTTTCCGTGGCTATTTCGAACGCAAGAAGCATTTCATCGATTCCATCCCCCCGGCTATGCAGAACCTCCGTGAACTGCTGAAGGAGGGCGAGGGCGGCTTCGGCTATTCGCTTTCAAGACAGTACCCCTATTTGGTGGAGATGCTTCATCGGCTTACTGAACTTCCGCAATTTGCACAGATTGAGCAGCCCGCATTAAATCGTGCCGATGGTTATAAGACAACCGATAAGAATCCCTATAAGGCTCATCCCCAGGACGGTCCAGCCACCTATTCCAAATACGACGGCAAGGGACCGCTTGTGGTGCGCGTCTTCAGCTTCTCCTATCGCAAAGGCATTCCTGAAGACGAGTCGGGCAATGGCGGAGGATATGTGTTCGACTGCCGTAGCACGCACAATCCCGGACGCTATGAGCCTTACAAGAAACTGACAGGTCTCGATGAGCCTGTGATCCGATTCCTTGAAGATGATGGTGAGATACTCACCTTCCTGGAAAGTGTCTATCGGCTGGCCGATGCCCATGTGCGCCGCTACATTCAGCGCGGTTTCACTTCGCTGATGTTCTCCTTCGGCTGTACGGGTGGTCAGCACCGGAGCGTCTATTCCGCTCAGCATCTGGCTGAGCATATTCACCGCAAGTTTGGGATAGAGGTGCACATCAATCATCGTGAGCAAGGCATCACCCAAGTGCTTAAAAATATTTAAGGCGGCAGTAAATTCTTCACTCTTCACTAAAATTCGTATCTTTACGTCTCTTCGAGCCGTGAAGATAAGCTGCATCTCAACAATAAAAATAAATTAATTTATTTTGTATTGTCTTCGATTTGCACTATCTTTGCAGCCATGAAGCAAGCTATGATCTTCGCGGCAGGGTTGGGAACCCGCTTGAAACCGCTTACCGACACGATGCCAAAGGCATTAGTGCCCGTGGCAGGAGAGCCCCTGCTTCATCATGTGGTCATGAAGCTGAAGAATGCTGGCTACGAGCGGATTGTGGTCAATGTGCATCATTTCGCCGATCAGATTATCGACTATTTAAATGCTAATCACAATTTCGGCCTTGACATTCGCATCAGCGACGAGCGCGACGGACTTCTTGAGACAGGTGGCGGTATCAAGAAAGCCTTGCCCCTGTTTGATTCCCAGTCGCCCATTCTGATTCATAATGTGGACATCTTGAGCAATCTCGATCTCACGAACGACTGGCTCAATAGTGAGACTCCTCCCGATGCTTTATTACTCGTAAGCCGGCGGAAGACCAAGCGCTATCTGCTCTTTGATGAAGAGAATCTCCTTGACGGATGGACAAATATCGAGACGGGTGAAGTGAAGAGTCCCTATCCTAAACTAAACCCCGAGGAGCTGCGGAAACTGGCTTTCAGCGGCATCCACGTCATTTGGCCAATGGTGTTCCCGCTCTTTCAGGAGATGCCAGAGCGCTTCAGCATTATCGATTTCTATCTGAAGTATTGCCATCAGTATGCTTTCATCGGCCATGAGCAGAAAGATTTGCAGCTGATGGATGTAGGCAAACTTGATGCGCTCGATCAGGCTGAAGAATTCCTAAGAATAATCAATAGGTAATATATAAAAATAGGTATGCAACAGAAAATCATTATTCTCGACTTCGGGTCGCAAACCACGCAGCTCATCGGCCGTCGTGTGCGCGAACTCGATACGTTCTGCGAGATTCTGCCGTATAACAAATATCCCGAGGACGATTCCGACGTGATTGGCGTCATCCTCAGCGGTTCGCCTTATAGTGTGCATGATCCGGAAGCCTTCAAGGTGGACCTCACGCGCTTCATAGGCCGTCTGCCCGTGCTGGGCATCTGCTATGGCGCTCAGTTTATCAGCCATACGCTTGGGGGAAAGGTCGAGAAGGCCGACTCCCGTGAGTACGGACGTGCGCTTCTGGAGACCATCGACCTTAGTAATCCTCTTTTCAAGGGATTTGAAAAAGACTCTCAGGTGTGGATGTCTCACGGCGACACCATCACCGCCATTCCTGAAGGCTTTGAAGTCATAGGTAGCACGAAGGATGTGAAGAATGCCGCTTTCTGGTGCGCGCCAGGAACAGATTCTTCACTCTTCACTCTTCACTCTTCACTTTCTAAAGGAATTTGGGCCGTCCAGTTCCACCCCGAAGTGTTCCATTCTGTTCAGGGAACGCTCTTGCTGAAGAACTTTGTGGTAGATATCTGCGGTAGCCGTCAGGACTGGAGCGCAGCTTCCTTCGTGGAGACCACGGTGGCCGAATTGAAGGAGCAGTTGGGCAACGACCGTGTCATCCTCGGACTTTCCGGCGGCGTTGACAGTTCCGTGGCAGCCGTCCTGCTCAACAAGGCTATCGGCAACCGCCTCACGTGCATCTTCGTGGATCATGGCATGCTTCGCAAGAACGAGTTCCAGCAAGTGATGGACGACTATAAAGTACTGGGTCTCAACGTCATCGGCGTGGATGCTTCCGAAAGGTTCTTTGCTGATTTGGCAGGTGTTACCGACCCTGAGCAGAAGCGTAAGATTATCGGTCGCGACTTCGTGGAAGTCTTTAATGCCGAGGCCAAGAAGATTACCGATGCGAAGTGGCTTGCCCAGGGCACTATCTACCCTGACCGCATCGAGTCGCTGAACATTACGGGTAAGGTCATCAAGAGCCACCACAACGTGGGCGGACTGCCCGAAGAGATGAACCTCCAGCTTTGCGAGCCTCTGAAGTGGCTCTTCAAGGACGAAGTGCGCCGTGTGGGCCGTCAGATGGGCATGCCTGAGCATCTTATCACCCGTCATCCGTTCCCCGGTCCCGGATTGGCCGTTCGTATTCTTGGTGACATCACCCCTGAGAAAGTACGCATCCTGCAAGATGCCGACGATATCTTTATTCGTGGCTTGCGCGAGTGGGGACTCTACGACCAGATTTGGCAGGCTGGAGTCGTTCTTCTGAGTTCCGTCCGTAGTGTCGGCGTGATGGGCGATGAGCGCACCTATGAGCATCCCGTGGCTCTTCGTGCCGTCACTTCCACCGATGCCATGACTGCCGACTGGGCCCATCTGCCCTACGACTTTATGGCCCGCGTGTCCAACGAGATTATAAATAAGGTGAGGGGTGTCAACCGCGTCTGCTACGACATCTCTTCCAAGCCGCCTTCGACAATTGAGTGGGAGTAACCCCCACCAACCTCCCTGAGGGGAGGCAAACTTAAGGAAATCTTTCAACTATAATACAAACTATTATGACAACAGGTAATGTACGTCCGGCCACGATGGAGCGCATCACTACTCCCGAATTGGCCCAGAAATTTATCGACGAACAGATTAGCGAGCTTCGTGCTCAGATTGGTGACAAGAAGGTGTTGCTGGCCCTCTCGGGTGGTGTTGACTCATCCGTGGTGGCTGCTCTCCTCATCAAAGCCGTAGGCAAGCAGCTGGTATCTGTTCATGTGAATCACGGCCTTCTGCGCAAAGGCGAGCCCGAACAGGTGGTGCGCGTGTTCCGCGACGACCTGGATGCCAATCTGGTCTATGTGGATGCCACCGACCGCTTCCTCGACAAGTTGGCAGGTATTTCCGATCCCGAGCAGAAGCGCAAGATTATCGGTGCCGAGTTTATCCGCGTGTTCGAAGAAGAGGCCCGCAAGCAGGAGGGCATTAGCTTCCTGGCTCAGGGTACTATCTATCCCGACATCGTGGAGTCAGGTCCCGTCAAGTCGCACCACAACGTGGGTGGACTGCCCGAAGACCTCCAGTTTGAACTCGTAGAACCCATCAAACTGCTCTTCAAGGACGAAGTGCGCGTAGTGGGTAAGCAGCTCGGACTGCCCGACACGATGGTGTACCGTCAGCCGTTCCCCGGTCCTGGCCTGGGTGTTCGCTGCACAGGAGCCATTACTCGCGACCGTCTCGAAGCCCTGCGCGAATCCGATGCCATCCTTCGCGAGGAGTTTGCCAAGAATGGCCTGGCAGGCAAGGTGTGGCAGTATTTCACCATCGTTCCCGACTACAAATCTACCGGTGTCCGCGACAACAAGCGCAGCTGGGACTGGCCCGTCATCATTCGTGCCGTGAACACCCGCGATGCCATGACCGCCACCATCGAGGAGATTCCCTATTCCGTGCTGCACCACATCACCCAGCGCATCGTGACCGAGGTTCCCGGCGTGAATCGCGTCCTCTACGACCTCACCCCGAAACCCACCGGCACCATTGAGTGGGAGTAATTCAGAAGTAGCATTCTTTCTATATCGAAGCGCAAGTCGGTAATCGGCTTGCGCTTATCATTTGATAGAGGTCTCTGCGATTTTTAAAAAAGATAAATTTACGGCTTGCATGAATGTCGTATACAAAATAATGATTATATTTGCAGCGTCACAGATCATTAGTGACAGCCATTTTTATTGATATGAAGAAATTCAGATGTTTCAATAAAGAACAAGATGCTCAGGAAATTGCTTCTGAGCCGAATCTGTATGCTACTAACGAAGAGAGCAGTCTCCTCATGGATACAGATTCCCAATACGGTGATTGGACCCCTGATGATTTAATGAAGGTGCTTCAGAAGAGTGACAAAGACTTTGCAGAGGAGAAATCATTGTCCCATCAAACCGTCATGAAACAAATGGAGGATTTCCTCAATGCGTATTGAATGGTCTGATAGCTCGGAAGCCGGATATGAATTGAAATACAACTTAGTATTTATCTTCAGAATATTTTGCCGTTTCGTAAAAAATCCTTAAATTTGCATCGGAAAGTTAGGAAAAGTGTATCATTCATACATAAAAAAGAACTTTCCAGTGTGTATTATGAATATAGAAAGAGATATTATCAACCAATTCCAGGTATGGAAGGATGCTCCCAACAGGAAGCCGATTCTTCTGAGAGGGGCTCGTCAGATAGGAAAGACATGGGCTATGGAAACATTCGGAAAGGAGTGTTTTAAGTATTGTGTCAAGTTTGATTTTGACAGACATCCCGAAATGAAATCTGTGTTTCAGGTTTCCAAGAGTCCAGAGCGGATTTTAAAGGAATTGTCCCTTTATTGTCAACAGCCAATAATAGCAGGCGAAACGTTGATAATCTTTGATGAAATTCAGGAATGTGAAGAGGCACTCAATAGTTTGAAATACTTCTGTGAAGATGCCCCTCAGTATCATATCATTGCGGCCGGTTCATTGTTGGGTGTGGCTGTAAAGAAGCGTAAGATGACGGTTCCTGTAGGTAAAGTGAGGATTGTCAACATGTATCCCATCAGTTTTAGGGAGTTCCTTCGTGCAAGTGACAAACGAACTTATGAGTATATTGAATCTTTAGATCAAATACGTCATCTTCCGGAGGTTATTATGAACAAACTTCGCACAGAGTATCGGCGCTATCAAGTCTCTGGCGGTATGCCTGAAGCAGTTGTGACACTTCTTGAAGACAAAGGCATTAGTGAAGTGGATTCAGTACTCCAGGACATTCTTGACCTATACGAACTGGATTTTGCCAAATACGCTGCTCCGCGTGAGATTCCTCGCATTCATTCCATCTGGCACTCCTTGCCGGCACAACTGTCGAAGGAGAACCGCAAGTTTATATATAAGGTGATTAGGAGCGGGGCCCGTTCCAAAGACTATGAAGATGCTTTAATGTGGCTGGAGGATGCAGGGATGATCTATCGCGTCTATAACATTAGTAAACCTGGTATGCCATTGTCGGCATATGCAGAATCGGATGCTTTTAAGGTATATGCCTGTGATTGTGGACTTCTGCGCCGTCTGGCTCATTTGCCTGCAATGGTAGTGACAGACCCAATCGCAAATTATACCGAGTTTAAAGGCGCATTGGCTGAAAATGCGGTCTTACAATCTATAAAACCTATAATGGGTGAACAGATGCTTTATTATTGGACGTCACCTGGAACAGCAGAAGTGGAGTTTGTCTTACAATGGGACAATGAGATAATTCCCATTGAAGTTAAGGCAGAGGAAAATATTAGCGGTAGTAGCCTTTCCGTCTATTTCAAAAAATACGCCCCTCGTTATCGTATGCGTTTCTCTATGCAAAATCTTCAGTACAATGAAGGTTTGCTTAGCAGTCCTTCTCCTTTAGCAGGTTGGATAGGCAAATGGATGCAGCTCATTTGCAAAATACAAGCAACTGACCTGCAATAGTGGATAAATGACAGAAACAGCCGAAATGGATGAACGCAGTTTCATCCATTTCGGCTGTTTCTTTTCCTTCGCAATAAGTGTAAAACTTGCAAATCAGAATAGCAAATCAGAATACTAATTACTTTTTAAAATAGTTGCTTTATAATTTGCGTTTCTCCCAAAAACTTTTTATCTTTGCGGCATCGCTCGGTTAGCTCACCTGTGGGCGGCGGGCGATCTTATATATGAGAAAGACGTTTTCGAACGTCTGTCGTTGTGCACCTTGAACTTCGCAACTTCACAGCCACAGCAGACAGATGACAACGAGACGTCTACGTGGTGCGTTTCTATATACCATCAATTATATAGTTCGTACTGGCGTGGGCTAACTGCGTTGTCTATCCTGTGTGGCGAGGCAATGCGAAGGCCCAAGGTGCCAGGATGGGCAGAGAAACAGACACCTACGCCTTTTTTGTATCATAAGTTTTCCTGTAACCATTGATTTTACTACCGATTCAGGGGTGTTTGGTTGGATAGAATAATGAATGTGGATATATTATTTTGTTCATATCAAAATGTAGAACTCTTTATTAAAATAATCACATCAATAGTTGGAGTTCTTTCTCTGTATATCGTGTACGAGAAATATGTTGAATATTTAAAAAGGAACCGAATTCAATATCTTCTTGAATTTGGCAAGAAGTACTCTGAAGATAAGGAAATCAAGGAAGTTGTAGAGTTTATGGAGCATTTAGAGGAAAATAATATGTATATGGATTATGAAATGAACGCAGACAATACATATAAAGAAAGTGCTTTGGAGATTCACTCGATTGAAATGTTTATGAGGTTTATAGAAGAATTGGAATTGCTTATCAGGGCAGGCTCAATAAGTGAATCTTCTGCCCTAAACCTATTTGGACATTATACAATTATCTTAGATAAATATCATAGCAGATGGCCTGATTTAAAATATGATGAAGATTTTTGGAATGTATATCGTTCCTTTGTTGAGAAAGCTAAGAATTTTAACTATAAAAATGTAACGATATGAAAAGACTTTTTACATCAGCGGTATTGTTTCTATGCTCATTACTGACATTTGCTCAGTTTAGTGGATCAGGGTCAGGAACTGAGAGTGAACATTATCTGATTTCCAATCCTATTTAACTGAATCAGACGGTAAACTATGTAATGCATTTGGTGGTCTCTTAAGTTGAAGTTAGGCATTGTTTTTATTGAATTATTAGAGATTGATAATTCAAAGAATCTAATTCGATAGAAAAGCTTCAATGGATACTAACGTTGCAACATAGCAAGTGTTCAAAGAATACCACACAAGTCTAGCGTTAGCGTTACAGTCGTTAGGTATCTTCTCTATCATCGATATTCATGCTGAACTTGCTACCTACTGTTTTCCAAATAAAACATGTGCCGCCTGCAAACGGGCTACAGACAAACAGTTAGCAATGTTTTATAATCGTCGACTCACGTTAAATGTGTAGTCCTGAGTATTATTGAAGGTATAGTCTGTTATGTATTCCTCTTTTCCCTCTACATGATTTATCTGATGATCCGGAAGACGGATGCGAGATGAATAGTGAACGAAATGGATGAATGCCGTTTCATCCTTTTTTTATCTTTGTCCTCGTAATAAGTGTAAAACTTGTAAATTCGAAAGAAAAACGAAGAATAATTCGATACAAAGTGACGTGTTTTCAGAAAAAGAACTATATTTGCAAAAAAAATACGGCTCACATGAACGTCGTTTGCTAAATAATTCTTATCTTTGCAACGTCACAGAAAATCTGTGGCAGACATAATATAGGAAGCGTTTAGCTTTTCCTTTGCGATGACTTGGACACTCATCAACAGAAAAGAAGGAATTAGTAAGACGTTCTTCCCTTCTAATGGATTATATTATGTTCTTACGGAGCATTTTATATATCTAAAAGGGTGTGAGCTGTTTTTATTCTAATCTTTTTTCTGTGGCAGTCCAAGGCCCATCGCAAGGATTAGCGATAGGCTCACACTTTTTTATTATCGTCTCAACATATACATTGTAATAGGTCTAAAGAGCCAAGACGCATAATCAGCTTATGTACGAAAAAAGTGGTATGAGTTTGTTGGAATTTGGGGACAATTTGTTTTGTGATGATTTAAGGAATATTGTTCATAATCATCCTTATCTGTCTTTTGTTTTGTTGTCTGCTACTTTGGAATATATAGGCAAATGCTTAAGTTCGGATAAAGATATTTTTAAACAAGGACAATCTGAGAAAAATTGCTATAATGCCATAAATTCCATCTTAGCACTTTCTAAATATAAGAAATTTAATAGGTGTAAAGCGAACGGCAAAAAAAATACAAATCTATTGTATACGGAATTAAGATGTGGTATGGTACATTCTTTAGTTCCTAAAACAGGTGTCATCCTTTCAGATAATAAGAATGAACTGGAAAAAAATGTCGTTGGATGCAAAGATTTGTATGAAGACCTATGCAATGCGTGGAAAGAGATAAAAGGCAATGAAGCAATTTGCTCATTCTTAACCGGTACAAAGTGCCTTCGTATATCTGAAACAATAGAAAATACTTGATATCAAAATAGAATATGGTTATTATGATGAATGAAGAAAAGAATCGAAGTGCTTATTTACGACCTTCCACAGATGTGGTAAATGTCGAAAGTGAGGAGGATGTATTGAACAGCGTCAGCATCGAAATTGGTGCAGATTTGGGTGAGTTTGAAAATGACGAAACAGATCCTTTTGCACCTGAGCCTGCTAATTTAGATATTTCTCCAGGCTTTGCATTAAGTGTGCTGGAATACGCTTCCGAGGAAGAAAGTGATAATGTGTGGGAATAGTACACACTTGTTTTTGAATTTTGAATTTTAAATCAGATAACATGAATACGAAGAGTTTAAAACATTTATTTTTGTCGATTATTGTATTGTCTCTATCGTCTTGTGGTGGCGATGATAGCGTGGAAGTACAAGAAGATAATAAGTCAATAGAAGCTGTCACCAAAATGGTACCTATAACAATCAACAGTACAAAGGGCGGAAGTGAGTTAACGCGTGCTTCTTATTCAGAAGGTGATAATGGCTTGTCTGCCACTTGGGATGATGATGACAAATTGTTGGTCCTCTACGATGGTGTAGTTTCGACTCTCAATCTTAAAGAGAAAACAGACGGCGGCAAATCTGCAACATTCAAAGGGTATTTGGAGTATGACACCAATAAACCCACCTCAGGAGCTTTACTTAAGTGTTTTGTAAAGGACAGCAAGCAATCCGACGATTTCTATACGATTAATACTTCTGATGGAAGTTTTGCTTATGAAGCAAATGCTCTTAATGCTCAAGACGGCTCACTTTTAGGAGCAGCAAAATACAATATTTATAGTGGCAGTTGCAATTACGGCAACAACATTCATTGCAATCTTGAGGCAAACTGCTGTATAGTGAAGTTTTCATTTGATGTTCCTGGCGGTGCACCCAATGCTAAACTGACTTACAAGGATGGAACATCCACAGTTGCCGCTACTTCAACAATAACAATAGCACAATCGGAATGGGGCAAGGCTAAGACGATCTGTATGGCTATTCCTGCCAAGATCTATAATTCAGGTGCTCAGACATTAACGCTGTTATCTACCGGAAGCAATAACACGTCAGCCACTCAGACCAAGACCCTATCAGAAACAAAAGCCACATTCGCAGCAGGCAAGATATATTCTAAGACCGTTGCATTCAACGGTGTATTAGTCACAGACGGCACAAAGATTTCTGATTATTATGACTTTACCCCATCGGGAACTACAGACCCAGATGCTAACGGAGATAACACGCCACATGATTATGTTGTGCTGACTACCGAGTCTGGTGCATTGAAATGGGCTACTATGAATATTGGAGCCACAACGGTCTACGATGATATGATTGGCAATAGCGAAACAAACCGTACCTCAACATGCTTTGGCAATTACTACGAATGGGGGGCTACTGAGCCGCATCCATCCACCCAGAAACCGGCTAAACAATTCAACGAGAAAACCACTTGGAGTAATGCCACACCTTGGGGATTCCGTAACACAAGCGTAGGGGAGACCCTTCCTCTTACCTCTGATACTGCATATCTTTTATGGGGGACTTCATGGAAAATGCCCTCTCGGGCTCAATGGCAGAACCTTTTCAACAACAACACATGTATTTGGGTTACAAATTTAGGAGGTAAAAACATCAGTGGACTTGTTATAACAAACACAACCTCATCCAGTTCAGGTAAGTCACTCTTTCTGCCTGCCGCAGGATGTTATGAAGTTGCTCTTAAGAGATTTAAGCAAATTGGTACTTATGGGCACTCTTGGTCTATTACGACCTTCGGTACTAAAACTGTGACTCCATATACCGCATACATTTTTTCCAAGCCATCTATTTTGGGAGGTTACAAACAATATAATGGACTAACAGTTCGGCCTATCTTGCGATAGCAGAAAGACGGGACATTCTGTTTACATAATGAAACAAGACAAGGGATTATACCCTATCAAGATATAAACGAGATGCCACTTGAAATAATAGCTATTAGTTACATAAATGTGCAAAAATGATAATTAAGAACAAACGCAAATTATCTCAATTAATGTATATGGCAGTGCTCTCTTTATTTGCCATGACGTTATTCTCTTCTTGTGGAGGGAATGATGATGACACGGAAAATTCGGGTGAAAGTGAACTAAATGATTTGGAGAGTATGTTGGTCGGAAAGTGGACTATGTACACCATTGAGGACTCGGATGGGTTTGGAAGATATGACCTGTCTTTCTTGGATGGCCGCGGCTATTATGAATTGAGGTCGGACCATACTGGTATTTGCCGTTTTGCGAATGGTGATGTTCAATGGTCAGGAGTCTGGCGAACAGAAATCATCAATGATGAAGTAATCTTTTATTTCAATGTGACCGACGTGGATGATAAATGGGCGGAAGAATACTATCCTTATTCGGATTATCCATCCAAGGCTGCCATGAAAAAGCATTTCACAGGAATAACGATTGAATGTGAAATACTGGACATCTTCAAGAATTATTTGAGACTGTATGTCTATAAGATGCGTTATGTGGATGGTACGCCGCCTCTTAGTGGCGACTTCACTATAGAATGGAAGAAATAGGATGGAACATACGTAAGTATCCATTGAGGCACACGTTGTAGCAGTTGAGGTGTATTTATACGAAACCACCAGCGTAGTAGCTCTTGGCGATATAGGGTGAGGGGCTATAGTAGGCACTACAGTTGTAGCTTCCGCAGTATTTTTCTTTTTTCACTATCATTCACCGAGCTGAATATGTTGCTGTATTTCAGGTGTTTATGGTGAAGAGTCAAAAGGGGTGGCTGAAAGGGTATTCGTAAGTGTGCCAGTTACGCTTCGTAAATGATAGAGTTACGCTTCGTAAATGATAGAGTTACGTCTCGGAAATGATACATTTAGTTTATGTCATCAAACGGAAGACAAAACATCATCGGATGGAGTACAAACTAATTTACTTTGTTCTTCATCCGATGATGTTTTGCATTGCTTCCGATGATGTTTTGAAGAACAAACTAATTTACTTTGTACCTCAAAGCATTGTTAGATGAGTGGTAGCTTCAACCGTTCAGACGAAGGCTCCAGCGTAGTAGCTCTTGGCAATGTAGGGTGACGGTTCATAGTATGCGCTACAATTGTAGTTGTCTATTACTTCGCATATTGGATTGTTATAGACTCGGAGAATGGCGTCTGCATAGTCTTCGTTGATTTGAAGCGTGTTAAGTATCAGTCGCTTATAAACCTTGCCCATCTGCGTTGCGGTGGGTATCTTTGGACATAGTTCCGGATTGACGTTGGTAATGTCATAATCGCCTGATTGCAAATGGTATTCTTCTATCCAGTCGGCTTCTACAGCCTGCGGGTTTTCGCTATGAAGAGTGTCTGCCAAGGATAGTTTCTTTGCCAGTTCGTTGTGTCCCATTGAGTTAGCAACATATTTGTTGGGCTGCTTCAGCTTACGGGCAATCCGCTCTATCATGTAGCACACAAAGTAGAGGTCGTCTGTAGATATTTGCTCTTCTGGAAAGAATACGTTTGTCATAGACTGATGCTTTTTACATATTGTATAGACTGTAGGGCTTGTTCTGTGCAGAATACTATTTGATGGGTGGGATATTTGAACTTGACAAGAACCCAGAAAGCTTCTCTGGTGATACTGCCTTCCATGAAATCTTCAACATAGTCCCATATCTGGTCGTCAGCCATCGGGCCTTCTACTATGTCGTAATCATGACTAATTCCTCGACGGCAGTTAACTACGAAATCCAACCATTCATCTGTCATTTTTTCGAACGAAAGGACTTTCAAACCTTTTTGACAGGTATAATTGTATATGGATACTATACTGTCACCTCGTCTGGTCAATGCCCATTTCTGTGCTTGTTTCTCAAACTTGGTACAATAAAATCCATACCCAAAGTCCTTATAGAACCCTGATACTATTATCTGTGGTTGTTCTACGGCCACATTGCTCCCGTGATATATCGTCAGAATCTCTTCAGGCATATTTCTTATTTACTTACTGCAAAGATAGACAAAAAGTATTTAATCTCCAAATATTTTAGTTGTTTTTGTTTGATTAGTAGAGCTAAAGAAGTTGTGGACTGTCTTAAAAACCATTCACCGTAACGTGCTGGCAGATAGGCTGCTGGACGTTACGGTGAAGGGAAGTGAAGTTGCGATTGACTTTATGAGAGAATGAAGTTTAGAGGAAACTGTCACGCTCTCCGGCTACGTAGGCCTGTCCGTCTTCGTAGAGATAGACGCGGAGGTCGCCGAAGAAACCTGTGGTCTGAAGGAGTTTGAGGTCGATTTCAGCAGAACGGCGCTCAGCGTAGGTCTTGGCTTCTGCGATGTGGTTCTTGAACTCCAGTTGCTTCTTGTTGTTGTCGAATACGGATACCCACTCGTTCTTCTCGCGGTCACCGATGATGAATGTCTTTTCCATTGTTTTATGAGTTTTAGAGGTTTTATAAGTTTGTTTTCGGGTGCAAAGTTAGGGCGTTTTGCGATACGTTGTTCTCCATAAAAGCAAAAAATGAACGTTAACGTTTGCAAGAATGTTTGGCGGTTTGGAATTAATTGCCTACTTTTGTGGCATTGTAAACTTAATGGAATTAAAAACTTAAAACTTAAAAACAATGTATAGCGATCCAAAAGAGTGCCTCTACTGCACGAACAATCAGACTCAGAAGGACTTGATGATTCAGTTTGCCGAACTGCGTGTTTCACGTGCGTTCCTGTTTAAGGAGCAGACCTACCGTGGCCGTTGCCTGGTGGCTTACAACGGACATGTGAACGACCTGAACGAACTCTCCGACGAGGAGCGCAATGCCTTTATGGCCGATGTGGCTCAGGTGACGCGTGCGATGCAGAAGGCTTTCAATCCGGAAAAGATCAACTATGGGGCCTATAGTGACAAACTGTCGCACCTGCATTTCCATCTGGCTCCGAAATATGTGGACGGGCCTGACTATGGCGGCACGTTCCAGATGAATCCCGGCAAGGTGTATCTCTCGGATGCGGAATATCAGGAAATGATTGAGAAGATTAAGGAAGTGCTCTAAAAGTTAAGAGTGAAGAATTTAGAGCGAAGAATTTAGAGTGAAGAATTCTTTTTGGTGAAGAATTTTATGAAAGGTAAAATAGTTTTGATGGCTGTGTTGGCGGTGCTCATGCTGGGCAGTTGTGCCACGAAGCAGAGTGCCATCAGTCAGCTGGAGCGTTATTCGTATGAATTGCGGGATAATGCGCAGTATTACTCTGTGAGAGACTGGCAGAATGCGGTGGACGACTTCAAGACCATCCGTAAGCGTATAGCTAAGCACGAGCAGGACTATACGCCACAGGAGAAACGGCATATAGGCGAGCTGGAAGGCCAATGCGCCAAGTATATGGCTCAGGGAGCCAAGCAGCGGCTGGTGAACGGCGTGCGCAACATTGCCGGCGAACTGAATGGTATCATCGAAGGTATCCGTGGCGGATGGCCGTTCTGAAATCAAGAGCTGTCATGCGTAGGTTGATGTTGGTGCTGATGCTCATCCTGAGCGTCGGCATGATGGCTGATGAGCCTGACGGAGAACGGCTGAAGGTAGGACTGGTGCTGGGAGGCGGCGGAGCCAAGGGCGCAGCCGAGATTGGCGCGCTGAAGGTAATAGAGGAGGTGGGCATTCCCATCGACTTTATTGCGGGTACGAGTATCGGCAGCATCGTGGGCGGACTGTTTGCGATGGGTACGAGTTCGCACCAGTTGGATTCGCTCTTTGTGAATCAGGACTGGGTGGGGCTGTTTACGAACAACGTGCGCGATTTCCTCTTCCGCGTTACCCGCCAGAAGCATTTCGACGAGCTCGAAATCCCCTTCCGTTGTGTGGCCGCAGATATCAACAACAATGAGGAGGTGGTGATGAGCCAGGGTCTCGTGTGCGATGCCATGAGGGCCAGCATGTCGATTCCCGGCGTTTTCAAACCTGTTATTCAGGATGGGCGTATGCTGATGGACGGCGGACTGCTCAACAATCTGCCCGTAGATGTGGTGAAGGCGATGGGTGCAGACGTGGTGATAGCCATCGACTTGCAACAGAAGCAGCACAAGGACCGCGAATTCTCGCTGAAAAGTTTGTTCGGAATAGACGGGCCGCTCAACTGGTTGGTGGAGCGTCCTGACTGGAAAAAATATAACGCCAACCGTAGGGCGGCTGACGTTTATATTCATCCGATGCTCGACGGCTATGTTGCGAGCGATTTCAACAAGACCGACATCCGGCAGATGATCACGCTCGGCTATGAGGCTGCGATGAATGCCCGTGATGAGCTGGTCGATCTGAAACGCCGCATCATGGCAGACGATTAGAGCACTCAGCCCACGATCTCGCGGGCACGTGCCAATGCGAGGTCGATGTGGTTACAGATATTTTCGCGTCCCAAGAGTTTTTCGAAGCCGTTCTTCATCAGGACGGCTTCCACTTTTTCGTTCACGCCCGAGAGTACAATCTGAATGTCTTCCTTCTGCGACATCAGGCAGAGGTTCTCCAGGTTGTGGAGTCCCGTAGAGTCGATGAAAGGCACCTTACGCATGCGGATGATGCGCACTTTGGGGTGCTTGCCGAAGCGCGTCATCATTTCCTCGGCACGGTTGCCGGCACCAAAGAAGTAAGGACCGTTGATTTCGTATACCTCCACGTGTTCGGGGATGGTCAGGTGCTCCAGGTTTCCGGCTTCCATATCGGCATCTTCGTTGAGGTCAATCTCATCGTAGATGGCGCGCACGTCGCTGGTCTCACTCATGCGGCGCATGAAAAGCAGGCAGGCGCAGATGATGCCCACCTCAATGGCGATGGTGAGGTCGAAGATGATGGTGAGCAGGAAGGTGAGCACGAGAACCGTGACGTCGCTCTTGGGATTCTTCAACATGGCCAAGAACGAGCGCCAGCCGCTCATGCCGTAGCTCACGACAACGAGCACGCCAGCCAGACAGGCCATGGGGATATATTGTGCCAACGGCATGAGAAATAGAAAGATGAGCAGCAGCACCACGGCGTGGACAATGCCCGCGATGGGTGTGCGTCCGCCGTTGTTGATGTTGGTCATGGTGCGGGCAATAGCTCCCGTGGCGGGAATGCCGCCGAAGATGGGAGACGCGATGTTGGCCAGTCCCTGACCGATGAGCTCGGTGTTGGAGTTGTGGTGGTCACCAATCACACCGTCGGCCACGGTTGCCGAGAGCAGACTCTCGATAGCACCCAGGATGGCGATGGTCATGGCCGGTCCCGCCAGCCCCTTGATGGTGTCCCAAGTCAGTTCAGGGACGGTGGCTCCGGGTAGTTGCGAGGAGATGCTGAAGCGGTCGCCGATGGTCTCAATGGTGCTGATGCCTGCATAGTTCTTGAGCAGCAGGGCCACGATGGTGACCACGATGATGGCCACGAGCGATCCTGGAATCTTCTTGTTCACACGGGGCATCAGCGTGATGATAAGGATGCTGAGCAGTCCCATCAGCGTGCTCCAGAGGTCGATGTTCGAGATGTTGCGGCCGTAGGCAATCCATTTCTCTATGAAGTCGGCGGGATTCTCGTCCATCGTCATGCCCAGCAGGTCCTTGATCTGCGTGGTGAAGATGGTGATGGCAATACCGCTGGTGAAACCCACGACGATGGGGTAGGGAATATATTTGATGATGGTGCCCAGCCGCAGTACGCCCAATAGAATAAGGAATACGCCCGCCATGAGTGTGGCGATGGTGAGTCCTTGCATGCCGTACTGCTGGATGATGCCATAGACGATAATGATGAACGCGCCCGTGGGGCCGCCTATCTGCACCTTTGACCCTCCGAAGGTGGAAATCATGAAACCCGCCACGATGGCCGTGATGATGCCTTTCTCAGGCGAAACACCCGAGGCAATACCGAAGGCAATGGCCAGCGGCAGCGCCACGATGCCCACGATGATGCCCGCCATAAGGTCGGCCATGAACGTCTTGCGGTCGTAATTCCGGATGGCCGAAGCCATTTTCGGCTTGAAATCTAATGTCTTCATTGTGTGATTGTAAACTGTTATCCTTTTTACCTTGAAATAAGGGGTGCAAAGATACTGTTTATTTATAAAACAGCGTGCTCTTTTCCCGATAAAAATCCTTTTTGAGCCAATTTAATGATGCAAATCATTTTCGTGGCTTTTCTGTCGTGATGATTTGTATATATTTGGTGAAATTTGACAGCTGTAATAAAAAAAAGAGACAAATAATTTGCTTGTTGGATATTTTTGTATATACCTCAAATCCGCAACCTATAGGGTTTAGTGGGATTTTGCTTGCAAAGCGACAAAATTCATTTTATTGTACATATTTCTTGCACAACAGAAATGTC
>OMWC01000031.1 GCA_900314655.1 uncultured Prevotellaceae bacterium | reverse complement strand
GTACAAATTCAAAACCGTTGACTCTCAAAATTGCTCGTAAAAGACTGTAATTCAATTATTTCAAAGACCGATTAGTCCACTTTAACGGGACAGTAGTGATCTAGTATAGCAAAGGGGGCTGTTCCAAATAAGGAGCAGCCCCTTTTCAAATCCTAAATGCATCATTTGCGATGCCTAAGTGTATCATTTGCGAAGGCTAAATGCATCATTTCCAAAGTCTGGATGCTTTGTTTCCAAAGTCTGGAAAGGATGCTTCCAAAGTCTGGAAGCATTGCTTCCAATGGGTGGAAAGAATGCTTCCAATGGGTGGAAGCAAAGCGCCTGTTCGTTATTAGAATTGTCGCAATGCAGAGAGCAGTTCGTTGTTTTCGCTCTTGTTGCCAATCGTGATGCGCAGGCAGTTTTGGCAGAGTGCAACCCGTGAACGATTGCGCACAATGATACCTTTATTGACCAGATAGTCGTAGGTTTTCTGGGCATCATTCACCTTGGCAAGGAAGAAGTTCGCATCCGTTGGGTACACTTTCTGGCAGATAGGCAACTCCTTGAAAGCCTGCATCATACGGGCTCGTTCCTGAAGCAAGAGTTTTACCCACTTATCTACCTCGAATGGGTCTTTCAATGCTTCCATAGCCTGCTGTTGAGTAAGGAGATTCACGTTATAAGGATACTTCACCTTATTATACAAACCTATGATTTCCTTGCTGGCAAAAGCCATGCCCAATCTGATGGCTGCACATCCCCAAGCCTTGCTCAGCGTGTTGAGCACAATAAGGTTCGGAAACTGACTGATAGCCGTGCGAAGCGGCTTTTCGGAAGCAAAGTCGCTGTAGGCTTCATCCACGATGACTAATCCGTCGAAACTAGTGATGACCTTCAGGATGGCCTCGCGGTTGATGCTGTTACCCGTAGGATTGTTAGGTGAACATATCCATATGATTTTGGTATTCTTGTCACAGGCAGCAAGCAGTTTTTCTGCCGTAATCTGGTATTGTTCATCAAGCAAGACGGGCCGGTATTCCACGTCGTTGATATCGGCGCAGACTTTATACATTCCGTATGTTGGCTCTATGGCCACCACGTTGTCGATGCCCGGACGTGTGAAGCATCTGTAGGGCAGGTCGATGGCTTCATCGCTACCATTGCCGAGGAAAATGCATTCGGCAGGTATCCCTTTCACCTTCGAAATCCTTTCCTTGAGTTCCTGCTGCAAGGGGTCGGGATAGCGGTTGAAGGGCTGGTTGTAGGGGTTCTCGTTGGCATCGAGAAACACGTGAGCAACATGGCCGCTGTATTCGTTGCGTGCACTACTGTAGGGAGCCAGTTGCCAAATGTTCGGGCGGGTCAGTTCTTCTAATGTTCTCATATTGTGGGAAACCAGCGGTAAACGCCAGTCAATCAGGCATTTATTGTTTGTTTAAACTTTGTATACGTACGGTCATTGCATTGCGGTGAGCCTGCAGCTGCTCGTTCTCAGCCATCACTTCTACGGCACGCCCGATGGAGCGGATGCCTTCCTCGGTGAGATGCTGGAAGGTCACTTTGCGGCAATAGCTATCCAGATTCACGCCGTTGTAGGCCACGGCATACCCGTGAGTGGGCAGCGTGTGGTTGGTGCCGCTGGCGTAGTCGCCTGCACTCTCGCATGCATAATGGCCAAGGAACACACTTCCGGCATTGATTACCTGCTCAGCCAGTTGGGCATTGTCGTCGGTAGAGATGACGAGATGCTCAGGCGCATAGAGGTTGCAGAGTTCCATGGCTTCCTGCTTGTCATGTACAAGCACAAGCTCGGAATTGTCGAGTGATTTCATCGCAATGTCCTTGCGAGGCAGAAGTTCCACCTGGCGGTGAATCTCCTGCTGCACTTTCTGGAGCATTTCCTCAGAAGTGGTGATGAGAAACACCTGCGAGTCGATGCCGTGTTCAGCCTGCGATAGAAGGTCGGCAGCCACAAAGTCGGGGTGACTTGTTTCGTCGGCTATCACACAGACTTCGCTGGGGCCGGCGGGCATGTCAATGGCCACGTCGTGGAGCGAGACCTGTTGTTTGGCAGCCATCACATACTGGTTGCCAGGGCCGAAGATCTTGAAAACCTTTGGCACGGATTCCGTTCCATAAGCCATCGCACCGATAGCCTGTACGCCTCCAGCCTTGAATATGCGGCTCACGCCTGCAATGCGTGCAGCAGCCAGAATGGCAGGATTCACGCGACCTTCACGGTTGGGTGGGGTGCATAGCACAATCTCGCGACATCCTGCAATCTTTGCCGGAGTGGCAAGCATCAGCACCGTGGAGAACAGGGGAGCTGTGCCGCCGGGAATGTAGAGGCCCACCTTTTCGATAGGTACGCTCTTCTGCCAGCAGCTGACACCTTTGCAGGTTTCCACTTTGGCGCCCTCGAACTTCTGGGATTCATGGAACTTAGAAATGTTGTGGTGGGCAATCTTAAGTGCATTCAGCAACTCTTCGCTGACCATAGTCATGGCCTCGTCGATTTCAGCCTCGGTGACTGCAAGGGATGAGAGCGTGGCATGGTCGAACTTCTCTTCGTAGGCCATTACGGCTTTGTCGCCGTTCTGACGGACGTCTTTGAGTACGTTTTCCACCGTGGCATTCAATTGCGAAACGTCCAGATGCGGACGTTCCACCAATTGGTTCCATTCCTCTTTTCTCGGGTATTTGATAATCTTCATACGATTATAGAATCATTTTTTCAATTGGGGTCACCAGAATGCCCTGTGCTCCCAGCTCTTTCAGTTTGCCGATGATTTCCCAGAAGCGTTTCTGGTCGAGTACGGCATGCACAGAGCACCATTCTTCATCAGCCAGGGGGATGATGGTGGGACTCTTGAGGCCAGGCAGCACCTCGATGATTTCCTGAAGCCGTGCCTTAGGAGCGTTCATGCGAACGTATTTCTTGTCTTCAGCCTGCCTGACGGCTGCAAAACGGAAGAGCATCTCTTTGAGGATGGCCTTCTTCTCGTCGTCCATCTGTTTGTTGCCGATGAGCAGAGCCTCACTCTTCATCACCACTTCCACTTCGCGCAGATTGTTGCTGACGAGTGTGGAACCGGAAGAGACAATATCAAAGATACCGTCGGCCAAGCCGATGCCCGGAGAAATCTCTACGGAACCGGTGATGACGTGTATATCGGTTGAAATGCCTTTCTCCTTCATGAATTTCTTCAGGATGAAAGGGTAGGAGGTGGCTATCTTCTTGCCGTTGAACCATTCTACGCCGGGATACTCGATAGCCTTGGGGATGGCCAGCGAGAGCCGGCATTTGGAGAATCCCAGCCGGTCGATGATTTCAGCGTCTTCGTTGCGCTCCACGAATTCGTTTTCACCCACGATGCCGATATCGGCCACTCCGCTTGCTACGCTTTGGGGAATGTCATCGTCGCGCAGGTAAAGTACTTCTATGGGGAAGTTGGATGACTGGACGAGGAGAGTTCGCTTGCTGTTGCTGATCTTGATATCGGCTTCGGCCAGCAGATTCATTGTGTCTTCGTAGAGACGACCTTTCGACTGTACTGCAATTCTTAACATCTTAAATTCTTTGCGATTTATATCTAATTCTTAAAAATCGCAGCAAAATTACTCAATTTTGCTCGTATCTGCAAATAAAGTTGTAATTTTGTGGCCGATTGTGAGAAAGATATACATATATGTTGCATTATTATTGGTTTTGCTGTCATCTTGTAAGAAACGGCAGCAAGGCCCGGTGATTGCGCCATGGGGTGCAGTTACGGATACGATTCCTGCCGACGGGACCTTCTCGCTTAGAGATATCATGGCCAATGGCGAACTCATCTTTCTCACCATCAGCGGCCCCGAGACTTATTATGACTACCACGGTCGAGGGATGGGTATCCAGTATCTGGTTGCCGAGAAGTTTGCACAGCATTTGGGAGTGGGACTTCGGGTTGAGGTATGTAAGGATTCCGCCGAAGTGGTCAGCAAACTGAAGTCAGGTGGCGGCGACGTGATGGCACTATTGCCTCCAGATTCCTTACGTGCAAACGAAAAATCGTTGGAAGAAGAACTTCGCAAGTGGTATCGTCCTGAAATGATAGCCGAGGCCCGCAAGGAAGAGAAGCGGTTGTTTACGGTGGCTAAGGTGAAGCGTCGCGTATATTCCCCATACTTGAACCGCAGCTCAGGCATTATATCTAAATATGATGCGCTGTTTCAGAAATATGCACCTGTTGCGCGTTGGGACTGGCGCTTGATGGCAGCCCAATGCTATCAGGAGAGTTGTTTTGATCCGCAGGCGCGTTCGTGGGCTGGTGCACGAGGTCTGATGCAGATTATGCCGAAGACGGCAGCCCATCTGGGATTGCCTATGGAGCAGATTCATGAACCTGAAGCAAATATCTCTGCAGCAGCTCGTTATCTGCAGCAACTGATGCAGACGTTCGGTGATATTCCCAATGTGCATGAACGCCAGAACTTTGTGCTTGCTGCCTATAATGGAGGTGCAGGGCACGTGCGGGATGCTATGGCTTTGGCTCGTAAGCACGGAGCTGACACTCGGACGTGGGGTTCTGTTTCGCGTTACTTGGCTTTGCTCAGCAACCCCGAATACTATCGTGATCCGGTGGTGAAGAATGGTTACATGCGCAGTTCGGAGACAATCGATTATGTGGAGCGTATCCGCTCGCGCTATTCACAATATGGCGGTGTGCCTATGGGACGCTCGTATTCAGGCGGTGCTTCTCCCGTTATGCCGAGGAAAGCCAAGAGGAAATACCGCTATCATGTATAAAAGAAAGAAGGTCATCGGATGATGACCTTCTTCTTGTTTATGATGTAGATGCCTGGTTGAAGACTTTCTTTCTTTGTGCCTATGTAGCGTCCGTCGATACTGTAGATGGCATCCGTGCTGAAGCCTTGCGCCTGTATGTCGGTAATGCTGCTTGCCACATCGGCTACGTAGTTGATGGTGATTTTATCATTACCTTCAAATGTGAATGATACGCTCTTGTTAGTCTTATACCGGTCAGCATAGCCTTCGATGATTTCCGAACCACTATACCAGCAATAGTTGGGCAGGTTCAGGTCGTCGCTGATAATCAGACCGTTAACGTTGTTGAATAGGTCTCCCTTATGACTGGCTTTGTAGGTAGAATCAGTTCTCAATACTCCGTCTATCGTTTGTTTTCTTAGGTAGTATGATTCCAGTAATCCGTCGGCAGGTATCACGGCGATAGCTGGATTTGTTTGGCAGTTGGGGTCGTCGCTCATGCCGACAACTGACTTCGGATACTTCATGTGGTAAGCCAAGATGCCGCCTGGATAATCGTTTTTACCGATACCATCTGGGATAAAGCAACCGCTGTTCCACTTCTCTTTCTTGATATTCTCCAGCATGATGTATTCGTTGGCATCATTGGGATTCACGATGCGGTAGGCCGTTCCGCCGTCAGTAGTAGGCACGGAGATGTCTGCGGATGTACTTTCTTCGGAAAGGGTCTGGATATCTACGGGCCATCCCATGGCTTCTTTCTCCCAAGCCGTGTAGGCTGCAGGTCGCCAGCCGTTATGGAGGTTCTCTCCGCCATCCATTAAGTCCCAAAATTCCATCTCTTGATTGTCGGCATAATATGAAGATGTGACATAGAGGTCGGGAAGGCCGAGGCAGTGGGAGAATTCATGGCAAGTGACACCTATGCTGGCAATATAATCAGGTCTATCTGGATGTAATAGTTCTCCACTCATGCAATAGCGACGTACCTTCTTCGTTCCGATGTTGTGTGTGGTGTAACTGGCTTTAGCCCACACACTCTCATTGGGGCCACCCATGTTTTGCATGTGTCCGGCGTAAACAATATATACGAGGTCCACGTTGCCGTCATTGTCGGCATCGTATTCATCGCTGTTCAGGTCAGCCAGTCCTAATTTCATCACTGAATCTACAGCCTCAGTAGCCAGCGTACCAGCCTTTTCATCGTCGTTTGGATTTTTACTTGATCCGCCATAATACTTTCTGTTTTGGGAGAGTGTAATGGGACCAACGACTTTGAAGTTCGGATTGAAATCACCACTGCTCATTTGCTTGAAATACAGTTTCACGGAGCCTATGTTACTCGTATTGTTATTACCATAATCGGTAAATGGCTTAGTTGCGTTGAAGAATTCGGTGAACGCATTTACGGGCTCGTTGACCGTGAAAGGAACGTCTTTAAACTGAGCCAGAATAACCACGATGTTAGGACTTCCTGTGTGGGGAGTGTATTTGGGCACCACATTATTAGAAATGGGAACCCGTCTGATGGCCTTTTTGATGGCATCGCCGTTGAAAAGTTTCTCTTTGTCTTGCTGTTGGATGAAACTAATCTCTTTGGAAGAGCGTGCCCCGTTGTTGTGAGCCAGGATGTTTGACGACTTGATGTCGCCGTTGGCAGCAATCTCGGCAACGTAGAATGTGTCGCCTTCACGCACCAGTATGACTCCGTCCAAGGTGGTGTAGTAACTGAAATACTCATCGCCGTGAAGCGTCACAGACAGACGGGTACCGTCAGGCTGCGTGAAGGTGTATGGGCCCGGGAATGCTTTGGCTCCCCATGAGTTGATGCTCATGAGCAAAGTCAGCATTAAAAGTAAAGTCTTTTTCTTCATATCTAAAAGTTATGTTGTTTTATTTGTAATAATACTGTCCTTTGTGCTCCGTACGGTTTCCGTAGCGGATGGCGCGTGTCGGGCAGTGGTGATAGCAAGCGAAGCATGAAAGGCATTGATCCGTGTGCTTCCAAGCAGGGCGCTGACCACGGCCGCCGATGATATCGTCTGTAGGGCATACTTCCGCACATGTTCCACAACTGATACAATCATCGGTCACGCGGAAGGGCTTGTCCGTAATGATCCATTTGACGAAGGCTTTGCCCAGGATATAGCTGTTGATGCGTGGCCAATGCCCCTTGTAGGTCTTAATGATGCCAGTCTTTCTTTCTCGGATGAGAGGTATGAATGATTCGAGCATCCGTTTGGCAGTTTTCTTTTTGGCCATCTCCTTTTCTGGCTTGTCCACATCCATAAAGGGAAGCCCCACGTAGCTCTCGGGCATAATCAGCGAGAACAGGCTTTGCGCCTGCAGGCCGTTCCGCTTCAAGTCATCGTTCAGATATTCCATGCTCTGGCCAATGTCATCACCGGCTGTGCAGAGGGCCCAGCAGAAATGACCGTCAGCGTTCTCAATGACCAATTTGTCAATAAATCTGCGTACCAGTACAGGTGGCCTCCATCCATGTACGGGGAAGCAGAATCCTATGCGTTCATCTTCTTCCAGATGATAAGAGTCGCGGCTGTCGTGAGCCATATCGACCAATTCCTCACGGAGTTCCGTGGCGAGCATCTCTGCAGCCCACCGCGTATTGCCCGTGCAAGAGAAATAGAATATCATTCGGCAAAGGTACTAATATTTTTTGAAATACATTTGTTTTTAACAAAAAACTACCTGATTGGTACTGTTTTTTAAAATAAAATACTATCTTTGCAAAAGAAATCCGAATATTAACCAAATCAATCATTAAAATGAACAAACGTTTTTTTATCATTCTTGGAGCATTCATGCTCTTGACATCTACCGTTGCCTATGCGCAGGACCGCAGAGATCCAGGCTTTCTGAGTGACGACGAGTATCCCACGAGCAGCCGTTGGATTGATGCTCCGGCTGCTATCGGTGATCCGCTTTTCGGCGGCGACTTTATCCGCTACCAATGGGGAAAGCAGCAGCGCGTGGGGAAGAGCCTGCAGGAAGCCATTATGGACCAGCATTTCGAATTGGATATCGTGATTCCTTTCTTTGCCAATCTGACAGGACTTGACGTGACCCGTGAGAACACGCCGGAGATATTCTTGCAGATTTCGAGGTCGATAGCCGATGCCCGCGTCAACAACAAGGCCGCCAAGAACTTCTATCAGCGCTATCGCCCGATGAAGGTGTTTAATGAAGGCTCGGTGGAACCTACGGCAGATGAATACGGTTTTTCATCCTTCTCCTATCCGTCAGGCCATTCCGTGATTGCCTATGCTTCAGCGTTTGCCATCACCGAGATTGCACCTGAGAATGTGGACACCGTGATGTGGCGTGCTTGTAAGATGGGTGTCAACCGCATCATAGCCGGATTCCATTATGAGAGCGATTTGCTTCCGGCGATGGTTGTGGCTGCGGCCACCTTTGCACAGCTTCACAACAATGCCGGTTATCAGGCTCAGTTGGCAAAAGCCCGCGAAGAATACCGTAAGATGAAAGGAATAAAGGCCCAGAAGGTACGCATCGGCAAATTGCAGCCCGGACCTTGGCTCACGGCTGAGACACGTCCTTGCGGAGCCCGTTATCTGGCGCTGCCTGCTGATACAAATGACGTAGAGTTCTATGATGACTGGATGCGCTATCAGATGGGTAAGAAAGACCGCACACCTGAGCGAATGAAAGTGGCTCTTGCCGATACGGCCATCACTTTCAAGGGCGTGATGAGCCGTATGGAGGAAGTGCTGGGATTCCAAGTCTCCGAAAAGGATCTTCCTGCCACTTATGCACTCTTGCAGAAGGCGCATGCTGATTTCGTGGAGGTATGTTCTTCAACGGCTCAGAAGGCCCGCAAACGTCCATACGTGAAAGCCGGTGAGGCTTCCGGATTCCCTGAGCTTGATGCTACGCTTTGTCCTACCACCATTGGCCCATCCTGTCATGCTTCTGTAGGATTCGGCTTTGGCCTGCTGTTGTCTGAACTGTTTCCTGATAAGAAAGACGAACTCATCGCCCGCGGACTTGACTACGGAAAGAGCCGCGTCGTTGCCGGACTTGAGTATATGAGCGACGTTTGGAGCGCACGCTCGCTTTCGGCTGCCACTTTTGCATGCCTCAATGCTGACTATGCCTATCTGGCACAATTGGCCAAGGCAAAGAAAGAAATTCAGAAATGGCAGGCTAAACTGGCCAAGCAGAAAGCCGCTTAATCATGGTTCGGAAACTGTCCGCTGATTGCAGCGGGAACAAAGTAAATTAGTTTGTTCTTCAAAGTATCATCGGAAGCCTTTCAAAGTATCATCGGATGAAGTACAAAGTAAATTAGTTTGTACCCGGCCCGATTATAGTCTGGATGGCAAGCACAAATAAAACGAGGGTATGCCCATGATGACATACCCTCGTTTTTTTTTATCAGTTGCTGCCAGATGCTTAGACAATACCCTGAGCCATCATAGCCTTGGCAACCTTGATGAAGCCTGCCACGTTGGCACCCTTCACGTAGTTGATGTAACCATCGGCCTCAGTTCCGTACTTCACGCAGTTCTCGTGAATGTCGTTCATGATGCGCTTCAGATAGTTGTCAACTTCCTCAGCTGTCCAGCTCAGACGCTCAGAGTTCTGACTCATCTCAAGACCAGATACCGATACACCACCGGCGTTGCTGGCCTTACCAGGAGAGTAGAGAATCTTGGCATCCTGGAAAATCTTGATAGCTTCGGGCAGGGTAGGCATGTTGGCACCCTCGGCTACGGCAATCACGCCATTGTCAACCAGAGCCTGAGCCTGCTCGGCGTTGATTTCGTTCTGAGTAGCGCAAGGCAGTGCGATGTCGGCCTTCTCGTGCCAGGGGCGTTCGCCAGCCACATATTTTGCGTTTGGATATTCCTCAACATATTCCTTGATACGTCCGCGCTCCACGTTCTTCAGCTGCATGATGTAGTCGAGCTTGGCGCGGTCGATACCCTCGGGATCGTAGATGTAACCGTCAGAGTCTGACATGGTCATGGGGATGGCACCCAGCTGGATGCACTTCTCGGCAGCATACTGAGCCACGTTACCAGCACCTGAAATCAGGACTTTCTTACCCTTCAGTTCGATACCGCGAGTCTGAAGCATTGAAACAAGGAAGTAAACCGTACCGTAACCAGTAGCCTCAGGACGGATGAGTGAACCGCCGAACTGGATGCCCTTACCGGTGAGCACACCCTGGAACTGGTGAGTCAGCTTCTTATACTGACCGAACATATAGCCAACCTCGCGGCCACCAACACCGATGTCGCCAGCGGGTACGTCCTCATCGGGACCGATGTGACGATACAGCTCATTCATGAATGCCTGGCAGAAGCGCATCACTTCAGCATCGCTCTTACCGCGGGGAGAGAAGTCGGAACCACCCTTTGCACCACCCATGGGCAGCGTGGTCAGAGAGTTCTTGAAAGTCTGCTCGAAAGCGAGGAACTTCAGGATACCGAGGTTCACCGACTTGTGGAAACGGATACCGCCTTTGTACGGGCCAATGGCGTTGTTGTGCTGAATACGATAACCCATATTGGTTTGGATGTTACCCTTGTCATCAGTCCAAGTAACGCGGAACTCAACCAGACGATCGGGGATGCACAGACGCTCAATGAGGTTTGACTTCTCAAACTCAGGATGCTTGTTGTACTCTTCCTCGATAGTGGGGAGAACCTGACTTACGGCCTGGATATATTCAGGCTCGTTTGGAAAGCGCTGCTTCAGCTGCTCTACTACTTGTGCTGCATTCATAATAATACTTTTTTAAAATGATGTTATTGAAAACTTATTCTATTTGTCGTTGTGACTAAAATCACTTATTTTGCTGTTTGCGGTTGCAAAATTACACATTTTCTTTGAAACGCCAAACAATTTGCAAGAAAAAGTTTCAATTTAGTGCAAAAAAGTTATTATGTAAAGCATAAGTGTATAAATATACCGTTAACGCACACAAATTCCTTACAGATTGTCAAGCCAATTGTCAATAAGCTTTCGTGCGATGGACATCTTGTCGGGTATTTGTGGCAATTTGTCGCGTGTGAACCAGCCTCCGCTTCCTAACTCGCTACGCTGCAGATGGATGTCGCCTCCGGCATAGTCGGCATAGAATCCCACCATCAGTCCGCAAGGGTAGGGCCAGGGCTGGGAACCGAAATAGCGCAGGTTCTTGATCTTAAGACCAACTTCTTCTGCCACTTCCCGCTCAACGGCTTCCTCCAAAGTCTCACCCGTCTCCACGAATCCAGCCACCAGGCCGTAGTAGTTGCTTCGGAAGTTGTTGGCATGAACCAGCAGCACTTCGTTGTGCTGGGGATTGCCATCAGATGCTTTGCGCTGGATGAGCACGATGACGGCAGTAGCCAATTGAGGCCATACTTCCTTACCGCATTCGGTACATCGTTTGGAGATATTGGTGTGGAGCTTCATCGGTGCGCCACACACACCGCAAAACTTCGTGTTCGCATCCCAATAGAGAATCTCCTGGCATTTACCGGCAATGAGGTAGAGCTGGCGCGGCAACAGATGGTAGGAGGCACGCAAGCCGCACATCTCCATGATTCTCTCTTGCGCTTTGCCGTTTGCGCCTTCTCCCTGATAGGGCGCATCTATACGGAATGTCCTTACTTCGGTAGCCCCATCGTCGGAGCGAAGCGGTTCCGGTATGTCCACGGTATGTACCGTTGTCCATTCCTTGAGTCCTACAGGGGGCTCTTCGCCGTAGGGAATAGTATATTGTCCTTCTTTTGTCTTCTCTATGAGCAGTTCCGTCTTACAGAACACAAACCAGTAATATTTCATGCTATATATATAATAAGGTGTACTTATTCGCTATTTGAAAAGCAGACGGCGATCGCGCTCAATGGCAGGCTTTGCCCATTCTTCGGGCACGAAACGCCAGTTGTTGAAAGGCTGCGGATCGCATTCTCCCATTTGCTCAATCATTTGTGTGAGATAATAACGCTGGTCACGTTCGCTTTCCCAGATGACCCGATCCTTGAGTTTGTCGCGTGGAATACCGGCTCCCTCAGTTAGTAGGAGTCCGCCGCCATTGCCTCGGTAACTGTTCATGGCTACCTTGTAGGTCTTGTTGAGGTCAAATGGTTCACCGTTACTCATACGCAGGATATGCACTTTCTGTCCGTTTGGCTTAGTGACGTCAACCTCATAGTCGATACCGGCGGCTGAGTCGAAGTTGAAGGCCAGATTCTTGAACATTCGGCGCTGCTGGTCGTCCTGTGCTTGATCGTCTAACAGCATAATATGGTCTGTGGGTGTTTTCATTGTATTCACCCACAGGTCATAACTCATTTCGAGATGTCCGAGAATCTCCTTTCCGGTAAGTAGCATTGTATAGAGTTGGTTCTCATATTTGTAGAGGTTGAACATATCGCTGATTCTGACGTCTCCGGCCTTGATGCAAGCATCGAATGTGAGTGGTGCGTTGAACGAAATGTCGGCACCGGTCAGTTTCAGCTGGAGTGAATGGATGAAGTCGCAGAATGCGCTGCTGCCGAAGTAGGAGTCGCGGGTATAGATGGAGTTCTTAAACTTGCCGATTTTACGGTCCACGTAACGCTTCACCTCCTTTATGTCCTTCTGGAAGTGTTTCATAAAAGCTTTGTCGATAGCTTTGCCGCGGATATCGCTGATCTGTCCGTTAATGGAACGGCTGACAACCTTGTCGTCTTTTAGTGTCAGTTCCACTTCTGCATCCCCCACAAAATTGGCATTGCTTGAAGGGTCGAGTAAGAGAACTGTTCGCCCCTCATTGTTCTCGATGGTTTTGCAATGGCGTACGTGGTCGTGCCCGAAAAACACGATGTCAAAACCAGGCACCTCCGTAGCCACCTGAAGCGCGGCATCTTCGCGGTAGTCTTCGGTGACGATACCTCCATCGTAACCGGAATGAAAGAGACCAATGATGAGATGGGGCTTTTCCTTCTCCTTGATGTAACTAATCCATTTGCGGGCGCAACTGGTCATTTCCTCAAAGCGTAGTCCGCTCCATAGGTGCTCGTGAAGCCAGTTTGGAATACCGGGGGTGAGCATTCCGATAACGGCAATCCTTACGCCCTCGCGCTCGAACATTTGGTAGGGTTTCAGATAGGGATCTCCAGTCTTTGTGTCAATGACGTTGGCACCGAGCATGGGGCATTTCACTTCGCGAATCCATTTGTCATAGACTTCATGCCCGGTTTCTACGTCGTGGTTGCCGATCGTTTGCGCATCGTATTTCATATAGTTGACCACACTTGCGGCAAGATTCTCCTTTGTAGGATTCACGTAGTTGCAGTAATAACAGGTGGGTTGCCCCTGAAGGATGTCACCATTATCGAACAAGAGCAGACGGTCGCCATAATCCTGCCGCAAGGAGTCCACATAGGTGATGACCCTTGCCAGCGATCCGCGGGTGGGCTTTCGCTCTATAAAGTCATACGGGAAGAAACATCCGTGAACGTCTGTCGTTTCTATGAATCTAAGTTTTACTTTCTTTTCTTTTGCCATAGAGGTGTTGCACAGACAGAGTGCAGCTAGGCACACTGTAATAATTCTTTTCATTCTTTGATTATTTATTATTTATGTGGCAAAGTTAGCCATTTTATCTGAATTTCAGTTGCTTTCGGCACAATTTTTGTATATGGGTTAATAAAATAATAGGAGACATTCATTATGGCATTCGTAGATTATTACAAAATCTTAGGTGTTTCGAAAGACATCCCACAGAAGGATGTGAAGAAGGCATACCTGAAACGAGCCAAGCAGTTTCATCCGGACTTGCATCCGGATGATCCGAAAGCGAAGGCCAAGTTTCAGGCACTTACCGAGGCTTATGAGGTGATTGGTGATCCTGAGAAACGTGCAAAGTACGACCAGTATGGCGAACGGTGGAAAGACGCTGAGGCTTTTGGCCAAAGTGGCCAGGGCGGATTCGATTTTAGCCAGTTCAACGGAGGTGGTAGTTTCAGCAGTTTCTTCGAAGAACTGTTTGGTGGCGGCAAGGGCCGGGGTGGCTTCAGCTTCAACGGGGCTGACATCTTTGGAGACCGCCAGCAAGGTCCTCGTGAGACTCAAGCCTCAGTGCGTATAGACCTCTATACGGCTTTGTTGGGCGGTGAGATTATCGTTCAGACGGGATCTTCGAAACTGCGCCTGAAAGTAAAGCCCGGAACACAACCAGGCACGAAAGTGCGCGTGAAAGGAAAAGGGCAGGGAGGCTCAGACTTGATCTTGACTTACCAGGTAGAACTTCCCGCAAAACTCAATGACCGTCAGCGTCAACTCTTGGAAGAAATGAGGCGTTCTGCTTAAGTACGCCTCTATTCTACAATCTTTATCAGCTTGAGTTCCGAAATACGGCCGTTGGGATTCACCTTGGCGTTCACGCGGTACTGGCTGTTGCTGTTGTTGGCCGCATCCGTATGTTGTTCTTCTTTATTGGCCGTAAATGAAACCGCATACTCATAGCGGTTGTCGCCAACCTCGCGCTTGCTGATGTTGTAGTCTTTGTTGATTCGCCAAATCAGATTGGATAAACCTTCCTTGTACATCTTTTCCATCATCTGTACTACATCGCCCTTTGTGGCTTGCTCCTTATCGAGCAATGTCAGCTCATCGGCCACGGTGCTTACAAGCGACGACTCATCACGTTCATTGATGCTTACAAAGAAACGGCGGAAAAGTGAGGATATCATGGAACGCTCTTCTGCTGAGACTTCCTTCACTTTCAGCGCTTTCATATTTTCCTCTGCTTCATTATAGTGATCTCCATCCTGGTGTTCGGCAAGATAAGCCTGATAGGCTTCGATGGTGTTGAGACTTGAAGCCTGTGCCCAGTCGAGAGAATCTATCTTTTGTGCAGCCATAGCCTTGTGAGGTGAATCTGGATGTTTGCTCAGATAGTCAAGCAGCATCGACTTGGAGTTACTCACGTATGCATTCTGCCAGTCCATGTCATTCTGCTTGATTTGCTGAAGATGGGCAGCAATGGCATCGATGTGTTCTTGCGGTGCATCCTTGTAGGTGTCGAGATAGCTCTGTAGGATGAGCGGGTCTTCGCTCTTCACCGCAAACTCATATTCCTGAAGTTCCTTTCGGTCCTGGGCATTTCTGTACATATAGAAACAGATGCCGCAGACGAGCAGCGCTATGATGAACGAAACAAGCAAGGCTACCCATCCGCCACTCTTTTTCTTGGGAGCAGCCGGTGAGTTGAGTGCTGTGTTGTTTTTGGGTGAGGTCTTTGCCTGTTCTTGCTGTGGTGCTGCCAAAGGAGCAGCCTTCGGGGCAACGGTTGCCTCTATTGGTCTGCCTGTTTGCTGATTAAGAGGGCGGTGGCAGTTAGGGCATACAACATCGTCCTTGAAAAAGATTTCTCCGCATTCAGGGCATCTGGTCACTTTACCTTCTATCTCCACCCCGCAGTTGGGGCAGGTTGGTGCTTTGTCGCTGACTTGGTGTCCGCATTCAGGACATTTTATGATTGACATCTTTTATAGTTTGTGAGTTTCTAAGTTTCTTGGTTTGGGTAGGGCGTCACCAATGCTTGAATCGTATTTCCCTCATACTATGGCGTCCCATGAAGCGACTTTTGTCCACATGGCCGTTGATGCCGTTGATACGGCCTTTACCCGTGTATTGCCAGATGATGTAGTCGCGGCCGTCATGTAGTTCGGGTTCCGAATCTGCATATTTGGCTATCATCAGCGGATATTCGTCTATCTTGTGCTGAAGATACTTGTTGTAGAAATTGTTGCCTGTATATACGAGTGGTTTCTGATGATATGCCTCGGTCACCATCTTTAGGAAAGTGATCAGCGAGTCACAGAATTCCTCCGTGGAGAGTTTGCCGGTAGATTCCACATCAATCATCGGAATAAGGTCTTGATCGCCTGGCCGGCATTGCATCATGAAGTTCCTCAATTGTGTACGTAGGGGAGTCTTCGGACGGAAGAAATGATAGCTTCCTACCTTTAGGCCATAGCGGTGAGCCAGATGGATGTTCTCTTCGTACATGTGGTCAATGCGGTCACCGCCTTCCGTGGCTTTCATATAGACATAAGCCATTTTAGAATTATTACCGATGGCCTCCCAGAACACACTGCCTTGATAATGACTGATGTCTATACCGTGAATGTGGTCGCAGGAGTCTTCGCATAATTCATCCGTATATTGGGCTGAAGCCAGAAGCGGGAAAGCCGCTAGAATATAGAGTAGTAAAAGCTTTATCTTATTGTTCATACGTGCAAAGTTACGCAATTCTGCGCAGATAGCCAAATTATATAACACTTTTTATTCTTCTATTTGTGTGATGGCATTGTGCAGGCGGCGCAACATGCTATGTGTGGTGGATAGTGGATAGTGAGCCAGATATGTTAGCGTGAGGCGCTTGTCCTGATCACCGAGTTTCTCTGCCAAAGCTCTTTCGGACGTCATAAAAGGCAATTCGTCGATCTGGAAGCCAAAGAGCGATATTAACACTGAGCCGTGCAACTCTGCCATTCGGTTGACGCCAAGCTTATGGAACCATGATTCCAATTTCACGAAATCCACCTTGTCACCCTTCTTCCTAAGGAATCTTCCCATCTCGATGATGCCGTGGAGGGACGTATGCCCGGAAATGGTCTGGTCAATATTGTAGAGCATGATGTTGAGCATGTCAAGCGTGTCGAGTGATGTGTCGATGGCATGGTATTCTGTCTTGGCGATGCTGCGGAACTTCCTTCCCTGCGTGTGGTCTTCGAAATTGATGGAGCTATGAGGCGCATCTTCTTTGATATACATCAGCACTTCTTCGCGCTCTGCCCTTCGGTAGAGTGCTTCCCATTTGTATTTCGACATGGGTTCCATCGGTTCATTCTCTCCGAAAGCTCCATTGCGGAGCATACGGAAGTAGTTGCGAGTCAATACATTCATATCTGGATAGTTCTGTTTTTCTTGCTAACTGTAGCGTTTGGGCAACCTGAGTATGATGGCCAGCAAGGCGGATATGCCCAAAGCCATCGGGTAGTAGAGGAAGGGTATAATGTCGATAGGGTTCAGGTGGGCGAGCCCTGCAGCCATCAGCAATTGTGCACCATAGGGAATGATGCCCTGTGTGAAGCAGGAGAACGTGTCAAGCAGGGATGCACATTTTCGGTTGTCCACGCCGAAACGGTCGCCAATCTGCTTGGCAATACCACCTACGGTAATGATGGCCACCGTGTTGTTGGCCGTGCAGATATTGGTCAGCGTGACTAAGGCGGCTATCGAGAACTCTGCACCTCTCTTGCTGCTCACATGGGTCGTCAGCTTCTGGATGATGAAGTCAATGCCACCGTTCTTTCGGACGATCTCAAGTAGTCCACCTGCCATCATGGTGATGATAATCAGTTCACCCATGCCCAGAATGCCATCTCCCATTGCTTTGAACCATCCATACACATCGTATGAACCATTAAGCATTCCGATGATTCCCGTCAGTATCAGTCCCAAAGTAAGTACGGCCATCACGTTCATGCCGAATATGGCCGTGATGAGTACCACCAGATAGGGAACCACTTTAAGCAGTTCTATCTGCGGGATGTTGGATGGCGACTGCATGGAGGTGCCCATCAGGGAATAGATGCCCAAGATAATCAGGGCAGCGGGGGCCGCAATATAGAAGTTCACACGGAACTTATCGCTCAGACGGCATCCTTGTGTCTGCGTAGCGGCAATGGTGGTGTCGCTGATAAACGAAAGATTGTCACCGAAGAAAGCTCCTCCCACTACAACGGCTGTCATCATTGCATTCGGCGTGCCAGTGCTCTGGGCGATTCCTGCTGCAATGGGCACCAGGGCAACAATGGTGCCTACGCTCGTGCCGATACTTAATGAAATAAAGCAGGCGGCCAAAAAGAGTCCTGCCAGCAGCAGTTCTGCAGGAAGCAGAGTCAGCGTGAGATTCACGGTGGCATCAATGCTACCCATCAGTTTGGCAGAGTTGGCAAACGCCCCCGCCATGACGAAAATCCATAGCATCAGCATCAGGTTGCCGGTTCCTGCTCCACGGCTGAAGGTCTCGATACGCTTCTGCAGGGGCTGATTGCCCGAGATGGCAACGGCAAAGATGCTGCTGATCATGAAGGCAACGGTGATGGGCACCTTGTAGAAGTCACGTGCAATAATGCTCGTCACTAGATAGAGGACGATGAACACCATGAGCGGTGACAATGCGATAAAACCTTTCTTATTACTCATTATTGCCTGCAAAGGTACGAAGAAGTGAGCATAAAAGCAAGAATTTCGCATTTTTTATATATCATCCGCTGCCTTTCAACGGATGATACATTGAAGGGCAACGGATGATACTTTGAAAGTCAACGGATGATACTTTGAAGACCGTTGGATGATACTTTGTCTTCCGGTGTATTTTAGAGTGTCACACCATTCTTGAAAATGGATATCTCCCGGTATCCGTTTTTCTCGTTCTGTGAAGGCTCACCGTTAGCCACGCTGATAATCTTGTCAATAAAGTCGTTGAGCACTTCCTTCATCGGGCGACCCTCTACCAATTGTCCAGCGTTGAAGTCAATCCAATTGGGCTTGTTATGGAAAAGATTGCTGTTCGTGCTTATTTTCATGGTTGGGATGAAAGTGCCGAAAGGTGTGCCGCGGCCAGTAGTGAAAAGTACAATCTGACAACCGGAAGCTGCAAGAGCTGTTGAGGCTACAAGGTCGTTGCCGGGTGCTGAGAGCAGATTCAAGCCTTTCACCTGCAGACGGTCACCATAGCCGAGCACTCCGCTTACCGGAGCACGTCCACATTTCTGTGTACAGCCCAAAGCCTTGTCTTCGAGTGTTGAGATACCACCGGCCTTGTTGCCTGGGCTGGGATTTTCGCCCACAGGTTCACCGTGGGAAAGGAAATACTCCTTGAAATCGTTGATCAGTTTTACAGTCTGCTCGAAGAGGGCAGGGGTCTCGCAACGGTTCATGAGGATGGTCTCAGCTCCGAACATTTCTGGTACTTCCGTCAGAATGGAAGTGCCGCCCTGAGCTACAAGGAAATCGGAGAATTCACCAACGAGCGGATTTGCAGTAATGCCAGAGAATCCGTCAGATCCACCGCACTTCAATCCAACACGGAGTTCATTAAGCGGACAAGCCTCGCGCTTATCTTGTTTGGCAATGTTATAAAGGCCGCGGAGAATCTCCATACCAGCCTCCACCTCATCACCTTCTACTTTCTGGGTGACGAGCAGTTTGATGCGGTCATGATCGTAATCGCCGAGCATAGCCATGAAATCATCTGGCTGGTTGTTCTCGCATCCGAGCGAAAGTACGAGTACTGCTCCAGCATTTGGATGTAAAACAATGTCACGTAGTACCTTACGAGTGTTTTCGTGGTCTCCGGAAAGTTGTGAGCAACCATAATTATGGTGCCAGGCATGTACGGCATCGATACCTTCAAGTTGTGTCTCTTTTTCCAGTTGTGAAGCCAATCGCTCAGCAATGCCATTGACGCATCCAACGGTAGGCACAATCCACACTTCGTTGCGGATACCCACTTCACCGTTCTTGCGACGATAACCGTTGAATGTGCGGCTGTCGGCGGGTATGCTGAGTTTCTCATTTACGGGATGATATTCGTAGGTAAGAGTACCCGAGAGATTTGTCTTCAGGTTATTCTCGTTGACCCACTGGCCCGACTTGAGATCCTCCTTGGAGTGACCGATGGGATAACCGTATTTGATGATATTCTCTCCTTGTGCTGCATCATTGATAAGCACCTTGTGTCCGGCAGGTGTATCTTGCAGAAGCGTGATTGACTTTCCATCAACCTCAATGGTTTCGCCCTTTTGGAAAGGACGCAGGCAAACCACGACGGAGTCGGCTGGATTGATTTTAATAAAAGATGATTGTTCCATTGTAGATTTTGTTTTTTGTTTTTGTATAATGTTTATAATTTGTTTCTTTTCAGATGGGACTAAAGTTGGGTGCGCCGGTAGAAGTCTACGTTCTCCTTCGAAAGCAATTCAATGGGCATGTAGTTGACGGGCTCTACCTTCTGCTTGAGCACAATGGCTTTAAAAAGCGTATCCACACAGTTGTAACCCTGCATGAAAGCATGTTGTGCGATGAGGAAAGAGATGCTTCCCTGACGCAGGCATACGGCATTCTTGCCCACCATGTCGTAACCCATGATCTGCACGTTCCGACGATTAGTCTTCAGGAGGAATTCGCCTACGATATGGGCCTTCGAGCACATCGTGATACAGTGGTGTACACCTGGATGCTGGGAGAAGAAGTCTTCCAACAGGTTGTCGTATTCGGAACGCTCCTCTTCAAGCGGCAAGTCAAGCTCCAGAATCTTGACGGCTGGGAAATGGTCGTGCATATAGTGGCGGAAACCCACCTCGCGGTTGTCCTGCTGCTTGGATGCAACCTTGCCGTTCTTCATCTGTTTCATTAGCATGATTTCCTTTTCCTTTGAGGCAACCAGCATCAGCATTTTAGCGGCGAAGTAACCGCTTTGGAAAGAGTCTTGTCCGAAGAAACTGAGCGGTTTAAGGTCGGGCATATAAGAGTCTAATAATATAAAAGGTATGTCACGCTGGTGGAGTTGATCGGTGAATGCTTGTGTGACTTCAAGGTCGCTGGGCACGATGATGACACCGTTGGGATTCTCTTCCAGTATGTCTGTAGATGCTTTGACAAATGATTGTGTATCAAAACGTTTGTAATATTTCACTTTGGCCTGTATGTGGAAATCGCGTCTTACTTCCACGCATTTCTTGGCACCTTCCTCTATTTCTTCCCAGTAAGCCTCGCTGGCATGCTTGGGCATCAGGAGTGTGAAATCGTACGACTTGTTGTAGGCCAGGGCAGCGGCATACATGTTGGGCTGGTAGTTGATTTCTTTCAACACTTTTTCTACCTTTTCACGTGCTGCTTTCGACACGTTGGGGCGGTTGTGAAGGATTCTGTCCACCGTTCCTACTGAAACGCCAGATAGCTCTGCAATGTCTTTTATTCTGATTTTTTCTGCCATAGTAGATTAAAAATGATTGTTTGCACAGTGATGTTTGCGCACACAAATGCAATTTCGTTGCAAATTTAGCAAAAATAATTGGATTGTGCGAAAGCACAGCGGATTTTTTTGTTAAAAACACAAATATTTCTGTTTTTATTTGTATATTTGCCTAATTAATCGTAATTTTGTGGCGAAAACAACATTGCATATAAATTAATCTTAAAAACATTCAAAACAAGAAACAATGGCAAAGATTGTGACTTTGGGCGAGATTATGCTCCGCCTTTCTCCCAACGGCAACGACCGTTTCATTCAGAGCGATTCTTTCCGCATCATCCCCGGTGGTGGTGAGGCTAATGTCGCTGTTTCAGTAGCCAACTATGGACATGAGGCTTATTTCGTAAGCAAACTGCCTAAGCATGAGATTGGTCAGATTGCCGTCAACGCACTCCGTCGCTATGGTGTGAACACACAGTTCATTGCCCGTGGTGGCGACCGCGTTGGTCTCTATTATGCAGAGACAGGTGCTTCCATGCGTCCCTCAAAGGTGATTTACGACCGCGCTCACTCCAGCATTGCTGAGGCTGATCCTTCAGACTTCGACTTCGATGCTATCATGGAGGGTGCTCAGTGGTTCCATTGGAGTGGTATCACACCCGCTATCAGCGATAAGGCTGCAGAACTGACCAGATTGGCTTGCGAGGCTGCCAAGCGCCACGGCGTAACTGTGAGTGTTGACTTGAACTTCCGCAAGAAGTTGTGGACTTCCGAAAAGGCTATCAGCATCATGCGTCCGCTGATGAAATATGTAGATGTATGTATTGGCAACGAGGAAGATGCAGAACTCTGCCTCGGTTTCAAGCCTGATGCAGATGTAGAAGGCGGTAAGACCGATGCCAGCGGTTATGAGAACATCTTCAAGCAGATGAAGCAGGAGTTTGGTTTCAAGTATGTTGTATCTACGCTCCGTGAGAGCTTCTCGGCTACGTTCAATGGCTGGAAGGCCCTCATCTACAATGGTGAGGAGTTCTATCAGAGCAAGCGCTATGAGATCAATCCTATTATCGACCGCGTAGGCGGTGGTGACTCATTCTCAGGTGGTCTGATTCACGGTCTGCTCACGAAGGAGACTCAGGGCGAGGCTCTCGAGTTTGCTGTAGCTGCCAGTGCTTTGAAGCACACCATCAATGGCGACTTCAATCTCGTAGGTGTTGACGAGGTAGAGTCTTTGGCTGGTGGTAATGCCAACGGTCGTGTTCAGCGATAAATAGAAACCCTAGAAATACTAGAAATACTAGATTGCTAGATAATAGAAATTAAGATTATGGCTAAATTCGATAAGATAGCAGTAATGAAGAAGATTGGTGACACCGGTATGGTGCCCGTCTTCTACAATAAAGATCTGGAAACCTGTAAGAACGTGGTGAAGGCTTGCTATGAAGGTGGCGTTCGCGCTTTTGAGTTCACCAACCGCGGTGATTTCGCTCAGGAAGTGTTCGGCGAACTGGTGAAGTGGGCCGATAAGGAATGCCCTGAACTGGCTCTCGGTATTGGTTCTGTGGTGGATGCTCCTACGGCAGCACTCTACATCCAGCTGGGTGCTAACTTCGTGGTGGGTCCTCTCTTCAATCCCGACATTGCCCCTGTGTGCAACCGTCGTCTCGTTCCCTATTGCCCTGGCTGTATGACCGTCAGTGAGATTGGTAAGGCTCAGGAGTTGGGTTGCGACCTGACGAAGGTATTCCCTGGCGATGTGGTAGGTCCTAATATGGTGAAAGGCCTGAAGGCTCCTATGCCTTGGTCTAAGATTATGGTTACCGGTGGTGTTGCTCCTGAGGCAGAGAACCTGAAGGCCTGGTTCAAGGCTGGTGTCTATTGCGTGGGTATGGGCAGCAAGTTGTTCCCCAAGGACAAAGTGGCAGCCGGCGACTGGCAGTATGTGACTGACAAGTGCAAGGAGGCGCTGGGTTACGTTGCTGAAGCACGTTCATAAATATCCCGTTTCAAGGGGCTCAATAGTACTTTTGTGTCTATTGGGCCTCTTGCTTTTTTCAGCTTGTGGAACCGAAAACAAGGAGGAGGTTGACAAGTTGAATTCCTTATCTTACTTTTACCATTACAAGAATCTCGACTCCACGGCTGTCTATGCCCGTAGGGCATTGGCATTAGCTGGGGATTATCATGCCGGACGGGCAGAGGCATTCAACAACCTTGCGTTTGTAAGCATTATGAAGATGGACTATCAAGATGCCTACAAACTCCTTGACAGCGTTCGTCTAGTGACTGATAATCAGGTGGAACTGCTCGTGGCTGATATCCAGGAGATGCGTCTGTGTCAGCGTGAATCGCGTAATAAGGAGTTCTACGACTATTACGAAAGTGCCCAGCGCATACTGCGGCGTATTGACGAAGAGCGAAATGCATTGCCTGAACGTCTGAAAGACCGCATGATATATGCCGAGAGCGAATTGCATATCGTGGCATCCACCTATTATTATTATGTGGGACTTGAATCCCAAAGCATAGCTGCTCTACGCCAGATTGATGAGGACGTGGTGGAGGAGGATACAGCCCAATACCTGAATTATCTTTATCAGATAGGTGCCGGTGGCATACTCACCGAGGGCTCATCTGATGAAATCATGCAGCAGGAGTGGGATTGCCTGATGCGTTGCTATCAGCGGAGTCTCCAGAGTGGCGACGTGTTCTGGGAGGCTAACGCCCTCCAAGGGATGAGCGAGCATTTGTTCATCAAGGAGAGCCGCGACCTGCTCATTGGCAGCAACAGACCGTCGATGGCACTCATTAATCCCGAGGAGCACCCTGATTCCTTGATTGCCGGTATGCTTGCCGAGCGCTCGCTTGATATCTTTGAGCGCTATGGTGACGTTTATCAGATAGCGGGCAGTTACCGCACGTTGGCATCCTGTTACTGGAATATTGGCGATTACATTTCTGCATTGGATTGCCTGGAGAATGCCCTCAACCGCAACAAGGCTATCAGTCAGGCTCCCGACTTGGTGGCCAGTATCCGGGAACGCCTCTCACTCACTTACTCGGCTCTTGACGACAAGCCCAATAGTGACTACAATAGAAACCAGTATCTTGACCTTCAAGAACAGACGCGACAAGATCGCCAGTTGGAAGCACGTGCAGCTCAGTTTGACCGATCTTCAAGACAGTTGAATTGGATGATAGCCGCCGTGGTAGCCATGATTCTGCTGACCGTATGCTCTCTTTTCCTTTTCAATTACATGCGTCGTAAGAATGAACATAGCAGCCGTCAGAAACATCTGGATCAGTTAGGGAGGGATAATGCAAAGATAATCAGCGGATTATCGGATCAGGAAGACGAGATAGAAGTGAAGCGTGAGATGGCTTCCGTATTGCTGGAGAAAAACAAACAGCGCAATCTTGAGAACCACGCCAAGATATTCCTTGTAAACACCATCACGCCACTTATAGACCGGATGATTCACGAAATCCGCAAACTTCAGCAAGGCGGTGAGACAGAAGAAGTCAGGGCGGAGCGATTGGCTTACATTCGCGAGATTACCGATACCATCAACGAATACAACCAAACACTCACCGAGTGGATTCAGCTGCGTCAGGGAGAACTCCAGCTAAAGATAGAGAGTTTCCCCCTTCAGGAACTTTTCGATATCGTGAAGCGCTCTCGGATGAGTTTCCAGTTGAAGGGCATCGAACTGACGGTTCATGATACTGATGCCGTGGTGAAAGCCGACAAGATTCTTACGCTCTTCATGCTTAACACTATAGCCGACAATGCCCGCAAGTTCACCGAGAAAGGTGGGAGCGTGGAGATTGGCGCACAGCAGGAACAGGACTACGTGGAACTGTTCGTAAAGGATACAGGAAAGGGCATGACCGAAGAGCAACTTGCTTCACTCTTCACCCACCAGATTCGTGGCGGTCATGGCTTTGGCCTGCTCAATTGTCGGGGCATTATCGAGCGTTACAAGAAAATCAGCAAGCACTTTGCCGTATGTACCCTTCAGGCCGAAAGCCGCGTGGGGGAGGGCAGTCGGTTCTTCTTTCGTTTGCCTATCGGCATTCGTAAGTTGATACTGCTTTTAATTACCTGTTCGGCTACCTTGAATTCCCCAGCTGATATTGTCGATCCCAACATGGAAGCCTTACGCTACGCTGACAGTGCCTATTTCAGCAATCTCAACGGCACCTATGAGCAAACGCTCCGTTATGCAGATAGCGTGCGCCATTACTTGAAGATGGCAGAGCGTCCCGACACCAGCATCACCCTCGGCATTTCCAACGAGACCGCAGTAGCAGCACTTGCACTTCACCGATGGGACGTCTATCACCGTAACAACCGGGAATATACCCAGCTCTATAAGGAAGCCACCGCTGACCACACCCTTGGCGACTACGTAATGCGTATGCAGCGCTCCAGCCAAAATAAGAATGTAGCTATTTTCTTGTTGCTGTTGCTCCTTTCGGCTATTCTCATAGGCTATTATCTGCTCTATTATCGGCCTCAGATGCGGCGTCAGCACATTGAGGAACAGCGAGCCGTGATGCGCAGCCGCGATACGGTAGAGAGAAAGCGGCGTGAAGTGGAACTCATGGAGGACGAATTGCACAGGCTGGAATATGAGAACCAACAGTTCTACATCAGCAACAACGTGATAGACAACTGCCTTTCCACACTCAAACACGAGACGATGTATTATCCCTCGCGCATCGGCCAGTTGCTCCCCGAGGAGCACCAATCCGTTGATATTGAGCCTATAGCCGAATTGGCAGCTTATTATAAGGAACTCTACGCCCTTTTGTCCCAGCAGGTGGTTAATCAGGTGGAGAAACCTGTCACCGGGCAGGATGCCCAGGACTATCTCTTCGAAATCCTGCGTCGGGAGTCGGGTGAAAAAACATTGGACGTGACGAAAGAAATCAACAACTCCTACGTTATCTATAAGGTCAAGATGAAAAACGTGGAATGCCGCGACTTCTTCAAGCCCTCGCGCCAGAACATACCCTATCTCATCTGCCGTCAGATTGTACGTGAGAACTCCGAAGCCACCGACCTTCACGGATGTGGTATCGTGGCTCAACCCGCAGAGGGTGGGGGAACACTCCTCACCATCACCATGGCACATAAGCTTTGAACTCACAAATTTATAAACTCACTAAATATATGGACAATTTCAAAGTCATCATCGTGGAAGACGTACCCCTCGAACTGAAAGGCACAGAAGGCATCTTCCGTAACGAAATCCCAGAGGCCGAGATTATCGGTACGGCTGAGAATGAGACCGCCTACTGGCGTCTGATCAAACAGCAGCAACCCGATCTCGTGTTGCTTGATCTTGGACTCAATGGCTCCACTACCATCGGCGTGGAAATATGCCGTCAGACCAAGGAGGCTTATCCCAAGATTAAGGTGCTTATCTTTACCGGCGAGATTCTCAACGAAAAGCTCTGGGTGGATGTGCTCGATGCAGGATGCGACGGCATCTGCCTGAAGAGCGGCGAACTCCTCACACGTGGTGACGTGCAGAGCGTCATGTCGGGTAAGCGGATGGTTTTCAATCAGCCCATCCTGGAGAAAATCATCGACCGCTTCAAGCGTAGCGTGGGCAGTCAGATGATGCGCCAAGAGGCTTTGGTGGATTACGAGATTGACGAGTACGACGAGCGTTTCCTGCGCCATCTTGCCCTGGGTTATACCAAAGAGCAAATCACCAATCTCCGCGGCATGCCTTTCGGCGTAAAGAGCTTGGAGAAGCGTCAGAACGAACTCGTTCAGAAACTCTTCCCCGACGGTAATGGAGGCATTGGTATCAATGCCACTCGTCTTGTGGTGCGTGCCTGCGAACTCCGCATCATTGATATCGACAATCTGCAGCCCGATGCAGAATAATCTCGCTGGCAGATGAAGACCATTAGGTTGTGTATAGTGTTGGGCGTGCTCCAGTTGTTGCTGGTGCTGGCATCGTGGCTGATAACGGCCATGATGCCCGAGACTTCTTTGCGCTCCCTGCTATCGCCTGAAGGCGTCAGATGGTTCATGGGGTGTTTCACGCAGAATATGGCCCAGCCCTTACTCGTTTGGCTCGTGCTTTTCTATATCGCCTTTAATGCTTACCGGCTCGGTGGCCTCCAGCATGCCATGTCGTTACTCTTGAAGGGCGAACGCCTGATGCTCCGTCAGCGCTCAGCCCTTTGGCTCGTTCTTATCATTATTGTGGCTATCATCGCTGTTCTGTTGATGCTCATCGTCCTGCCCAATCCCATCCTTTCGAGCGTCACGGGCAGTCTTTTTCCGTCGAGTTTCTCCTCTGCCCTGATACCCATTCTGGCTTTCATTCTATTCATAGGCAGTGTCACCTATGCCATGGCTACCGGCCAGTTCCGAAAGTTCCGAAAGCCTTATCAAAGCCGTTTCGCCCTTTGGCTTCTTCTCTACATTCTCTTCATGCAGTTCTACCAGAGTCTTCGCTTTGTTCTTGGCTATTGGTCATGAGCTCGCTGATCCTTCGCTGATAATAGTTTCCAGTAGTTCCAATGGGCGGAACTGTCAGTTTCTCCCATGGAAACTGTCAGTTTCTCCCATGGAAACTGTTGGTTTCTCCCATAGAAACTGTTAGTTTCTCTCATGGAAACTGCCAGCTCCCCTAATTGATGCGATTCGTGACTGACCATAAATCATGATGATGTATTGGTATCTTAGTGGTCAAGCGCAATGGGTAACCCGTCACGCAACCCATGGAGTAAATCATTGCTTATGGTTCTCAATTCTTGCTGTTTCTTAAACAATGTTGTATTTAACCTATAAAATCACTAATTTTCTCTCTTTTTAGTTAACTTTGCACTTGAGATTTAGTATAGTTTATCAAATTAACTAATTATTCAACAAACAGCAAGCATTAATGAAACATCCAACAATATGGATGACGACCACCATCCTCATGTTTTGTGGTCTTACTATGCCATCATTTGCACAAGAAAACCTGCAGAAGCAGGCAAGTAGCCAAAATGTGGAGAAGACCTTCACGACGTTGAAGGAGAATCCTATCACTAGCGTGAAGAACCAGTATCGCAGTGGCACCTGTTGGGCATATGCCACGCTTGGGTATCTTGAGAGTGAGATTCTCCGCAAGACGGGCAAGACATACGACCTGTGCGAGATGTTCGTGGTGAACCGTGACTATATGGATTGCGCCACCCACTACGTCCGTATGCACGGCTATAGTCAGATATCCGAGGGCGGTTCGTGCGACGATGTAGTGGAAGTGATCCGTCAGCACGGCATTTGTCCTGAGACAGCGATGCCTGCACCAGGCTCGCTGACTGGCGACTCACTGGCCAACTTCAAAGTGTTCTTCCCACTCTTAGAACAGACGGTGAGCAGTGTTGTAAGGAAGGACGCCAAGCAGCCGTTGCCTCACTGGAAAGACTCGGTGCTTTCTGTTATCGAAAGATTTGTTGGTTCATGCCCCTCGTCTTTTGTCTATAATGAGGAAACATACACTCCAAGATCGTTTGCCCAGAGTTTGGGACTCAACCTCGATGACTATGTCAGTCTCACCAGCTATACCCATCATCCCTTCAACCAGTGGTTTGTCATCGAGGCACCCTATAAATGGCGATTGAAACCCAGCTACAACATCCCCATCGACCAACTGATGGATGTGCTTGACAAGGCACTGGATGCTGGTTTTACGGTAGCTTGGGGCGGGGATGTAACAGGCGACTTTACGCGCACAGGGTTGGCCATGCTGCCGGAAGGAGTCATTCCCACGCAGCAGATGCGACAGGAGCAATGGGATGACTGGCGCTTCACCTACGACCATGTGATGCTAATCTACGGCAAGGCCGTTGACGAACAAGGCAAACCTTACTATATGGTGAAAAACTCCTGGGGCAAGAGTGGACAGTACAAAGGTATCTGGTATATGTCGCGCGACTATATGAAACTTAACACTACCTATTTGTTCCTGAACCGCCATGCCTTGCCCGAAAAGCTAAGCACCGTCATGTAGTGGAACACGATTCTTTTTAGATTACTAGACCTTTGAATATGCAACAAATCTGAGAATAAAAAAAATGGTAGGCTAATATTTCCTACCATCTTCAGTTGTTTTCAGTACACCCGCAGGGGTTCGAACCCTGGACACCCTGATTAAGAGTCAGGTGCTCTACCAACTGAGCTACGGGTGCATGTCTCTCGAATGCGGGTGCAAAGGTACGGTCTTTTTTTGATACCACCAAATATTTTCCGAACTTTTTTCCAAAAAATATAAAAAGTCCCCTGCTTCAGCGGGTGGAGCAGGGGATTTAGGGGTATGAAACGGGGCGAATGGCCTATTGGCTCAGGCCAATGTAGAAGAGGTTGATGGAGTCGCCCTTGGTGATGGTGTGTTCGCCGGCGGCGAGCTGCACGCTGACGGTGGCATTGCTGTCGGTAGTGTACTTGGTGCCGTCGATCTTCACTTTCTTACCTATCTCTGTGGAGGCGAAGACGAGGGTGAGGGTCATAGGCTTCTCGATCGAGAACTTGATGCAGGTCTCGGTTTCCATCTTCAGGCAGGTGGTGTAGGTGGTGCCGTTGACTTTGGCAGAACCCTTGTCGGTGGAGTAGTTGCCGGAGATGGTGAAGAGTGTGCTTGAGGGGGCTTTGCCCGTGAAGGTGCACTCTACGTCGGCTGAAATCGTGGTGCCTCCGCCTTGCTCACCTCCGCCTTGCTCACCTCCGCCTTGTTCGCCTCCGCCTTGTTCGCCGCCACCTTGTTCGCCACCACCTTGTTCGCCACCTCCTGTTTCAGAGCTGGCGCTGTTGATTCCGAATATCTTTTTCACGGGCGACTTGTAGTTCTGGATGAGCGACTTCAGGCCGTCGATCACTCCGTAGTTGCTGTCTTCATTGGCGTTGAAGGCATACTGCAGGTCACCGTGGTTCATGCGTCCGGCTCCGTACCATCCGCAAACCACGGCAGGCACGTCTTCGGCAGCATCGGGCGTATATGAATACATCACGGAATTGTCGGTATCGAAATTACTGTAGGTGGCTCCGCCGCTTTTTGCGGTTATTGTGGCGGGCACCTTCTCGTCGCGTGAGGATGCTTCGTAGGCATCGAACTCTACCTTGTTTTTCTCGGAGTAAGGCGCATAGATGTATTTACCGGTGAATATGTTGCCGTACGACTTGATGCTTCCGCCGGTTTCGCCGGAGAATGTGCCTTTGCCTCCAATCATGTCGGAGCCCTGGAGGGAGGTGAGCATGGGATACTTACAGCTGCGGAAGAAATTGCTCTCTACAAAGACGTCCGATCCCGTCGTGGCTCCTGCACCGTATTTCGAATTGCCGTCGAAATAGTTGTTCCATACGTGTACGGTCATCGTTCTTACGCGCGGATGACGCGAGTCGGAATGGTCGAACCAGTTGTGGTGGTAGGTGATATAGTTGGGGCCGCTTTCGCTCTTCATGCCGCAGAGAGAACTCTTTCCGGCATCCCAGAAGTGTACGTTGTCGAAGGTCATGTATTGCGAATTACCCTTCACGTCGATAGACCCGTCGCCTTTTGCCTGGTCGCTGTCGCCGCCCACCTGTCCGTAGAAGAGGTCGATATGATGGGCCCAGCAATGGGAGTTGTTGGTGTCGAATGAGAGTCCGTCGTCCATATAGTCCATGATGGCAAAGTTGCGGAATTCCACGCTCAGTGCACTCCGGATGAGGAATCCGAATCCGCTGACGGTGGCATCTTCGCCGATGCCTTCGATGGTGATGTTCATCGGCGAAGCGTTGTTCTTGCCTTTCACTTGCAGTCCTTCGGAACTTGACGAGATGTGGTCAAGATCGCTCTTGCTCAGTTTTCCGATGATGCGGAAGGCGATGGGGGTGGAGTCTTTTCCTTTCTCGTAGGCGTCGATGATGCTCTGGATGCCTACGCAGGGATTGGACTCGGCGCCTGTGACGGTGGTGCTGATGGTCTTGGCGTTTGCTGCGGTCACATAGAAGACCTTGGCACCGCTCTTCAGCTGGCCATCGTCGGCGTAGGCGCCTACGCCGCTATATCCCTTGTGGGCAAATCCGCTACGGCTGTAGTTCTTGACCACCAGCCCTGAAACCTGATTTGCCTTTTCCGTGAGAAGACCTCCGGCTGTAGCCGGAATCACTTGGAACGCATAGTTCTCGGCAGCAGTCAGGCCGACGGCATCGGCGCGGTAATAGCTGTCATACTTGCGGATGAGTTGCGGGTCGAGCTGGTGCCAGTCGGTGTATTGTCCGCCCATGACCTTGACCACGAATGAATCAGCATCGGAGTAGGTGAACTTCACATAGGCCGACTCGAGCCATCCTTTGGCTTCGGTGATCTGCACCTTGGTGGCATCAGAGTTGTCGGCCTGTCCGTCGGTAGAATCGTCGGCGATGGCTTTCTTGAAGCTCATCTTGGCCACGGTGCTGTTGTAAACATCGGGCTCGCTGGCTCCTAAGGCACTTACGGTGACGGTGGTGCCGTCGATGTCGATGCTGTTGAGCTGGTCGGTGTTGTAGTATTTCGTGTCGCCATTATTGAGCTGGAGGTTTGCCTGGTTCTTGAAGAGATTGAAGGCCACGGCGTTGCTGGTGTTGTCTTCGGGAATCACCTGACTGGGGTCTTCGATGGCTATGGAATATACATAATGACCGCCTGAGGTCTGGAAGGCGATGTCGCCATCTTCGGTTACCGTGCCGGTATAATTCTGCGTGTCGGTAGAGGTCTGACCGAACAAGCCATTGCTGGTGATGTTGGAAATGACGTTGATGGTGCGGGCCGTGGATTTGTTGCTCGACTTGGCCTTGACGGTCACCACGTTTCCTTTCTTCTGGTTTTTGATGGTAACCGTTACGGTGCCGTTGAGGTTCAGGCAGAGATTCTTCACGTCAAGACGTACCACGCCATCGGCCTTTGTCTTGCCTTCCGCAATGGCTGGAGCCGTGAAGAAAAGCCCTTGGGTAAAGGCAAATGTGGAACCGTTTGCGGTGAGCTCCTGCTCTGTCAATGCCTTCTGAAAACTGTAACGATCCTTTTCACTGTCGTAATACCAGTTGTCGGCGTCGTTATTGAGATCGGAGAGGTCTATCGACGAGATTTCAGCAAAATCCCATTCCGCCTGTGCTGATGCACCGAGTGAAATCAATAGGACGGCAAGGAGTGAGAGTATCTTCTTCATAACTACTTCTTAACTTTAATCGTTTTAGTTGCGGATTTCTTGATGTAGGTGCCATTTTGGGTGGGAGCACCCGGGAGGCGACGGCCCGAGAGGTCGTACCATGTGGCTTCAGTGTCAAGCGTCTGGCTTGTCTTTGAGATGCCAGAAGCGTTGTTGAATGTGATGACCACCAGCGAGAGGTCTTCACCCTCGTAGGTGGTGTTGTCAGTGTAATGGAGGATGATTTTATCCCCGTTGAAAGTGATTTGCTTGACGGTCTTGCCGGCAGCAGTCCCATCGATGGTGACGGTCTGTGTGTCGTCGGCCCATGATGCCCCTGTGAACATCAGAGCCAGTAAGAATGATAGCAGATGTTTTTTCATTTTGTTATAATCGTTTTTTTGATTTGCTGTATAAATGCTTCTTTTTGAGATAGTTTCCTCATATTCTGTTTGCAAAGTTATCGTATTTTTCGGTTTTTCAAAGGGAGTTGTGAGGTTATTCACACGCAAACGTTTGCAAAAGTGTTTGTGGAACACGCATGTAAAACGGCTAGAAAAACTAGGGATTCTGGTTTTTCTAGCCGGTCTAGTAATTCTAGTAATTCTAGTGCTTCTAGTATTTCTAGTATTCTAGTGTTAGATGACTTCTATGCCTTGCTCTGCGCAGAGCTTCAGACTCAGTTCCTTCAGCTTGAACTTCTGGATCTTGCCGCTTCCCGTTAGTGGGAACTCATCTACAAAGAATACGTATTTCGGGGTCTTGTAGCGGGCAATCTTTCCCTTGCAGAAGTCCTGCACGTCTTCAGCTTCCATCTTCACGCCTTCCTTCAGGATGATGAATGCGCCTACCTGCTCGCCATATTTCTTTGAGGGCACACCAGCTACCTGCACGTCTTGGATGCCGGGCATCTGATAGAGGAACTCCTCAATCTCGCGGGGATACACATTCTCGCCGCCACGGATGATCATATCCTTGATGCGGCCTGTGATGCGATAATAGCCATCCTCGTCTTTCACGCCAAGGTCGCCCGAATGGAGGAATCCGTTCTCGTCGATCACTTCAGCTGTGGCTTTCGGGTTCTTGTAGTAGCCCTTCATCACGTTGAAGCCCTTGCAGCACATTTCTCCCTGTACGCCAACGGGGCATTCTTCGTTGGTCTCCGGGTCGAGCACCTTCACTTCCACGAAGGGGAAGTCGCGGCCAACGGTTGTGCAACGCTGTTCGAACGTATCGGTCAGACAGGTCTGAGTCATGCCGGGAGAACTCTCCGTGAGTCCATACACGCTGGTGATGGTCATGAACATCTTCTCGCTCACTTCCTTCATCAGTTCCACGGGGCAGAGGCTACCGGCCATGATACCCGTGCGGAGGGATGACATGTCGAACATCGGGAACATGGGGTGGGTGAGTTCGGCGATAAACATGGTGGGCACACCATAGAGTGCCGTGCACCGTTCCTTATGGACGGAGGCCAATACGAGCAGGGGGTCGAACTTCTCAACCATCACTTCCGTGCATCCGTGAGTCAGGCAGTTCATCGTGGCAAGCACCACGCCAAAACAATGGAACAGGGGCACGCAGACGCAGAGCTTGTCGTCCTGGGTGAATCCCATGTTCTGCCCCGTAAACCAACCGTCGTTAGTGATATTGTAGTGAGTAAGCATCACGCCTTTGGGGAATCCCGTGGTGCCACTGGTGTACTGCATGTTCACCACGTCGTGGCAGGTGACGCTTTTCTTGGCTTCCACCAGTTTATCGTCGTCAATATTACGGCCCAGGAGCAAGAGCTCGGCGGTGTTGAACATACCACGGTGTTTCTCCATACCTATATATACTACGTTCTTCATATAGGGGAAACGCTCACTCTCCAGATGTCCACGCTGGCAGGTGCGCAGTTCGGGAAGCATGTTATAGGTCATGTCCACATAGTCGCATTCCCAGGTGCCGTCTGTGATGCAGAGCGTGTGCATGTCGGAGTCTTTGCAGAGATATTCCAGCTCGGCCTGTTTGTAGTTGGTGTTCACCGTGACGAGCACCGCACCGATTTTGGCCGTGGCATAGAGGAACGTTAGCCAGTCGGGCACGTTGGTAGCCCAGATGCCTACATTCGAACCCTTCGTCACGCCAATGGCCAGCAGACCTTTGGCCAGACTATCCACACGTTCATTGAATTTGCTCCATGTGAACCGCAAGTCGCGATCGGAGTAAACGATATATTCCTTATCGGGAGTTGTCTCAGCCCAATACTCCAGCCAGTCACCTAACGTGCGCTCCCAGAGGCGGGCATCTTTCATTGCCAATAATTCACCCATGTCTTTCTCTTGTTAGAATGGAATGTAAACCACAGCCAGAATGCGGGCAGCCTTGCCTGAAACACCATGCACGTGATGCTCTACGATACTGTCGTAGAAGATACTGTCACCCTCACTCAGGCGGAAAGTGTCCTTGCCATAGTCAACCTCAAGTTCGCCTTCGAGCACGTAGATGAACTCCTCACCCTCGTGAGCGGAAAGTTTAAAATGGCGTTCCTCGCTGGGTTGCACGTCGATGATGAACGGCTCCATGGTGCGTCCGGCTTTTTGATGGGCCAGCGAGTGATAGATCATGTTCTGGCGTGCCTCCGTGGCACCGTTAGAGAAGCTGATGCCCTCTGTGCTCTTGGTAGCGCGGCAGATGACGGGGCCCAGCTCGTCATTATCATCCATGAAAGTGCCCAGGCGAACGCCTAAAGCACGTGCTATCTTGATGAGCGGTCCCAGAGAGGGCAGATACTGGTCGTTTTCGATTGATTCGATCTGCTGTTCTGAAAGACCTGTCCGCTCAGACATTTCCGCGATGGAAATCTTCTTGAACTCACGAATCCCCTTGATTTTGAGTCCTACGATGGAATGGTTTTCTGTCATTTTTTATCTTTTTATTTGAATTTGGCCACAAAGGTAATCAATTTATAACGAAAAACTACAAAAAAGTTACATAATTTTATATTGTAAGCCTTACAAACATGATTTTGCCTTGTGTTTACTGTTGTCTTTGGTTGAGATATTGGCTCGGTGACATACCATAGTGCTTCTTGAACATGCTCGATAGTCGTAGACAATCTCTGCCGAGTCATCCGTAGGCTGTGAATTGTCCATAGTCTGCACGCCTTGCTTCCAAAGTCTGGAAACCTTGCATCCAATGGGTGGAAGCAACCTTTCCAATGGGTGGAAGCAACCTTTCCAATGGGTGGAAGTATTTGTTTCAGATGAATGCCATTTTTTTGAAGAATAATAATGAAAAAGCCCCAAAGTAGGGGGTTCGGTAGAGGGATCATAGAGGGTATAAAGGCCTACTGTCTACCAATAACAGCTTAAAAACCAATAGCTTACATCAATCATAGAGGGGATAGAGGGTTTGTTTTCTTTTTTTGCGTATGGAGATATCATCCAACAATAGCCAAAACATCATCCGCTGCCCTCCAAAGTATCATCCGCCCGACTCCAAAACATCATCCGCCCGAGGTCAAAGTATCATCCGCCCAAAAGTCAAAATGCGTTTTTTAAAGATAAAAGGGTGTAGGGTGTGTACCCTTTTTCCGCAACTTTTATAAAACATAATAATCTAAAGTAGTCAGTTGGCCCTTGTTGTCGCCACTATTTGCCACAAGATTGGCCATTATGCTGGTCGGTTCCTTCCAACTGATGTCAGGATACTGAAATTCTGTGCCATCCATGTGTGCGCCAAGTATAGGGAAAAACATCGAAACCAAGGGTTCTTGCATGTCTTTTGACGCCTGTGAGAGCAGCAATTTCACACATTCCGTGCCTCTGCCGAGGTTCGGCATCTTAGGTGCTGTAGGTGTTGTGATATTGTATTTCATTGTAAATCAGTTTGTTAGATGTTCTTTAGTCGGTCAGCTATTCCAATTCCAGTTATTCCAGTTATTTATTTGAGGGTATCCTACCTCTCTATTTTATATATAACTATCTATATATCAATAAGTTATATAGTCTTTAGAAGGGGCGACCCCTCATTATTTAATTGGAATTATTGGAATTGGAATTAGTCGGCCTTTTTGTTATTACTTTTTTCTCTACCAGGCCCTTCAGCGCTTTGCGAATCTCGTTGCAAACAGCGAGGGCATAGCTCACCCAAAATAAAAATACACTAATAATCAACTAACTATCTATATTATTTGATTTAATATCCCGCACTCGGTAAAAAATGCAGATTTACTTGCATTTTCCATTTCTTTGCACTATCTTTGCCATCGATAAACAAATGTTGAACCCTTTAAAACGTATAGAGCCTATGGGCTAAGACAAATATAAAGACATATTGGAAGAAGCGTTTGCTTTTTGTTCTTGTATTCCGAAATCGCCAAATTTTCAAGCAGCAAGACGAAAGTAAATGGTTCACGCCGGCTGGCGTGGGCTTTTACTCGTTTAAGCTGCAATGGTGTTTGGCGATACCAGGAATACGTAGACGAAGTAATGAGTCCACGTTCTTTTTTGAAAACAATAAAAACAATATAAACAAAAAATTAAAACGAACACAATAATGAAGAAACTTTTCTTATCAACATTACTGCTGGCCCTCCCCCTGCTGGCCAGCGCGTATGACTGCCAGGTGGATGGCATCTACTACAACCTGATTCCTAAAGGGAATGCGGCGGAAGTGACGTATGGAGACACCAAGTATTCCGGTTCCGTAACCATCCCCGAGAAATTCACCTTTGAGGGTGTGGAGTATTCCGTGACTTCCATCGGAGACTATGCTTTCGATTGTTGCAGCGGCCTGACCTCCGTTACCATCCCCAACTCCGTGACCAGCATCGAAGGCGCTGCTTTCTATCACTGTATTTAGAGACTCCTAAACTACCATGAATAATGAAAACTAATCAAACTTAAACCTCTGTTATACAGACACTTTTAGATTTTAACACTTCAGAAGCTGTTTTTGGTTGCTTCGGAAATTCCCTATAAATTTGCAACGTATTTCTACCGCAGGGAATTTACGAGGCTTTATTTTTGCCACATCGTGGAAAGAGTTGACAAGGGTTGCCGATAGATTACTAGAGTTGACAGATTCATGACCTGCTTTTGAGAAAAGCAATATCGTGGCGAAAGTTGACAAGGGATGTCGATAGTTTACTTGTGATGACTTGCGGAGAGGTACAACAAAAGGAATGTTGAACCCATAAATAACGCAAGTATGCCAAAGACCAGAAAATGTGCTTATTGTGGTAAGGTCTTCACCACAAACAACGGAATGCAGAAGTACTGCTCAGAGGAATGTGCCGAGCAAGCGAAGGAAACCAAGAAAAAGAGACAACGGGATTTCCTTCGGGCAGTCGAGCCTGTGATGGTACTCCAGCAGCAGGAGTATTTGTCTTTTTCCAAAGCAGCCATCCTTTTAGGCTGCACCCGTCAGTATGTCTATAAACTCGTTGAGCAAGGGAAGTTGCCAGCCTCACGGCTGAGCAGTCGCATGGCTCTTGTCCGCAGGAGTGACATCGAAAGGATGTTTGATGCAAACCCTTATAATCGTGTTCTACCTTGTACGAAGCCCAAGAATACCACTTCAAAGAAAAAGAGACCTGTTGGTGACAAGAAGCAGAAAGCCCAATCTACATCATCATATTCCGATGAAGTTCTCAAGCAGATTTACAAGGTCAAACAGTCATGGCTTTATGCATCTGCTAAGCGTCATCAGATTCCCATGTGCCGTATAGCTGGACGGAACTATTACAGCAAGAAACACATTGATGCAGTATTTGGCACAACCATAGACACAGATGCCATTGTCGATTGGCTGTCACCCCAAGAAGTGGCAGACCGCTATGGTATCAACCTTACGGCAGTTCGTTCCTATGCCCATCGCCACAAGATTCCAAGTAAACGAGAGTACGGACACACCTACTACTCTCAAAGCCACTTTGACGAACTACGCCGGACGGACTTGTTGGAGGACGATAACTACTACACCGTCGAGCAGGTTCAGCAACTCTACGGACTGACCAAGGCTAACATCTGCCACATCGTCAAGGTGAAGCACATTGAGAAGACAAAGGTAGGACGGCTTAACCTCCTGCTCCGTTCAGACGTTGAGAGAGTAATGGAAGAACGAGAATCCGTTGGAATGGTCCCCTCTGGATTCTGAGTTTCTACCTTATTGACAGATTATTCAGTGATTATTAGAAATAATCGGAATCAGCATGTCATCATTGAGTTTCTTTGCACCCGTGGAGAAACGCTCCACCATGATTACTAACAATAAAATATATAAGTATGAGTAACATCTGCAAGACCGTGACCCTCCGCACACGTAAAATAAAAGGCGGAGAACAGCTTTCCTTCTATCTCGACTACTATCCTGGCTATCGGGACGAGTCTACCATGAAGGTCATGCGCCATGAATCGCTCGGTATCTACATCTATGCCAAGCCGAAGTCACAACGGGAGAAAGACTACAACGACCGTATGCGCGAGAAGGCAGAAGCCCTCCGCTGCCGTCGCTATGAGTCCATAGTGAATGAAAGGTATGACTTCTTTGACCGTGATAAGATGAAGGGCGACTTTCTTGCCTACTTCAAGCAGAAAGCAGACAAGAAGAATTGCAAGTGGCAGCATGTCTATAAGCACTTCGCCCGTTTCTGCAATGACAAGTGCCGCTTCGATGAAATCAACGTTGACCTGTGCAACAAGTTCCGTGAGTACCTGATGACTGCACCTCAGACTATCCACACAGAACACAAACTGCATATCAATAGTGTGGCAGGCTATTGGTCAACCTTCCGTGCCGTACTCCATACAGCCTACAGGGAGCACAAGATTATGGAGAATCCCAACGGCTTCTTGGAACGCATTGACACCATACCCACGGAAAAGGAGCACTTGTCCAAGGATGAACTTGTCAGGTTGGCGAACACCCCATGCCAATATCCCGTCTTAAAGACCGCTTTTCTCTTTGCCTGTCTGACCGGACTCCGAAAGAGTGATATCAAGCAACTCACATGGGAAAACATACAGCCATACGGCGACGGAGGAATGTATGTCACACTGAGAATGCAGAAAACCAGGAACTGGCCTCGTCTTTGTCGGCTTTGCAGACAAGATGACCCAGGCACCTTTGAAGAACTGGCTGAAAGCTGCTGGCATCACCAAGAAAATCTCGTTTCATTGCAGCAGGCATACATTCGGTTCTCTACAGGTAGATGCAGGAACAAGCGTCTATACCGTTCAGCACATGTTGGGTCACAAAAACGTTTCGACCACTCAAATCTACGCTGCGATGGCTGACGAGAGCAAGCGCGAGAGCGTCAACCGTATCACGCTCAAACCGATGAAGACGGTGCAACTAAAGGTCGTAGGGCAATAACGACTTTCATCTTGTTCTATCGGACACCTATAATATATATGTATCATCTTTGGGGAGGGGCATTGCTTCTCCCTTTTTCTTTCCCTTTCGTCATGTCCATCAACATTTTATAGTATGATTATTGGTTCTTTTTTCATACTCGATAGGACCAATTTCTAAACTAATGTAAAAACGGAGCAGATTTTTCGGAAGATTTTGAGCAGTCGGGAATAATCGGAGTAACTTTGCATCGGAAATCGCATAACCGAGTTCTGGCAGATACCGACAATTCCGAAATGTACAAATCAATATAATAAAAGGAACAAGAAAGATGAACAATGTAAAATGCAAGACAGAAAACATGGCAGTAAGAGACTACTGCCTTGTGTGGGGATGCCCAGGTTTGGTCATTCTCACCATCTCCCTCTTCGTATCATTGAAGGTGGGCAACGACTTTGGGCAAGACAACTTTGCCAAGTTCGTAACCTTTGTAATCTCCAGTGGATTGCTGGGGACAGTCTATTATCTGTTCCAGTCCGTATTGGCAGGAGTGCCACTTAGATTACAGGAAAGACAATGCTCTGCCGCCATACTTCCAACCAACCAAGAAGCGGAAGCAGTAACAGAAGATTCAACGAACAACGATATTATAGAACAGGTTCAAGAATGTTTGGCAGAAATGCCTCCTCAATGCGAAGCTGCACAAGAGTCCTTGTTAGAGGAACTGCAAGAATCTACGATAGAGATTTCCGATTCGGCAGAACCTACTAAGGAGGTTTCTGATACGACAGAGACGAGTACAGTGCAGTCCGACCTTTATGCCCAACGCTGCAAGGAATATCAGCGTGAGCAGGAACAGCGACGGCAGGACACCATTGAGGCCATCATGGAATATGTGGTACATACCATGTCACCATATATCTATGACAATGAGGAATTGGAAAAGCTCTGTGATGCAATCAGGAAGTGGGCTGATGACTGGCAACATATTCCTGTACCCATCAGGCTAAAGTCCACTCTTACCACTCTTGACCTACGGCACTTTGTCTGGAATATAGCCGAGAGACTGGGCAGCAAGAAAGACTACACTGGACGTATCCGTGCCGACTTCATCAAGCGCATGTTCCCCGATGTGATGAGAGACATTGAGCAGGATAGCATCCGCAACTTCAAGTTCCAGCCCGATACAGGGAACATCGTGATAGACGAGCCGGACAAGGGTGATTATCATTTCCATTTTGAGTAGATTTCATGTTTAAAAATCAGCGAAATTCAATAATATTTTCTCGTTTTCGCTGATTTTTAAGCAAAAGATGCATGAGTCTGAAATAAAAATTGTACTTTTGCAGAGCAATTTCAGCATGAAGTACCCCAATATCATAGGCAGAGAAGTGGAAATATCCACGCTCGAACGCTTGTACAAGTCCAAGAAATCCGAGTTTGTCGCCATCTATGGGCGCAGACGCATAGGCAAGTCGTATCTGGTCAGTGAGGTGTATGGCAGTAAGATTGTCTTTTCTGCCGTCGGAACATACGTAAAGGACGGGGACAAGAATTACGAGACATACCGTAAACTGCAATTGGATCATTTCTACGATTCATTGATATTGTCAGGGCTGGATGCCGCTACGACCGAAAGACCTACATGCTGGCGTGAAGCCTTCCTGCTTCTGCGAAGGCTGCTTGAAGGCATACGCTCCCGTCGGAAGGTCATCCTTATTGATGAGTTGCCCTGGTTGGCTGGACCTCAGTCGTCCGAGATGATTTCGGAACTCGGCTATTTCTGGAACTCATGGGCAGACAGTCAGAGAAACATCATTTTGGTAGTGTGCGGTTCAGCCACAAGCTGGATGCTTGACAATGTCATACGCGATTACGGAGGTCTGCACGGACGACTTACAGAGACCATCAAACTTGCACCCTTTACATTGGCCGAATGTCAGAAGTATTACCGACGAAACGGATTCCGTCTGTCCCGATATGAGATGTGTATCTGCTATATGGCTTTGGGAGGTGTCCCATTTTATCTTGACAAACTACGTAACAGCCAGACCATCACGGAGAACATAGACCGTATATTCTTTGCTGACGAGAAGATACATCAGGAATTCCTTGATGTATATGCAGGACTATATGCCAGCAAAGAGAGATATGTGGACATTGTTAAAATTCTGGGAAGTCAGTTTTATGGCATGACCCAGAAAGAGATCAGCACAGCCATAGATGTCAAGACTGGTGGAACGCTGACTAAGTTGCTTGAAAACCTTATGGAGTCAGGCATCATCAGGGCATATCCACGCTATGGCAAGGAACGTGTGGAGACGGTCTATCAGTTGATTGACTTCTTTTCACTTTTCTATTTGCGTTTCATACAAGGCAAACAGGCGAAGAAGGGAATATGGAATTCCATTCACGGCACTCCCACTTTCTACACATGGGCTGGAGATACCTTTGAACTGCTTTGTGTGGAACACTTGCCCCAAATCCAAGACACCCTGCGTATAGCCTCCATCAACCGGAATTATTGTTGGAGTGGGAAAAGTCCCGACGGAAAGGGGGCTCAGATTGACTTGCTGCTGGAAAGTAAGGCCGACAGGACGGACTATCTTTGTGAAATGAAGTTCACTGGTGGCAAATACGCCATAACGAAAACCGATGAAGAAGATTTCCTAAATAAGATAGAGGCCTTTGCCGCAAGCAAGATGCACAACAAGACGCACAGCATCCAGTTGGTTATGATTACGACGATGGGTGTTGCCCGAGGGGAACACGCCAGCATTGTCAATCAGTCTGTTGTGTTGGACAATTTATTTACAGACCGCTTAACTTAGATTCTCTAATCCTTCTAATATATAAACACTACTAAGGTTGAGTTTTTTCCTAAACCGATGTAATATCTTCGTTTTGGAAAAAGCTCAATTTTAATCTTTCTTTGACAATTCCCCAGATAGTGGGCGAAAGCTGATGTCATTGCATCGGTTTTCGCCCACTGTCTGTTTTGTAATCTTCTGTCGGGAGCACCAATAAACCTTGCCGCTAGCTCTATTCTTACCTTTTCCCTATCATTCTTCCCCTTGTAGCCCAGATTTTTCCCAATTATTTCATGTTGACATGATTATTCGTGGATTATCGTGAATAATCGGAATCAGCATGGCATCATTGAGTTCCTTTGCAGCCGATTCAC
>OMWC01000012.1 GCA_900314655.1 uncultured Prevotellaceae bacterium | reverse complement strand
AGGTAAGTGAAAATTCTGACATGGCAAAATCCTGGGCAACTTTTTGTTGCTCAGGCACTTATAAATAATGTTAAACTATAGTGTTGCGGAATTAAGGATCTTTGCAAACGATATGCACTATACACTGAATTGCAACGGGAGACTGCTTGATTTGTCGGAGCCGCAGGTGATGGGAATCATCAACCTGACGCCCGACTCCTTCTATGCGGCCAGTCGCAAACAGGCTGAAGGCGAAATCATTGCCCGCTGTCATCAGATTCTTCTCGAAGGAGCTTCGATAATCGACGTCGGAGCATGCTCGACGCGTCCCGGCGGTGAACTGGTTTCGGAGGAGGAAGAGGCGGAAAGGCTTCAGCGTGGACTGCGCCTGATTCGCCGTGAAATGCCCGATGCCATTTTGAGCATTGACACGTTTCGTCCGGAGGTGGCCCGAATGTGCATTGAAGAGTTTGGTGCTGACATCATCAACGACGTGGATGGAAGCGACGAGATGTTCCAGACGGTGGCCCGTCTGCGCACACCTTATATTTATATGTCACGTAAAGCCACGGTCCATGATATACTCCTCGACTTTGCCCAGACCGTCCAGCGGCTACGCGATCTTGCCCAGAAAGACATCATTCTTGACCCGGGCTTCGGTTTCGGCAAGACGCCTGAAGAGAATTTCCAGTTACTTCGCGAACTGGAAAAACTGCATGTACTTGATCTGCCACTCTTGGTGGGCATGTCGCGGAAACGCATGGTTTGGCAGACGCTGAAAGTGACTCCCGATAATGCCCTCAACGGAACTACGGTGCTCAATACGGTAGCCCTTCAGAAAGGTGCCTCCATCCTCCGTGTGCATGATGTCAAAGAAGCATCGGAAGCCGTAAAACTTGTCTTAAATTTGAAATCTTCAACCTGAAACTTGAAACTTGAAACCAGAATATGTTTGAATTTGGAATAAAAGATATCATCGACATAGTCCTTGTGGCCTTGATGCTCTACTACATCTACCGGCTGATGAAGGAGTCGCGTTCGCTAAATGTCTTCATTGGCATTATGGTCTTTATCGTCGTGTGGCTGCTGGTGTCGCAGATACTGGAGATGAAACTCCTTGGAAGTATTATGGACAAATTGGTCAGCGTGGGAGTGATCGCGCTGATTATCCTCTTCCAGGACGAAATCCGCAAGTTCTTCTATAATCTCGGAGCCCGTCAGCGAATGCAGGGACTGATGAAATACTTCTCTTTCGGAGGTGATAAGAAAGACAAGGCCGACAAGGAGTCAATCATGCCCATCGTGATGGCCTGTATGAGTATGGGTAAGCGCAAGGTCGGTGCACTGATCGTGATTGAGCGTAATGACCCGTTGGACGACATCGTGGCAACCGGCGACGTCATTGATGCCGCTATCAACCAGCGGCTCATTGAGAATATCTTCTTCAAAAATTCACCCCTTCACGACGGTGCCATGATTATCTCCGACAAACGCATCCGGGCAGCCGGTTGCATCCTCCCCGTGAGCCACAGCGTGGACATTCCCAAAGAACTGGGTCTGCGCCATCGGGCCGCTATGGGAATATCTCAGGAAAGTGATGCCATTGCCATCATCGTGTCGGAAGAGACGGGGCGCATTTCCGTTGCCATTAAAGGAGAATATAAACTGCGCCTGTCGGCAGAACAGCTGGAGAGTATCCTTACACATGAAATGAATCTTTGAAAACGTTTTCAAAAGAAACTGAGAAAAATCTCAGAAATCTAATGCGCAATTCAATTTATTTTGTTAATTTTGCGAACTGAACATTACAAAACAATATATTCAAAAAACAACTAACTATGGATTTATTAAGTCAAATCGTTGCGCGTGCTAAAGCAAACAAGCAGCGCATTGTGCTCCCCGAAGCTGAGGAGGAGCGTACACTTCGTGCAGCCGACCGCGTGTTGGCTGAAGACATTGCAGACCTGATTCTCATCGGTAATCCCGAGAAAGTGCATGCACTGGCAAAGGAATGCGGACTGACCAACATCGACAAGGCCACACTCATCGACCCCGAAAACTGCGACCGCAGCGAGGAATATGCTGAGAAACTGGCTGAACTCCGCAAAAAGAAGGGCATGACCATCGAGCAGGCCCGCGAACTGGTGAAGAACCCGCTCTACCTGGGCTGTATGATTATCAAGACCGAAGGTGCCGACGGACAGATTTCCGGCGCTCTTTCCACCACAGGCGAAACCCTTCGTCCTGCCTTGCAGATCATCAAGTGCGCCCCCGGCATCACTTGTGTGAGCGGTGGTATGCTGCTCATCACCAAGCAGCCGCAGTATGGTGAGAATGGTGTGCTCGTGGTAGGCGACGTGGCTGTAACGCCGATGCCCGATGCCGCACAGCTCTCTCAGATTGCCGTCTGCACGGCTCAGACTGCCAAGTCGGTGGCCGGATTCGAGGATCCCCGTGTGGCCATGCTGAGTTTCTCTACCAAGGGAAGTGCTTCTCACGAGGTTGTTGACAAGGTTGTTGAGGCCACGAAACTGGCCAAGGAACTGGATCCTAACCTGAAGATTGACGGTGAACTGCAGGCTGATGCCGCTCTCGTTCCCTCCGTTGGTAAGAAGAAGGCTCCCGGTTCAGACATTGCCGGCAATGCCAACGTGCTGGTATTCCCCTGCCTCGAGGTAGGCAACATCGCCTATAAGCTCGTTCAGCGCTTAGGCGACGCCATCGCCATCGGCCCCATCCTTCAGGGTATTGCCCGTCCGGTGAACGACCTCTCTCGCGGCTGCTCCGTGGAAGACATCTACTACATGGTAGCCATCACCGCTTGCCAGGCCATGGACGCTAAGAAATAAGGGAGAAGGTGGAAGTTGGAATTACGATGTGTTGCGCTTTGCGCAAGGATGAAGTATAAAAGGATGATGTAAGCAGTATGAGTGATTTTGGTAATATCATGCTGGACAAGTGCTTGAACTTTGCTGTCAGAGTTGTCAATCTTTGCGATTTTCTTAATAAGGAGAAAAAAGAATTCAAGATTGCCGACCAGCTCTATCGTAGCGGTACAAGTATCGGCGCAAACTATAGCGAAGCCCAGTGTGCTATTAGCCGGAACGACTTCTTGGCTAAAGTCTACATCTCGCTAAAGGAGTGTAACGAATCGTTGTTCTGGCTTCAGTTACTACGTAGGACAAATAAAATTAACGAAGAACAATTTGAGTCCATATATAGTGATTGCGAAGAGCTGAAACGTATGCTTACTTCCATCACGAAGACAACGCGCAGTAATACATTGTAATTCCAACTTTCTACATCAACCTTGCGTAGCAACACATCGTACATCGTAATTCAAACATCAAACATCAGATAGATTATGAAAATTTTAGTTCTTAACTGTGGCAGCAGTTCTATTAAATATGCGCTTTACAACATGGACGACAAGAGCGTGATGACATCGGGAGGCGCTGAGCGCGTGGGACTCGATGGCGCTTTTGTGAAAGTGAAGCTCGCCAACGGCGAAAAGAAAAAGATTATGCACGACATCCCCGAGCATACAGAGGGCGTGAAGTTCATCTTCTCGCTGCTCACCGATCCCGAGATTGGCGTGATTAAGGACCTTTCGGAAATCGATGCCGTGGGTCATCGCATGGTGCACGGCGGAGAGAAGTTCAACAAGTCGGTGATCCTTACCGACGAGGTGCTCAAGGCCTTTGAGGAATGTTCCGATCTGGCTCCGCTGCATAACCCCGCCAACCTGAAGGGCGTGAACGCCGTGAAGGAACTGATGCCCGGACTGCCCCAGGTGGGTGTCTTCGACACTGCTTTCCATCAGACCATGCCTCCCAAGGCTTACATGTATGCCATCCCCTACGAACTCTACGAGAAGTACGGCATCCGTCGCTACGGTTTCCATGGCACCAGCCACCGCTATGTGTCAGCCCGTGCCTGCGAGTTCCTCGGCATTTCCGCCGAAGGCACCAAGATGGTAACCTGCCACGTGGGTAATGGCGGCTCTATTGCTGCCGTGAAGGATGGCAAGTGCATCGATACCTCTATGGGTCTCACTCCGCTGGAAGGACTGGTGATGGGAACCCGCGCCGGTGATATCGACGGTGGTGCCGTGACTTTCATTGAGAAGAAACTCGGACTCGATGCCGACGGTATGTCAAATCTGCTCAACAAGAAGAGCGGCGTGGCCGGTATTACGGGCGGATCCAGCGATATGCGCGACGTGGAGAATGCTGCAAAGGCTGGTGATCCTAAGGCAAAACTGGCTCAGGATATGTACTTCTATCGTATCAAGAAGTATATCGGAGCCTATGCTGCCGCTATGGGCGGACTCGATGTCATCGTCTTCACCGCTGGTGTTGGCGAGAATCAGACCAGTATGCGCTCAGAGGTTTGCAAGGACATGGAGTTCCTCGGTGTGAAGTTCGATGAGGAAAAGAACAAGACGCGCGGTGAAGAGGCCGTCATCTCAGCCGACGACTCTCGCGTGAAAGTTGTCGTCATTCCCACCGATGAGGAGCTGATGATTGCCACCGACACCATGAACCTGCTGAAGTAATATACTCCAATCATGAGGGTGTGTCATTAATGGCACACCCTCATGATAATCCATGACCGATGCAACACGATAGCAACAACGTGAAGGAAATCTATCTCGCCGGAGGCTGCTTCTGGGGAACAGAGCACTTCTTTAAGCAGATTGATGGGGTGGTGGAAACAGAAGTGGGCTATGCCAACGGACATACTGAGCACCCTACCTATAAAGAAGTATGTACCGACAAGACAGGCTTTGCCGAGACCGTCCGCGTGGTCTATAATCCTGTGAAGATCGGCCTGCGATTCCTTCTGAAGATGTATTTCAAAGCCATCGACCCCGTGAGTGTCAACCGCCAAGGCCATGACACCGGCACGCAATACCGCACCGGCATCTATTATACGGCCGCAAGCGACCTGCCTGTTATCGAAGAAGTTTACAGCGACGAGCAGAAACTTTACAAGGAGCCGTTTGCCGTAGAGAAACTGCCCTTAAAGAATTTCTATACAGCCGAGGAATACCATCAGGACTATCTCGACAAGAATCCCGAAGGCTATTGCCATCTTCCCCTGTCGCTGTTCAAGTTCGCCAAAGAGGCAAAACCCCAACCCTGAATCCTGCATGATGCCCCAAGACACCGCCGTAGCCCTGCTTCGGGAGAAGGTAGAAACTCAGTTAGGCAGAAAACCCGCTCAGTCGAATTTGTAATTCGACTGCATCGAATATCAGGATTTGCAATCCGATTAATTATTTAAGCGCATTATAAATGCTCATACTCATTACAGTCGAATTACAAATTGCTTTACCCTTCGGCCAGCGACCGTTGGTTCGACTGAACAGAGAAAAATTATAATAATTACATCGGCAATTATATTGGCAGGTGGAGAGTCACAAAAAGACTCTCCACCTGCTGCGTTTACATATTTGCCCCGCACTATCTGGGGTGACCTTCTTCAGAAAAGACACACATTGTCTCGTTCCCTGTTCAGAATCAACTTTTCCATGCTACACCTGATTAGTTAAATGCTCAGCTTTCGGAAGTTGAACGGTTTTTCTCTTTCAGAAGGTCGTATTTCAGTTTCACCGGTTTCACTCTCTGCAAGTTGTTGACTATCTTTTGCTTGTGAGTGAAACTGCAGTTTCACTTCGGTTTCACTTCAAGATCTACCCTCAACCCCTCCCTTCTGGAGGGGCAGGGGTGGGTAAAAGTTACATAATTTCGGAGTGATTAAGGCCTAATCACTCCGCAAAACATCATGAATTGGGATGCGAATGATGGCTGTTTGTGGTGAATTATTCATTACAAGAGGTGGCTAAATGAATTTCAAGACTCAGAAGTGGTGAAACTGGAGTGAAACCGCAGTTTTACTTGTAAGAGTATGATAGCCAATGAGGTAGGCGAAGTGAAACCGGTGAAACTGGTTTCCACCCTTTTTGTGGGAAAGATTTGCAAGAATAGGAGGATGTCAAGATTGTTGCAGCCATAGTCTCATCAACTGGTCGTCGATGTAGTATTCGCTGTTTTCGGATGAAACTAATCCGTATGACAGTAGTTTCTTTACTGCTGCCTGCACGCTGCTTGCCGACTGAAGATGATGGCGGCGGATGAAGGCTCTGGAAGTAATCGGGCGGATAATTGTTGTTTGACGTCACGTTCTCAGCCCTCACTATGAGTGGGGACAATTTGAATTTAGCTGGCTGCCAATATATGAGAGATATATTTTCTGAAAACTGAATTTTTTAGCAAAAACACTGACACCACCGCACACCCCCGTTAAACAAAGGGCTGAGACGTGACATAAGGTGTGACTCTGCACGGTCACAATTTCTATTATCATTCGTTACCCCTCCCCTTAAATGTTGTTAAATGCCTCTAAATTATGGTTAAGATGCTTTTGTGTCTCAATTTGTTTATGTAATTTTGGAATCGTATTCCAAATATGCATAAGAAATGGCGAGTAATTTATATCTCAACCGTTCAATAGAAAGTGTCGTTAAGGAGGCCTCCAAGTATTTCTCGGTGATTTCCGTCACTGGTCCTCGACAGTCAGGGAAGAGTACTCTTTTGAAACACCTCTTCCCCAATGTGCCCAAATACAGCCTGAAAGACGTTAATGTCCGTGAGTTCGCTGAACACGATCCAGTTGCTTTCCTTCATCAGCATCCTCATGGTATGTTCATTGACGAAGTTCAGAAAGTGCCAATGCTATTGGAGTATATCCAAGGCATTGTTGATGACAATCCTGATTGTCAGTTCCTTCTGACCGGCAGTTCCAATTTTGAGTTGCTAAAAAGCTTAAGCGAGTCGTTGCCTGGACGAGCTGGAGTTTTTGAATTGCTGCCTATGACCTATCGCGAAACGGAATCCACGATAGGTGAGGCTACTTTGGATGAATTCCTCTGGAATGGTCAGTATCCAGCTATTTGCGCCAAGAAGAACAAGACAAAATTCTTCTACCCTTCCTATGTCAAGACCTATTTGGAGCGTGATGTCCGTGATTTGTTGAGAATAAAAGACCAGATGCAGTTCATGAAATTCATGAAACTCTGTGCTGCTTGCATCGGTTCCATCTTTAACGCCTCTGAGATAGGTGGGCAGCTTGGCATCGACAGCAAAACAGTCACCAGCTGGTTGTCAGTTCTTCAAGCCTCCTATCTGGTCACTCTGCTGCCGCCCTATTACGAGAACATTTCCAAGCGGCTTGTCAAGAGCCCGAAGTTATATTTCAACGACACGGGACTGGCCTGCTTCCTACTGGACATTGAAAGTCCCCGCCAGTTAGGTCGTGACAAGATGCGTGGAGCTATCTTCGAGAACTATGTCGTGATGGAGGCCATCAAGCACCGCTACAACCGTGGATTGCTCAATGGCGTCTATTTCTATCGTGACTCCAATAAGAACGAGGTTGACATTCTCCTAAAAGAGGAAGGCGAGATTACTGCCATCGAGGTCAAGTCGTCAATGACCTACCACACATCGTTTGAAGATTCCCTTTCCAAGCTCTCATCATGGATTAAAACGCCAGTAAGAAACAAATACATTGTCTATACGGGGGATTTTGAGAATTCGGCAAGCGATATCAGACTCATCAACTATAAGCATCTGCAGGAGTATCTGCCTCAGACAATTGAAGGTTAAACTGAATAAAGAAAAAGAGTAGCCATGTTAAATTTTACAAGTTTGTGATTCACAAGTTTGTGAAATTATGGCCTTTTTTCCTATCATTTCGATGCCCTTATAGAGCGTGATCTCTTATAAGAATGACTGAATAACCGTCATCCGTCATAGTTTACGTTTAACATATTTCATTTCAGGGCTTTACACCTATGACGGTTTGAAACAAACCGTCATGCACTTATCTCGCTAATTATAAATACTTTACGGCGATATTATGACGGATGACGGTTATTCTGCCGTTCTTACCTTATTCAGTTATGAACAAAAATCTTCCAAAATCTTCCAAAAATGTTCTTCCTGCGCGGTTAAGGTAAGGCTAAAGGAATGATTTGTGTTAGATTTTTGAAGATTTTTGTTTGAGAATTGGGGATGCTGAGTAGTTATCTCTTCTTATTATAGCTGCAAAAGATGTTAATTAGAGGGGCGCTGAGTCACTTCTATTCGGAATTTATTGTATTTTTACAGAAAATTCCGGATAAAACCCCTTGTCTATTCGGAATTTATTGTAATTACTATGTTATTCTCGATGAGGTTCAAGAGGTGGATGGGTTCGAGAAACTCGTTAATGGCCTTAATGCCAAGGACAATGTTGACGTGTATGTCACGGGCAGCAATTCACATTTCCTTTCGTCCGACATTAAAACCATTTTCCGTGGACGTGGCGACGAGGTGAGGGTGTATCCTTTCTCCTTCAAGGAGTTCTCCACAGACCGCACCGAGAGTGTCAGCGAACTATGGAGAGAATACTACACTTATGGTGGCATGCCGGGTCTGCTAAGGCAGCGCACGCCTGAGCAGAAGGTGGCCTATCTGCAACGCCTTTGGAACAAGACTTATTTAGACGATGTGGTAGAACGTAACCATGTGAAGAACCGCGAGGCATTGTCTGCATTGGCCGACGCCCTCTGCTCGTCGGTAGGCTCGCTCACAAACTCCAACCGTATCAGCAATGTGTTGAGAAACGTGCAAAATGTCAAAATAGACACCGAGACGGTGGCCAACTATATCAGTTACCTTGAAGATGCTTTCCTGTTTGAAGGCGCTAAGCGATATAATATAAAAGGTAATAAATACTTCGAGAGTATCAAGAAATACTATGCCGCCGATATAGGGTTGAGGAACGCTAAACTGAACTTCCGCCAGCAGGAAATTACCCACATCATGGAGAATGTGATTTATAACGAACTGCGCATGCGTGGCCTGACTGTTGACGTGGGGCTGGTGGAGTCACGGGAGAAGCGGAATGGGAAAATGGAGTATAATCAGTATGAAGTGGATTTCATTGCCAGCAATGGCAGGGAGAAGTACTACATCCAGTCGGCCTTTGCCCTCGACAGCGAAGAGAAACGCGAACAAGAACTAAAGTCGCTGCTAAAGATTGACAATAATTTCAGAAAGATTGTCATCGTAGGAAGTGACATAGCTGAATATATTGACAATCATGGCATTCGCTTCATGGGACTTTTCCAATTCCTGCTTCATGGAATCTAATTCTTTGTTTTGAATTATGCAAATTGAATTATGCAAAATGAATAATTTGGACGGTCATAGTTTACTTTCGCCCTCCACGTATTCTTCGAGGAAAAGGTGCTCACCGTCCCAAACGACGTAGGTGAACTGCCAGATCCAGTCGCCGATGATCATCATGCGGCTCTTGCGGGAGAGCATCAGATCAAGCTCGATATGGCGGTGGCCATAGATGAAATAATCGATGTCGGGATGATCCTTCATGTATTGTTTGGTGTATTGCACCAGGTATTCCTTGTCTTCACCCATATAGGCGGGCTCTTTGCCGTCGGCTCGTTTCAGGCGCGAACGCTTGGCCCAGGATAGTCCGAACGTCATGGCCCAGCTTTGCGGGATGAAGTGGGTGAAGAGCCACTGGCAGGTTTTATTGTGGAAAATGCTGCGCACGAACTGGAAACTGCGGTTGGGGTCGCCCAGTCCGTCGCCGTGGGCCATGTAGAACACCTTATTATATAGTTCTATGGTCTCGGGCTTCTTATGCAGGATGACGCCACATTCCTCTTCCAGGTAGCCGTACATCCAGATGTCGTGGTTGCCGGTGAAGAAGTGTACCTCCACGCCCATGTCCGTCAGTTCGGAGAGTTTTCCCAGAAATCGGGTGTAGCCTTTGGGCACGGTGTATTTCCATTCGTACCAGAAGTCGAACATGTCGCCGAGCAGATAGACGGCTGCAGCCTTCTCCTTGATGTTGTCAAGAAACCTTACCAGTCGCCTTTCCTGCATCCTTCCGTGGTCAATGGCCCACGAACCGAGGTGCGCGTCAGATAGTATGTAGATGTTCTTTTTCATAATACATTCATTCGAATCCTAACTCAACACGTGCTTCTTCGCTCATCATGCTTTGGTCCCATGCGGGCTCGAAGACGAGGTTCACGTTGGCGGTCTTTACACCTTCCACACTTTCCACTTTCGTGCGTACATCTTCTAATATAAAGTCGGCGGCAGGACAGTTGGGAGCCGTGAAGGTCATGTCCATGTCCAGCGTGCCGTCTTCTTGCATGTCTATTTTGTAGATCATGCCGAGGTCGTAGATGTTGACAGGTATCTCTGGATCATACACTGTTTTGAGTATATCCACGATACGTTCTTCAATCCTTGTTTTCTCTTCTTGTGTCATTTGTTTCCTTATTTGGTGGGCAAAGATACGAAATTTTCGATTAAGTGAACGCAAAATCGGCTTTTATTTTGCGAAGCGTGAAATATTATTGCGAAGAGAAAACTGTTCCTGCCAGTGGATTCTTGTCTCAAACTGGGCAAGCCGTATCATCACCACGACCTAAATTTATGCTAAAATACCGATTCGGACCGTTGTTTGCGGTCTCACGGCATTCGGGCAATTACTGCGGCTTGATTGAAATTTGTTTTGCTCACGTCTTTGTTACTTTGTTCTATGTAACATCCACGAGGGACTCAAGGGGTATGAGACGAATTCTAAAGTTTCGGAATCAAATCCTTATATATACTTATTAAAGATTTTTTTAATTTTGCGGCATTGAAAACCTAAAAGACATCTGAAAATTGTATTATATCAACTATTGGAACTTCCATTCATGAGAAACTTAAAACTTATAGGGAAGCCTTTTGTGGTGTCATTATTGTCTAACTTAATGCCAAAGAATATGGTGAAAGAAAGTTCAGCGTAATTTGTAACCATGCCGTCGCGCTTTTCGCTTAGATGGCAAATTGTTATGCCGTGAAGTAATGCGGCCATCTATTGATTATTCATTTTTTTAACCTAAAGAAAATACTTAAGTATGAATCAAAACTTTGGAAAGACAGCGTTTCTTGCTGGTGTCTGTGCAATCGCAGGATTGCTATGGTCACCTCAGGCAATGGCTGACTCTGCTGTGAAATCCGTTCAATCGGTGCAGCAGACGAAGAAAGTGTCCGGAACAGTTGTTGACGCTACGGGTCCCGTTATTGGCGCCAGCGTTATGGAAAAGGGCACAAGTAATGGTACGGTTACCGATCTCGATGGTAACTATTCTCTCAGTGTAGGGCCGAATGCCACGCTGGTGATCACCTACGTAGGCTTTAAGACTCAGGAAATCAGAGTGGGCAATGAAAGCCGCCTCGACGTCACTTTGGAAGAGGACAACACCAACCTCGACGAAGTTGTGGTTATCGGTTACGGTACTCAGAAGAAGAAACTGATTACCGGTGCTACGGTTCAGGTGAAGGGTGAGGACATTGCCAAGCTGAACACCACCAACGCCCTTGAAGCCATGCAGTCGAGCAGCCCCGGTGTGCAGATCACCCAGAGTTCAGCTCAGCCTGGTAAGGGCTACAATGTAGTCATCCGTGGTAAAGGTACTAATGGCAGCACTGCTCCATTGTATGTTATTGACGGTGTGGCAGGTGGAAGTCTTGATGACATCAACCCCGCTGATATCGAGAGTATTGACGTGCTGAAGGATGCAGCTTCCGCAGCCATCTATGGTGCCCGTGCCGCCAACGGCGTTATTCTCGTTACTACACGACAGGGTAAGGCTGGTAAGATAGAAATCTCTTACAATGGCGCTATGGGTTGGTCTAACGTTTACAAACGCCCACAGCTGCTCAATGCACAGCAGTATATGACCATCATGGACGAATATACCTTTAATTCATCTGGTACCAAGATGGATTGGGCTGCTAGTGTTCCTGCTGACGTTCTCGCCAAGGTTGCTAACGGCTGGGAAGGCACAGACTGGTGGGATCTGTTTACCAACAAGAATGCCGTACAGCAGAATCACTCTGTGACTCTGACTGGTGGTTCTGACCGCAGTAAGTTCGCTATGTCTTACACCTATACAGGTAACGAAGGTATCATGGGTGCTGACATGGCTTCTTTCTACAAGCGCCACACCATCCGCATCAACAGCGACCACGTACTCCTGAAAGCCAAGGACTTCGATGCCATCACTATCGGTGAGAACATCTCTATCGGCTATAACAAGAGTCACGATCTGGCTGAAGGCGGTATGTACTGGAGTTACATCCACAGCCTGATGCAGACTTCTCCGCTTCTGCCACAGTATGATGATAAAGGTGAGATTTATAACTGGCAGAATGTTGACGGTGAACTCACTCATGGTAAGGGCTGGCTTCCCGCTATGTTCAACAACCCATGGGAAAACCTCACTAAAGGTGGATTCAACTCTATGGCAGAGAGCCGTAACATCAATACCAGCGCTACAGCATTTGCAGTTATCCAACCCATCAAGGGTCTGAGATTCCGTTCTCAGTTCAACTACAACTGGGGATCGGGTGCCTATCGTAACTTTGGAACACCACGTGCTCCAGCCGAAGGTGCAGCTATCGTTAATAACTACAGTGTTAACCAGAGCACATGGCTGAGCACCAATTGGTCTGTTACTAATACGCTTACCTATGATCTTCCTATTCTTGCTGGTCATAAGATCAGTGCTATGGTGGGTCAGAGTTATGAGAGTACTGCATGGAGCACAAACCTCGGTGGAAGCAACAAGATTGCTTATGGCTCACAACTCGCTTCGTTAAGAGATTGGGATTCTGCATGGCTTTCGAACATCATTCTTGAAAAAGCCACTGACGCTTCTCTTACTGGTAATCCAAACGATGAAGACTATCTCGCTTCTTGGTTCGGTCGTGTAAGTTGGGACTGGAATGAAACCTATATGGCTACCGCTACTGTGCGTTATGATGGTTCAAGCCATTTCGCCGACGGCAAGCGTTGGGGTGTATTCCCCTCTGTATCTGCCGGTTGGGTAGTTACCAACGAGCCTTTCATGCAGAGCACTAAGAGCTGGATGGACTTCTTCAAACTTCGTGCATCTTGGGGACAGAATGGTAACTGTAATGTGTCAAAATACCAGTATATCACTCCTATCGTAATGTCAAGTGTAGGCGGTTACAAGTTCGGTTCCGACTTGGCTACCTCTGTGGCTGGTACTCCTAATCCTGGCGCATATCCTAAGAATGTGCCCAACCCCGACCTTACTTGGGAAACCTCTGAGCAGTTAGACTTCGGTTTCGATGCCCGTTTCCTCAACAGCCGTCTGGGTGTAAACTTTGACTGGTATAGGAAGACCACAAAAGACCTGCTTATTCTTAAGGATGCTCAGTATGACCAAGGTAAAGAGCCTCCTTACTTCAATGGTGGTGACATCCGTAATACAGGTATTGAACTTGCTGTTACATGGGACGACCAGATTGGCAAGGATTTCCGTTACAATGTTGGCGTGAACTTTGCTACCAATAAGAACGAGGTGATCCGCGTAAACAACTTGAACCACTATGTGAATGGTAATGGCGGTATTCTTTCACAGGCGACAGAGTATATCTCTCGTATGGAAGAAGGCCATCCTATCGGTTACTTCTACGGCATGTCTTACAGTGGTATCTGGCAGAACCAGGCTGAGATTGATGCTGCCCGCGCAGCAGGCAAGGCTGTTCTTGATGATGCACAACCCGGTGACTGCATCTGGGACGACTGGAATGGTGACGGTAAGATTACTTATGCTGAGGCTATTGACGCTGATGGTAATAGCATCTGTGACCGCCATGAGATTGGTAATCCTAACCCGGATATTACGCTTGGTGTCAATCTCGGTTTCTCATGGAAGGGTCTTGACTTCGCTATCAATGGTGCAGGTGCATTCGGAATGCAGGTTATGCGTTCTTACCGTTCTTACGGTGATACTCCTTACCAGAACTACGATACGACTATCCTGAACCGTTGGGTTGGTGAAGGTTCATCCAATACCCAGCCACGTATTTCTGCAACTGGTCATACGAACACTATCTGGAACTCTATCCGTTATATGGAGGATGCAGACTACTTTAAGATTAAGACCGTTACGCTCGGTTACGACTTCAAGAACATCTGGAAGTCATGTCCGTTCCAGCAGCTCCGTCTCTATGTACAGGCTCAGAACCTCTATACCTTCACTGGCTATACTGGACTTGATCCTGAAGTTGGTAACTCAGGTGGTGACGTAACTTGGGCATCAGGTATCGACCTCGGTCTTTATCCCCCATCGCGTACTTTCTTGATTGGTGCAAGTATTAAATTCTAATTCGACAAAAAGTTATGAAGAAATATATTTTATCAGCGTTTGCTGTTTTGTCAGCAGCAACCTTGTTCACATCTTGTAACGACATGCTGGACACGGACCCTCGTAAGACCGAGGTTACCGACGCTGTCTTCCCAGGTAAGGTTGCAGATGTGGAATCAGAACTTTCAGCAACCTATGCTATCATGAATACCATGGGTGGCGGTGACAGCGATAACCAGAATATTTGGTACTGGTGGGAGATTATGTCAGACAACTGCTATGGTAGTGGCGGTCTGCAGGACAACAAGGTGAAGTCTCTCCACCATCTTGTAGAGATGAGTGTCAATCAGTTTGCAGAGCCTTACAAACTTCTCTATGGCGGCATTGCTCGTGCCACTTCTACTATTGAGACAATCGACAATGTGCCCTGGAGAGAGGATCAGAAGTCTCTGCGTAATCAGCTCCTTGGCGAGGCTTATTTCATGCGTGGTCTTTATTACCTCTGGCTCAGCCAGTTGTTTGGTGACGTGCCTTTGATCACTTCTTCAGTAGTTACTCCTGAGATGGAAGAGCAGGCTGACGCTGAAACAGCTATCTACCCGCAGATCCTGTCAGACATGGTTTCAGGAAAGAATCTCATGGGTACAGAAAGAGGTTTTGGTGATGGTCACGCCAATAAGTATGTTGCCGAGGCTTTCATTGCACGTGCCTATATGTTCTGGGCTGGTTTCTATAAGAATGCTGGTGAATTGGCTGGAGGCTCTGGTCCTGCCATTGATCTCGTGGAACAAGAGGGTTGCTCAGGTGGTTCTCTTTCTCAGGCTGATGTTGTTGCTGGTCTGAAAGACATTGTTAGCAGTGGTCGTTATAAACTTTGTGAGGACTTCCGTTCACTTTGGCAGTACTCTAACAGTCTCCTCTGGGATGAAGCTCACGATGGCGAGGGCCATGCATACGAATTCATCGCCGACATGAAGCGTGAGAACTGTTTCGATATGCCTGGTATGGGTAACGGTAACACCGAGGAACTTTTCCAGGTTCAGTTTATGAATGCTTCTTCATGGAATATCAGTGGATCATACAACGCCCAGCGTATGTATTCTAACTACATCTCAGTGTTCTGGGGACTTCGTAACGGTTCCACTGCACAGAATGGTGACCGTAACTTCACTTACCCGTTCAACCAGGGCTGGGGTCAGGGAACTCCTTCATGTAATATCTGGGACGACTGGTCAGCTGCAGAGAGAAGTGGTGGAGCAGGTAAAGAATATACCGACCTCCGTAAGCGCGCTTCTCTGATTGACCTCGACCATGAACTCGAAAACTATACTTACGAGAAGGACGACTGCGAAGAGTCAGGTTATTCTGTAAAGAAGTATGCCGAGGTGAATCTCGACGCTGGTGCTGCGAACAACGATACATGGTGGGCCCTGACAGAGGGTTATACCGGAAGCTCACTTGAAAACAAGATGCAGGGTGACCACTTCGAGGATTTCTACCTGATGCGTTATCCTGACGTGCTGCTGATGCTTACCGAGCTTACCGGTGATGCTCAGTACATGAATCAAGTTCAGAAGCGTGCAGGTGTTCCTCAGACGGCATATTCATTGAAGGCCGTTCAGGATGAGCGTCGTTGGGAATTCTGTTTCGAAGGTCTTCGTTTCAACGATATGCGTCGTTGGACCGGTAATAAACCTTCCGAGGGTTCATACGCTCCTAAGGCTCTTCAGGCTCAGGCCGGTAAGCAGATTGTCTGCCTTGGCGATAAGGCCAACAAGCGTTCAATGAAACACATGACTTGTTCTTGGTCTAAGCGTTATATCGACACCAATGGCTTCTTGGCTAAACCTCAGACTGAGATTACTGTGAAGAATGGTAAACTCAAGCAGAATCCTGGTTGGGATGCTGCTAATCCTGAGACACAATATAAGACACTTTATTAATTTATTGAAAGGAAAGAATATGAAAAAGATATTTTTGCTTTTTGCCGCAGCATGTGTGTTTGCAGCCTGCGATCCTGTTTCGGAGGATATCGGCAATGGAGGGCATATTACTGCAGATGAACTTAAGGCTATGAGTACTGTCACTGTTGACAAGGCAGCCAGTGGCAAGAATGGTAATGTTATTACTTGTTCTACTTCTGCACCCGTCAATGCCAAGTGGGATATTGGTGGAAAGGAATTCGTCGGAAACTATGCATGGAAGAAGATGAAGCTTGGTAGTTATTCTGTCAACCTTACTGCTCTTTGTGCTGATGGTACTGTAGTCACTGCAGAATTCCCTATTGATTGTCAGGAAATCACCAACCCACTTGAGAAGATTTATCTCTTCGGTAGTGCTGATAATGATAAACCAGCTGTCCTCGGTCCTGGTGACGCAGCAGCTGGACGTTTCAGCGATGGTGAGGGTAAATTCTTCCCATATCTCTCTGATGATATTTACTTTGGTAAGAAGACCCTTGTCTTTGATATCATTGCAGCAGAAGAAGGCAAATTCATCTGGGGTGATGACTTCGGTTGTACTTGCCGCGTAATGAATGGTTGGTGGGGTGCTACTTATGCTGACAACGTGCCACTTAAAGTGGGTCTGTGGGAACTTCCTATCACCGATGCTATTGCAAATGATTGTGCTCAAGGTGGTAGCGGTAAAGACTTGGACATCCTGATGACACGTGGTTCTATTACAGTTAAGTCTGTTTACTATGAGGAGTAATCATTCCTTATCAGTATAATTAACATTAGGCTGGCTCAATTAATTGAGCCAGCCTTTTTTGTGGAACTTTGTCATTATCCAAATCGGATGGGATGGCGTATAAAAGTATATAATTGCACTACTTTATGTAATTATGCAATCAACTGATGTCGATTTTTTTTTCATCTTGACAAAAAAAAGAAATAAATTCTTTGTATTGCCCTCTACTTTTCGTAAATTTGCATCGATATAGAGTACAATTTCCTCTACCTATGGAAAAGAACTATCTAAACAAAGTATCTAAGATCATTCTCTATGTGAGCCTATTGGCTTTCATGGCATTTACTGTATATATACTATTTATCAACCAGGAGGTACTATATACTGCGCACGACCGCTCTGAATTTATCTACGGAGAACAGTTCTTCCACTCCCTTATGTCAAAGCCCTTTGGCTTGATACAGTATGCGGGAGCCTGGCTCACACAGCTCTTCTATCATCCTGCCTTGGGTGCTGGAGTGCTTGTGGCTATTTGGATGCTTATATTCTTTGTGGGTTCTAAAGCATTCCGGTTACAGGGAAGCGCCTCCGCTCTGATGCTCTTGCCTGTTGCCTGTTTGCTCACGTCGATTGTCGATTTGGGTTATTGGGTTTATCTCTCCCAGATTAGAGGTTATTGGTTCTCGCAGTCGGTAGGTTATCTTGTCATGCTGCTACTCTTATTGGTAGCACGCAGCACCCCGCGTAAATGGCATCTTCTATGGTATGTGCTGGCCTTTTGCATCTATCCAGTATTAGGATGGTTCGCCTTGCTTTTCATGCTTTGTCTGGTGGTTGCCGAGAAACTGACATGGCGCGAACTTATAGGCATTGTTTTGCTTGTCTTTACCGCCAGCATCTGGCATACTCAACTCTATTCGAATCAAAATATCAGCGATGTCATGTTGGCAGGACTGCCTCGCTTCGCAACAACAATCGACAACACAGAACGTCTTACAATTCCGTTTTGGGTGCTTGGTGGCGCTTCTTTGCTCTTTGCGTTGTTTAGGCGTTTGGGGGATTGCTCGGTTGGTCGTTTGGTCGTGCCAGTGGTTTGTGTTGTTGCAGGTATTATCTTTACCTGTTCGTTGATGTTCCGCGACCAGAACTATATCGACGAGATGCGCATGGTACGGCATGCTTCTGACAACAACTGGAAGGAAGTCCTGAGTATAGTGGAAAAGAATAAGAAGCCAACCTGCACGATGGTATTTCTAAAGAACATTGCATTGATGAACGAAGGAGGGCAGTTCGCTCGCTCGTTTAAGAGTGGCAACATCAGTTTCCCAATCACTAACCCCGAATCTCTCCACGTCACCCTTTTGGAAATAGCTTCTCCGTTGGTATATTATAACTACGGCATGATGAATGAAGCCATCCGTCTGAGTTTCGAACTTGCCACTCATTGCGGCTTCTCGCCCTTCTACTTGAAGGTACTTTCCCGCTGTGCCCTAGCTAAAGGAGAAGAAAAGGTGGAGGAACGCTATACCACGATATTGCATCATCATCCATTCTACCGCAATTGGCAACCGGCACCGGTAACGGCAAAGGTGAACGAACTGCAACGTTCCTTCCCTGATGAACTAAGTGGCGTTGAGAATAGCGATAGTTATATTGTCAATAATATCAGCCTTTGGTACGAAGCCGACAGTAAGGCGGCTTCAGAACAGGCATTGTTCTATTCTATGATAAGTTGCAATTCACAGCGCTTCTGGCCTTCACTCCGCAAATTCCTGAAAATGCATGATGGTGAGAATTTCCCTGTTCATGCGCAGGAGGCTTATATCCTGTTCATGGATAAGGCTCCGGAGGAGAAGCGTGTGATGATTCCCGTTGAAGAGACGGTTTACAATCGCTACATAAAATTATTAGATGTTATGGCGAAACTGGTAAAGCCAGGAAAGACCCTTGGACAGGTAGCTGAAGAAATGCGCGGAGAATGGGGAGATACTTATTGGTTTTACTACTTCTTCGGAAGACAATACTCCAATACATCTGATAGGAAAACTAACGAAATTCAATCGTAAGAAGAATGAAAAGATATATATCCTCCTACATCATATTGCTGGGCTTTGCCGTGATGTGCCTCTCATCGTGCGCAGATCATCCCTCTGTGCCCTCTGAAGCCTCAGCGTCCTCTGTGCTACCACCTATTTTCCCCGATTATTGCGATGTTACAGTGCCATGTAATATTGCACCGCTCAATTTCATGCTCCCTGCTGACGAGTACGAAGCATGCGTGGCACGTATCACCATGCCCGATGGTCAGCAGCAGACTTACGGCAAAGGAGTGAAGGTGCAGATTCCGGAGGAAGAATGGCACACAATGCTCGCAGTGTCGAAGGGAAAGAGCATGAAGGTAGAGGTATGGGGAAAGAGGAAAGAGGAGAGAGGAAAGAGGAAAGAGGAGAGAGAATGGTTATCGTTCAGGCCGTTTGAGATACATGTGGCCAAAGAGCCTATCGACGAATATATGTCATATCGCCTTATCGAGCCATCTTATATCGTATATGACTATATGGAGATAGCCCAGCGCAACCTCACCACGTTCGAGGAGAAACAGATATTCAACAACAAGGTTACATGCGATGATTCCAAAGGGCAGTGCATCAACTGCCACAGCTATCAAAACTACAAGACCGACAATATGCTCTTTCACGTGCGTGTCACCCGTGGTGGTACCGTCATTGTGAATGATGGTAAAATATCAAAAGTAGATTTGAAGCGCGACTATACCATTTCTGCTGGTGTCTATCCTGCATGGCACCCGAAAGCAAAGCTAATAGCATTTTCAACCAACAAGACTCATCAGACGTTCTATACGGCAAATCCTAACAAGGTGGAAGTGTTTGATACAGAAAGTGATCTTATTCTCTATGATGTACAGACAGACTCTGTGAGCATTGTAAGCAATGACTCTACGCTTCTTGAAGTATTCCCCACTTGGTCGCCTGACGGGAAATACCTTTATTATTGCAAGTCTGTGCCTCTACCAGAAGAGTTGCGCGACAAGGATATCAGAGCTACCTACGAGAAAGTGCAATACAACATCTATCGTCGTTCGTTTGATGTGGCCTCACACGGCTTTGGTGAAGAAGAACTGGTATATGATGCAGCCTCGCAGGATAAGAGTGCGACCTTGCCACGCATCAGTCCCGATGGCCGCTACATGCTCTTTGCCGAAGGACAGTATGGTTGTTTCCATATTTGGCACCACGATGCCAATATCGTTTGCCTGCCTATTGTAAAGAATACGGACTCCAGCCGAGGTTTTGAGAATCCATTGCCGCTTGATCTTACCAAAATGAACAGCGAAAGTTTTGCCGATAGTTACCCGGCGTGGTCGAGCAACGGGCATTGGATTATGTGTGCCAGTCGCCGGATCGATGGCAACTACAGTCGGGTCTTTTTTGCATATTTCAACAACGGGAAAGCAGAGAAAGCATTCCTCTTGCCGCAGGAAGATCCTGAACAAAACACTTTTCGTCTGAAGAGCTACAACCGTCCGGAGTTCATGGTCGAGCCTGTCCGCATCAGCGTTGAGGAGTTCAGCCGGGTGTTTGACAAATAATAGGGAGACACTTGACTACAGTTTGCCCTGCTCGCGATAGGAGTAATAGTTGCCGTCGGTCACGATGACGTGATCGAGCAGGTAGAGCCGCATCACCTCGCAGGCTTTCCTCACACGTTCCGTCAGGCGGTCATCGTCCTTGCTCGGATGGGTGTTTCCTGACGGATGGTTATGGCAGAAGGCCACAATCGTGGCGTTGTTCATAAGGGCGGCCTTCACGATGAGGCGCACATCGACGGCTGTTTCGGTGATGCCGCCGTGTGACAGACGTTCGGCCTTGATGAGTTTGTAGTTTTGATTCATCAGGATTACCCAGGCTTCCTCTGTGTCCAAGTCCTGCATCTTGGGGTGCATATATTCGTAGATGGCCCTCGGTGATCCCAAGTCCTCGCGTTCCTGAGCCTTTTCCGATTGTCGCCGCTTACCCAGTTCACAGGCGGCCAGCACGGTGATGGCCTTGGCGGGTCCCATGCCGTTATACTGTTGCAGTTCGCGGATACTCATCTTTCCCAGGGTGTTCAGGTTGTTTTTACAGTCGATGAGTATGCGTTTCATCAGATCTACGGCACTCTCTTTCGTGGAACCAGAGCCAATCAGGATGGCCAGCAGTTCGGCGTTGGTCAGCGATTCGGGGCCCATCCTCATCAGTTTCTCTCGTGGGCGGTCTTCTTCGGCCCATTGATTGATGTTTAGTTTCTCTTCACTCATAGTAAAGTTATGTTTTATTGTTGACCTGTAGCCTGACGGTATTCGAGGGCCTTCAGTTGCAGGTTGGTATAGGCTTCGGTAAAGCGGTCGCGGGTCTGCTGGCTCTGTGTCTGGGCTTGTAGCAGATCGCTCATGGTGAGTGTGCCGGCTTTGTAGCAGTTGGTTTGAATGCGAAGGTTCTCTTCGGCTTGCTCAATGCTCTGGCGGGCAATGTCCAGTTGTTTTTGGGCGGCATCGAGTGCATTCCATTTAGCCTGCATGTTGATGAGCAATAGCTGTCGGTTGTTTTCAAGTTCCTCTTGAGCCTGTTGCACAGCTATCTTTTTCCGCTTCACGGCGTGGGAACCGCCCCACCACTGGCTGATGGGAATGCTGACCTGTGCCAGCAGCAGTCCGCGGTTGACGCCCTTGTCCATCAGGTCGTTGTAGATATAGCCTGCACCGACGGCCACCGTGGGCAGATTCTTTCCGAATTCCATCTTCTGCTGGAGCTGGTTGGCCTGAACGTTCTTTTCCAACAGTTGGTATTCAGGCAAAGAGGGTAGTAGGCTCTCCTTTTCTAACAGTTGGGAGGCAGTCTGCCGTCCTGAGTTTTTATCTATGGCAGGAGCCTGGATGTTGAAGTTCTCCTGATAAGGGATGCCGATATATTGGGCCAGCACCATCTTGCTGATGCTGATGCCGTTCTCCAACTCGATGCGCTGACTGGCCAGTTCATTCTGGTGGAGTTGTACCTGCAGCAAGTCGTTGTTCAGCGCAACGCCGGCCTTGATGGCCGTTCTTACGTCTTTCTCGATGCTTTCAAGATTGCGGCGGGCAGCATCGATGGTGTTGAGTTTCTCCTGGAGTTGTACCAATTGCCAGAAATACTGCTCGGTGGTATGTTCCACTTCGCGTGCAGACAACTGTCGTTGCAATTGGCTGGCTTCTACTCCGACCTTGGCTAACCGGTTGCCATTAACAATTTGTCCGCCGGCAAAAACTGGTTGTAAGGCGGTCACGCTGCCCAGCAGACCGTGTTTCATCATGCTGAAGGGAATGGGGTTGCCGAACATACCTGCTATTTCAGCGGGAATGATTGCAGCAGCTTCGGCAGGAATGAATTCTGCGGGATTGACCGAACCGTCCACAAGTGCCTTATTGGCATGGAAGTAAGCACCCGATGCCGACACGTTGGGGAAATAGTTGGTATAGGCCTCCTTGCGCTGCTCCTCAGCACTGCGGATATTATTGTCGGCTTTGCGGATGGCAATATTGTTTTTCAACGCCTCCTGCTTGCATTGTTGGAGGGTATACTGGTGCTGGGCAACTGCCAGGCAGCAGTTCGCAAAACATAGGATGGTTATAATTAAATATCTCATTTTCTTATTTTTTCATTTTCTCAATTCTCTTTTCACTTCTCGTCTTCCAATAGACCACGGGTAGCATCGTGACCACAAGAATCAGGGCTCCGATACCACCAGCAAAGATACTGACTCCCACCGGCATCCAGAAAGATGTGCCGGCGATAATCATCGGGATGACACCCACGGCGGTAGTAGAGGTGGTCAGGAAGATAGGCACCATGCGCCGTTTGCCGGCGTCATAGGCTGCATCGCGTACACTCCAACCTTTCTTCACAAGGGCGTCGGCATGCTCGAAGATGAGGATTTCATTACGCATGATGATACCCATCAGCGTGACCACACCGAATACAGCCGTCAGTCCCAGCATACGGTTCATGGCCCACAAACCGAGCAGCATACCCGGGAAGGCAAGGCTGATGGCGGCAATGCAGACGAAAGTAATGCCGAAACGCTTGAAGTTGAACAAGATAAAGAAGAATATAATCAGCGAGGCCACCAACATGCCGACCATAATCTGCGGAATCAGTTCGCCATTGGCTTCCACGATACCGCCGATTTCGGAGCGGACTCCATGAGGAATCTGGAGGTCATTGTCGATGAATTCCTCAATACGGCTTTCCACTTTTGAGGGTAGCACACCGCGGCGGGGCTCCGCCTTTACCGAGATACAGCGTTCACCGCAGCGGCGCACAATCTTCTCTTCGCTCCAGACTGGGTGGATATCAGCAACCTGACGGAGCGGAGTGGCCTGGGGGGATATTCCGGAAATTCCAGAATTGCCGGTTATTCCGGATAATTTGCTGGCTATCGGCAAGTCGCCTACGCCACTCAAAGGCAGGTTTTCGCGTTGACGGTCTTTGATGACGATGGGCATTTCATAGTCTTTTTCCCAAATCGTGCCCACGTTGAGATTGCCCGTTAGCATAGCAATGCTCATAGCTGTTGTGGCGCGGTCAACTCCCTGCAGGGCGGCAGCCGTGGGATTCAGCGTGACCTCCGTGAGCAATCGGGGCTGTTCATAGTCGGAATGTACCCAGAAGAGCTCGGGCTGTTGGCGCAGGAAAGCCATCAGTCGGTTGGCTACCGTGTGGAGTGAGTCAATGTCATCGCCATAGAACCTGAACTCGAAAGTCTCAACGTTCTGGAAGTCGAGTTCCTTAAACTTCACGAGTGCATTCGGATAACGGTCGGTATAGAGCGGTTCATACTTATCGAGTACGGCTTTCATGTCTTTCACGGAAGGTGTCGCCACGATGAACTGCGCGAAATTCTTTCCACCCACCTGTGGGGCATAGGATGTCTGGAAGCGAGGCGACGAACAACCGATGAACGAAGTGATGTACTGCACGCGCTCATCTTGTTTCAAGGCGTTGTAGATACTGTCGGCTATTGTCTTTGTTTCGGCCAGTCCGCTACCTTCAGGCAGGAATATTTCCACGGCAAACTGTTCGCGGTCGGCGTATGGCATGGAGCGGAATTTCAGTTGGGTGAGGATGAGGAAGGATGCCGTTACGATGGCCATCCCACCGCAGATAGTGAGCCATGGGTGGCGGAACGTCCAGTCGAGGGCGTGGTTGTAAGTGTTCTGCACCCAGCGGGTGATGCTTCCGGAATGACCGGATTCTCCGGATTTTCCAGATTTTTCGGGCTTTATCAGCGCAAATTCCATGATCGGTATGACGACGACAGCCAACAGGAGCGAGACCATCAGATTGATGGTGATGGTGAGTGGCAGTCCGTTGATAAACTCCCTGTACTGTCCTTTGAAGATAAACAGGAAGGGATAGAAGATGGCACAGATACAGAGTGTGGCCAGCAGCATTGGGAAGAAATAGTGCTGTGCGCTCTCGGCTGCGGCATGCCATCGGCTGTAGCCTTTCCCGAGATATTCCAGATAGCCGTCGAGCACCACGATCGAGTTGTCAACAATCATGCCGAGCACGATGATAAGGCCTGCCAGCGTCACCGTGTTCAGCGGGATTCCCAGCATGTACATGATGCCCACGCTGATGAATGTGGAGAGCGGGATGGTGACAGCGGCCACGACAGCCGTTCGGAAGGGGAAGAGAACCATCATGACAAGGATGATGACGAGCATCGATTCGATGAGGTTCAGCAGGAAATCCTTCACCGAATCGCCCACCACTTTGGGCTGGTCGGCTATGCGGGTGATGCTGACATCCTTTGGCAGCACGTTCTCGCGGAAATCATCGAGCAGGCGGTTGACGGTGTCACCGTATTTCATGATGTTGTTGCCTTCACGCATCTCCAGGGAAACGATGATGCTGGGATGGCCGTTCTGCTCGATGTAGCTCTCCGTGCGGTCGTATTCACGGCGGATGGTGGCTACGTCGCGCACTCTTACCACATGGTTCTGGGCATCGGTATATATAATAAGGTTGCCTACTTCCTCCTCGGAGTTGACCGTGCCGCTTACGTGGATGGGCACGTTCTGCTGCTGATTCGACAGCGATCCGGTGGGAAGAATCAGGCCGTTGGCATTTAGTTTCTGATAGAGTTGCATCGTGCTGATGCCGTAGGCAGAGAGCCGCTGGTGGTCTATATAGAGCGTCAGTTGCTCCTTGATGTCGCCATAGATGCGCACGTTGCTCACGGAATTGATCTTCCGCAGTTCGTCCGACAGGCGATCCACGTATCCGTGGAGTTCGCGATAGGAACGGCTTTCGCTCTCCAAGGCAATGAGCAGGGCCGAAGTGTCGCCAAATTCGTCATTTGCAATCAAGGCCAGCACGCCTTGGGGCAGTTGTTGTTTGAAGAGATTGAGGCCATGCTTGATTTTCGACCATACCTCATCCTTGTTGTTTACCTCTTCGTTCAGTTCCAGCATCACCATACACATGCCGTTCGACGAGGTGCTGGTAGTCTTCTCGCGCCTCACTTCCTTGAACTGGAAAAGATAGCGTTCCAAAGGCTTGGCTACTTGTTGTTCCACTTCCTCGGCAGAGGCGCCGGGATAGATGGCTACCACCACTCCCTGACGGATGGTAAAACTGGGGAAGGAATCCTTCGGCATTTGGTCAAGGCCGTAGAGTCCGAATATGAAAAGCAAAACGATGAGCAGCGAAGTCAGACGGTAGTTGCGCATCAGTCCGGCTATCCAGTTGCCGTGTTTCTGTTTGTTTGCCATAGATGAAAACAATCAACTCTTAACCAAAAACTATCAACCCTCAACGGGCGAACCTTCACCCACTTTCTGATAACCTTCCGTTATCACCTTGTCGCCCTCTTTTAGGCCCTCCGTGATGACCAGACGGTTGCCTCGGGATTCTCCTACTTTCACTTTCTGCTGATGAGCCTTTCCGCCTGCAACGACCCAGACGAACTGCTCGCCGCTCGGATTCTGCCCTACGCAACGGGCGGGAACGGTGATCTGCGGACTGGTGTTTGACGAAGAGAAAGTGACGTCGGCCACCATGCCTGGCAGCAGTTTATGGCCGGGATTATTGACCTGCGCATAGACGGTATAAGTGTGGGTCATCAGGTCGCCCTCCACACCTTTCGTCAAGGAATGGCTATGAAAGGTCTCACCGCCCAAAGCTGCCACGCTGATCAGCGCATGGGCACCGCTGCGAAGCTGGCTCATTTCCTGTTCGGGCAGAGAGAAACGTACTTTCACACGGTCGATGTTCAGTATCCGGGCAACGGGCTCAGCGGGAAGGGCTGATTCGCCGGCCGACTTCACACCGCTGCCGATAACACCACTCACGGGAGCCAGCAACCGGCAGTCTTTCACCTGCTTCTCCATCAGGCGGTATTGGGCTTCGGCCTGTGCCACCTGCGACTGCACTTCAACCCATTTGATATCGGTGAGCGAGCCTTGGTCGTGCAATAGCTTCATGCGTTCCAGGGCATCATGAGCCTGAGAGAGTTGCGCCTTTGCACCGGCCAGCGCATTCTGAGCCGAGGTGGGGTCGATGGTAGCCAGCAACTGGCCGCGCTTCACCCATTGGCCTTCATTCACGAAGACCCTGTTGAGTGTGCCCATGCTGGTGAAACTCACGGCGGTGGCCGATTGCTCCTCCACCTGTCCTACATAAGTGGTTCCTGTATCATTCAGCGAACGCTTGACGGTCTCCGTCTGAACAGGCATGCTCATTGGCTTTTGTTCCTTTTTGCCGCTGGTGCAACTTGCCATCGAAAATAGGGAAATAATGGCGCAAAATAGCCCTATTTGTGTTCTGATTTCTCTCATTTCTTCTTGTTTTATTCTTATTTTTACTTTCTAAATGCAAAAATGGCTATTTTATTTGAAATAATAGTGTTCTGTTTGTCTATTATCGAGGTCAGTTTTTCTCAAAATCGGGCAGCGGAACATTTATTAAGTAAAAAAGGACGCATTTATCGTCAAGAATGGCTTATCTTTGCAACAGTAGAATGCTCTTAGCATTGAGAAAACAGCAACAAATCAAGATACGAAAATGAATACAGACGGGCAGCGTGTAGTGGATCTCTCCGACATTGACAGCCAGCATATTTCTGTGGACTATCAAGACGGCGATCTGGCCATCTTGACGGATATTCGGCAGATTCCCGAGTTCAGTTCCATGAAGATGGGAATGAATGTCATCCTTTTTTGCCTGAAAGGGAAACTGCAGTTTGAAGTGAATGGCCGGCAGATCACGGTACGGGAGCGCGAACTGTCAATCGTGCAGAGCCATGTGTCAGTGGGCAACCTAATGGTCTCGCCCGACTTTCAATGCCGCATAGCCTGTATGAGCGATCGGCTGGTGAAGCAGCAGCTCAGGGGCTATATCACGATATGGAACCGCGCGCTCTATGTAAATAACACCAATATCTTCAGGATTCCCGAAGATCAGCCGCTGGAACAAACGGGGCATTTCTACGAACTGGTCAATTTCTATTTCACCCGTCCGCGCAAACGGTTCCGCCAGGAAGTCATCGGGAGCCTGCTGCGTTGCTTCCTGCTTGACATCTGCGAACTGATGGAAGAGCAGACAGCCATGGAAACCTCATCGGTTCATTCGCAAGGCGACCAACTCTTCAACCGTTTCCTGCAGATTCTTTCTGAGAGTCAGGTCAAGCGCCAGACGGTGGAGTCATACGCCGACCAGCTCTGTGTCTCGCCGAAATACCTTTCCGCCGTATGCAAGAAAACCAGCGGCAAGACCGCAATGCAATGGATCAATGAGTACGTGATGGAGGACATCCGCTATTACCTGAAGGAAACATCCTTGACAATCAAGGAGATATCCACCACGCTGGGTTTTCCCAATCTTTCTTTCTTCGGGAAATACACCAAGCGGAGTATCGGTATGTCGCCCAAAGAATACCGCAATCAGCGTTCATGAATTAACAATATAGAATATGGAAATGACAAACTACATGAAAACCTTGGCAGTTGCCCTGATGATGGTGGCAACGCCTGTGATGGCACAGCAAGTGAATGATTCAAACACGCCGCTCCACCTGATGCGTCCGGCCTATCGGATAGGTTATGGCGTATCGTCAGTGGAACAAGTGAAGCAGACGATGGACCGCGTGCTGAAGTATATTGACAGCGAGACTCCGGCAAAGCTGATCAACGGAGAGACTGGTGAGGAAGTGACGAAATGGAAGCAGATAGATGCACAGACGAAGCTGAAGCCCGGCGGCTTCCGACTGACGAGCTACGAATGGGGCGTCACTTATTCTGGCGTGTTGGCAGCCTACGAGGCTACGGGTGATGCAGCTTACCGCGACTACGTCTATGGCCGGATGAAGTTCCTGTCACAGATTGCTCCCTATTATAAAAAGGTATATGAGAAGAATAAGTCGATAGACGGCAACGTGAGGCGGATGATCGAACCTCATGCGCTCGATGACTGCGGGGCTATTTGTTCGGCAATGATCAAGGCATCACTCAAGGATAAGAGCCTGGGCCTCGGGGATATGATAGCCAACTATTCCGACTATGTGCTCAACAAGGAGTATCGGTTGGCCGACGGGACCTTTGCCCGTATCCGTCCGCAATACAACACGCTTTGGCTCGACGACATGTTTATGGGAATTCCCACGGTGGCCTATATGGGTAAATACACCGGTGAAGCGCGCTATTACGATGAGGCTGTGCGCCAAGTGCTTCAGTTTGCGCAGCGCATGTTTGTCAAAGAGAAAGGGCTGTTCCGCCACGGATGGGTGGAAGCAATGACCGATCATCCTGCTTTCCATTGGGGAAGGGCCAATGGATGGGCCATTCTGACCATGTGCGAGGTGCTTGATGTGCTGCCGGAGAACCATCCGAAGCGTGGAGAGATCATGGAACTTCTGCGTTCGCATGTACGTGGTCTGGCCGCCTTGCAGCATCACGACGGTTTTTGGCATCAGTTGCTTGACCGTAATGATACCTATCTGGAGGCTTCTGCCACGGCTATCTATGCCTATTGCTTCGCCCATGCCATCAACAAAGGCTGGATAGACGCGAAGGCTTACGGCCCCGTGGCCCAGCTGGCCTGGCATGCCGTGGAGTCGTCGGTGAATGAGAAAGGTCAGGTAGAGAACGTTTGTGTGGGCACGGGCATGGGCTTCGATCCCGGATTCTATGCCTATCGTCCTGTTCATGTGATGGCTGCCCATGGTTACGGTCCCGTGATTTGGGCTGGTGCTGAGATGATCAATCTGCTGAAACGCCAGCATCCCAAGTCGAACGATAGTGCCGTACAGTTCTATGACAAGGAAATTCCCACCAATGCGCCCATCTTCAATGTGGACGGGAGCATGAAGTTCTGAAATAAAAATGTTTTTCTGATAATTACTGCCACTCTGCAACCTTCCCTTATTTAAAGGGCTTGCGGGGTGGCAGTAATCAACCGCATTTGCACAATTTGTGCAGATGGCTTGCACAACTATTGCAGATGATGCGCACATTTTGTGCAGATGATGCGCACAAATTGTGCACTTCATCCGCACAATTTCTGCACTTTATTTATAGAAGTTCTTTTCGAAAGCCTGGAACTCGTCTTTCTTCATCACACAGCGTTTCCACCATGATTCGATGAAGCCGAATCCATAGCCCATCAGTTGGGTGAAGGCTGCAGGAATGGAGAGCAGTCCTACCTTCAGGCTCTTGTTTTGGATGCTGGAATCGATGAAAATGACGAGGCTGTAGAACAGGATGGGGAAAAGGGCTGCCAGGCAGATCCAGAACCACGTGTGCCAATGGGGCGCATCGTAGTGAATCATGGCGCGGGCAACGGCCGCTAGAAGAATCAGCGCGATGACGCCTACGGTAAATACCATAGGCAGGAGGTGAACCAGCTTGAGCGTGCCGGGATGGCGCTTTTCGAGGTTGATGCGGGCAATGCCGCTATTATAGACCTGACGGAAAAACTTGCGGAAATCGGTGCGTCGCTTGTGCCATACCCAAGCATCGGGGAAAAGTTGGGGATTGTAGCCAGCCTCCACGATGCGATAGGAGAAATCGATGTCCTCACCGAAGCGCATCTTTGAGAAGCCACCCAGCTGCAGATAGACATCTCGGCGGATGCCCATATTAAAGGAGCGGGGGTAAAACTTATCGAGCTTCTTCTTTCCGCCGCGAATACCGCCGGTGGTAAAGAAGGAAGTCATGGAGTAGGAGATGGCTTTCTGTACGGGCGTAAACGATGGGTGCGATGCATCGGGACCACCGAAGGCGGCGAGTGTAGAATGTAGAGTTCCATTCTCCATTGATAAAGCCGTGTCAACGGCTTTCAGATAGCCTTTGGGCAGTACCACATCGGAATCCAGGATAATGAGCCATTCGCCATGGGCGCGCTCGGCTCCGTAGTTGCGGGCTTGGCCAGGGCCTCCGTTTTCCTTGGCGTAATAATGCAAGTCAAGGATGTCTGCGAACTTGTCGCAAACATCCTTGCAAGGTTTTTGAGAACCATCTTCCACAATGACAACCTCAAAGTCTTTCAGTTCTTGTTCCGTAAGGCTTTGCAGGAGCTCCTCTACTTCGTCGGGGCGGTTGTAAACGGGAACGATGATGCTGTATTTCATTATTCCTTCACGCGCTGCAGGTAAGAACCGTCGCGGGTGTCAACCTGTACGAGGTCACCCTCGTCGATAAACAGGGGCACGCGGATTTCAACACCAGTCTCCAGTGTGGCGGGCTTGGTAGCGTTGGTAGCCGTATCACCCTTGATGCCAGGCTCTGAATGAGTCACGCGGAGGTTGGTCTTCACGGGCATTTCAGCGAAGAGGATGGTAGCCGTGTCAGCATCGCTTACCACTTCCACGATGTCGCTCTCCTTCATGAAGTCAACACCCGTCACGAGATCCTTGGCGATGGGAGCCTGATCGTAAGTCTCCTGGTTCATGAAGATGTAGTCGTCGCCGTCCTTGTAGAGGAACTGATAGGGGCGACGCTCCAGACGTACGTCGTCGAGTTTGAAGCCTACCTGGAAAGTGCGGTCCAGTACGCGACCGTCGGTCACGTTCTTCAGCTTGGTGTTCATAACGGTGTTACCCTTGCCCGGCTTGCGGTGCTGGAACTCGATGCATACCCAGATGCCGCCGTCCATGCGGATGGCTGTTCCCTTCTTGATGTCTTGTGAATTAATCATATTACCTTATTAATATATTATGTATTGTTCTTTTCGGGCGCAAAGGTAGTGCAAAAGAGCGAAAAAACCAAATAATGATTTGGTTTTTTCCGAATGCAGCCTGCCTTCGTGCGGTTTTACCGCGCAAAGGTACTACAATTTTCGAAAAAATCATAAAACTTTCAATTAAATTTAGCATATTTCTTTGGTATTTCGAAAAATATGAGTAATTTTGCAGCCCGAAATCGTTGAATCATAAATAAAAATAAAATAGAATAGCAATGAAAAGAACATTTCAGCCCCACAATCGCCGTCGCGTGAACAAGCATGGCTTCCGTGAGAGAATGGCAACCAAGAATGGCCGTCGCGTGTTGGCTTCACGCCGCGCAAAGGGTCGCAAGAAGTTAACTGTTTCTGACGAGAACCACGGCAAGTAAGCCTCGGCGTTCGTAAGAATACGAAGCAAAAAGCAGGAAGGAGCAAGGCATCGGCTTTGCTCCTTCCTGCTTTTTGGATGTAGGCTATATGCCGTGGAAAACTTAACAAAAACTAAAGGTGTTGAATTTACAATAAAGAAGGAATCTGCTGTTGAAATGATAAATAATGGGTGATAATTTGTTTACTTAGTACTATTTTGATAAGAAAAGTTCAAAAATGAGCAAAAAAGTATTATGTATTTCACTTTATTCTGCCTAACTTTGCACGGTGAAAATGTCAAAACTTACCAGGTAAGCCAAAATTTGAATGAATCAACTAATATATATATTAATAATGTGTAACTTAATAACTGAAGGAATGGGAAAAGAAAGTACAGCATGAAGTTCACAACCATGCCGCCTGTTTCTTAAGCAGATGCGACTATCACATATATCCGCTGAATACGGCGTTTTTTGAATTGAATAATAACTATCTTTTAATAACCTAAAGAATATACTTAAGTATGAATCAGAACTTTGGAAAGACAGCGTTGATGGCTGGCGCATGTGCCATTTTAGGTTTGGCATATTCGCCAAGTGTCTATGCTGATGCTGCTGTGAATACCGTTCAGTCGGTTCAGCAGTCGAAGAAAGTGACGGGTACTGTATCAGATGCCATGGGGCCGGTTATCGGAGCCAGCATTCTGGAAAAAGGTACAAGTAACGGTACGGTTACCGACATTGACGGTAACTTCTCTCTCAATGTGCAGCCCGGTGCTACGCTGGTGATCAGTTACATTGGCTTCCAGACTCAGGAGGTTGTCGTGGGCAATCAGTCTTCTATCAATGTAACCATGAAGGAAGACGACACTACGCTGGAAGAAGTGGTTGTCGTGGGTTATGGTGTACAGAAGAAGAAACTCGTGACAGGTGCTACCGTGGAAGTGAAGGGTGAGGACATCACCAAGCTGAACACTACTCAGGTACTCGGTGCTCTGCAGAGTCAGAGTCCTGGTGTGAGCATTCAGGCCGTTTCTGGCCAGCCGGGTGATGGCTTTAAGGTTGCCATACGTGGTGCTGGTACAAACAGTGACACCAAGCCTATCTACGTGATTGACGGCGTGACAGGTGGTGACATCAACAACCTGAACCCTGCCGATATTGAACGTATCGACGTGTTGAAGGATGCAGCTTCGGCAGCCATCTACGGTGCCAATGGTGCCAATGGTGTAATCCTCATCACTACCAAGCAAGGTAAGGCTGGCAAGGTGAGTGTCAGTTACGATGGAAACATCGGCTGGCAGAACGTTGCCAAGATGCCCCAACTCTTAAATGCTCGCCAATTCATGCAGATTCAGGATATGGTTAATCAGAACAATGGCGGTGCTGCCTATGACTGGTCATCTTTCTTGAAGGTGAATCCAGAAGGTGGCGTGACAGAGATTAACAAAGGGCTGTATGAGGCCTATGCAAACGGCTCGAATCCAGGTACCGATTGGCTGGATGCCATTCGTAATAAGAATGCCGTGACAACGAGCCATGCCTTGAACGTCTCAGGCGGTTCTGAGGTTTCGAAGTTCTCTACAGGTATCGGCTATCAGTATCAGGACGGTGTTTTCGGAAATATGGCAAAGTCTGATTTCCGCCGTTTCACATTCCGTCTGAATTCTGAGCATGTCATTCTGAAGAGTGCCAACAAAGATTATGACGTGATTAAGTTCGGTGAGAACATGTACTTCCAGCATCGTCAGAATCAGGGTCTTCAGAATGGTAACCAGTATAGCAACGAACTGTCGAACATGGTACGTGCCAATCCGCTTCTGCCTATGCTTGATGCAAGCGGCAACTATACGGCTCACGACTATCTGAGTGAGTCTGGCTGGTTCGGTTTCAATAGTTATATGGGTAACCCTGTTTACAATATGCTCAACGGACAGAGTGCCAATAACAAATCGAAGAGCTTCAATATGAACGCTGTTGCCTATGTAGAAATTCAGCCCATCAAGAACCTGGTTTACCGCGGACAGGTGAACTACAACCAGAGTTCATGGTCTTGGCGTTCTTATCTGCCTGTCTATTATAGCAATGATCAGGGTTCAAAGCGTGATCTTGATCAGGTGACTCAGCAGACAGGTCTCGGCTGGGGCTGGGGTATGACTCATACCTTGGATTATAAGTTCCGTGTGGCAAAGAACAACTTCGATGTCATGGTCGGTACTGAATACGGACAGAGCCGTCCAAGTTTCGGAGAGTCTCTCAATGCTACTTCTACAGGTTCTATCTTTGGCAATATGAAGCAGGCTTATGTAGGCCTTACGGAAAACCGTTCCGAAGCAACTGTTGACGGTACTCCTTATGGTGATGAGACTTCATTGTCTTACTTTGGCCGTATCAACTATGACTTCAACGAAACTTATATGTTGAGCCTCGTGCTCCGTGCTGACGGTTCATCTAAGTTCGTTGACGGAAAGCGCTGGGGTTACTTCCCCTCAGTGTCTGCAGGTTGGGTGGTTTCCAATGAAAAATTCATGCAGAGCACTGCTTCATGGCTTGACTTCCTGAAACTTCGTGCTGGTTGGGGTCAGAACGGTAACAAGAACATCGGTGACTCGTTCGCCTATATGACAACTTTCAGCTATGGTAACTTTGGTAACTATTCTTTCAACAACACAAAGGATAATTCCACACAGGGTGCTTACTCTACACGTTTGGCCAATACAGACTTGACTTGGGAAACCTCAGAGCAGATTGACCTCGGTCTCGACGCTCGTTTCCTCGGTGGTCGTCTTGGCTTGACCTTCGACTGGTATAGCAAGAAGACAAAGGACCTCCTGCTCTATGTGCAGATTCCTGCTTCTACAGGTTTCGCCAACCAGTGGCGCAATGCTGGTACGGTGAAGAACACGGGTGTTGAACTCGCTTTGAACTGGCGCGACCAGGTTGGTGAGGACTTCCACTACAACATCGGTTGGAATATGGCTCTTAATAAGAATGAGGTGACGGAAATCAACGGTGCTGCCGATTATATCGATGGCGGTAAAGATTTGCTCGCTCAGAGTACAGGTACCATGGCTCGTATGCAGGTAGGCCATCCTATAGGTTTCTTCTACGGTTATAAGTCTGACGGCGTGATTCAGAATGCAGCCGATCTTCAGTCTTACCTTAATGCAAACTGCAATGGTGATGCTGCTAACTCTAAGCAAGGCGCTGGCATCAAGCCTGGTGACCTGAAATTCGTAGATGTAAATGGTGACGGTGTTATAGATGATAACGACAAGACGGATCTTGGAGATCCTCATCCCAATGTAACGATGGGCTTCAGCCTGGGTGCAGACTATAAGGGATTCGATATCTCTGTGACTGGTTACGCTGCTTTAGGTCAGCAGGTGGCACGCTCATGGCGTAAGTTCACCGACGGACAGTATGAGAATTATACTACCGAGGTTTATGACTATTGGCACGGTGAGGGTACTAGCAATAGATATCCACTTTTGGCTCCTGGTAACACAGGTCCCAACTGGCAGGAGGTTTCAGATCTTTATGTGGAGAATGCAGGCTATTTCCGTTTGCAGAACCTCACTATCGGTTATGATTTCACAAAGGTTTGGAAGAACAGCCCATTCCAGCAACTCCGTCTCTATTTCGCAGCCCAGAATCTCTTCACCATTACCAAGTACAAGGGTATGGATCCTGAAAATGGTAGGGCCATCAATGGTAATGAGCCTTGGGTGACTGGTGTTGACGTTTGTAACTATCCGCAGCCACGTACCTATATGGTGGGTGTAAATGTTAAATTCTAAAGCATAAGATACAATGAAAAAATTATCATATATTGCTGTCGTGGGAATGATGTCTCTCGGTTTGGCTTCTTGCTCACTCGACTCAGAGAACATGACCGACAGCACAACGGAGAATTTCCCGAAGACAGAAAAAGATGCCACGGCGTCTCTCGCTGCTATCTACGAGAATCTGAACGCCGTGAATGCCACTCCCCAGGCTTCGTTCTATTACCTCTCCATGCTGGCTTCCGACGATAACCTCGGCGGTGGTGGTGCCAACGATAAGATGATGCAGGCCTTGGACTTGCTCTGTAACTATAATGCTAACATGACTGAGCAGTTCTATAAGGACCGCTATGAGGGCATCGGACGTGCCAACGCCTTGCTGTCCGCCCTTCCCAATACAGATCTCTCTGATGAGGTGAAGGCCCAGGATATTGGCGAGGCTAAGTTCCTCCGTGCTTTCTACTATTATGAACTGGCCTCTCAGTATGGAAATGTTCCTTTGGTAACAGTGCCTGGTACTGATCCTTCACAGGGTGACGTTAAGGACTTGTGGGCACAGATTCTGATGGACCTTCGCGATGCTGCCAAGGATATGCCCGCCAAAAAATATTCTGATGGCCATGTAGATAAGTACACAGCTGAAGCTATGCTTGCTCGCGTGTGGTTGTTCTATACAGGTTTCTATGGTAACGGTACTGACCTGGCTGCTCTCACTAGCACGACCTACAATCCGCTGACTTCCGTTGATCTTCCTGATGGATCAAAACTCACGAAGCAGGATGTTATAGGTTATATCGACGACTGTGTGAACAATTCCGGTTATTCTCTCGTTCCCGATTACCGCAACCTCTGGGCATATACCAACAAATATACCGTTGAGCAGTATCCTTACACGGCAGGCCAGAACCTGAAGTGGGTAGAGGATGACCTGAATGCCGGGGCATCGACCAATCCCGAGTCAATGTTTGCCATCAAGTTCAATAAATTGGCTTCGTGGAGCACAACCATCGGCTATGGTAATGGATATGCACTGCATTTCGGTATCCGTGGCGGCCAGGATGTTGACAAGACTTTCCCCTTCGGACAGGGTTGGGGTGCAGGTCCTGTGGCTCCCAATCTCGTTGACGATTGGAAGGCAGCAGAGCCTAATGATATGCGCCGCGATGCTTCCATTCAGGATGTTCGAGAATTGCCTGCATATGCTTTCGGCGGTGCTACCTGGGCTGACTTTATCCAGGAAACCAACTATTTTGAAAAGAAACAGGCTGCCATTGCCGGTTTCGATCCTGCAACCAACAAATATCAACCCTGCTTCGAGGCTATCATGTATGGTGATAAAGGTTGGGAGAATGGTGTAAACTTCCAGACTTCTAATATTCATGACCTCGTGCTGCTACGTTTTGCTGACGTTTTGCTGATGCAGAGCGAATTGAAGGAAGACGTAACTGGTATTAATATGGTTCGTGCGCGTGCCGGTCTTGCTCCGATAGGTGCATATTCTCTTGCTGCCCTGCAAAACGAGCGCCGCTGGGAACTTGCTTTCGAAGGTGTACGCTGGAACGACATCCGCCGCTGGCATATTGCTGCTGCTGCACTTGAGAAGCAGACCAACCAGCCAACTTATTCTCGTGGAGTGCCTGATACAAACAAGGCTCATAACGGAGGCTATGCTGCTCGTTTCAAGGCAACGGCTGGATTCATGAAGATGCCTGAGAACCAGGTGCTTCAGGGTCGTGTTGCACAGAACGAAGGATGGTCAGGCGCTGATTCTGAGTATCAGGGATGGTAATCTATCAAGTTCTAACAAGCTAAAATAAAAGAAAAGTATATGAAAAAGATATTTTTTGCAATGCCTCTGCTGGCTTTGGCGCTTACAGCCTGTGATCCTTCACAGATTGAAGGTGGTTCAGAGTGGGCTTCTATCAGTGCTGACCAGGTTCAGGCAACGGCCACACCCGTACAGGTAGATGGCAAGAATAGTAACCGGATACATGTGACAAATACCTCGCCCGTTGTATCTGCATGGGATGCAGACCAATTGATTGAGAATACTACTCATACGGTAACTACTGATGGTGAAATCTATGTTACCAAGCTTGGTCAAAACGTTATTCGCTGTCTGACAACCAATGTGGGTGGCACACCAACCACAAAGGAGCTGACAGTACAGGTTGATACCATTACTTATATCACTCCTGCTATCAGTGAGCGTCTTGGAATTGGCAAGGCTGGTGGTGCTAAGTATTTCGGTAAGGGATTCGACAAGAACAAGATTGAAGTGAAGCATCTTTTGCTTGAAGGTTCACCTTCCAATACACTTGAAATCGTGAAGAATGATAATCCTTGTCTTTGCACTTTCCATTGGAATGATGGTAAACTTGAGAAGAACTTAGGTCAGATTTCGACATTCAGTATTGGTGAATATGAACTGTTCGTTGACTGGATTGACGCAGCCGGTAACCATGGCGAGAACATAAGTCTTGGCAAATTCAAGATTGAGGCTATGGAAGTTCCTGAGGGCGTAACGCTGCTGACAGGATATACACCTGAGAATCCAAATGCTACTAAGACTTGGGAATTGGTTCCTGCCAATAACTGGGGTAATGGTGGTAACAATGACAAGAAACCTTCATGGTGGACTACGTCTGTCGTTGATCAGGGCGGTTCATTAGGTACTATCACCTTCGACTTTGCCAACTCTACGCTGACCAAGGTTGTCTTTGATGAAACTAACAAAGCTGGTGATAAGTCTGGTTCAGGTAAGTTCTCGCTCGACTTTACAACTGCCGATGAGTCGAAGAGCATCCTCTTCACGCTGAAGACTACTGAGCCTGGTAACATTGTCTATCCGGTAATGATTAATCAGGGTGATTATCATCCAACGGTATATGATGTCACGGTAGTATCAGAGAACGAGCTCGTGCTTAGGGCACAGCATACAAATGATGCTACTTGGGAAGGCTGCTTCTGGGTATTCCAGGCTGTGAAATGATAGCTATTAATAAGTTTATCTGATAAACCTAATTTTCACCCCACATTCCTAAAGGATGTGGGGTGATTTTTTATTCTGATTCTTTTCACGAAATCGTTTTTTTGCAGTATCTTTGCAGGCAGAAATAGATAAGAAATGAGTGAAAAAACGAAGATTCTTTTAGGAAGGTCGTGGCAATGGGGATTGTCGCTGCTGTTTGCGGTGGCGGTTTTCCTGTTTTGGGCCATGCCTTATTATAGCGTGATGTCCTATCAGGAGCAGTTACAGATGTTCCTTTGGGACGACGGCTATTTCTGGGAACGAGTAAGTCTTCCGGGAGGACTGTCCGACTGGCTGGGTGAGTTCCTCGTGCAGTTCTATTTCGCGCCTTTGATAGGGGCTGGCATTTTGGCTGTGCTATTCCTGCTGATGCAGCGGCTGACGTTTTGCGCTATGGCTTGTCTTCGTAACGGAGAGCAGCAGGGCGGCGAGGGATTTGCCTTCGTGCTGAGTTTCGTGCCTGTCTTGCTGATGTGGGCCTATATGGGCGACGAGAATGTAATGCTGGGCTTTGTGGTGGCCTGTATTTTTGCGCTGCTGGCCATGTGGGGCTATACAAAGATTCAGACCGAATGGTTGCGTCGATGGGTCTATCCGTTGGCAATGGCTGTTGTCCTCTATTGGACGATGGGTGCCGTGGTGCTGGCTTTTGCTTTGTTCGTGGCTTTGTGGCAGTTTGTTGACCACAGGGAAGGCCGTTGGGTGACAGCTGCCGTGACCATCCTTTTCACCTTATTCATGATGTTGAGCTCTTCAGCCTTCCTGCCTTATCCGCTGTTCCGACTGATGGGCGGACTCTTCTATTACCGTTTCCCGGCTTTAATCCCGCTGTTTCAGGGAATTATCATCCTGAGTCTGGCTTTGATTCCTATCATCGGTGCTCTCGTCTTGAAAAGGTCTCAATCGAAAGCGGTGGGGAACTGGGCTGCTGTAGCATTCGGCATATTGCTGGCAGTGGCAGGTTTCTTTGGTATCAGGAGTCAATTTGATGAGAAGCGGTACGAGGTGATCGACTACGATTTCATGGTACGCACCGAGAAGTGGAAGCAGATGATATCAAAGGCCGAGAAGAAGAATCCCACCACTCCTACCAGTGTGTCGTGCCTGAACCTGGCTCTTCAGCAGACAGGACAGATGGGCGACCGCATGTTTGAATTCTTCCAGAACGGCGTGCAGGGATTGCTGCCCTCATTCCAAATGAACTTCACGACCCCCGTGCCTACCGCTGAGATTTATCTGCGACTGGGCATGGTGAACGAAGCCATGCGCTATTTCTACGAGGCCCAAGAGGCTATCCCAGCTTATCGCAAAAGTGCCCGTTTGACTAAGCGGCTGGCAGAGTGTAACTTGATTAATGGCGAATATGAAGTGGCCCGAAAGTATCTGCGCAAATTGCAGAAGACGCTCTTCTACCGGAAGTGGGCAACGCGTACGCTGGAACTGATGAAGAGCGAGCGTGCCATCAACGAGCATCATTTCTTCGGGCCGCTGCGTAAGAATCTTTATAAGGCAGATTTCCTTTCGAGCGACCGCGAAATGGACCAGATGATAGGCTTGCTGCTCGTGAGTAACAGACAAAACCGGACGGCTTTCGAGTACCTGATGGCCTACGAACAGCTGAATGGCGATATCAACCGTTTCGAACAGTATTATCCGTTAGGACAGCACATGTCTTATGACCATGTGCCCAATTCCTATCTTGAAACCCGTCTGGTTTATTGGGCGCAACACAGCAATCAGATGAACCAGCCTCCAGCAGGTGTCAGCCAGATGATGGGGCAGCGCTTCATGGAGTTTGGAAAACAGTTCTCTCAGCAAGGCAACTTGGAGCCTTTCCGCGGAACTTATTGGTATTACTTTGCAAAGATGATGAAGAAATGAGGTATATTGTTAAATTGGTGTTAGTTGTTGGGTGTTGGGTGTTAGTGGCTTGTAGCAGCACTCCGACCGATGTTACCATGTCGGATCAGTTGCCTTCCATTTATCCCGATTATATCGGTGTGACGATTCCCGACGGTATCGCCCCGATGAACTTCAATATCCGCAGCAATGACGAAGTGGAAGCCGTGGATGTGGTGGTGAAGGGTTCAAAGGGCGGCGAACTGCATGCCAACGGCGACTGGGCTCGTTTTGATGTTGAACAGTGGCACGACTTGACGGCTGCCAACAAGGGCGGCGAATTGACCTTTACTGTCTGCGTGAAGCAGAATGGCAAGTGGCTCCAGTATAAAGACTTCAAGATGTATGTCAGCAAATACGACTTGGCCGAGTGGGGACTTACCTATCGCCGTATTGCTCCGGGATATGAGGTGTACAGCCATATGGGAATCTTTCAGCGTGACCTGTCTAACTTTGAGGAGACGGCTATTATCGAGAACACCCAACTGCTGGGTCAGTGTGTGAACTGCCACATGGCCAACCGCACCAATCCCGATCGTATGGCGTTTCATATCCGCGGAGATCATGGCGCTACGCTGATTCAGATGGACGGCAAGCGCGACGTGCTGGCTGCCAAGAACGACTTGCTGGGCGGTTCGATGGTCTATCCTTATTGGCATCCTTCGGGCGACTATTGTGCTTTTTCCACCAATCAGACGCGTCAGGGTTTCCATGAAATCCACAACGAACGTATTGAGGTGTTTGACCTGAGCAGCGACATCTTCGTCTATAATCCCAAGACACGCGAAATACTGGAGGATTCGCTGATTTCCACAAAGGAATGGAGTGAGAACTCCCCTGTATTCTCGCCCGACGGTAAGACCATCTATTACCTGGTTTGCAAGCAGGTGGAAGACCCCAACGACTATAAGAACGAAAAGTATAACCTCTGCCGGATAGCCTTTGATCCTGCTACGGGGCGTTACGGAAACAAAGTGGATACCCTGTTCAATGCCGTCCAGATGGGCAAGAGCCTTACTTGGCCGCGCCCCAGCTATGATGGCAAGTGGATGCTTTTCACGTTGTCAGACTATGGTTATTTCTCCATCTGGCACCGCGAGAGCGAGCAGTGGCTGATGAACCTGCAGACTGGAGAATCACGTCCGTTCCAGGAAATCAACAGTAATGAAGCCGACAGCTACCACAACTGGAATGTGAACAGCCATTGGATTGTATTCACCAGTCGTCGTGGTGACGGACTGCACACGCGCCTTTACCTTTCGTCTATTGATGACAACGGCAAGGGCACGAAGCCTTTCCTGCTGCCTCAGGAGAATCCGTGGCAGTATTATGACGAGAGCCTTTATTCCTTTAATACCCCTGATTTCAGCAGCAAGAAGGTGGAGTTTGACAATCATGCGGCAGCCCACGAAATCATGTCAGACAAAAGGAATACGACGAAGGTCAGGAAATAAGAACGAGGGTATGTCATCATTGGCATACCCTCGATTGATTGCTATTCGTTTCCCATGCAATTATAGGGCCGGGAACAAACTAATTTACTTTGTACTTCAAACTATCATCGGAAGCAATGCAAAGTATCATCGGATGAAGAACAAAGTAAATTAGTTTGTTCCCGACCTTATTATCGGAAGGGTTCCAAGGGCGTATTCATCACGCGCTCCACATCCTTTACATCGAAGTTGACGCGTCTTTGCCCGAGGTCCGGCACGTTGAAGCTCTTCAGGTAGTTGTCGTAGAAAGTAGGTGATTCCTGGGGTAGGCAGAATGGCTTGTGAACTTTACCATTCTTGTCAACGTAGCAGAAATAGGGCTTGCCGTAAAGGCCGTCGTCACGCTTGGAGGCGAATACAAACCAGCGGCTGTTGCTGCTCCATGAGTGATAGGTGTCGCTCATCGGGCTGTTTACGAGGGCCAGCGAGTCAATGTGCATCGTCTGCAGGTCAAGCATTCGCAGATCGGCTTCGCGATGCCAAATGGGGAAAGTACCATAGTCTGCCACGGAATAGAGCAAGAAGCGCCCGTCGGGCGAAATCTTGGGGTGGCATACGGAGGTTTTGCCGGATGGCTGTCGGTGTGCCGTTACCACGGTGTCGGCTTTTTCTCCGATGGTTCCGGTCGTTTCATCGAACGGAATGCGGCAGAGTGAATATTGCAGCGTCGTGATGTCCTTGGCCTGATGGATGGCTTTGGCCGTACAATAATAGATGAATTTCCCGTCGGGAGAGAATGTGGGAAAGGTTTCAAACCAGGTGCTGTCAGCGAGCATCGGAGACGAGATGATACGGTTACCCTTCAGGTCGGCCACATAGACGTCCGACTCTGAATCGAAAACCTCCAGGCGTTTCTCAGGCTTTGCATGGAATGCTGGTATAATCTTATTGGTAGAGAATACGGCATAGCGGCCTGTAGGGCTGAAGTCAAAATAGACGCTGGAACCTGTGGGCGACTGAATGTCGAGTTTTCGCAGATGCCCATTCTCATTCAGTACGGCTCCGCCTTCTTTTCCACGCACGTACATCATGGACAGATCCGGATTCTGCCTGCTATGGATATGGCAGTTCATGCAGCGATTGCCCACCTGCCGGAAACTGCTGATGGCCCGTTCTTCGAAGTTCTCTATGCAGCGTTCGTGGATTTCCAGGTTCTGGAACACTTCGTAATCCGGTTCAATGAGTCGGTAGGTGAGCCATGAGTCGATGCTGTCATTCACCACTTCCCAGGTGAACGGTGCAAATTGTGTCCATTGTCCGTCTTTGAGGGCCGTGACGGTGACTTCTATCTTTTTTCCCGCTTGTTCTTGCAGGAGTGTTTTCCATTCATCGATGTCGAAAACAGCCTCGCAGCCTTTTCCTGCAATGACCATGTCGGCCGCCTTTACTTCTATGGCTTCATAGTCGCCACGCACGAGGAAGTTGAGCGGTGCTATGTTTACGGGGATGGTCACGTTGGTATAGTCGGGATAGATGGGGGGCAGGTCCTGGCTCTTCTGCACGTCTTCCGGGTGGGGTGTGCAGGAAAGGAGGCTCCAAAGAATGGTCAGCAGCCAGATGTATATCTTTCGGTCTGTCATGGTCTCTTGTTTTGATAGTTTTGGTCGTAATAATACCAATAGGTGTCGTGAAACTTGGCGGTCATGGCTGTTCCGCGTACCTTGTTATATTCGTTGAAGTCAGAGAGTTGCTTCATGTCCTTGACGTATCTGAGGATTTCATCGTTCGTGGCCTGCGTGCCGGCCATATAGATGAGCAACGCCTGTTGATAGAGCGGTTTGATGCGTGGCGCATTCCGATCCATGCAGTAGCGGTCGTAGTCGGATTTGAAACTGCCGATGTCGCCCGTGGTGAGGTCGGTGCATAGCAGATAGTCGAGCGCCACCAGGTTTTGGGGATTGCTGTCGAGCAGTTCCAGCAGGATTGTGCGGGCGAAGTCTCCGAGGCGTATGGTGTCCTTCTTGTTGATAAACTGCGCCTTTTCCTTATAGACAGGCATAGATGGTGCTTTTTCGGCCCAGTTGCGATACGCATACGTCTTTTTGAGAATACCCAGATATTTGTTGGCGGCAGGCTGGTCGCCGCTGATGAGATTGCATTCAGCCAGCCGTTTGATCATTCTCACGTTGCGGTTGTCGGGGGCGAAGACGTTTCCCATCATGGCAGCCCTCTCAGCATAGGTCACATCGCCCAGAACATAATACAGCTCGTTGATCATCTTGATTTCCAGCAGTGGTGCCTCCGGGCCAATCTGCCAAAGGGTGCCCATCTCTATTGGCGTAATCTTTAACAGGTTGTCGGGTAATTCTCCTTTCTGTGCCTGAGCCAGATTGTAAAGGAAAACGGTGTAAGGAGTGCGGTTCGTATCATTCTCCACGAGTTGCTTCACTCGTCCGTAGTTACCCCAATTATATTCGTTGTCAACGGCGAGCAGTTTCTCCAGTTGCCATTCTGGGCTGGTGAATTTTCCTGCTTCGGGTTTGCCGAAAAGCAGCCAACCGGGGAACAGCAACAAGGCCAGGAGGGCGCAGGCGAGCATCTTCCGCTTCTTGAAAACCGTGGAACAGAGCCATAATATGAAGGCATAGCCGATGAGGCTGAAGGTGCTCGACAGGCTGTAGTCGTAGTAGAAATGGCGCCATGCCTCGATGGTCATGGCTGCTATGCCTACCAAATAGGCCCATTTGCCGCAACCCAGATTCTGGAATATGCGGCGGATGATGTCGCCCAAGAGCAACAATATGGCCGTCAGGATAGCGGCTCCCGCGAAGATGTAATAGTAGAACTGCGTGAAGAAGTCTCCCGTAAGGCGGGCCAGCCATCCCGGGCCGTTGTAGGATTGTAGGTAGTCAGCCGTCCATAGGAAAATCTGGTTCTGCTCCTTGTAAAAGAAATGGTATGGATAGCAGAACTGGAAGAACGCCCAGCAGCCTGCAGCCCACAGGATGATCAGCCCTAAAGGCCAGTATCGTTTGAAGAAAGAGGTTATTATTTTGATATTCATACTGCAAAGGTAATAAAAAATCCAAAAATTAGCATGAAAGTATTATATGTTTTGGTGAATTTCATTTATCTTTGTACGCAGAAAGCGCACTTTGGCGTTTATGATGCCATTCCGTGTGAATCAATAATTATCTTTTAAGACCAGTCTATTATGAACAAAAGATCTTATTTCAGTACGTTTCTTTACCTCTTTTCCAGTCTTGTGTTGATGGCTTGTGGCGGTAGCGACAGCGGTGGCAGTGATGATTCCACGCCGTCGGTAGCCGTGTCTTTATCCAGTACTTCTATTGCAGAAGGTGCAGAGGTGGATGCCAACACCACAACGAGTATCACGCTCAATTATAACACGCCTGTGAATATCGTCTCTTCAGTCACGATTACCCTGAACGGTGCGAAGGTCACGGCACAGATGGTAAATCCTCCATCGCAGACGGTTTCCATTCCCGTGGAATTGGTACCAGGCAATTCCTATACACTCCAAATTCCTCAAGGAGCCTTCATCAGCAGCCGTAATGCCCAGTCTAAATCTCCGGCTCTGACCCTTCGTTTCACTACGAAGAAAGCAACAACGCCAGGGGATGACCTTCCTGACGGAACGGCATTGGAGATGACGCGTAAGTTGGGCTGGGGTTGGAATCTTGGCAATCACTTTGACACCAGCTCGGGTGCAGATGGAAAACATCCTGAGTGGGGCTATTGGGATGGTGCCAAACCCACAAAGGCGCTCTATGAAAACCTGAAAAAGGCGGGAGCCAGCACCGTGCGTATTCCTGTCACCTGGGGTAACTATCAGAGTATAAGTGATAAAAAATACACTATCGAGGCTGCTTATATGGCAGAAGTGAAGCAGAATGTAGAGTGGGCTGAGGCTGCCGGACTCAACGTGATTCTCAATCTGCATCATGATGAATACTGGCAGGATATCAAGACGGCTGCTACCGATGCTACTGTAAATGATCAGATTAAAGACCGTATCACGAAGACCTGGACACAGATTGCCAATGAATTTAAGGATAAGGGTAGGTTCCTTATCTTCGAAACGTTCAATGAGATTCAGGACGGCCAGTGGGGATGGGGAGCGAATCGCACCGATGGCGGCAAGCAATATAATACGCTCAACGCATGGAACCAGACAGCGGTGGATGCCATTCGAGCAACCGGAGGCAACAATGCCACCCGTTGGATTGGTGTCTGCGGCTATGCGGCCAATCCGTCGCTGACTATGGACCATCTGACGCTGCCCACTGATCCCGCTAATCGCATCATGGTGGGTGTTCACTTCTATGATCCGAGTTCATTCACACTGTCACCCTATAAACCCAATGAAAATGGAAAGACAGAGTGGGGGCATACGGCTGCTGCCGGAAAGTATGACACGGGCTCCAATGAGGATCATGTGCGGGACATCTTCAGCAAACTCAAGGCGAAATATATCGACAAGAATATTCCCTGTTACATCGGAGAGTACGGATGCACGTTGCATAAGACAGACCGTTCCAATTCTTTCCGCGCGTATTATCTGGAATACGTTTGCCGTGCGGCCTATGCTTATAATCTGCCTGTCGTCATTTGGGACAATAACGCAAATGATGGCGGTGGCGATGAGAAACATGGCTATTTCAATCATAACGACGGTTCTTTCCTGAACAATGCCGGCGACTTAGTGAAGACCATGATTAATGCCACGACCAGCACCGATGCTTCCTATACGCTCGATGCCGTCTATAACAAGGCTCCGAAATGATGCCGCAGGGAGCGCAATGTTTCTGGCACAATGTTTGCCGTTGATGATATTGAATACATATTATAATTTGTAAGATTATGCAAGAAAGAGATTTGTACAGAATGATCAACGAGAAAGAAGCCACGATTGCTTCAGCATCGTTTCCGGCGCTGATGCGCAAGGTATATACTTGGATGGCGCTGGCCTTGGTGATAACAGGCGTCACGGCCTATGGCGTGGCTCATAGCCCGGCCATGATGCAACTCATCTATGGCAACTCGTTCGTGATGTGGGGCCTGATTATTGCAGAACTGGCTATAGTGTTCATCGTGTCGGGCATGATCAACCGCTTGTCGCTGACCACAGCCACGTTGCTGTTTGTGCTCTATTCGGTCGTGAACGGTGCTACATTGTCAGTCATATTCCTGGGCTATAGTCAGTCGGTCATTGCCAAGACCTTCTTTATCACGGCAGGTATGTTTGGCGTGATGTCATTCTATGGCTACGTGACGAAGCAAGACCTGAGCAGCATCGGCAAAATCCTGTTTATGGCATTGATAGGCCTGATCATTTCCACCATCGTGAATCTGTTTGTCAGGAGCAGCATGTTCGATATGATTCTCTCCTACGTAGGAGTGGTCATCTTTGTCGGACTCACGGCTTGGGACACACAGAAAATCAAGCAGATGCTCTTGATGGCCGACGGAATGGACGAGAGTGTGCAGAAGATTGCCCTGATGGGAGCGCTCAGTCTCTACCTCGACTTTATCAACCTGTTCCTCTATCTGCTCCGCATTTTTGGTGGCAATAGGGATTAAGCCTTAGACATATAGGAAAGATGGGATGGATAAAAATTCACCCCATCTTTTCTTTTTATGCAAAAATTAACCGATAAAAGTTTGGTAATATGCAATTAAATGTATAATTTTGCGGCCGAATTTAGCATAATTATACTTAGATGAAGGTAAAGAACAGCAGAATGGAGGCCCTGAAGATGCTCATTTCGAGTATGGAATTGGGCTCACAAGAGGAGGTGCTCCGTGCACTCGAGAAAGAGGGATTCAAGTTGACACAGGCCACGCTGAGCCGCGACCTGAAGCAGCTGAAGGTTGCCAAGGCTGCCTCGATGAACGGCAAGTATGTTTACGTTTTGCCCAATGAGACCATGTACAAACGGGTCAGCACGCCCCGTTCTGCCATGGAAATGCTGCAGTCGAGCGGATTCGTGAGCATCAATTTCTCGGGCAACATGGGTGTTATCAAGACGCGTCCAGGCTATGCCAGTTCTATTGCCTATAACATCGACAACAGCAATATTCCCCAGATACTGGGTACCATTGCCGGCGACGACACGATTTTCATCGTCATTAAGCAAGGTGTCAGTGAGCTGGATGTTATCGACGGACTAAGTATGGTTATTCCCAATATCAGATAAAAGAAAATGAAAGAAATAAAAGTCATGGTGGCTGATGCATCGCACGAGAAGTACGTTGACACCATCCTCGACACGATTACCGCAGCTGCCAAGGTTCGCGGCACGGGTATTGCCAAAAGAACCCACGAGTACGTGGCCACCAAAATGAAGGAAGCCAAGGCTGTTATCGCTCTCGAAGGCGAGAATTTTGCCGGATTCAGTTATATCGAAACGTGGGGAAACAAACAGTATGTGACCACTTCCGGTCTGATTGTTCATCCCGATTATCGCGGTTTGGGCGTAGCAAAGAAAATCAAGGATATGACTTTCTCTCTGGCTCGCATCCGTTGGCCTAAGGCCAAGATATTCTCACTGACCAGCGGAGCCGCCGTGATGCAGATGAATACACAGTTGGGCTACAAGCCTGTCACCTTTGCTGAACTTACCGACGACGAGGCTTTCTGGCGCGGTTGCGAGGGTTGCATCAATGTGGATGTCCTGAAACGTACGGGCCGTAAATACTGCATCTGTACGGGTATGCTTTTCGATCCCGAAGAACACCTGCCCGCCAAGATTCCCCAGGAGGTATTGGAAAGAATCAAAAAACTTGATGGCAAGGAATAAAAAGAGAGGGGATACATTGAAGAACAAAAATAAAAAACAATAAATATTATGGCAGATAAGAAGAAAGTAGTGGTAGCCTTTTCCGGCGGATTGGACACTAGTTACACCGTGATGAAACTGAAGAACGACGGTTATGAAGTGTATGCAGCTTGCGCCAATACTGGCGGTTTCAGCGCTGAACAACTGAAGAAGAACGAAGAAAACGCCTACAAGCTGGGCGCAAAGGAATATGTGACACTCGACGTGACGCAAGAATACTACGAGAAGTCGCTGAAGTATATGATTTTCGGTAATGTGTTGCGCAACAACTGTTACCCCATCTCCGTCAGTTCGGAGCGCATCTTCCAAGCTATTGCCATTGCCCGCTATGCCAAGCAGATTGGTGCCGATGCCATTGCACACGGCTCGACGGGTGCTGGTAACGACCAGATCCGTTTCGATATGACTTTCCTCGTGATGGCTCCCGGCGTGGAGATTATCACCCTGACGCGCGACCATGCGCTGAGCCGCAAGGAAGAAGTGGACTATCTGAACGAGCACGGATTCTTTGCCGACTTCACCAAACTGAAGTATTCCTACAACGTAGGCATCTGGGGAACCAGCATCTGCGGCGGTGAGATTCTCGACCCCACACAGGGACTGCCCGAAGAGGCTTACCTCAAGCATGTCACCAACCAGCAGCCTTCGCAACTGAAGATTACTTTCGAGAAAGGTGAAATCGTGGCTGTCAACGGCGAGAAGTTTGACGATAAGATTGCCGCCATCCAGAAGATTGAGGAGATTGGTGCATCTTATGCCATTGGCCGCGACTGCAACGTGGGCGACACCATTATCGGCATTAAGGGCCGCGTGGCTTTCGAGGCAGCTGCCCCGAAACTGATTATCGAGGCTCACCGTCTGTTGGAGAAGTCAACGCTCTCCAAGTGGCAGCAGTATTGGAAAGACCAGGTGGCCAACTGGTATGGCATGTTCCTCCACGAAAGCCAGTACCTGGAGCCGGTAATGCCTGACATGGAAGCCATGCTCACTTCCTCACAGCGCAACGTGACGGGCACAGCCATCCTCGAACTCCGTCCTTACGGTTTCCAGACCGTAGGCGTGGATTCAGAAAACGACCTCACCAAATCGAAACTCGGCGAATACGGCGAGATGCAACATGGCTGGACCAGCGATGAGGCCAAGGGCTTCATCAAGGTGAGCTCCACCCCCCTCCGCGTTTACTACGGCATCCATCCGGATGAGGAGAGGTAAAACCCCCTCCCTAACCCTCCCCGAGGGGAGGGAACTTATGGGATAAGTGATGGGAAAGAACGACGGTAATTATAACACTGCATCACCTGACAGGTATCTTCTCCTAAAGGATTTTGCCATTAAGAACAAGCAGTTTCCAACTGAGGCTGAGATGTTATTGTGGCAACATATCCGAGCGGGACGATTAAGCGTAAAATTCAACAGGCAGCACATTATAGGCGATTATATTGTGGATTTTGTTTGTATAGAGAAAAAACTTGTCATTGAGGTGGATGGAGGTTATCACTCTGAGTATGAACAGATAGAAAAAGATGAGTTTAGGACTGAGCGGTTGAACGCAATGGGGTTTACCGTAATCAGATTCTCTAACGAGGAAGTCATAGGAAACATACTTGGAGTTATCAATAAAATTAAAATCAAATTGTTAGAATAAAATATGATAGCAAACAATACTTCCCTCCCCTCGGGGAGGGTTAGGGTGGGGGTCTTAGGCGCCGCCGGCTACACCGGTGGCGAACTGATTCGCCTGCTGCTCAACCATCCACAGGCTGAGATTGTCTTCGCCAATTCCGAAAGTAATGCAGGTAATCTGGTTTCTGATGTACACGAAGGACTTATCGGCGAGACCGATTTGAGGTTTACGTCAGAGATGCCCTTCGATCAGGTCGATGTACTGTTCTTCTGCTTCGGTCATGGCAAGAGTGAGCAGTTCCTGAAGGAACACGAAATTCCTGCTCATGTGAAGATTATCGACCTGGCCCAAGATTTCAGGCTGACTCCCTCCCAACCTCCCCGAGGGGAGGCTTCCCAGTCTTCAGTTCTCCCCCTCGGGGGAGTTAGAGGGGGGTCGGGGACTTTTGTATATGGCTTACCCGAGATACATAAGGCAGAGACCGCTGGAGCCATGAACGTGGCCAATCCCGGATGTTTCGCCACCTGCATTCAGTTGGGTCTGCTGCCGGCTGCCAAGATGGGACTCATCAACGACGATGTGGCCGTGAATGGTATTACCGGAAGCACGGGAGCCGGACAGAAACCCGGTGCCACCACCCATTTCTCGTGGCGTAACAATAACATGAGTACCTACAAACTTTTCACCCACCAGCATCTGCACGAAATCTGCCAAAGTCTCAACGAAGTGAAACCCGCTGGAGCACCGCATATCACATCCCCCCTCTGTCCCCCCGAAGGGGGGATGAATGAGGTCTCCATCGACTTCATCCCTTATCGAGGTGATTTCGCCCGTGGAATTTTCGTCACCGAAGTCATCAAGACCGACCGTTCCTTAGAGGACATCGTGGCCTTCTATAAGGATTTCTATAAGGATGCCGCCTTCACCCACTACAGCGACAAGGCTATCGACCTGAAGCAGGTGGTGAACACCAATAAGTGTCTGGTACATTGCGACAAGTTTGGCAACAAACTCGTTATTACCTCCATCATCGACAACTTACTAAAGGGTGCCGTGGGCCAGGCCGTCCAGAACATGAACATCATGTTCTCGCTGCCCGAAGATGCGGGGCTCCGGCTGAAAGCCTCTGCATTTTGAGAACTACATACCAATGCCTTCACGCCTTCTAAAATGCATGAAGTCGTTGGTTTTTGTTAATAGGAGCGGATACAAAGTAAATTAGTTTGTTCTTCAAAACATCATCCGATGAAGGTCAAAGTATCATCCGATGAAGAACAAACTAATTTACTTTGTTGTCTGGGTACTAATTAGCGGTTTCTAAAGAAGGCATTAGCGCCTGCTCATTTCATGATTTTCCGCTTTCCCTTGATATATACGCCGGGCTTCTGCATATTGTTGACACGGCGTCCACTAAGGTCATAGACAGGACTGTCGGCTGATGTTTCGCCTTGTATTCCGCCAATATGGGCTGTTGCCAAGTCCTCCACTTTCAGTTGCCAGGTCTTGCTGTTCACGGTAAGGCGGTATTCTCCGGCAGCGAGCTTCATGGCAAAGTCGCCGGCTTTTGACAGCTGATAGGTGTTGCCGATGCTGATGGGATCGTCCTTCACGCCTGTTGACAAACGATAGGTTGCATTATAGGTGTCCCAGCTGAGGTCGGTGCCGTCACTGAAGCAGAGCCAGATATCGCCTGTGGGTTTCACGTCGATATAATAGCTTGCACCGTCAGCGCATGGGGTCATGGCCTTACAGTTGCTCAGATTCCAGTCGCCCAGTTCTTCGCCGGTGCCTAAGGCATAGATTTGCTTGACTTCATGTTCCGTGCTGGAACTCTTGCCGAGGAATTCCTGAATGATGTAGAGGGCCTCTACAGCATGGCCGTTTGCATTAGTGTTTGTACCGAAGAGGCCTCTATTTAGCCATTCTCCGTATAAATTGTTGTTGAAGAAGTTTTCTTCGGGAAACCAATAAAGCAGACCTGTGACGTATGTTAAGTCTTTGATGGCAGTCACAAGGTCATCAATGAATTTTTTTTGTCCAGCAGGTGTGGCGGGCCATGTGCTACTGAAATCCTTAATTTTGTCTCCTGAAGGATAATATGCGTTATTATAAGCAGTCTCTACTATCATTACATCCTTTTGAGGGTAGTTGGTATGACAGTTAGAGAGGGTTGTTTTCAATGTGGCTAGGTTTCCGTGCCAAAAAGGATAGAAAGAGAGTCCAATAATGTCATAGTCAATATTGGCATTTTTGATCCTACTGAGCCATCCATTGAGAGTGGGCCAGTCCCCGCTGCGTTCTGAATGGAGGATAATCTTAGCTTCAGGACACATGATACGACAAGCGGCTACGGCATTTTTCAGCAGGGTGGTGAAACGGGTCCAGTTGGCATCGCTGCTGTCGCTGTAGCATTGCTTGGGAGAGGAGGTGCCTTTGGGACCCCAGAGCATGCCGTAGGAGATTTCGTTGCCGGTCTGGATGAAGTCGGGCGTTGCGCCGTAGGCTTTCAGCGCGTTGAGGCATTCCTTGGTGTAGTCGTAGATCTTGGTGTAGAGGTCGGCATCGCTCAGGCTGCTCCATGCTGCCGGTGTGTATTGGTTGCTGGGGTCGGCCCAGGTGTCGCTATAGTGGAAATCTAGCATGAAGGCCATGCCCGCGTCTTTGATTTGCTTTCCCAATTTCTTCACGTAGTCGAGATCCTGGCAGACGCCCGTGGCTCCCGTGGGATTCACGAACAGTCGCACGCGGACGATGTTGAATCCGGCATCGTCGCGCAGGAATTCCAGCAGTTTGCCGTTTTCAATCTTGGTGCCGTTCACGTCGTAGTAGGCCACGTTGGCTTCCTCGTATTTCGTGAGCATGGAGAGGTCGCCTCCAGCATATTTTGTCTGGGCACTTCCACAGATGGATGCAAAAGCGAGGATGCCAGTGAGTAGAGTTCTGATTTTCATAAGTAGTTTTTGTTAAATAATGAGTCCGTTTGCGTGCAAAGGTATGGATAAAAAATGAAAGGGCAAAACTTTTATCTGAACTTTTTCATTTCTTGCAGGGCTGGCAGGGCGCGCCCTGTGCGGTTGTCGAAGAGTCCGCGGTTGAGCCATCCCTTGGTGACGGTGTTCTTGTAGCCGTTTTCCTCGGGGAACCACCAGAATAGTCCCGTCACGTTACGGTGGCGGTTCAGTTCGCTGACGAGTTCTGCCGTGAACTGTCGCTGGCCCTCGATGCTGATGGGATAGTATTCGCTGTATTGCGAGGGCTTGGCCCAGGGGTCGTTCTCGTGACTATAGTAGAAAGCGGTCTCTACAATCATCACAGGTTTCTGCGGGAACTCGCGCTCCAGCATGCGAAGCGTCTCGGAGAGAATGGGCAGCCGCTCGTGCCACATGGGATAGTAGGAGAGTCCGATGATGTCGTAATCAACGCCGAATGCCGCCAGTTTTTTGTAGTACGCACGGGTGGCAGCCGAATCCTGTGCGTGCTCCGTGTGAATGATAATTTTCGCCTCGGGACAAACCTCACGGCAGGCCTTCACACCACTCTTGAGCAACTGGCAGAGATAGGGCCAGCGCTCGGGCTTTAGCGGGTCTACCTTGGCTTTCGGCCAAAGCATTCCGAAGGTGATTTCGTTACCCACCTGAATGAGTTCAGGAGCGCATCCGGCCTTTACCATTGCCTGCAGACAGCGACGGGTGTACTGGTAGAGCGTGTCGGGCAGTGCCAAGCTGTCTGTTTGCAGCCAGCCGTTAGGAGTGAACTGCTTGCCGGGATCGGCCCAGGTGTCGCTGTAGTGGAAGTCGAGCATCAGCTGATGTCCGGCCTGCTTGATGTCCTTGGAGAGTGCAATCACGTAGTCGAGGTCTTGGCACACGCCTTCACCCTTGTGGGCTTGCGGTGCTTTTTCGGGATCCACAAAAAGCCTTACGCGCATGGCGTTCCAACCCTGCTGGCGGAAGAAACGGAGCGGACGCTTGATGCGCCGTCCCGACTCGGTGCGGAACTCCGTACCTTTTTCTATATACGAGGGCAGCAGCGAGATGTCGCCGCCGAGCAGTTTCTTCTGAGCAGAAACAGGAATGCAGCCCGTGAGCCACATTCCTGCGAATATAATGAGAAAACTAATATTTTTCATCTCTTGATGTATCGTTTGCCATTATGGATATAGATACCCGGGCGGTTGGGCACCACCTGCTGGCCGTTCAGGTTGTAGTAGCGGTTGTCGGGTAGTGGATTTTGAGATTCCATTATTTGTTCAATGTCCGTTGTGGAAGTGACATCGTTGACTTTGTTCTTACCACCTTCTGTATCTGTAGATATCTCAAAGTATGTTGTCTCGTTGATATCGTTGATGTCAATAGTCTGTGGACTGCCAGTACCCGTACTGAAGACGAAGTTGACGCAATCACTGGCGCTGTTGATGGTGTAGGTCTTTGCATACCACTGCTTACCATTGATTGTGGTGGTACTGGACACTTTGTCGCCAGGCCAATTGGAATTGGTTGGAGCATGAGTGCCGTCGCCTCCCCATGTCCAGAAGTTGACGTTGCTCCATCCTACCTTGTCAGTGTTGACATAAATGGTGATGTCGTAAGGTTGGAAAGAATTAATTGTGTATTCGCGCGTTATAATGCTAGAAACAGTGCTGCCAATAAGGAGACCAACCTTAAGTGTGCAGGCGCCGGTAATGTCAATGGAGGTACCAGAGGCCACTTTCGTGCTATAAGCAGTAGGTTCGCTGCCGTCTAGGGTATAGACGAGCTGAGCATTAGCATCAGCTGAGATAGCAGAGAGTTTTACGCTAAGAGGAAGATTATACTCTCCAGAGGCTTTGTCCACCCAAGCTGTTTCGGCGTTCTTGTGCAAGAAATAGCGGTAGTGATAGCCAGAAAGAATCTCGATGTAGTTGTCGTTAGGCTTATAATCTTGGACGTTGTTACCAACGGCTACGAGGAGTTTACTGTTGACTAGGTTGGCATAATAGCCTTTGCTTCTTGCCATGTTTGAATAGGTGCTAGTATTTGTGATGCCAGCAGCTTTCCGAGCGGCTATCATTGCAGCAATCTCAGGTTTGTAGGCCTGCCAATGCTTCAAGAAAACACAAGGTGTGCCTGGCATACCGAGGAGGAAGGCATTGGCAGCGAGAGTATCACGTGTGATAGGGTCTTGTGCAGCATTGGCACGTCGCTCGGTGTCATGATTCTCTACAAAGGTAACGGAATAGCGGCGGTAATTAGTGTCAGACATAACACTGGTTCCACCAAGTTTTGTCCAGTCGTTATTATTGATGGCATCGCGAACAGTATACCGGAAGGGGAAGTCAAAGGCTGCACTCTGAATGGTGTTGTCTACTTTGGTGCCGTTGATCCATGTCTTCACGGCAGAGGCATTGCCGTCCCAGTATTCACCTACAGAAAACTGCGGTGCTGCAGCCTGATTATATTCACCAAAATAGGAGGCGGAGAAACCTTTAGCGACATCGTAACGGAATCCGGTATAACCTAGATAGTTAAGTAGGTATATTAGGTATGCTTTTACGTTGTTGCGCACGTTCTCACTTTTGTGGTCGAGATCGCGCAATCCGGGAAAATCTTCGCCTGTATCATTATTGCTGCTCAATTGGTAGCCATTATCCTTGGCCCAGTTCTTAGTAGCACCGCCATCATCATTAGCAACGATGTCTGTAGAATTCATCTGATAGGTCTTACCGTCATAAGGGTTGGTCTCTGTAGGGAAATCCACCCAATTGGAGACATTTCCGCGGTGGTTTACCACAATGTCTGCAATTGTCAGCAAACCCTTGTCCTTGAAAGTGTTTATCATCGATTTTAGCTCTGCTTCATTGCCGAAAGAGGAATTCTGGTTGTAGAAGTAGAGTGGGTTGTAACCCATGGAAGGATTGCTGGCTGCTTTTGCACTCTGCGGAACCCAGATGAGCGAGAAGGCTGAAGAAAGTTCGTTGGCTTGTGCCTCAAGCGTGCTCCAATGAGTGTCGGTGAAGGAATCCCAATAGAATCCTTGAAGCATGACGCCACCATAGTTGGCAGGCCATCCTTCGGCAGCCATGGTTTCCTGTGAAGTGCTCATGCAAAGGAGCAAAGCAAGTAGGAGTATCAGTATTTTCTTCATTGCTGTAAAAGTTTATGGGATTTTCTGTGCAAATATATTAAATATTTGTTTTCATTGTTTCCTAACCTGCTTACTTTTCGCTACTTGGCGTGTGCAAACGATTGCATCCGTTGCATAAAAACAGGCGGGCACCCTAAGGATGTCCGCCTGAGTGATATAGAATTAAAAGGTTAATTCGCAGGAGTAATGACTGCATACGACTTGGTGTCGCAAAGCGGGAAGAACTTGATGTGTACCTTCCCCGAGAGGCTGACAGGAATATTATCGTTAGAGCCGTTGATAATATTGTCTAACGATCCGCCCCAGTTGCCGTCCTCGTTGTCCCAAGTGCCATTACCCTTGAACTTGATGACACCGGCTTCGGTGAAGGTGGCATCGCACTCCCAACAACGTTCGGCCTTATTGAAGGTCATCTCAACACCCTTGTCCCAGTCGTTGTTGACAGCGCTGCCTACCACGAAGACACTGTGGATAGGAGTCAGTTTGAAGGTCATGCTGGCAAGATTGACGTCGGCACGATAGAACCCAGGTTCGGGCATGACATTGCCAGAGCCACCGTCGTCTATCAGCGTACCGGTCAAACCGTCGGCATTGAGTGAGCCCGTACCATAGTTGCCATTGTCCCAATTGTCGGCAGCACCGCGGAACTTAAAGGCACCCTTGCCTCCAGTCCAACTGTCTTCCTGCGCATAGAAGAAACCGGTATATGTTCCTTCACCGTCTGCACAGTAGAGAGGCTGCTGGTAGTCACCACCCCAATTGTTGTTGCAACCAGCCTCATAGATGTATGGGGCAAAGGCAATTTCCTCGTAAGCCCAAGTCTGGTCGAGCATGTTGAAAATCAGGCGAATATACTTCGTGTTGGCTTTGATACCTTCAATCTTGAAGTTGCCGCCAATATTGTTGTAGTTGAACTTGCCTTCTTCATCGCCTGCAGCCAGACAGCCACTCCAGTCACCACCCAAACCATTGTCGGGAGTTGCCTTGAACTCGATAGAAGTGGGATTACCCAGATCTTCCATCTTGAGCGTGCAAGTGAAGGTGGGGTTGGCATAAGGATCGTCACCTCCGTTGGAGAGCATGAAGTCGGTATTGTTGTTGTCCCATCCGTTCATAGTACCCGTGAGATAGTATGCAGCAGCAATCACGGGAGCCTTGGGCACCACCTTGAAAGTAACCTCGCCGGCATCGATTTTTACAGCTGCTCCGTTTTGAACGGCATAGAGGTAGACATTACCTGTCACCGAACGGGCTTCGGGGCGCAGGCCATAGAGAGAAGCGACATATTGTGAGAGGGCATTACCCGATACCTTACCATCGACAGTGGCAGGAAGCACAGTACCATCTTCGAATACAACCTCGGCCTTTGCAAGCTCTACTCCCTCAGGAAGAGCTGTGGTTGGAACGGTAAATGCCTGCACATCTAGTTCGTCGCTTACTTCAACGGTGTTGAGATCGATAAGAGCAATCTGACCGGCAGTGAATCCTGGCACAACTACAGCGCCTTCGGCCTCTGCTGTCTTCAGACCTGCGAATTCGTTATCCTCAGGACCGCAAGCGGTCATGAACAAACCCGCAAATGCGAGCATCAAATATAATGATAACTTTTTCATTGTTCTGTTCTTTTATCGCGTTAATGAATCTAATTATTCTACTGGTGTGATCAGCATTTTGCCAGTGATATCGTTGATATAGAAACGATAAGTACCCTTGTTTACGGCAATGTTCTTTGCTCCACCAACTCCAACTTTACCGAAGTCGTCGGCAGTTACAGTCCATTCTCCGTCTTCAGAGCCATAGCCCCAGTTTACGTCCCAACTATAGTTAGCACGGAACTTCAATTGGGTGTCTTCACCGATAGTGGTCTCAACATACCAGTTGTGAGGAGTTACCTGAGTCATCGCTACGCCGCCGTCACCAGGCCAACCGTTGAAACCACCAACGACGAACATAGCCTCATATTCAACAGGATTCTGTTCTTCAAGTTTTGTCCACGAGTAACTCATGTGGTGCTTGTCGAACGTGAAGGTGTAGTATTCAGCCGTCGGAGCTTTAATGGCACCGGCATCTGCCTGGATAATGGCTCCGGTTTCATCCTGTGTACCATCCTTGTCTTTTTCAACACAATATGCATTTGCCCAAATTCCCAGATCTTCTTGTGCCCAAATCTTCAGGTTGGCTGGATTATCTCCGTCAACGAACTTAGAAGTGTAGGTATATACATCACCACCTTCTGGATATAGGAGAGCAGTTAGTGCACCCTCAGCAGACCAACCAGGCAGAGCGCCAACCATATAGAACAACAACGCAGGAACTGGAGGCAGCACGTAAGAAGTGGTGGCATTGAACTGTACTTCCTGTGAATAGACCGGTGTGGTTTCTTCCATACCATTAAGGAAGGCGCGTACGCGGGCTTTCACTTTCGCAGTCAGCGGGAATTGGGCCTCTTCGCGGCCAAGTTCTACCAATCCATTGGTTATGGCACCGGCAATCTCGCTGGTGGGAACGGTGATGCTCAAGGGATTTTCATTGCTGGTATCTGTCGATTGCCAGGAAGACCAGTTGCTTCCATTCTCAGATGCAGCGAATTCCATCATGTAGGTGATATGAGCGGTGTAACCATAGTTGGGCTGGTCAACCTTGAAAGTAAGGCTCTGACTATTGTCCAAATCAATGGTATTGGCCGTAATGCCAGGGGCATAGAGCATGAAACTGCCGTCGGTAGGAATCTGCAGGACAGGATTGTCATCGCGATCGGTAGAGCAGGCAGAGAATGCTACTAATGCCAAGAGCATGGATGCAAATATATTTATTCTTTTCATTTTCAATTAAGTTTAAAATTGCTTCTTGCTTTCTTTTAGAAGATGCCTGGCGGCTTTGAGCGCCGCCGGCATTCGCTCTGTAGATTCTTAATAGTTAGGATTCTGCTTTAAGTTCTTGTTGGCAACCAGATCGCTCGATGGCAATGGGAAGATAGAACGGTAGTCAGACATCGTACCACCGGCAGCTGTTCCGCCAATCCAGATACGGCGTGCCCCCGTAAAGTTGCCAAAACGAATCATATCGATACGACGGCGGCCTTCGAAGCCGAACTCACGGCTCCACTCGTCTTCGATATCAGAGAGTGAGAATACGCTGATATTGCTGTTGGCATGTGCGCGGTTACGCAAATCCTTGATATAACCGAGTCCCTTGTCACTCACCTGCCCTCCATTCAGACGGGCATCAGCTTCTGCATAGGTGAGGTAGGCTTCAGCCAAACGGAAGAGCGGGAAGTCGTAGTCGGTGTGCTCGGCATTGTGAGTCTCTGTACCATCGGCGTGTGTGTTAAGGAACTTCACATAGCCGTAGCCTTCTTCGAACTTGTCTTCATTCTGGATTTCGAGTTCGTGGCCTTGGGTCATTAACAGACAACGGTCATCACCGGCAGCCTCTTTCAAGTCGGCAGGAGTACCGCTGGGCGCATCGCCCTTGGGGAACCACTTCTGTACGAAGTATTTCTTGGCGCGGATACCACCCCAGTTGCTGGTCATACCAGTAGGATAGGCTACAATATCGTCGGCGTTTACAGTACCTGCACAAAGGAATACACCACCCCAACTCTGCGTTTGTTCTCCATCAAATAGGACAGGGAATACGATCTCATTCTGTGCGCCATTAGAGTCGTTGTCGCCCATGAACAGCAGCTGATAGCCAGTATATCCGTTCTTGCCGACAGTACTCAGCGAATAACCGGAGTTGATAGCCTTCTCAGCATAGTTGCGAGCATCCTCCCAACGGGCTTTACCCGTATAAACCTCAGCATTCAGATACATGCGCATCAGCAGCATATAGCCAGCCACCACGTCGGCACGGCCATACTTCACACCCTTGGCAGAAGCAAGACGGTTGGTTCCTTCGCCCTCACCAATAATGTCTTTCAACTCGCTTTCTACGAAATCAAACACTTCTTGGCGTGTAGCCTGCACTGGAGCTTCGGCAGATACATGCGTGATAAACGGAGGATTGCCGAACATATCCATCAGATAATAGTAGTAAAGTGCACGCATGAAACGAACCTCTGCCACTTTCAGGCTGTATTCATCAATTGATTCTGGTGCACTGTCAAGGAAATAGTTACAAAGCGTGATTCCGAACATGCAACGGTAGTAGAGTCCGCGGAGCAGTGCATGGTTGTCACCCCAGGTGCCACGGTTGAACTCAGGAACACCGGCGTCGCTAAGCCAAGCGCAAAGCGCCTCGTCGGAAGGCAACTCGTTGGCATACCAAACGACACGCATGAACACTGACATACCTTCGTCGATGTCGCTGGGAAGGTCGCTGTTTCCGTGAGGACCGGTAAGACCTGTCAGGGCTAGATTACCGTAGATCTTATTCAGAATGCCGTCATAATCAGCTTCTGTGCTTTGCTGCGGGTTGGGGTTATCAGGATGCAGGGAACCACCGATAATAGGGGCATCGTCGGAACATGCCGTGAAGCACAATGATGCAACACCCAAGAAAACCGCAGCCATTATATTTTTAATACCTTTAATAGTCATGATTTTTCCTTTTATTGTTTTGATACAAGGTAGAATTAGAAGTTCAGATTCACACCAAGAATGGTGGTGAACGGGCGAGGATAGATGCTGCTCTCTATGCCGCTTTGTATTTCCGGATCAAGACCTTCGTAGTTGGTGATGGTGAAAATATTCTGTGCTGTAGCATAGACTCGGCCAGTGATGTTAGCACCGAAGAGTTTCTGGAAAGAGTAACCCACAGTGATGTTGTCAAGCTTGAAGAACGAAGCGTTCTGAATCCAGCAGTCTGATGCGGGCTGTGCCTCGGAAGAGTCTTTCAAGCCATACTTCAGTGCCAGTGTAGGAATGTTGTGCATGAAGTTCAGCGTTGAGCCCAAACCCTGTCCGCTGATGTATGTTCCGTTGATGTTGGCATTGAATACGTGGTTGCCGAAGTTGGCACGTGAATTGAAGCTGAAGTCCCAGTTCTTATAGGTGACTTTCGAACCCAAACCCATCGTGACATCGGGATCGGCATGATAGAAGAAGTAGCGGTCGTCACTGTCGAGCGTGCCGTTACCGTTGCGGTCAACGAAAGTATGAGGAACAATGTTTCCATTCTGATCGTAAACCTGACGGTAAACGTAGAATGCACTTGACGAGTGACCTGTCTGGTAAGCCTGACCGTTCTTCGAAAGACCGATTCCGCCATGCTCGATGAGGTCGGAAGCCAAGTCGTCAATCTTATTCTTGTTATAGGTGAAGTTGTAAGTCACTTCCCAGTTCAGGTCTTTTGAAGTGATGGGACGTACGGTAGCCATGAATTCAACACCCGTGTTGTGGAGTTCACCAATGTTACCCACTGTCTGCGCACCGAAATTAGCTCCTGCAGGAACATAGATATTGTTGATCAGGTCGGTGGTCTTACGATAGTACCAGTCGGCGGTCAGAGCCACGCGGTCGTTCCAGAGCGAGAGGTCGAAACCGGCGTCATAGGTGGTTGTCTTCTCCCAAGTCAGGTCTGTATTATAGACACCTGGACGAACTGTCTGTCCGTTGCCGAAGAGGGGATAGTAAGCGTGATCGTAGTTGGCTGTGAAGGTTGGAATATAGTAGAAATCACCAACTTCTTGACCTCCAAGCTTTCCTGGAAGGTTCTGCTGACCAGTCTTACCATAAGTCAAACGGAACTTCAAGTCGCTCACGGCATCGACATCCTTCAGGAAGGCTTCTTCCTTTACACGCCAAGCGAAAGCGGCAGCAGGGAAGTAGCCCCACTCGTGACCTTTTGCGAAGCGTGAAGATCCGTCGGCACGCATGGTGAACGTGAATAGATAGCGGTTCAAGAGAGTGTAGTTCAAACGGCCAATCCAAGACCGCAGGCGGTTCTCCGTCTTCCATTCTGTGATACCGGTAGGTTCGTTATAGCGGGTGCCGGCACCTACAGATGCTGTCTGCGGAATAATTCCATAGCCCCAGTTGTCGCTCCATGCATGGTAGCGCTGCCATTCATAACCTACCTGCACATCCAGGTTGTGAACGTTTTCTTTCAGTTCCTTGGTGTACTGCAAGAAGATGTTGAAGATATAGTTGTAGTTCTTGTTCTTCTTCCATCCGTCCCAACCATAGTAGTAGCTGGAAGTAGTATAAGGACTGTTGCTGGTTTCCTCCTTTGCATTTGTGAGGTTGCCTGCCAGGTTAGCCAAGACATGCAAGTCTTCCAAGCCGTGGATGGAGTAATCGACAGAAATGTCACCTTGCAGCGTGGTGGCTTTCGACTTGGTGCCATTGTTTTCAGCGAGTGCAACAGGGTTAGCTGTAGCATTGCTGTCGAAAGCATATTCCCACGTATTGTCGTTGGGGAATCCAGCTGTCTTTGCCCACTGGAAATAACCACCGAAATACTTGTTGAATTTGTCTTGGTTCAGACGGATGGGCTTGGTGGGGTCCATATAGGCTGCTGCACCAATGGCTCCGTTGTCCCAACGTCTTTGACCATGCATCACCTTACCCGAAATGTTCAGGCGCAGATGGTCTTTCAACAAAACGGGTGCAAGGTTGAAACTGCCGGTGTAGCGGCGGAAATAGGTTGACTTTACAATACCGTCTTGACTGGTAAAGCCGCCTGACACGCGATAAGGCATGTGAGCCGTACCACCTGTGACCGTGATGTTGTGGTCTGTAGAGATGGCTGGACGATAGATTTCATCTTGCCAGTTGGTGTTGGCAAACTTCTGTTCTCCGTTCTCATAGTAACCCAACAAAGCATACTCGGGGCTGTCCTCTCCGAAGGTTTCGGCAACGAATTTCTGGAAACCAGGGCCGTCGAACACATCGAGGGTCTTTTTCTTGACAGAGACAGAGACGTTTCCATTGTACGACACCTTGGCCTTCTGTCCGGCTCTTCCTTTCTTGGTGGTGATGATAATCACACCGTTTGAGGCACGAGAACCGTAGATGGCTGTAGCCGATGCATCCTTCAATACGGTGAACGACTCGATATCGTTCGGGTTGATAGATGCCAATGGGTTCATACCAGAGATACCGGCAGGGTCAAGTTGCAGCCCGTCAACCACATACAGTGGGTCGTTGGATGCTGAAAGTGACGAACCGCCGCGGATACGGATTTTTGAACCTGCGCCAGGAGCACCACCCTCACTGATGATGTTAAGACCTGCCACCTTACCGGCAAGCATGTCGTCAGCACTGGTCTGCAAACCGTGGCTCATCTCATCAGGCTTGATAGCCGTGACGGAACCCGTCAGGTCGTTCTTCTTGGCGCGTCCGTAACCGATGACCACCACGTCGTTCAACGTCTGGGCATCGTCCTGCATCGTCACTACCACATTCGGAGCGGCAGCCACGATAGCATCCTGATAGCCCACGAAGGTGATTTTAATCTGGTCGCCCTGGTTGGCTTTGATTGAGAAGTTTCCGTCGAAATCGGTAATGGCTCCGCCCGTTTGTCCTACGACTTGCACGGTGGCTCCAATGACGGCCTCGCCGGTAGCATCCTTTACATGGCCATTGACAGTGATTTGCTGTGCCAAGGCGCTGACAGAGATCATGAGCCCACATAGGACAGCCCACAATCTCAGAGGCAATTTAGATTTTACCTGCTTCATCATTGTTAATTCTTTTAAGTTAGCGTTATATTGTTTTCAGTTACTGTTTTCTGTTGCAGAATTAGTTTTAAAAATGTAAAGTTGTTCTCCTAATTGAGTTAAATCAAGCGTTTTGGATGCGCAAACGTTTGCGCATCCAAAACTTTATTATTAAATTTGTACGCGATACAACGAATGAAAGTTTTATTTAATTTTGCAGACAGGTTACTAACCTCCTTGTCATGACAGAGAAAACTACTTACACAATGAAGGATATTGCCCGCGAACTGGGCGTGAGCGTGGCAACGGTATCGAGGGCGCTGAAGGATTCTCCGCGTATCTCGCAGGAGCAGCGTGAGCGTATCAAGGCTTTCGCGCGCGAACATAATTTTTATCCTAATGCGATTGCCGAGTCACTCCGCCAGAGCAAGACGAGGCCCAGCACCTTGATAGGGGTTATTATTCCGCAAATCAATCATTATTATTTCTCCAGCATCCTGGCGGGCATCGAGGAGCAGGCCAACGTGCGGGGCTATAGTGTGGTCGTTGCCCAGAGTGGTGAGCAGTATGAGCGTGAAGTCCTTATCTGTGAATCGTTCATGCATTCAAGGGTGTGTGGCGTCATCGTTTCGCAAGCCAAGGACACCACGAAGTATGAGCATTTCCAAGAGTTGCTCGACAAGCATATTCCGCTGGTTTTTTACGACCGGATCTGTACCGGCATGAATACCAACCGCGTGGTGGTTGACGATTATATGGGAGCCTTCAAGGCGGTGAGCTATTTGATAGAAACTGGTTGTAAGCGCATTGCTTTCTATGGCTCTCCCATGCAATTGGAGATTTCGAAAAACCGTTACAACGGCTATCGTGACGCCATCCTGCGCCATGGTTTGCAGGTGGACGATTCATTGCGTTATATCTGCGACTGCCGCGCTGATGCTGAGGCGCTTACGCCTGCCGTGATGGAACGTGATGATTTGCCCGATGCATTCTTTGCCGTGAATGACGACACGGCTATCGGCATCCTTTATACGGTGAAGCGCATGGGATTCCGGGTACCAGAGGATATCAGCATTTGCGGATTCACTAATGGTGAGCGTGCCATTGCCTGTGAGCCGATGCTGACCACGGTGGAACAGCGCGGCTATATGGTTGGCGAGGAGGCTGTGGATATCCTGGTGAATCAGGTGGAAGGCATCACGCCGATGGAAAAGATTGAAAAGAAAGTGGTGCGTACCCGCCTCGTGGTCAGGGGGACGACCCGATAGCATTATGATGTAAGGTCGTTATACCGAAAAGATAGAATCTTAAAAACAACTCGAAATATGGAAAAACCGAATTTAAGTTTTTGGAAATTGTGGAATCTGAGTTTCGGATTCTTTGGCGTGCAGATAGCCTATGCGCTTCAGAGTGCTAACATCTCACGAATCTTCCGTACGCTGGGTGCTGATCCCCATTCGCTGAGTTTCTTCTGGATTCTTCCCCCGCTGATGGGTATTCTGGTGCAGCCTATCGTAGGCTCTTTGAGCGACAAGACCTGGACGCGCTTCGGCCGTCGCATACCTTATTTGTTTATAGGAGCAGCCCTGGCTGTGGCCGTGATGTGCCTACTGCCCAATGCCGGTTCCTTTGGAATGGGAGTGAGTGCAGCCCTGATCTTCGGCCTCTTTGCCCTGATGTTGCTTGACACCTCCATCAATATGGCCATGCAGCCGTTCAAGATGTTGGTGGGCGACATGGTGAACGAGAAGCAGAAGGCCAAGGCCTACAGCATCCAGTCGTTCCTCTGCAATGCCGGTTCCGTGGTAGGTTTCCTGTTCCCGTTCTTCTTCACGTGGATTGGCCTGAAGAACGTGGCTCCTGAGGGTGTTGTGCCCGACTCTGTGATTTGGTCGTTCTATGTAGGAGCCGCCATTTTGATCCTTTGTGTTATCTATACGGTGTCGAAGGTGAAGGAGTGGAACCCACAGGAATATGCCATGTATAACGGTATCGCGGCGAAATCAGAGGAATCCGATTCTTCGGAAGGATCCGGCAACTGGATTACCCTCCTGAAGAATGCGCCTGCCACTTTCTGGCATGTAGGACTGGTCCAGTTCTTCTGCTGGTCGGCCCTGCTCTATATGTGGACTTATGTGGTAGATGCCGTTTCTGCCACGGTTTGGGGCACTACCGATCCCTCCACCGAGGCTTATCAGGTAGCTGGCAACTGGACGGGCGTGCTCTATGCCATTCAGGCCATGGGTTCCGTGGTTTGGGCTACTGTGCTGCCGCGCTTTAAGAACACGAAGCTGGCCTATGCGGTCAGTCTTCTCTTAGGCGGTATCGGCTTCGCGCTCATCCCCTTCTGCCCTGACAAGTATCTGCAGATTGTTCCGTTCCTGCTCATTGGTTGCGCATGGGCTGCCATGCTCGCCATGCCGTTCACCTTTGTCACCAATGCCCTTCAGGGCTATGGTCACATGGGCGCCTATCTCGGTCTGTTCAATGGTACCATTTGCCTGCCACAGATTGTAGCCGCCTTATGCGGAGGCACCATCCTCCACATGGTGGGCAGTCATCAGGAAAATATGATGATCGTAGCCGGCGTGCTGCTCATCATAGGATCGGTCTGCGTGCATTTCATCAAGACAAAATAAAGCCATCGCTTGATAACATTTTGACAAATGCCCTAATTGCCGTGCAAACGTTTGCACGGCAATTAGGGCATAAAGTTTACATTTTGCGAACAAGGCTTGCGTTTTTCTTTGTAATTTAGCACCCAAGAATACTAACAAACAGTCTATGAAATTGAGATTTAACATAGAATACCAGACTTCGTTCGGAGAACAGCTGGTACTCAACATCAAAGAGAGCAGTTCGAAAACTACAGCCTACCGCATGAGTTCGCTCGATGATTACCATTGGTTCTACGAACTGAATGGCCGCTTCAGCGTAGGTGAAGTCATTGACTACTATTACAGTGTCGATTTCGACGGACAGCCCAAGCGCCACGAATGGCTCGTGGATGCCCACCGCCTGGAGATGGCCAGTGAGAAAGGTATCAACTACACCATCTACGACCATTGGATAGACATCCCCGAAGACAGCTATCTCTATAGTTCGGCCTTCACGGATTGCGTGGCCAAGCATACGGTAGTAAAGAGTCCCTTGAAACCGTTCACCACGACCGTCCGACTGAAGGTGCGCGCCCCGCAGTTGCGTCAGGGTGAGCGTCTGGCACTCATCGGAGCCGATAAGGCCCTCGGAGGTTGGGAGATTCTGAAGGCCCTCCCCATGTCGGAGCATAATTATAATGAATGGATGGTCAATGTCGATGCCATGAAGTTGCAGTCGAACGTGCTGGAATTCAAGTTCGTAGTGCTCGATGCTGAACAGGATGTGACACCCATTTGGGAAGGTGGCGAGAACCGTCGCGTGGAATTACCCCCGCTCGAACCCGGCGATGTGGTGGTCTATGAACTGCCCGAGGCCCTGTTCCCCATCTATAGTCAGAAGATTGCCGGCACGCTGGTGCCCGTGTTCTCCCTGCGTAGCAAGACGAGTTTCGGTGTCGGCGACTTCGGCGATTTGAAGAAAATGGTCGATTGGGTGTCAGGCACCGGCCAGCGTCTGTTGCAGATTCTGCCTATCAATGACACCACCAACACCCATACCTGGACCGACAGTTATCCTTATTCCTGCATCAGCATCTTCGCCCTCCATCCGCAGTATGCTGACCTGACAGCCTTACCCGCGCTGAAAGATGCCCAGAAAGCTGCTGAGTTTGAGACCCTCCGGCAAGAACTGAACGCTCTTCCGCAGATTGACTACGAGCGGGTGAACAATGCCAAGACCGAATATCTCGGGTTACTGTTCCAACAGGAGGGAGCCAAAGTCTTGCGCAGCGCCAAGTACAAGAAGTTCTTCGAAGAGGAGAAATATTGGCTCGTATCCTATGCGGAATACTGCGTAAAGCGCGAGAAAAGCCGCAACTTGCAACTCGAAACCTTCTACCTGAAACCACAGTTCTACTACTATGTACAGTTCATCCTCTCCACTCAGATGAGCGAGGTGCATGCCTACGCACGTCAGAAAGGAGTTATCCTGAAAGGCGATATCCCCATCGGTGTGAACCGCACGGGCAGCGATGTCTATATGGAACCACGCTATTTCAACCTCAATGGGCAGGCCGGTGCGCCGCCAGATGATTTCTCCGTGAACGGTCAGAACTGGGGCTTCCCCACCTACAACTGGGACGAGATGCTCAAGGATGACTGCCAGTGGTGGGTGTGCCGTTTCCAGAATATGGCGAAATATTTCGATGCCTACCGCATTGACCACGTGTTGGGCTTCTTCCGCATCTGGGAAATTCCCATAGATGCCGTCCATGGATTGCTCGGACAGTTCTCGCCGGCTCTGCCCATGTCGCGTGAGGAGATAGAGGCCTACGGCCTTCATTTCCAGGACGAACTCTTCCTGGAGCCGTTCATCATGGACTGGGTGCTTGAGCGTGTCTTCAAGGAGCGCGCCGAGGAAGTGAAGGAGAAATACTTGGAGCCCACCCACGACGGACGCTATCGCATGAAGGAGGAATATAACACGCAGCGTAAAGTGGAGAAGGCCTTCGAGGGTGTCACCGAAGAAAGGGAACTCTGGTTGCGCGACGGTCTCTATGCCCTCATCAGCGACGTGCTCTTCCTGCGCGATCATAAGAATCCCAACAAGTTCCACCCGCGCATTTCCGTGCAGCACGATTTTATCTACGAGAGCCTCTACGACAGCGACAAGTATGTGTTCAATAAGCTCTACAACGACTACTACTATCGCCGCAACAACCAGTTCTGGTATCGTGAGGCCATGAAGAAACTGCCCAAACTGGTACAGGCCACCCGCATGCTCGTCTGTGCAGAAGACCTTGGCATGGTGCCTGACTGCGTGCAGTGGGTGATGGACGAACTCCGCATCCTCTCGCTCGAACTTCAGTCGATGCCCAAAGACCCCTCCGTTCGTTTCGGGCATCTTTCGCGCAATCCCTATCGCAGCGTATGCACCATCTCCTCCCACGACACGCCCACACTCCGTATGTGGTGGGACGAAGACCCCGAGCGCACACAGGAGTACTATACCACCATGCTCTACCGCAGCGGCAATGCACCTCATCCCCTGCCCGGATGGCTGGCACGTGATATTATTTCTCGTCATCTCACCTGCCCGTCCATGCTCTGCATCATAGCCCTGCAAGACTGGCTGGCCATTGATGAGAAGCTTCGACTGCCCGATGCCACTGCCGAGCGCGTGAACATTCCTGCCAATCCCCGTCATTATTGGCGTTATCGCATGCACATTGATCTCGAAGACTTGATAGCCGCCGATGACTTCAACGGCAATCTCCGCGAACTCATTCTGCAGAGTGGTCGCAAATAATAATATCCTACTTTTGTTGACAAAACTCCGCAATCCCCAGGGAAGGGGATAGCGGAAATGCTAAACATCTATTGCTTCCTCGCCTTTAGATTTAAATTTTTTTTGTGATGATAGACCAAATTATTGACTATAACAAGAGTTTCGTAGAATCAAAAGGCTACGAGAAATATCTGACGGATAAGTACCCGGACAAGAAACTGGCTGTACTCTCGTGTATGGATACCCGATTGACGGAACTGCTCCCGGCTGCCCTGGGCCTAAAGAACGGTGATGCCAAGATTATCAAGAACGCCGGTGGGCTGGTGATTTCGGCCTTCGATTCAGCCATGCGAAGCCTGATAGTAGCCATCTACGAGTTGGGCGTTCAGGAAATCATGGTGGTGGCACACTCTCATTGCGGAGCCTGCCACATGAGTTTCGATCATTTCCATCATGAAATGATAGCCCGCGGCGTGACCGATGAAACCCTCAGCACAATCCAGAAATGCGGCATTAACCTGCATCATTGGCTGGAGGGATTCAAAGATACGCCCGAATCGGTACGCAAGACCGTTGAGACTATCAAGACGCATCCGCTCGTTCCGAAGGATATCGTGGTCCGGGGTTTTATCATTGACTCAGAAACGGGCGCATTGGAAGAGATGACAGTTGGATGATGAACTGACAAACTTGAGATTTGATGTTCTGCAATACCGGTCTTTTGGATTAGGTGCATGTTATGGAGGCTTTTGTGTGGTCTCCACATTTTTTCGTCGTGCCACGACGAAATACTCAACGGGTTTATCTGGGCTTTGAGCAGATGAGGCGAGCCATGTCGTTGAGAGCTAAGCACTGGCCTCTCTTGATTATAAACTTTTCGTTATGATGTTCCCAAGGGGCGAGAATCAGCAACTGGCCGCTGGCACAGGCATCCATCCGCTTGCCGCCAGGTTTTGCCAAGTCGGTGAAACCATTTTCCTGTAAATAAATCAGCGGTAGCCCTTCCTCAAAGGCTGCTCGCATGATGGCTTTCTCGCCTTTTGATATGGCTGGCGACACCAGCACGGCTCCTTGCCGGGCTGCATGAAGACAGGAGTCAAGTTTCACCTGCAACTCTGTCTCCGTAATACTTCTTGAGCATTGTATTTGCAACTTCAGTGGTCTCTCTAACAGGAAACGATTGCCAATGGCTGAGAAACTCATGTCGGCGAATGTCAGTCCTCGCTGTACGCGAAAGAGATCGGGATGCTCACGCTTCATCAGCAGACGCCTGGGATTGTCTTTCAGATAGTGGAGCCAGCGTTCCAGCTGGCCTTCTCGAAGCAGTATCTGGTCGTTAAAGCCTTTTGCGAACAGCAGCCCGTTGTCGCGGCTTTGTCTTGCGTGTTGCTGTGCCACAGCAACCAATTCAGTCGGCATTATCTCACGGAACGCCTGATTGCAGGCCTGTTTAATGCCCAGCAACACCTTCCCCAGCGGTTTCTTCATCTTTTCCTTTACAAAGAGAATGCTGTGCAGGTGGTCAGGCATCATCTGCAAGCCCACGACTTTCACTTCCGGGTGATGAACACCAACCGACAGCCATACATCAGCCACCGCCTTTCCTAACGGTGACAGTTCTATGTGCGGAGCATCAGCCGACGGTTCTGCGGCTTCGCTTTGCCCCACAACCTTGCCAAAAAGCGGTTTTCGGCCTTCTGTCACCATCGTTATCATATACATGCGCCGTGCCGTGTAGTCATTATCTACACAGCGCCTCTGCATCGAAGGTTTCTTTTCTCTGGAAACGGTTTTTGTTTCTCAAACGCAACTCTGTCCATTGCCTCCTTGTTTTGCAGTTGCAAAGGTATAATATTTCTATGGAATGGCAAAAATATATTCTGCAGAAGACACCATATTGCAAGTTTTCTACAAGGGATTTTTTCGATTTAAGGGTGCACGGGTGCCACATCGCCTTTGTATAAAGGCCGTGCACCCTTAATTCGGAAATTTCGCGCGCGTGCGTGAGGGAAATATCACCCATAAACCTTTCATCAGACTGTTTGCAATCGATTGCTCAACGGATTTGTAATTATTATGTAACTGCTGCATTCCGTTTCAGAAAAAATGCTTATCTTTGCGCTCAAGAGAAATTTCGTGCAAACGAAGGCAGAGCCAAGCTTGCTTGAGCTGTGCTGAGAGCAGCCGAAATTCATGAACGAAGTTCATAAATTGTGAAAATGAGATATTGAAGTATATGAAAACGAAAATCCTGTTTTTGATGCTGCTCGCGCTGCCCATGATGGTAGCGGCGCAGACCGTGAAGTCGCCCAATGGCAATATTGCGCTGACATTCTCGCTGACCGACAACGGGCGCCCTACGTATGAGATGACCTACAAGGGAAAGGCTGTGGTGAAACCTTCACACCTGGGGCTGGAGCTGGCCCGCGACAAACATGCCTCGATGGGGCTGGAGGAATCGGACTTGATGGAGAATTTCAGCATTGTGGAGACGAAAGAGTCAACGTTCGACGAAACTTGGCAACCCGTTTGGGGTGAGACCCGCAACATCCGTAACCATTACAACGAGTTGGCCGTGACCTTGGACAATAAATATGAATACAGCAAGGTGACTGCCAAGAATCCCGAAGAGCGGGGCAGGGCGTTCTATGAGCGTCATCGCACGATCATCATTCGCTTCCGTGTGTATGATGACGGTATCGGACTGCGCTATGAGTTCCCTCAGCAGAAGGAACTGAACTATTTCCTTATCAAGGAAGAACATACGGAGTTTGCCATGGCTGGCGACCATACGGCTTGGTGGCTACCCGGCGATTATGACACACAAGAACAAGAGACCCAGCAGACCCGACTCTCCGAAATCAGAGGGCGGATGAAGGAGGCCGTGAACTGGGGTAATTCATCGGTGGCCGTATTCTCGCCCACGGGTGTGCAGACTTCGTTGCAGATGAAGACCGACGACGGTCTCTACATCAACATCCATGAGGCTGCCTGCCTGGATTATGCCACGATGCATCTGGAACTCGTGGATGCAGAGACCAAGGCACTTTCTACCAAACTCGGTGGCGGCAGCAATGCCTATACGCCTAACCCGAAACCATCGCCTTATCCCTTGCCCGCGCCATTCACCTTCGTGAGTCATCTGACGCCTGATGCCACAGGACTGAAGGGCGCCATGCAGACACCCTGCTCTACGCCTTGGCGCACGGTGATGGTCAGCGATGATGCACGCGACATGCTCTCATCGAACCTGATTCTGAACCTCAACGAGCCTTGTGCGCTCGATGATACATCATGGATTCATCCCACGAAATACTGCGGTGTGTGGTGGGAGATGATCGTGGGCAAGAGCTCATGGAACTACACCAACGACCTGCCCAGCATCAAGCTCGACCAGATAGACTGGACGAAGATGAAACCCAACGGACGGCACGGTGCCAACAACGAGAAGGTGAAGCGATACATCGACTTCGCCGCCGAGAACGGACTCGACCAGGTGCTGGTGGAAGGCTGGAACGTGGGTTGGGAAGACTGGGCCAATATGTGGAAGCGCGACGTATTCGACTTCGTGACACCCTATCCTGATTTCGACATCAAGGCGCTCAACGAATATGCCCACGCGAAAGGCGTGAAGATCATGATGCACCATGAGACCAGTTCCTCCACGCAAAACTATGAACGCCATATCAAGGAGGCCTACGAGCTGATGAACCGCTATGGCTATGACGCTGTGAAGACGGGCTATGTGGGCGATATTATTCCACGCGGCGACCACCATTATTCACAGTCGATGAACAACCATTATCTCTACGTGGTCAAGGAGGCGGCCAAGCATCATATCATGGTCAATGCCCACGAGGCTACGCGTCCGACGGGCATTTGCCGCACTTATCCCAATCTGGTGGGCAACGAGAGTGCACGCGGAACGGAATACGAAGCCTTCGGCGGTTCGCGTCCCGACCATACCTGCATCCTGCCGTTCACCCGTCTGCAGGGCGGACCGATGGACTATACCCCGGGTATCTTCGTGACCAAGCTCAACACCTGGAGCGACAATACCTCATGGGCGCGTATCACGCTGGCCGGTTCGCTGGCACTCTACGTGACGATGTACAGTCCGTTGCAGATGGCTGCCGACCTGCCCGAGAACTATGCCAAATATATGGATGCCTTCCAGTTTATAAAAGATGTGGCATGCGACTGGGATGATTCCCGCTACCTGGAGGCAGAACCTGCCGACTATATCACCGTGGCCCGTAAGGCAAAGGGCACCGACAACTGGTTCATCGGCGGCAAGTGTGATGAGAACGGTCATACGTCTGTCGTGAAACTCGACTTCCTCGACAAGGGCCGTAAGTACGACTGCACCATCTATGCCGATGCGAAGAACGCCCACTACGAGAAGAATCCGCAGGCCTACGTAATTACGAAGCGCACGGTGAAGAAGGGTGATGTGCTGAAACTGACAGAAGCCCCCGGCGGCGGCTTTGCCGTGAGTCTCATTGCAAAATAAAAAAGTAAAGGCATGAAAAAATACATTTTTTTTGCACTACTGGCTATGGCTACAACTCACATGACGGCTCAGGAGTTTGATTTTAACGAAGTGACTTACACTCCGGCACAGACCACCTTCCGTTTGTTTGCCCCGAAAAAGGCGAAAGTCAGCGTGGAAATCGGTTCCAGTTTCTTGTCAACGGAAGCCGCTCCAAATCAGAAATACAAGATGCGTTTGGGCAAGGATGGTATTTGGACCGTCACCGTTAATCAGGACCTGAAGGACCATAAGTACTGGTTTGAGGTGGATGGGAAGAAATCAGTTGGTGTTTTTGCAAAGGCTGTCGGCGTGAACAGCAGTTATGGCATGGTGGCCGACCTGACTGAAACGAATCCCGAAGGATGGGAGCTCGACAAGCGTCCTGTGGTGAAATCGCCTGCCGACCTTGTCGTCTATGAGATGCATCATCGGGATTTTTCCATCGATGCATCGTCAGGGCTTAAGCATAAGGGAAAGTTTCTGGCCTTGACCGAGCCGAAGGCTATACGGCATCTGAAAGACCTGGGGGTAAATGCCGTGCATATCCTGCCCAGTTATGATTTCGGGTCAGTAAATGAGACACGTTTGCAGGACAATAGATACAACTGGGGCTACGACCCGGTGAACTATAATGTGCCCGAAGGCTCCTATAGCACCAATCCTTATGACCCTACATGCCGCATACGCGAATTCAAGCTAATGGTGCAGGCTCTCCACAAGGCCGGCATCCGTGTCATCCTCGACGTGGTATATAACCATACCTACGACATAGAGAACTCGAATTTCCAAAAGACCTACCCTGATTATTACTACAGAAAGACGCCGAACAAAGGTAATAGCTCCTCCCCTATAGGGGAGGCCGGGGAGGGGTCTGCTTATAGCAACGGCTCCGGCTGCGGCAACGAGACGGCCTCGGAGCAGCCCATGATGCGACGTTTCATGATAGAATCGGTGAAATACTGGATCAACGAATACCATATCGACGGCTTCCGCTTCGACCTGATGGGTTGCCACGACATCGAGACGATGAACGCCATCCGCAAGGCCGTGGACGAGATAGACCCCACCATTTTTATATATGGTGAGGGATGGAGTGCCGGACAGTGTGCGCTGCCCGCAGAGCAACTGGCAAGCAAAGCCAATATCCCGATGCTGCCGCGCATCGCTGCTTTCTCGGATGAACTGCGCGACGGATTGCGCGGCCCGTTCTCGGATGATACGAAGGGCGCTTTCCTCGCTGGTCTGCAGGGTGAGGAAGAGAGCATTAAGTTTGGCATTGTCGGCTGTATAGCACATCCGCAGGTGGATATGCAGAAGGTGAACTATTCGAAAAAAGCATGGGCCACTGAACCCACGCAGATGATCAGCTACGTGAGTTGTCACGACGACATGTGTCTCGTGGACCGTCTGAAAGCCAGCATTCCCGGTATTCAGATGGACGAACTGATACGTTTGGACCTGTTGGCACAAACAGCGGTCTTCACTTCGCAGGGTGTTCCCTTCATGCTCAGCGGTGAGGAAATGCTGCGCGACAAGAAGGGCGTGCACAATAGTTTTGAGTCGCCCGACAGCATCAACCATCTGGATTGGGACAATCTGAAACGTTATCCCCAGGTGTTCAAGTATTACAAAGACTTGATTCAACTCCGCAAAGACCATCCCGCTTTCCGATTGGGAAGTGCCGACCTTGTCCGCAAACATCTGGAATTCTTAGCCCCCCTCTCATCCCCCCTTGGGGGGAAGTCCGGTGAGGCAGAAAGCCTCCCCCAGGGGGGAGGACGGGAGGGGGCTTTTGTTGCCTTCCGCCTGAAAGACCATGCCGGAGGTGACAGCTGGAAGGACATCTACGTCGTGCTGAATGCCAGCCGCAAACAGCAGACCGTTGCCCTGCCGATGGACAGTTACGAAACGGTCTGCGACGATGGCCGCATCAGCGAGACGGGCATCCGTCATTTCACGGGCGATAAGGTCACCGTTGCTCCACAATCTGCATTAATATTACACAATTGACGATATGAAGAAGACAGTTCTAACCATTGCATTTTTATCTGTAGTTCTACTTATGAGTGCAGCAGCCAAAGTGAAAGTAACGCGCATCGACCCCACCGACTGGTATGTGGGACTGAAGAATCCTACACTTCAGCTGATGGTGTATGGACCGAACGTGCGCGACGCAGAAGTGAGCCTGGATTATCCGAATGTGCAGATAGACAGTATTGCGCGGCTTGACAGTCCCAACTATCTGCTGGTCTATCTGAATCTCAAAGGTGCAAAAGCCGGTGAGATGACCTTGAAGATAGGCAAGCAGAAAGTGAAATACCTGTTGAAAGAGCGCGAAATGAGCGGCGATAAACGGATGGGCTTCACCAACGCCGACGTGCTCTATATGCTGATGCCCGACCGATTCGCCAGCAGCGGGAAATATACCGAGCCGAAAGCCGCGAAGAAACTGTCGGCTGAGCTCAACAATTATGTTGTTGACCGCAAGCAACCTTCACTCCGCCACGGCGGCGACCTGGAAGGCATCCGTCAGCATCTCGACTACTTCAATGAACTCGGCGTAACGGCCCTCTGGTTCACACCCGTACTGGAGAACAACAGTCCCGACAATGAAGCTGGCTACAGCACCTATCACGGCTATGCCACCACCGACTACTACCGCGTGGATCCGCGCTTCGGCACCAACCGGGAATACCGTCAGCTGGCCGACGAAGCACACGCCAAAGGCCTGAAAATCGTGATGGATATGATTTTCAACCATTGCGGTTTCGAACATCCCTGGGTGAAAGACCGTCCTTCGAAAGACTGGTTCAACCTGTATGAATGGCTCGAGGGCAAGGACAAGGCCCATTTCAACAGCGACCCGCGCGGAACGAAGTTTCAGCAGACCAGTTACAAACTGACACCCGTGAAAGACCCCTATGCCTCGGATGTTGACCTGAAGGAGACGGTAGATGGTTGGTTTGTGCCCACCATGCCCGACCTGAACCAGCGTAATCCGCACGTGATGACCTATCTTATCCAGAACTCCATCTGGTGGATTGAGACCGTGGGCATCGATGGCATTCGCATGGATACCTATCCCTACGCCGACGCCAAGGGTATGGCCCGCTGGATGAAAACCCTCGACGAAGAGTATCCCAACTTCAATGTGGTGGGTGAGACGTGGGTCACCGAGCCTGCCTATACCGCTGCGTGGCAGAAAGATTCAAAGCTGTCGAAGGAGAACTCATATTTGAAGACGGTCATGGACTTCTCTTTCTTCGACAAGCTCTCGCAGGCTAAGAACGAAGAGACCGACCCGTGGTGGAACGGACTGAACCGTCTCTACAACAGTTTTGTATATGATTATCTCTACGAGAATCCCAACAACGTGATGGCCTTCATCGACAATCACGACACCGATCGCTTCCTCGGCAACGGCAAGGACACGCTGGCCCTGAAGCAAGCCCTGGCCCTGCTGCTCACCGTGAAGCGTATTCCGCAGCTCTATTATGGCACGGAAATACTGATGAACGGTACGAAGGAAGTGACCGACGGCAACGTCAGGAAAGACTTCCCCGGCGGATTCCCCGGCGATAAGAAGAACTGTTTCACGGCAGAAGGACGGACCAAGGCAGAGAATGCCATGTTCCGGTGGCTTTCCAACATCCTGCACTGGCGCAACGGCAACGAAACCATCATCCGCGGCATGATGAAGCAATTCATACCTTACAATGGTATCTACGTGGTGGCACGCAGCTGGCACCGCAACAACGTGGTGACGATTCTCAACGGAACCAGCAAGCCCGCCACCTTAGAGATAGCCCGCTATGCCGAACTCATAGAGAACCAGACCGAGGCCGTTGACATCACAACGGGCCGCACAGTCAGTCTGCAAAAGGATATCAAACTGCGCCCTCGCCAGACGATGATACTGGAATTCTGAGCCCCTCTCTCATCCCCCTTCAGGGGGAAAAGTCTGGCAAGGTTGAAAAACCTCCCCCAAGGGGGAGGTTTGGAGGGGGCTTTCTGTTATTTGTTCAGGCTCAGGCTGTAGAGCGTACAGAGCGACTGTTTCTTCGTGGGTGAAGAGAAGACGAAGAACAGGGCATGTTTACCGCTCATCCCCTGAAGGCCTTTCAGGGAGATGCTTACATCCTTTGCTTTCGTGCTCTTTCCGCTGAGGCTCAGCTGGCCTACGCACTTACCGCCGCAGCTTTCCCAGGGGCTGTCAACCATCACCTTGATGCTTCCTTTCACGCCCGTGGTCTTCATGTTCAGCAACAGTCGGGCCTTGTTGCCCTTGACACCATCAAGGTTGAAATACTTATAGCCCACGATAGAGCCGTCGGTATTGTTCACCACAGGATTACAGTTCCATTTGATGTCGTAAGGATCGCCTTGGGGAATCTCTTTCAGATAGGTGGCCTCCACATAGGAACCGGTATAAACGGAATTGCCCTTGCTGTCGCGGGTGGTAGGTTCCGGACAAGTGAGCCAGCAGGCGATGGCGGCAGGATAGCGCTTGTTCATCTTCAGTCCGTTGGTCTCAAAGCCTTCAGAAGTGTATTCGCCTTCCGAGATTTCCACTTTGCCTCCCAGTCCTTTCTCTACTTTCACGGTCACGGGTGCCACCATGGCCTGACGGCTGTATTCGTTGACACCCGTTTGGCGGTGATAGAAGATATACCATTGTCCGTTGATTTCGCAGAGCGAGCCGTGGGTGTTGCCTGTGGGATTGGCCGTAGGGATGATATTCCCTTGGGCATCCTTGCCGCGGGCACGTCCGTCGATGAGTGTGCCGCCATAGGTGAACGGACCCAGGGGATAGTCGCTGTAGGCGTATGCAAGCGTGTAGTTCACCATGGGCAGGCCAAACTCTCCTTCGCGGGTGAAACGGCTGTAGATCAATACGTACTTATCGCCAATCTTGCGCATGGAAGAAGCTTCGAAGAAACGATAGAGATCGTCCTGCTGGTAACCGGGAATAAGGTTCTCAATATGCTGTCCGCCCTTCTTCAGCGTAGCCATCGTGGCAGGGTCGAGTTCTGCGCCGTGCGATTCGCCGAAGCCCCAATAGCCATATACTCTGCCGTCGTCATCCACGAAAACACCCGGGTCGAAATATAGGATTCCTACCGTCTCGTTGGGCTTCTCTGGGTTCCAGTTGCACACTTCGAATGGGCCGTCGGGTCTTTTGCTCTTGGCCACCATCGTCTGGCGTCCGCCGTTCTGCGTGTTGGGGTAGAGATAATAGGTCTTTGAGCCGTCTTTCTCTTTTACCATAGCCACATCGGGTGCGAAGAGCACATCATTCACGCCGCCCTCGTTGAGCAGTTTGCCGTCGGCACCTTTGTTCGACTCGAAGATAATGCCGTCGTAGCGCCAGTGTGTCAGGTCGTTGACTGATGCCGACCATACCACCTGGTCTGGCCCACAATAATTCGTGCGGTAGATATCGTGCGAGCCATAGATATACACACGGTATTCTCCAGGCTTGTCGGGATCTTCAAAAACGTAGGGTTCGCCGTCGGGGATATGCTCCCAGAGGGGCAGATAAGGATTCTGTGCCGTGATGTTTAAGCCTGCTGCCGGACAGAGTAGCAGCAATAGCAGGTAAAGCCATTCTTTTCTCATAATTCTTTTAGGTTTATAGTCATGTTGTATTTTAACTGAGTGCAAATATAATAAAAAATGAAGAATGAAGAATGAAGAGTGAAGAATATTTTGTATTTTTGTGCCATCTATGAACTATAAACTAAATCCTATGAAGAAAATCTTGATGATTGCGCTGGTCTTCCTGCTGCCGCAGTTGGCCTTTTCGCAAACCGCCGAGACCAAAGTGAAGCGGATTCGTCAGTTGTATAATGAAGCCCAGGAAGCGGCTAAATACAAAGATTCCGAGGAATGGGTGGAGCATGGTGCATGGTCTTTGAAGTTTGAGTCGATGATCAACTATGCGGGAGGAGGCCCTGTGAAGCATCGAACGGAAATTCTACTTACGTCCCCTTATGAGGCAGATGAACCGGATCATCCCCGTTTCAACACCGTCATTCCCAGATTAGTACGTGAAACCATAGAGCGTTCGGTCACCATCTACCGCGAATGGCTGTTTGACCCAGAGACAGAAGATTTCATCTTTTGCTATCAACGCGTGGCTGGGTATAATGGTCCAAAGGAACAGCGTCTCTATTTCGACAAAGGCCGTCTCATCAAGGCTGTCCCTGCCAGCATCGACGAGAATTGGATGGAAGAACCATCAGCGCTCATAGAGAAGGCCCAAGCCTTCAAAGAAATGGTCAGAACCTACAATCTGATAGAATAAAAGCCCCTATGATTCATGTTCTTTTTCGAAAATCAGCAATGTCTTTGTAACAAATCCGCTGGAAAACACGTATTTACAGATAGAAGCGTTCATCAACGACACTTTGAAAGTAAATAAATCAACAAATAACAACCGAAAGATGAAGAAATTAACTGAAACGTTCTGTCCTTTACAGACTATGAGAAAGTGGGCCATTTGTGCCATGTTAGTATTCGTGTGTGCCAATGCCCACGCCCAAAGCGCAGACTTCGAGAAGTTGGCTGAGATCAAGGGCGTGGAATATGTGCAGGTCAATAAGGACATGATTAAACTCGCAGGCATGGAGGGGAAAGGCTTGCAGTTGGGCGATATGGAATTTACACCCGAACAGGGTAAAGGAGCGGATTTCTATGATCAGTTCGACAACATCAAAGTTTTCACGTGCGAACAGAAAGGCAGCATCAAGAAATTCACGAAAACCGCCCTGAATCTGCTGAAAGGTCAGGAATGGGAGCCACTGATGGACACGAAAGACGATGATGGTGAAATCGTGAAGATCTATCTCTCCAAAAACGGAGAGCGTTCCACCAACGTCGTTCTGGCTCTTTCGGACGAAGAGGCCAACCTGGTAGTCATCAACGGAACGTTCGATTTTGCCAAAATGATGCAGGAGGGCATGAAGGTTAAGACCGAAGTGAATGACACTAAGGTTGAAATAAATAACTGAATGGACGCACGGGAGTTCAAGCAACGGTTCATGCCCCACTACAGGTTGCTCTATCGGGTGGCTTACCACCTGACGGGCAATGCGCAGGATGCCGAAGACCTGCTTCAGGACTTGTACCTGAAGTTATGGCAGAAGCGCGACGACCTGCCCGACGAGGCCATGAGGGATGCTTATCTCGTGACCATGATGCGAAACCTGTTTGTTGACCAGCAGCGACTGAAACGGCTTGACGCCTCGGCGGAACTGAAGAACGGCGACGATCCGCCCGACGAACAGAGCCTGGACCACCAGATAGACGCGAGAGACGAGGTCAGGCAACTGGAAGGACTCATCAGAGAACTATCCGAAAGAGATGCCAAAATCATCCAGATGCATGTGGTGGACGACCGCTCCTACGAAGAGATAGAGCGCGACACCGGACTCTCGCAAGGCAATATCCGCATCATCGTGATGCGAACGAAAAAGAAACTGAAAGAACAATTTGACAAAATCGCGAAGACATGGACGAACTGAATCTGAAAACGTTGGAACAAATCCCCATACCGGAAGGTCTGGAGGAACGACTTTCAAAGAAGATAGATGAATGGGGAGCCAAACCAACAACCCCCTCCATACCTCCCCGAGGGGAGGCTTCCAACACTCCCCCTCGGGGGAGATGGAGGGGGGTCGCTGCCGCTGCTGCTGCCTGCCTTGCCCTTGTCTTAGGTTTTGGGATTCACTACCTGCAACGTGAAGAACTCCCCTCCTCTCGAGAGGGGCAGGGGGTGGGCTTTGCCGAACAGGACACTTACCAAGACCCTGTAAAGGCACAACAGGAGGCCGAACGCGCACTTAACATGCTGGCCATGAACCTGAACAAGGGCATGGGACATCTGGAACGGGCAAAAGCCCTGAGCGAGAAAACGGAACAATCATTTTATGAGAAACTAAAGGTAATGAAATAACATGAAACAGATTATCATAAAATTCCTCATCGGCATCGTGGTGGCCTCGTGCAGCCTCCATGCCAATGCCCAAGTGAAGGCATTCGAGAAATATGCCGACATGAAAAACGTGACCTACGTTTACATTTCGAAATACATGCTCGGCATGGCGGGCAAGAACGCCACGCCTTCGGTGCCCGGCGTTGACATCAAGACCCTGGCCGGCAAACTGACGGGCATTCAGATTATCAATACCGAGAACAAAGCTGCCAAGACGAAACTGAAGAGCGACGTAAAGGCCATTTTAGCAAAGGGCAAATACGAGTTGCTGATGCAGATGAACGAGGACGAAAGTAAGGTGAACATCTACCATTGTATCGGCAAACAGCAGTCGGCTGTGGTCATGCAGACAGAAGACAATGAAGAGATAACGCTGATGATCTTCTCGGGAAAGTTCACGCTCGAGGATGTGATGAAGATGACGAAATAGACAACGGACATTGGCGGGGGTCAAGAACGTAGGGCCGACACCTTCTATACGTAAGAAAAGTTTTTCCTGTTTTTGCTATCACTGCTATCACTAAAATCAGTAAACACTTGGCTGGTTGGAAGTTGCAGGAAAAGAGTTGGTGATAGCACAGGTGATAGCAGTGATAGCAAAATGCCTTTGACGCGAAAAAATCGCCCCAAAATATTTAGATTTCGGCTTACACGCAGTTGTTTCTCGCATAAGTGCGAATCATTTGCAGTAGTACTGCGACTCATTAGCAGCAGTACTGCGGATGATGCGCAGTACTACTGCGGAGCCTCCGCAGTAATTTACCGTGCCATCAGACGTCATCCAATTCCTGTGAAATCCCACGCTGAGTAATTACTAAATATCAATATCAGCCTTATTTTTGGCCGTTCCAGATAAAAGCATTACCTTTGCCATCACTAAACGGAAAAGAAGAATGATGAAACGGTTATTCCATATTGTTCTTGTACTTCTGCTGCTCTCTGCCTGTGGCAGCAGGGAGGCCCAGCGTATGCATCATCTGCTTCAACTTATCGATAGCCAGAACAAATGCGATACCGTTTTCCGATCCGACAGCATCCAACGGCTGCTCGTTGACTACTATGACAGCCATGGTACAGCTAACGAGAAGATGCTGGCATATTATCTTTTAGGACGTGCATGCCAAGATACGCATGACTATCCCTATGCGCTGAACAGCTTTCAGATGGCGGCAAATCAGGCAGATACATCAGGCACTGAATGTAACTACGCCCTGCTCAGCAGGGTTTATGCCCAGATGAGTGATGTGTTCTATAAGCAGAACCTCATAGAGGAAGACCTCTATTATAATAACCTTGCCACTCAATATGCCTGGAAAGCTAAAGACACACTTGCCGCTCTACTGAATATGGCTGGTAATATTGCAGCCTATCAAAGAACGGGAAAGCCTGATTCGGCCCTGTATATATGCGAACATACATCCAGGCTGGCTAGAAAATACGGCTATAAGAATTTGTCATCAGGTCTGTTGGGCGGAGCCATCTCGATGCTTGTTGAGAAAGACTCTTTGAGGAAGGCCAAGACTTTTATGGACTTATACGAATCGGAATCTGGTTACTTCGACAAGAACCATGATATAGAAAAGGGACGTGAGATTTACTATTACACCAAAGGACGCTATTATTTGGCAAAAGAAAAATACGATTCTGCAGAATTCTTCTTCCGAAAAGAACTCCGTGAAGGCAAAGACTTCAACAACCAGAATGCAGCATCAAAAGGCCTCGCCCTACTTTATCAGAAAACCCATCGGCCTGACTCCGCTGCCAAGTATGCCCTGTACAGTTATGAGATGAACGACTCCGTCTATGCCCACATGGCCACACAGGAGGTGGAGCGCATGAAAGCCATGTATGACTATTCCCACTATCAAGAATCAGCACGTCTGGCTAACGAGAAATCTGAAAAGATGCGAAACAGGCTTATACTTACAGGGTTTGGGGTGCTCAGTATCATTGCTATTACTTTCATTGTAATACGCAAGGAAAGAAAGAAGCGTTTAGCGGCTCTCCACCATTATCATCAAAGCGTTGCAGAATTAGCCAAAGCACAGTTGGAAGTCGGCGGACTCAGGTCACATGCAATGAATATAGAAGCGGCCCTTTCAAAAGCCCTAGACAATATAGAAGACTTAAACGATTACACTTCCGAGTTAAACCTATTAATTGCAAAAAAGGAGAAGGACCTTGAAGCCCTTAGGAGTGATATAGAGAAGTTCCGCAGTAAAGATGCAAAAGAAAAAGAATTTGCAGAAACGAGGCTTAAGGATTCAGAAATCTATCAGGCTTTTGACAAGCTGGCTACAAAAGGGATCCTGCCGTCAGCAGAAGAATGGCAACAGATGTATATGATGGTAATAGACTTTTTCCCGTCTTTCTATCAGTTTATATCTTCCAAGAAATATGCCTTGAACGAAAAGGAATTCAACACCTGTATCCTTATCCGTCTGCATTTCCGACCAAAGGACATCTGCAACTTACTTGGAGTTTCATCTGCCTATATCACGAAAATACGTAATACGATGATGAAAAAACTATTCGATGTAGAAGGAACTTCCAAACAGCTTGATGAGAAATTATTGAGCCTATAGCCTTCATTCTTTCAAAACACCCTTATAACCAACCGATTACGCGGAGGTTAATTTTCGGTTAATTTTCTTTGCTGCTTTTGTTTTGGCATTGCAATTGTATGGCGTAATTTTGCACGCAAATCAAAACAAAACGCGATGAAGAAGATTATTTTATTATTAGTCACCATCTGTTTAGGCAGTATGAATTCAGTAAAAGGAGAGCAAAAATACTTGTACGCTCCAATCATTGACGAAACGCCAATTTACCCAGGTAAGCCCAAAGCACCTGCACGTCCGTTGACCATCGACATCACTGGCCACAGACTTACCCTATTCTCCGCATTCGAGGATATGGTAACGGTTACGCTTCTCGACGAAGACGGGACTGTGGTTTATACCGATTGGCTGGCACCAGGTCAGACCTCTCTTGTATTCCCTGACACACTTATAGGTGAATATACTATCCGCCTCACCGTTGGTTCAATATATTATATAGGTGTAGTCGATTTGTAAAGGAACTATGAACGATGAATAAAAGTGAGCCAGTAAGTCGATTGCAACTTACTGGATTCACTTTGTTCTGCGTTTATTTTAATTAATATCATTGTACTCGCGTAAAATAGATATGAAACGATTCTTTTTTGTATTAGCATTAATCCAGTCCCTGCTGTCAATCCCGGCATTTGGGCAGGTTGAAGCAGACATTAGCCGTCCAAGTGTCAATGCGGATCAGTTTGGTCTGGCCGTGAAGGCAGAGACGGCACTTAACAAAGGACAACTATCCGTGAATATACCGCTTCTGACACTTAAAGGCAAAGGCTATGACTTGCCCATCTCCCTTTCCTTCTATAGCGGAGATGTAACCTGTACAACAGAGGCGTCACCTATTGGACTCGGCTGGGCATTGATGGCTGGCGGTGTCATTGCTGCGACAGTAAGAGGTTCGGATGATATAGAAGACTATGCCTATGACTGGAAAACCGACCATCATACTGATATTAACTATCTGGAAAACAATTATAGAGACCCGACAAGCCATTTCCTCGACAGAATCAGATGGAACGCCATGCCTGACGAATACACCTACTCGCTTCCCGGGCATAGCGGCACGATAGAACTGTCTGTAGATAACAGAACGATAAAGAGAACTCTGTTCCCAGACGAAACATATAAAGTTGAGTTTGCAGATGGTGGATATTGCATAACCGCTGACGATGGAACAAAATTCTATTTCAAAGATGCTGAACGGCGTGTAGCCGGTACGGAACCTGAATCCACAGAATCCACATCCTGGTTTCTCACAAGAATTGAAACGACAAAAGGCGGATATTTCAAATTCACCTATGTGGACGAGTATTATTATGACCTTTCTGTAATAAGAGATAATGCGGAAAAGAATGATATATACCACACGAAGAGAATAAGGCTCATCGAATCAGACTTCGGATCAGTTACGTTTTATGCAGCCGACAGAATCGACAGGGGAGACATCGGCCAACCTATACAGGCAGACAAAAAGTCTAAGCGTATCAATAAGATTGAGCTTAGAGACGAGAATGGTATTTTTATAAAAGGATATGAACTTGACAATTCCGGTGCGTTCAAATTGGAAGATAAGAAATGGGAGGAGCCAAGCACTGATTGGTATAATTATCGGCAAATGCTTTCTTCTGTTACTCAGTATGACGCAGCCGGCAACCGGCTTCCGCCCTATAAGTTTTCCTACGACTATAGATTTTCCAAATCAAGACTTCAATATTTACTTAAAGATACAGATGCAGATGGCAACTTCATTCCATATGACTCATGGACAGCAAACACAGGAACACAAGTGTATGTTGACCTGCATGGAAATTTAAATGGAAGCAACCCTTATTGTTATATAGGAGATGAACCCAACGCAGAGCCTTCGGGTTTTACTAGCAGTTGGGTTGAGGGGGACGTATCAACAGCTGAAGATTATTTTTGTCTTGACAGTATTTGTTACCCTACTGGAGCAATTGATGTGTTTACTTATGAGCCTCACAGGTATAGTAAGATAAACGGTACAAAAGCCTCACCGGATTATTTGACCAAGGTTCAAGGACGGCGACTGGCTTCAAAAACACGCACTTCAGACTACAAATCGGGTCTTAGGCAACGGACTGACTATATCTATGAATTGCATGATGCCAATTATATGGCTACTAAATCAAGCAGCGGAGTCTTAACTAACCCGAGCATTCACAGTGCCACTTATTACACGCCGGAATATACTGGGGGCATGGACTGGATTGGTAGAGGGTTGGTTCTTCGTGCCTCAAGGATTACATCAGGCAAGCCTTTCAACACTTTTATGGGCCCACCGGTTTGCTATACAGAAGTCGAGGAAGTTGAGAGGGGTGAATATAACGACATCCTCAGCAGAACTATTCATTATTTTGAACCTCAGACAGTGTCGCCACCTGTTAACTATTTTCTGACAAGCTCATCACAGAGTGAGCCCTTTCTGCAAAAGATAGAGAACATAATCTGTGGCAAGAAATCTGGATATAAACATGGAATGGAAGGATGTAACAATATTGACCATACTTATATTGCCTACCCTGTAGGCGAGTTCAGCAATGTAGCCTATGTGGTAGATAAACCTTTGAAAGAAGTATTCATCGGTAAAGACGGAGATGTAAGAAGCATCAAGAAATACTCATACGACACACGTGATGATTATATGAGCAAGAAATACGGGTATAAAATAGTCAGTCCGAACGATTACTATTCTCTGATTAGCAAGTCGGAATATATCACACGGAGATTCCGCCTTGATGGAATCACCACGACCACTTATTATTACGACGGAAATCAGTGCGACTCTATCTGTGAAAGTTATGCTATAGGTTATAGCAAAGGTCGCACTAAAAGTACAGGTTATTACCGTAGTGACGGGAATAACTATGATAGTAAATACTCAGTTTACTATTACCCTGATGAGATACGGGACATTATGAGCGGCAGTTCCTCTTCAGCAATAGGCGCTGTGAAAGGATTGATAGGAAAAAACATAATCGCAGACCCGATAAAGACAGTAATGCGGCGCAACGGTGAAACCGTTGGAGGGGAATGTAAGGACTACCAGATGGTCTTGGATTCGTCTATGCCCATGCTGAAATCCTTATACAAGCTGAAGAATACCAATAGTAATAGTATGAATGAACCTTCTATAAACGGAAACAGTATAAACTATCATGCTGATATATACAAAGAAGGAGAGGTCCTGACCTATGACATATACCTTAATCCTGAGTATGTCAGGCTCAACGACACACAGGACAGAGTCTATGTTTGGGGATATGGCGGTCGTTTTCCTATTGCAGTTATTGACAATATGAATAATACGAGCTTGCAGGCATCTGCCAATCTCAAATCCGCAATACTGCAGTTGGAGGCATACAGGAAAATAGAGAATGAGGGTGAGTGTACGAATCTGAGAAACCTGAATGCTGCGATAAGGAGTCTGCTGCCTCCTTCTGCACATATCACGACGTACACTTATGACCCCTATTTCGGAATGACCTCAGAAACAGACGATTCCAACTTGGGAACGGTCTATACATACGACACTTTTGGCAGACTCACAGCCAAGTATGATCAAAACTATAGGAAAATAGAAGAGTATAACTATCATTTAAAGTTGCAATAGAAATGAGACTCCAAGACATATTTTCAATGGCCGTTGTGCTTTTATTTGCAACTGGCTCTTTTGCCCAGACATCAATAACAAGTCAGTACAACGGATACCGTGACGGCGACAAACTGTATCGTGTCATTGCCGACGACACGTCATTGGGCGACAGGGGAGAAGACTGCGTGTGGGAATTGCCTTCCGCACAGAAAGACAACAAATACTTCAAACAGACAATCTTCCTGAGGAACGACAGCCTGACCATTGTTGAAGGCGACCTCATGCTTCACTATATAGCTACAGACAAAGCCCTGTCCATGCGTGGATACCAGACGCGTGAAATGTACACTTTACAGGACAGGCTTATGCTGGAATTAAAATATCCGTTTGCCTACGGGGACAGCATTGCCGGTACATTTTCCAGCAAGACGGTCTTTTATGATACGTTTCCCGTTGAGGGAGAAGGCTACTGCTATACCGTGTGTGACGGCCGGGGTGTTCTTACCGACGGAAGCCAGACCCTGAAGGATGTGCTGAGAGTTCACCATCATAATACCGTCATATCTGAATACGACAATGAAGACGGTGAAGAAAAGGAACATATAGTAGCAGAGGTTACCGAAGACAAGTATCTGTGGTACTATGCCGGCTGCAGATACCCCGTGATGGATACCCGTATCATTACGTGTAAGGAAAACGGAAACGTCGTGTCGGATACTACATTCACGTCATTGTATCTTCCTGACTTGCAACTCTCGGAATTGGCATACGATGATGCCAACAGTCAGCTCATTGCCCAAAGAGAGACCCAAGAACAATCTCCGGATCCTGAGGACAATGGTGATAAAGGTGTACCACCATTCCCAATAAAGATGTCTGCGTCCCTGCAGTCTGATCACAACGAAATCGTACTTAACTACACTGTTTCGGAAGATACAGATGCTTCATTCTATGCATGTGATCTTGCAGGAAGGGTGTTGGGAAGTATCACTCATGCCTCACTCAGTCAGGGAGAGCATCATGAAACAATGGCTCTCAACAACCGACCCATCAATAGCATCGTTATGCTGACAATGGTGGCCGGTGACCGGAAGCAAGTTATTAAAGTAAGTTAATCAGCATCATCGTTACAATATCTTATGAGTCCTATCAGTTTTAAGATAAACAGAGTTCTGTTCCTATTTCTTATAGTAATGGTATATACCAACACCTTTGCCCAGAGCCCGTCTAAGAACTACGTCCAGACGAAGACGTTCCTCGATGACGCGGGAACCACGTTCCTGCGGCACATCGACTACTACGACGAACTGGGAGTCGTGGCAGAGACTGTAGATGTGGGTGTAAACACCTCGCAGACCCCTGTCGTGACAAGGACGGAGTACACCACACAGCTGAAGCCTTTCTATCAGTGGGCACCTTTACCAGCCACAGGTCTGGACTATATAGACCATGTGAGTGACAAGGCCCGAAATACTTACGGTACTTCTATGGCATACACTGAGAACGATTATGACGACTTCCAGGAGCTTTCAAGCAGTTGGAAACCCGGCGATGCCTGGGAGGAACATCCTACCACAGTTACCCGCCATGTCGTACCTTCAGGAGAGGTAAGGAAATACTCCGTCGATGCCAGTGGCAATCTCTGCGATGACGGGACGTATCCTTACGGCATATTGATGAGCACCACGACCACCGATGAGGACGGCCGGAGTATCACAGTATATGCCGACATGCACGGGAACACCGTCTTGGAGCGCAGGGATGGTGACAACGACACCTATTACGTCTATGACCGGTACGGCCGTCTCGCCTATGTGCTTCCCCCGATGTGCCAGCAGTGCAGCACTTCGGAGCTGCCGAGATACTGGTACAAGTACACCTACGACGACCGGGGACGGTGCACGGAGAAGCAGCTGCCTGGCTGTGAACCCGTGAAATACTGGTACGACGATGCCAACCGCATCCAGTCGGAGCAGGACGGCCACCTGCGAAGTCAGTCTCAGTACCGCAACTACAGATATGACGGCATCGGTCGTCTAGTGCTTCAGGCCATCAGTACTACGCGCGAAGAGGCCACTCCTAACAATTGCGTAGAAATGGAAGTGAGAAACCACTACGACAACTATTCGTTCCGTTCGGAGTTTGCACAACTGTTTGCCATCTGGTCAGACTCCATCTATGCCATGCCGTTCTCGGCAACGGTGGCGAAAGGCAAGCTTACGGCAACGCTACAGTCGACGAGTGATGACAATCGATATTTTGAGATGTACGGCTACGATGAACTTGGCCATATGACTGACAAGCTCAGTGCCTACGGTGACAAATGGCTGAAGACGGTGCATACGGAGTATAACTTCGTCGGTGACGTGGTATCTGTGCATGAGAATGTATATACCATCGGCAACTATGGAAGCAGAATCGTCCTTGCGAAACGCGTGACGCTCAATAATTATCATCCCAGTACCCGGCTCCTTGCAACGACAACGGTAACACATACGGGCAAGAATGGCAATTCAAGCACGCAGACGGTCAGCAACCCCTCATACGACGTCTTCGGCAACATCATAGCCAACGACCGCCCGGGCATGGCTGCGGATATGGCATACGACTATGATAAGCTTCACGGATGGCTGAAGGGCATATCTTCCCCATGCGGCTTCAGCGAACAACTGCAGCGCGAGACAGCGACGAACGCACAGTTCTCGGGTAACATCGGAAGCATGCAGTGGCGCAATACAAGTAATGGCGAACTGCACCACTACGACTACACATACGATGCTCTCGGGCGGCTGACCGATGCCCTGTACTCATCGTCCGCCAATAATACCACGGGACGGTTTGACGAGCAGGTGACATACAACGCTAACGGCTCCATCACCTCCCTGCTGCGCAACGGCATGAAGAACGACGGCACGTTCGGAACCATTGACGACCTGACCATCACCTATAACGGCAACCGCCTGATGAAGGTCACCGACGATGCCGAGGCAGTGAATTACAATGGCTCGCTTGATTTCCACGATGGCGCAGATGCAGGCACTGAATACGTTTACGACCGTAACGGTGCCCTGACAAAAGACAGTAACCGCGGCATCAAGGACATCACCTACGACTACGGCCATCATCCCTACTATATAGACATGAACCAAGGCAGAGGAAAGTCGAAGAACATTACCTATGACTATACACCAGATGGCGTGAAGCTGTCAAGCCGCCATGTGATGTCCATTCAAAATGAGTATGGCAATACGAGGAAAACTACAACGGATCTGTACATTGACGGCCTGATACTGCGTGACGGCAAGCCGCTAATGTGGCTGTTCGACGGCGGCTATGTGGATTTGGACGATAACGGCAGTCCGACTGGTTGGAACTACTATGTCACCGACCACCTCGGCAGCACGAGGATGGTTGTCGGCAGCGACAACACGGTCAGGGAAACGATTAATTACTATCCCTTCGGCAGCGAAATGAGGATGCAGGACCCGGCTCAGATGACCAATGAGTTCGAGCATCCTTACCGCTTCACGGGTAAGGAGCTTGACAGGTTGAACGGCCTGAACATGTACGACTTCGGTGCCCGGTGGTATGATGTGGCGGGTGTACCCATGTGGACAAGCGTTGATCCGCTGGCAGAGAAATACTATCATGTCAGTCCGTATGTTTATTGTATGAATAACTCGGTGAATGCGTTTGATCCAGACGGAAGAAGTACATGGGTAACCAATCAGGGCAATAGCATATATAAGGTAATAGGCGGAGACCTTGATGATAATGACAGAAACATATATGTTTATTCAACAGATAAAAATGGTAAATATACTGTGCGGGGTGAAAGTATAGGTGTTACGACTTCAACTACTACGTTCTATGATAGCGATTTGAACAAAGGAAAGGGCGGATGGGCTTATGGTGCAGAAATAAATCCCAAAGATAATTCAGGTAAGGATTTTCTCAACAAGGTCGTTTCAGAAAATGTTACGTTAGATGATTATATGGATAAGGCACGCAATGACCATCCTTATGATTTTAAAGTCACAAACGGCGGGAAAAAGGTAGTAAGAAGAGAAGAAGATTATATATATCGAGGAATGCCAATAGGTAAAGATGGTTCAGGCAAAACTTTATATTCTTCAGCAAGGGATATTGGCAATATTGCGGCAGGTATAGTTGCCGCAAAGAATGGTATTCCTTGGAGTGCAACACGATCTGCCTTCGATGCATACCAATCAAGAAAAGGTCTTCAAGTAGAAGGAATTTCTTCAAGAAATGCCCAATACTATGGATGGAGCAAGATTTACAATCGTTCTAACGGAGTATCTGAGAGTATCAATCTCAGAAAATCTATTAGCAGTTTTTTAAACAAATTGTGGAATTTTATTTTTTGAGTTATGTTTAAGGTTAAGAATGTGATATGCTTATTCGTCGTCTGTACCATTGCCTCATGTTATTGGGGTAATGCCTGTACTTATTACTTAAAGGATAGAGACCTTACATTTAAGATAATAGAAAAAGACTCGTTTTCTATTTTGGTTTTAGATGATACAGACTCTATTTTCATGCCAAAACGCTTAAACGGGCATTTCTTAGGAGTAGAGTTTTTTATCCCGAATGATTCTGATATTGTGTATTTTAAAATTGGCCGAAGCGTACCTATAGTATATAAATGGGTTGAAAATAAATATAAAATTAAGTTTGTGCAATTTGATAATTATAGAGATGGAGTGTATGATGATATCAGTCATATGGTTTTTAAAAATGCAGGCAACAAGTTTATAAATCCATATCAGGAAAATGAGGAATATAGCAAATTAACAGGTGAACTGAGTTTTGATGATAATTATTGGGGATTCTATGGTGGTTGTGATCAAGGCAGATACACTTTTGGTGTAATGCGTGGCAATAAAGATTATGGTCTGTTAGAGCCATTAGAATGGAAATGAGACATTTATGGAATCTCCCGATTTTTAAGAATAAGAAGATATGACAATGAAACAGACGTTGACAATCATAGCATTGGCGATAATCAAATAATCGGAAGGATAGGGTTGATTCCAATATTTTGGATCAGACACTGGATTTGGCTGCGTAAAGCCATGGACAAAAGAGCAAAGAGAATCTGCAGAAACTCGCCAAAGAGAAAGAAGAAAAAGGAATGAAAGTTTGAGCAATCATATTGGCTTTTAATGTGTATTTACTATGAAGGAATTCTTGTTAAATATATTAAGGAGTTATTTTTGGACAGTGATAGCAATTACATTGGTAGCATTGTTCGAGTCGCTTATTATAGATTATTGTGATAATACTGCAGATAAAACGCCTTTTTCTTCGCCGATTTTTGCAGCACTTATTTCTGGTATTATTTATCCAATATATAATTTAGCCGTTATTATTCCACTATATAAATACAAATTCACCAAAACAGAAATCATTATAGAAAGTATTTGCTTTGTAATTATAACCGTTTATATATACGATGTAATTAAGTTATTCGTTCCTGACAACCTGTTGTGGCTCCGTAAGACTGTTCAGGGAAGAGATGTATATGAGAGAGTTTGGTGGTATGGCTCTTCCTTAAATATTGTTTATGGTATTTGTATAACTCTATTGTTGTGCTTGTTTTATATAAAAGTGAAAAAGTGGATTGGAGGGACAGGCATGAAGTGAACCCAGAAAGTTGGACACAACTTAGAGGTTCACTTCAATCTCGTAATCTCAATGGATATAGAATGAATCAAAGCGCCTGTGATCTGTTGGGGGTGTTTAACCATCAACCTTATTCAGGACGAGTCACCTGGGCGGCAGGAAACTGCAGCACATGCTCCTGTCGGCGCTTCCTGGGGAATTCCGTCTGGGACGGGATGCCCTGTTCCACCTCCTGGACCGGCATGGCCTGCTCATTCGCTCACGGTGCAAGCGGCGTGCCGTGACGACGAATTCCTACCACCACTTCCACAAGTATCCCAACCTGTA
>OMWC01000006.1 GCA_900314655.1 uncultured Prevotellaceae bacterium | reverse complement strand
GACATTTCTGTTGTGCAAGAAATATGTACAATAAAATGAATTTTGTCGCTTTGCAAGCAAAATCCCACTAAACCCTATAGGTTGCGGATTTGAGGAAAAAATATTTTAATATGCAAATTTTAAGATAAAAAGTTTAAATAAACTTTAGAAAAAAAGCTATTTAGGCGTAACACGATTAAATTTGCATTAAGAAACAAGTCAAAATAAACAAATATGAAAAGAACTATCTTATGCTTGCTGGCGGCCGTTTCGATGATGGCCAACGCGGAACAGACTTTCAAAGTTACAGTGGAGAACCCCACCAAAGATGCCAGGACGGATGCGCCTGTGGTGATTCAGTTAGCCGATATGGGTATCGATGTACGCTCAGCCTTGGTGACTGAAGATGGAAAAGAAATTACCTGTCAGCTCGACGACCTCAACGGCGACAAGCGTTTCGATGAACTTTGTTTCACGACCAACCTTGGCAAACGCGAGAAGAAAACATTCGAAGTGACGCTCTCTGATCAGGGCAAGCCCCGCCAGTATGAGTCCCGCGTATTCATTGAGATGGTGCTGCGCAACTATCAGGTGAAGGAGAAAAACAAGCATGATTTCTATATTTCCGAACTGACTGCCGACCGCGGTGTGGACACCTATCGCATCCAGCATCATCACGGCATAGCCTTCGAAAGCGAACTCACTGCCTACCGCATCTATTTCGACAAGCGACAGTCACCCGACCTTTACGGCAAGCGCGAGAAACGGCTGGAACTCCTTGAGACTCAGTTCTATCCCTCTGACGAACAGCTGGCCCGTGGCTATGGTGACGACGTGCTTTGGTGTGGGCAAACATTTGCCTTGGGAGCTTTCCGCGGATGGGACGGCCAGAAGTCTGTCACGCTCGATGATGTGGAGCGTCTGTCGCAGCGCATCATTGCCCGTGGTCCCGTACGTGTGATTGCAGAGATGGTTTGTGATGATTGGAACGCTCCCACATCCACGCCCAATGCGAAACCCATCACCCTGCGTCAGCGTTTCACCCAATGGGCAGGCCACCGCGACGTTGAGGTAGAGGAAAAATTCTCACGTCCCGTAGGCGACTATGAGTTCTCTACAGGTATCATCAACGTAAAAGGCTCAGAAGAATTCACCGATAAGAAAGGCCTGCGTGGATGTTGGGGAACCGACTACACCGTAAGCGGCAAGGACACACTCACCCATGCCAAAGAAACCGTCGGACTGGGCATCTGCATTCCCAAGCAGCATATCCGTCAGGAGCTCAAAGCCGACAAAGACAACTACGGTTTCGTCGTTGCCACTCCCTCCGACTGCCTTCGCTATGCCATCACTTTCACCAGCGACAAAGAGACCTTCGGATACCATTCTGCCAAAGACTGGTTTGATGCGCTGAAAGCATGGAAACGCGAATTGGAGCCAGTACGCGTAAATATCCAAAAATAAATTCGGCAAGATACTTGGAAGTTACATAAAAACTTCGTATCTTTGCACCAAGAAAGAATTACAGGTCGTATCGGTTAAGATCGGGATACTCTTCAAATTAAAATCGAAAACCGAGAAGACTCCTCTTGCTAATGGCGGGCCATATAAAGCGCTTTGGCGCCTAAGCTGTAAAGCCGGTGGATTACAAAGGCGGAGGGCTCTCAAATCTTGTATAGCTCGGAGTTTCATCACATCACCGGTACGACCGCTTTTTTATATTTAATACCCATATCTATTCATTATTATGTTTTCCGGAATCATCGAAGAATTTGCTACCGTCGTCTCTATCGTTCACGATCAGGACAATATAGATTTCACGCTCAGTTGTTCATTTGTTGACGAACTCAGCATCGACCAAAGCGTGTCTCACAACGGCGTATGCCTGACTGTGGTCAGCATCAAGGACGGCACCTATACCGTGACAGCCATGCGCGAGACACTTGAACGTTCCAATCTTGGCCTTCTGAAAGTGGGCGATAAAGTCAACGTGGAGCGCTCCATGATCATGAACGGCCGACTCGACGGACACATCGTGCAGGGCCATGTGGATATGACCGCAGAATGTATCGCAAAGGAAGATGCACAGGGCAGTACCTATTTCACGTTCCGCTACAATTATGATCCCGAAATGGCCCGCCGCGGCTATTTCACCGTTGACAAAGGCTCCGTATCGGTCAATGGCGTCAGCCTCACGGTATGCAATCCTACCGCAGACACCTTCCAGGTGGCTATCATCCCCTACACGCTGGAGCACACCAACTTCTGCGATATAAATATAGGAACGCGCGTAAATCTGGAATTCGACATCCTCGGCAAATATATTGCCCGCTTACAGCAGCTGCAATAATTATTGTTAAAGACCAACAATAAAAACAAACGGAACAGATATTTGATTCCACGAACTGTTAACAAATATCTATTCCGTTTTTTCCGTATTCTTTTTTTTTATTACTTTTGCCACGCAATTTGTAACAATATGAGAGTAAAACATTTCAGTCTGTCACTTATCGCCCTGCTTTCGCTTTCAACAACAGCACAAGCCAAGCAATGGACGCTAAAAGAATGCATCGACTATGCATTGACCAACAACATCAGTCTCCGTAAAACACTCGTTCAGAAACAGTCATACCACGAGGACGTACTCCAGTCGCAAGCAGCCCTGCTGCCCTCGCTATCGGCTTCCACATCGCAAAACGTCACCTACCGCCCATGGCCAGAATCAGGGGCAGCCTCGGTTCAGAACGGCTATGTGCAGAGTTCCATTGATAAAGTTTATTACAATGGTTCCTACGGTGTTAATTCAAACTGGGTACTTTGGAACGGAAACCGTAATCGCGACCAGATCAAGCTCAACAAAATCTCCGAACAGCAGGCAGAGCTCGATTCAGCCCGCATAGCCAACCAATTGCAGGAGCAAATCACCCAATACTATATTCAGATACTTTACACCACAGAGGCCATCAAGGTGAACGAACAGAGTCTGCTTACCTCCAAGAAAAACGAAGAGCGCGGACAGGCTATGGTCAATGTAGGCAGTATGAGCAAGGCCGAACTCTCCCAGCTCACAGCCCAGCGAGCCCAGGATGAATTCACCGTGGTAGATCAGCAGAGCAACCTGCGCAATTTCAAGCGTCAACTGAAACAGTTACTTCAGCTGACCGACGACGAACCTTTCGATGTGGTCATACCGGAAACAACCGACGAGATGGCCCTTCAACCCATACCAGCCCTCCAGAGCGTTTACGACGCTGCCCTCTCCCATCGTCCGGAGATTAAGAATGCCATGCTGGGCATGGAGAGTAGCGACCTCAGCGTGAAGATGGCCAAGGCAGGCCGTATGCCGACCATCAGTGCCAACGGTAGCATCATCACGAACACCACCTCCATGAGCAACAATAGCTGGGGCACCCAGCTGAAGACGAATCTCAATCTCGGAGCCGGTGTCAGCGTCAGCGTGCCCATCTTCGACAACCGGCAGATCCGTACCTCCGTCAACAAAGCTCAATTGCAGAAACAGAATTACATGCTCGACCTGCAGGACAAGAAGACCACCCTCTATTCTACGGTTGAAAACTACTGGCTCCAGGCCGAGAACAATCAGCAGAAATTCCGTGCCGCCAAGGTGAGCACACAAAGTGCACAGGACAGTTACGAGCTCCTTTCAGAGCAATTCCGAGTAGGATTGAAGAATACCATCGAACTAATGACCGGAAAGGACAAGCTGCTTCAAGCCCAACAGAATGAGCTCCAGTCGAAATACCTCACCATCTACAACATCAACATGCTCCATTTCTATCAGGATGGAACGTTGAAATAGTTAAGAATTTTGAATTAAGAGTCAACAAATCACCTGATTATATGAAGAATAAGAAAGTATGGATTGCCGTTGCAGCCGTGGCCGTCATAGGTCTGATAGTCTGGATGCTGATGGGCAACAAGAAAGAAGAGAAAGTGAATTTCTCAACGGAGAAAGTAACCAAGACCGACATCCAAACCAGTGTGACGGCTACTGGTACCATTGAGCCTGTTACCTCCGTTACGGTAGGTACACAGGTGTCAGGTATTGTGGCCCACCTCTATGTGGATTACAATAGCGAAGTGAAGAAAGGGCAAGTCATTGCCGAACTCGACAAGACCAACCTTATCAGCGAGCTCAATACAGCCAAGGCCAATCTCAACAGCCAGCAGAGCAACCTCAACTACCAGAAATCCAACTTCACCCGCTACCAGACGCTCTATAGCAAAGGACTTGTCAGTGCCAACGACTTCGAAAATGCCCGCCTCTCCTATCAGCAGGCTCAACAGCAGGTAAACACGGCCCGCGAGAGTGTACGCAGGGCTCAGACCAACCTCGGCTATGCTACCATCACATCGCCTATCGACGGCGTGGTGCTCTCCAAGTCAGTTGAGGAAGGCCAGACCGTGGCAGCTTCCTTCAACACGCCCGAACTCTTCACCATTGCACAAGACCTCACCAACATGCAAGTCATCGCCGATATCGATGAGGCTGATATCGGCGACGTAAAGGTGGGGCAGCGCGTGACTTTCACAGTTGACGCCTTCCCCGAAGACACCTTCCAAGGGTCAGTCAAACAAGTGCGTCAGCAACCCACCACCGAGAGTAACGTGGTCACCTATGAGGTGGTTATTTCGGCTCCCAACGGCGATCTCAAGCTGAAACCAGGACTGACGGCCAACGTCACCATCTTCACGATGGAACACAACGGCGTACTTTCCGTTTCCAACAAAGCCCTCCGCTTCACGCCCAACGAAGCCCTACTTCAAAAAGATCAGACCATCGAGGACGTCAATGCGCCCCATAAACTCTGGACGCTCGAAGGCAACGTGTTCAAGGCCCATCGCGTAGAGACAGGTGCCACCAACGGCACGCTTACCGAGATTCTCGGCGGCATTGAAGAAGGCAAGGTAGTGCTCACCGACTTCAGTATCTCCAGTGGAAACGAAGATGCACAGCAGGGCGAACAGGCCAGCAATCCCTTCATGCCCAAACGTCCTAACAGGAACAACAGCAAAAGTGGCAATGGCGGAAATTCCAATAATGCCGGAAATGCCGGAAACAACAGACCCAACAGGTAAGAAATATGGCTGAACAGAAAGACAATCGCAAGGTAGTCATCGAGTTGCAGAACGTGAAGCGCTACTTCCAAGTGGGTTCCGAGACGGTGAAGGCGCTACGGGGCGTGTCGTTCAAAATCTACGAGGGCGAATTCGTCACTATTCAGGGCACTTCCGGATCTGGCAAATCCACCCTGCTCAACCAATTGGGCTGCCTCGACACACCCACCAGCGGAGAATACTTCCTCGATGGCGTCAGCGTGCGCACCATGTCGAAGATACAGCGGGCCCACCTGCGAAACCAGAAGATAGGATTCGTATTCCAGAACTACAATCTTCTGGCCAAGACGACAGCCGTGGAAAACGTTGAGCTTCCACTGATGTACAACAGCAAATACAACGCCCAGCAACGCAAGGAAGCCGCCATCAAGGCCCTGCAGGCCGTAGGTCTGGGCGACCGTCTCTACCACAAGTCAAACCAGATGTCGGGAGGTCAGATGCAGCGAGTGGCCATTGCCCGAGCCTTGGTCAACAACCCTGCCGTGCTCCTCGCCGATGAGGCTACCGGTAACCTAGATACGCGCACTTCGTTCGAGATGCTCGTGCTCTTCCAGGAACTCTACCGTCAGGGCCATACCATCATCTTCGTGACACATAACCCCGAGATTGCCGAGTATTCATCACGCAACATCAACCTGCGCGACGGCAAGATCCGCGAAGACACCATCAACCCCCATATCAAGTCGGCAAAGGAAGCGCTCGATGCCCTGCCCGTAACTAACGACGACTGATCAATGAACATCACAAACCTATTCAAAGTAAGCCTGAAGGCCGTTGCCAACAATAAGATGCGCTCCTTCCTTTCTATGCTGGGCATCATCATCGGCGTGGCCGCCGTCATCATCATGATGTCAATCGGACAAGGCTCCAAGGAAAGCATACGTGCCGAACTCTCCACCATGGGCACCAACTTGCTCACCATCCGCCCTGGCGCCGACATGCGTGGCGGCGTACGCCAAGATCCCTCCAGCATGCAGACGCTCAAAATGGCCGACTACCAGCGCATACTGCAAGAGAAAAAGTTCGTCACCAAGGTGTCGCCCGAAGTAACCGCTAGCGGACAGGTTATCTATGGCAACAACAATACCACCACCACGATGTATGGAGAGTCAACTGACTATCTCGACATCAAGCAGTGGAACATCGAAGAAGGCGAATGCTTCACGGAGGAAGACATCAAGAAAGCCGCCAAGGTCTGCGTGGTAGGTAAAACCATCGTCACCGAACTCTTCGGCGACAACGTTGACCCCATCGGCAAGACCATCCGCTTCAAGTCGATTCCCATGCGCATCTGCGGTGTGCTCAAGTCGAAAGGCTACAACTCCTGGGGAATGGACCAAGACAATGTCATCATCGCACCCTACTCCACCGTGATGAAGCGCATTGCCGCGCAGACATTCTTCTCAAGCATCGTCTGCTCAGCCATCACCGAGGAACTCTCTGATGCTGCTATCGAAGAACTCACCCAGATACTCCGCGACAACCATAAACTCAAGGATGATGCCGAAGACGACTTCCAGATTCGCTCTCAGGCAGAAATGATGGAGACCATGTCGAGCACGATGGACACCGTGACCATCATCCTCGTCGTGGCTGCCGCCTTCTCGCTGCTCGTGGCTGGTATCGGCATCATGAACATCATGCTCGTCAGCGTCACCGAACGAACCAAGGAGATCGGTCTCCGCATGGCTGTAGGAGCCACCGGACCGGTCATTTCGCTCCAATTTCTCATCGAGTCAGTCCTCATCAGCGTCACCGGCGGTCTCCTTGGCATCCTCGTAGGCTGGGGGGCGAGCACTATCATCGTTCCCATGTTCGGAATGCCCAGCTCCGTTCCCCTTTGGTCGGTCTATGTATCCTTCCTCGTCTGCGTTTTAATCGGCATTCTCTTCGGCTACATCCCTGCCCAGAAAGCAGCCCGCATGGATCCCATCGAAGCCATCCGCCACGAATAATCAACAGGAACATCAGGATTTATTAAAGGCAGACCAGCTTTGGATAACAGGAGCGAGTACAAAGTAAATTAGTTTGTACTTCAGCGGATGATACTTTGCCCCCCGTTTGATGATGTTTTGAGGTACAAAGTAAATTAGTTTGTAGTCCGTCGGATGATACTAAAAAGCGGATATCCTTTGGAGGGATATCCGCTTTCTTGAGGGTTAATCGTCAATTCTAATTGGTGTGACCGTTGAGGGAAACGAGCCAGTTCTCTTTGTTGGAGAACTCGGGCGTTGTGCCCTTATAGTCAATAACCTTGCCGCAGACAATCACTTCATCGCCAACGGCAATCTGACGGCCGCCTTCAGTCCACTTTTTGCCGTCATAATAGTAACTGCCATAGACGGTGAACTCCGTTCCGGTAGTGCCATCGTCGGAGATATTGTAAGTGGCAGTTCCATATTCTGCAGAATAGGTGAACTTCACGCTTGAGATCTTACCCTTGGCATAGACATCTACGTCAGACTTCTTGTCGGCTCCGAGGGCTTTCGTGTATGCGATGACTTCGGCTACTGAGAACGGATTGTCAATACCCATACCCTTCTCGGATACGCCTTCGGTGGTCTTGCCGTTGAGGGAGTAGATATAGTTGTTCTTATCCATTTCGGGATTGCCGTTGTACATCTTCAGGTTACCTACAACGACTACCACATCGCCCACCTTCAGCTGGTCAGTTGAGGTGAAGTCGGTGTTGTTGATATACTTGCCGCTATAGATCTGCAGGCGGTCGGTGTTCTGGCCATCAGCAGAGATATAATAGGTGGCAGAGGCGTACTTGGTATTGATGGATGTAGGAGCTTCGCAGACAACACCCTTGACGTAAACATTCTCGGCACCAGCTTCACAAGCGGCGATGGCAGCAGGAACATTAAACGGATCGGCCAGCGTACCCGTTCCTGTAGGTGGATTGGAAATGCCTTCCTGCTTGAATGAATAGGTGGCATTCGACTCACTCGAGGAGTCGGCTGAAGAGAAGTTGATGGAACCCTCACGGCTTCCGCCCGTGTTTTCGGCGATATCGAACTTCATGATGACAGTATCGGCAGGATTGGTATCGAAGATGGTGGATATGCCAGGCACGAACTCAGATCCTGCATAGGATATCCAGCTCTTGTATTCGTCAGGGATGCTGCAATAGGCGCCGCTACCCTTGTAAGCCATCTTCACTTCGAGCGAACCACCTTCCTTGGCAATCTTGGCTTCAGGACTTATCACCTTGATGAGCGACTTGGTGATGCTCAGCACCGTGACGTCAACAAGTTCCACGGTACCGTTATAGGTAGTCTTCGGTCCTTCCACCTCAATGACGTCGCCCACCTCGATGCCGAGGCTTGAGAAGTTCTTGGTGGCTCCGTCCTTGTCGAGCGTTCCGTAGATATAGACGGTGCCCGTTCCGTCATCGAGATACCAGTTGCCGTAGGTGGTGTTGGCAATCGAAGTGCAGGTACCCTTCACACGATAGGTCTTGCCGTCGGCTCCGGCAATGACTTCGGAGCAAGTGGCAGAAGAGGCTTCCATAGAACCCTGGCGAACCATGAGGAACTGCGTGTGGTCGCCCACGGTGATCTGGAGTTCGGCTTCGCGTCCGCCAGAAGTGGCATCGGCATGGAGGGTCAACTCGGAAGTGCCAGAAGAGCCAGATACTTGATTTGCCGTGAGCCATGTAGGCAGCGGATGGTTGGAAATCACCTTGTTGCCGTCGGCATCTTTTTCTGTAGTGGTAAAGACGTCAGCGAGCTTCCAGTCTTGGCTGGCCGTCACTCTGACGGTCACATCACCTCCACTCTCGGGGATGGAAACATAGGTCTTATCCAGGGCAATGCTCCCCAGGGAGCCAATGGTTTGATCGTCTGAACATCCGGTGAGGATGAATGCAGACAAGACAACACCTAAAATATATTTCAGTTTCATAACGATAGGTCTTTATTAATTAAAAATGTACTTAATACCAATGGAAGCATACCAGCACTGGCCGAGCGCGAAGTTGGGTGTCCAGGTCTTGGTGTTTCCGTGTACGGCTGAAGGTGTGGAGAATACGGGATAGCCTTCGGCATCAGTGTTCTCATACTTCAGGATACGGCCGCTGTTGAGTGAGGCGTTCATCGCCTTGCTCACGCCCCAGCTGGAGTTGAAGAGGTTGAGCACGTTCTTGACGTCGGCACTGAGCTGGAGCACATGCTTGGTCTTTCCGATGTTGAGCTTGAAATCGTGTTTGTAACTGATATCGATACGGTGTACCCAAGGATTATACACGCTGTAGCCCTCGGCATATTCGCCTTGATGCTTCTTGAGATAGCTGTCGTTGTGGACATAGTCCATGAAGCGCACCTTGTCGTCTTCGGATACAAAGCGGAAGAGGCCCTTATTTACCTCAGCATCGGTAGGAATGTAAATGGCATCATAGTTGTAGCCATCACCGTTCATATCGTTGGCCATCATGTACGACTCGTTGTAGCCGCCACGCCATGTTTCATAAATCAGGCTGTAGTGGTTGCCGCTACGGTCATGGATAGTGGCAGATGCCACGACGCGGTCGGGCGTGACATACTGAGAGTTATGAAGCTTAATGTTGTTGGGACCAGCCACGGTGGGCACGTATGTGAAAGCAGATTCGGCAGCAGAACCGGGCATACCGGTGATTTCCTTCGATACGGTATGGGTATATGCGGCCATAAGGCTAACCCAATCGGCAGGCTGGGTGTTGATGGTAATATTGCCTATCCATCCATAGCCCTTGCTGGTGTTCTCCAAGACGAAGGCCTTGGTACTGTTGCGGAACGTAGAGGGATAGATGGGACGGTTATCGGCTCCGTTCCAGCGGGCAAAGCCTTCAGCGGGCAGCATGCTCCAGTCGGAAATAGAACGGTCGTTGATCATCTTGTTGAAGATACCCTCCACGGTGACGGTGAATGGGAAGCTGACCGGCAACTGGTAGTCAACGGCCAACGAGGTCTTCCACACCTGCGGCATCTTGAAATCGGGGTCAACGGCAGAGATAGCCGATGGAACGGCACCCTGCTCAGGCGTGATATTCTCGGGGTAACCCATGCTGATGAGTTTGTCGCGGAGAGCTGCCACGGTGGCATTTCCGTCGGCATCGGTCACAAGTCCGCCTGCGAAATCTGCCATTGAATGCTCGCCATTGGTGAACCTGCGGGCCATGTTGCTGGCATTCAGCTGAGCCTGATATTGAATCATACCGCTATTGGTAGGCATGTTGGTGAAGAACACCAGAGGCAGACGGCCAGAGAAGAATCCGCTACCTCCGCGCACCTTCAGCGAGCGGTCGCCAAAGACATCCCATGTGAAACCAACACGCGGAGAAATGGATACCTTGGAGTTGGGCCATTTGCCGGTATCAATATGGCGCACGTTACCGCCTCCGTCATAATAGTTGAGGGCGAGGATGGCATTGTTGGTCATCAGGTCGCCGTTGTTGAAGAACAATCCGTCGATACGCGTTCCGTAGGTCAGTTTGAAGCGGTCTGTGATGTTCCAGTCATCCTGGGCATAGAATCCCAACTGGCTGAACTGTACGCGGGCAGCTGGGCTAGTCTCGCCGCCGTAGCCGTATGTCAGACAAACCACCTCAGGCGTAGCGCCGTTCATGAAGTCTTGAAGGCTGCGATAGCGATAGTAACCTGTTCCATTACGCATGTATTGGTTGTCAGCCATCTGATACTCGTAGCTCACACCTGCCATGATCTTATGTTTGCCTACGAAATAAGTGAGGTCATCCTTGATGTTGAGGATGTTGTTGTGAACGGCATTGTTCCATGTGAACAACTCATAGCCGAGGGCCATGTAGTTGGCCGTGTTGTCAGTTCCGTCAAGGATATCAATGAATGGGAACTCGCTTGAATTGGTGCCGCGCACGTCGTCAAGCTTGGAATAAGTGGCCAGGAACTGATTTGAGAGATTGGCCGAGAAACGGCTGTTCAGGTCAAGTGAGAATGAATGCACGTTGTTGTCCATGGAGTACATGGAGTTGGCAAACGACATGGAATAGAGCGACATACGGGCATAGGCAGAGCGTGTGCCACCGTCCATTGACGAAGCGTTTGGCGTGCGCCATGAGCGGTTCTTCGTATAGTTGTAGCGGAATGCCAAGTGGTGCATATCGTTGATGTTCCAGTCCAGGCGTGCAAGCAGCTTGTAGTTGCTCTCATCGGCAGGGAAGCTATCGAACGAACCGGTATTATAGCCATACTTGCCAAGCACGTAATTGGAAACGGTCTGAAGGTCGCTGGTTGTTGTACGAGAAATGTAGTTAGTCTCGTCAGCATAACCGTCGCGAGAGCCTTTCCAACGGTTGACCACGGTAGGCGTCTTGATCATTTCACCGTTGACGAAGAAGAAGAGTTTGTTTTTGATGATAGGACCACCGAGGGTGAAACCATACGTAGTGCTCTGATCTTTCTCGCGTGCACCATCAATCGTCTGATGATCAATGGCATCGCCACGAAGGTTTTCATTGCGGTGATAGATGAAAGCGCTGCCCTTAAAGGTATTGGTACCCGACTTTGTGATGGCATTCACGCCACCACCGATGAAGTTGGTCTGACGTACGTCATAGGGAGAAACCACAACTTGTAATTCCTCAATGGCATCAAGCGAGATGGGATTGCCACCGCCGGGAAGACCATCGGAAAGGCCGAAGTTGTTGTTGAAGTTGGCACCATCTACCGTGAAGTTGGAGTTACGTCCGTCGGCTCCAGCGAAGCTCATGCCGCTTCCGCCATAGGGAGACAGGCGGGTAACGTCGGTAATGCTACGGCTCACGGTAGGCAGGTTCACGATCTGGGCGCTGTTGATGTTGGTAGAAGCACCCGTCTTTTCGGCGCTGAACTTGGACTTGCTGCCCGTCACTACCACTTCCTGGAGCTCGTTGGCATCTTCCGACATCTCAACGTTCAGATCGAAGTTCTCACCCAGCTGAAGGGTGATAGACTTGTAGGACTTGGGCTGGAAACCGATATACGACACGGTTACCGTGTAAGGACCACCCGTACGCATACCCTGGATGCTGAATCGGCCATCCACGTTGGATACTGCGTTGTAACGTGTTCCAGAAGGTTCATGAACCACTTGCACGGTAGCTCCAATCACTTCTTCACCCGAACCCTGCATGGTGACCTTACCACTCATGGAGGACGTGGTGATTTGAGCCATTGCCGTCGTGACTGACAGCATAATGGCCATTAGAAAACAAAGTTTTTTTCGCATTTTTGTTATATTTAATTAGATAAGTTGATTTTGTTGCAAAGATACATAGAAAATGAGAGAAAAACAAATTTTTATTCAGTCTTTTCGTTTCCAAATACTCATCACTTTGCGGCGGATTGCAAATATGTTGAGAATACTTACTAAGAGGAAAAGCGTGCCGCCGGTGACGATGGCAGGAAGCAATCCGCTTGTGGAGGTCTGCGGAAATAGTGTGTTGATGATTTCCATATAATAGCGACGCAGGAAGAACAGGATGACCAGCGCGATTACGAGCACTAGGACGTTCAGCCCGATAGTCAGCCATTGATATGGGCGTGCAACCCTCGATGGCGAATAGCCGATGAGCAGGAGGTTTTCAAGTTTGTCTGCATTTTTCTGAACCAGCAGGTAGATGCTCAGCATCAGGATGTAGAAACTCAGGATACTAATGACCAAGCCTACCATCATCACCATCGTGACAATCAGACGAAGGAAATAGGTAGTCTTCTCGGCCTGCAGCTTGTCATCTTCCACTTCATAGCCGTTCTTCTCCATATAGCGCACTACGGCCTTATCGGTAGGATTTTCCATATCTACCAGCAGACGCGTGGGCGTGGATTGTTCATCGGGTGCAAACTGATCGTTGCTCCACGCCATGAACTTCTGGGGCACAAGAATGCTGTTGAGCCTGTTGGAGAAAGCTATCACCCTACCCTTGAACTCATTGCCTTTAATATAAAGGTGGAAGTCTATCATGCCCATGAGCCCATCGCTGATGCGAGGCAGCTGATGGTTTTGGGCAAAGCCGAAGTTATACATATTAATATAGGAGCGCGGCAGGATGATGGGAATCGTCTGATCACCTTCGGTGTAGTTCCAGTTGTTGAGCGGAACATCAATATATTCATCGGGCACACTCTCAATGGGGAGTTCGGTATTCAGGATGCTCTTGCCGTTGATGCCCATCGTGGCTTCCACCTTGTATCGGGCTGAGGTGAAAGCTCCGATATGGCGCACGAATGGCTGGCTGCCAAGGTTTTCAACTTCTGCTGGAGAGAAATCGTGGGAACGTCCGCTCAAGGTGGTTCCCATACCGATTTTCTTGCTCACTATCACGTAGTCGCTGCTCATGAAGGAGTCTTCGGCCGTGAAGACGGGCACCACATCGTGATAGAACTGGATGCCCAACAAAACGATGAGCATGCCGAAGAGATTAGCAAAGAAAAAGCCTACAAACTGACCTATGCTGATATGCTGCCGAAGTAACTTCCAAACTAAATCCATCGTATCGTTTACAATTTAATGATTTGATCGTAATCCAGATTCATGTGCTTGCCGATGCTGGTGATGATGACACCTGCCCCCTGCATGTGGGCCTCGTCCATCAATATCTTTCCCATAATGGCTGAGTTGCTGTCGTCAAGATGGCTGATAGGTTCATCGGCAAGGATGAAATCGAAGGGCTGAACCAAAGCCCGTATCATGGCCACACGCTGCTGTTGCCCGAACGACATGCGCCCCACTTTGGCATCACGCTTATCGCCGATACCCAGCATATCAAACCACTCGTCAATCTGTGCACGTGGCTTGAAGCCCGTCAACTTGTTCTTGATTTCCACGTTCTCCATGGCCGTGAGTTCAGGGAAGAGACGAAGTTCCTGAAAGAGCAGCGATATATGGCGCTCGCGGATGTTCACCCAGTCGTTGACCTTCAATGACTTCACGTCCACGTCATCAAAGAGCAGCTGGCCGCTGAAGTCGTTGCGGTAGCCCTGAATATAACTGCAAAAGGTGCTTTTGCCCTTGCCGCTATCGGCTTCCACCAGATACAATCGGCCTTTCTCGAAAACTACATCCTGCTGCCATATTTCCGAATCCTGCTGTTCGCGGGATGCAAACACCTGAGGTATTACATATTTGAAATGAATGCTATTCATCAGTCCTATTCGTTATTTCTAATTAGTTGGCTGTGCCGATTTGATAAACTACTGCCTTCAAATCACCCGTAAACGGGCGGATCATCTCCAAGGCAGACTCCACGAGATGCTCGCCGTCGCCCTTCTCATGCGTGAGTCGGCCAATAAACTCGTTGGCTGGCGTCACCTCAAAATAAAACCTGATATCCCCGCTTTCATAGAGCCACTTGTCCTTGCCTTGGTCTATGATGCGGGAGCCTTGCGGACACGATGATTTCCAATAGGCTACGTCCTTGATGAAATCGCGCTTGCCCAACTGGGCGCGCATCGTCATATCCATGTTTCCGTTCTTCAGCATCAGCGCCATTTCGCCATCCACCGAACGGATGATATTATCCATATCGACGGCTGCATTCATGCCAGCCAGCAACATCTGCAAACTCTTGTTCTGCTGCATCAAAGGAAGCAGCTGGCTACCATCGGCATTCATCACTACCGACAACAGATGGGCTTCGCATTCATCCTTATACACGCCTTTGAGTGGACGAAACACCTTAGAGGATTCATCCATAGCGGATTGCAAGTTTTTATTAAACGAGAAATTCGAGCCTTTCACCCGCAAGACACCCTTGTCAAGTTCGGCCTCTGCCGCCAGATATACCATTGAAGGATCGGCATTCTTGGGAGCGCAAAGAGTGAAAAGAGCCGCAAACTGCTCGGGTACTGCTTCGGCCTGTGCCACCAAGCCGATAGGCGACTTCAGGCTGTCCACACGCGAAAGCAAAGGCTTTCCCACGATACTCTCATCCTCACCCTGCTCCATCAGCCGCTGTATGCGTTGGCGGGCTTCTTCAAACTGAGCTGGAAGTACCGGTCCGAGTATCACCATCTTGCCGTCACCGAAGCCACAGGCCCATTTGTCGGCAACCGTCTTAAAGCCGTTGCTATGGCCTTGATAGCGGGCAACCATGCCAAGGGTACCATCGGCCATTTCAAAGAAATAGATTTTCTCCTTTGTGTCAATATCATCGGTGCTGATGGAAAGTCCAGATTTCTCAGCATCCACAGCCATTATGGCCACAACGTTGTCGGGAATTGCATTCAAGTAACTGTCTTCCTTGCATGACACTAAGAGCAAGCACGACAGCCCCAAAACCGTCAAAACAATCTTTTTCACCTTAAATATAAAATTTCTCATTATCTCATTTTCTCATTTTCTCATTATTTCATTTTCTCAATTTCTCATTTTCTCAATTTCAACTGCATCATCATCACGGCAGCCAAGGCGGCTGTTTCCGTCCTCAGGCGCGACTGACCGAGCGAAATACTCTCATAGCCGTTGGCCATAGCCAGACGAACCTCATCGATTGAGAAATCACCTTCGGGACCTATCAGCACGGTTACTTCTTCATCCGCCTTCAAGCCATCCAATTCATCGAAGAGATCCTTCTTTTCAATCTCCTCGTAGCAATGGGCAATAAACTTACGCCCCGAACGCTCCTGACCGATGAAATCCTTGAAAGCCAACATCTCGTTGACCGTGGGTTTCCAAGCCTTCCGGCTCTGCTTCATGGCCGAAACCACTATCTTCTCTACCCTATCCTGACGAAGCTGACGCCGCTCTGAAAACTGGCAGTTCAGGAATGAGAGCTCATCGAATCCAATCTCCGTAGCCTTCTCGGCCATCCATTCCACCCGTTCCATCATCTTCGTGGGAGCCATGGCCAGATGGATATGGCCGTTCCAAGTCTTTTCCTGCGGGATGGCTTCAAGGATACGGTATAGGCAATGCTTATTGGAAGCCATCGTCACTTCTGCCCGATAGAACACGCCCTCGCCATCCATCAGAAAGAGTTCATCGCCAGCCTGCAGGCGCAACACTCGCAAGGCATGAGAGGCTTCTTCCTGAGGAAGTTCGGCCTGTTTGTCAGCCCCAGGCACATAGAAATAGCGTGCTTCCTTCATTTCTGTTCCCTTCGTTTTTTCTCGTCGCGCAGATGCGATGCCAGTTCATAGTTTTCATCCTCCACAGCCTTTTGCAGAGCCTTGTCGAGCATTTCGGAGCTCAGCGTGTTGACAGGCATCGAGATGGCATTCGAATTCTCCGAAAAGCGTACACTCTGACGGGCCATCAATGAGGATTCCATATAGATAGGAATGCGGGCAGCCATTGACAACAATACGGCATCGCTGGCCCGTATGGGCACCGTTTCAAGCGTCACGCGGTTGTAGAGCAACGTGCGGTACTGACCTTCGATAATATCCATGATGAGAATATCCATCATGATGCCAGCCTGATCCTTGATAATGCCTGCCAGCACCTCGGGGAGCATAATGCGGGTGATGGGAATCTGCTTAGAGCGAAGTTCCATTTGTACAGCCATGGCCCTGTCGCACACGATGGTAATCATGCGCTCCTTAGGCTCGTCGGTGAGGGTGATAATGGCCAGATCGTCACTTCCCACGATCTCACCTACGCTATGGAACTTCAGCCTTACTTTAGACATCATACCTATACTCGGCTTCAGGCAGCCTGCTTCTTCTTATCGGGGTTGAACATCAGCCAGAAAGCGATGCCCACCACAAGGGCAAAGCCGGCAAAGATAAACCAGCACGACTGCCAGTCGCCAAGCAGATAGCCGTCTTCCCAATGGCAATAATGGTTCACGATCTCTCCGGCCACCAAGGTGCCAACCGTGGCGCCAATGCCGTTTGTCATCATCATGAACAGGCCCTGGGCAGAGGCTTTCACAGAAGGCTCGCACTCAAGGTCAACGAAGATGCCGCCCGATACGTTGAAGAAATCGAAGGCAACGCCATACACGATGCACGAAAGAATGAAGAGCAGCACGCCCGGCATGGCTGGATTGCCAACGCCAAAGAGACCGAAGCGGAACACCCATGCAAACATCGACATCAGCATCACGCCCTTGATACCAAACCGCTTCAGGAAGAACGGAATCATCAGGATACAAAGGGCCTCGCTGATCTGTGATATCGAAGTGAGCAGTGTGGCATTGTTGGCCGCAAACGTCTGGGCAAACTCCGCACTACCCTTGAAACTCGTGATGAACGGACCGGCATAGCCGTTGGTCACCTGCAGGCACATGCCCAGCAGGGCCGAGAAGATGAAGAACAGTGCCATCTTCTTGGTCTTGAAAAGCTTGAAAGCATTCAGCCCGAAGGTCTCGGCCAGCGATGCTGACTGCTGCTTCTTTTCCAGCTTGCATTCAGGTAGCAGCGTGAAGCAATAGGCGAAGAGCACGAGGCTCAACAGTCCCGACACAAAGAACTGCATGTAGGTGTATTGGAACTTATGGGCATTCTCGGCCAGCGTGAACGAGAACGCACCGTCTTCCCACACAGCACAGTTCACAAACCACATCGTCACGATGAATCCTACCGTTCCCAGCACACGGATGGGCGGGAAATCCTTCACGGTGTCAAGTCCGTTGTTCTTCAGGATGGTGAAGGCCGTCGTGTTAGAAAGCGCAATCGTGGGCATGAAGAAAGCCACGCTCAGCGTGTACATTGCGATGAAAGCCGACTTGTTGGGCAGTTCGTTGCCGAAACCAGCCTGCATGCCCATCCACAAGCATCCGAGCATGAAACCGCCTGCCAACAGATGGCACAGGCCGAGCACGCGCTGCGGCTGCATATACTTATCAGCCACGATGCCCATCAGCGTGGGCATAAAGATGGACACAATGCCCTGAATCGCATAGAACCAGGATATCTGAGCACCGAGACCGGCTGTTCCCAGATAGTTTCCCATACAGGTGAGATACGCTCCCCAAACGGCAAATTCGAGGAAATTCATTGTTGCTAAACGGACTTTCAGATTCATAATCAACAGTTGTTTTTATTTTGATACAAAGGTACGCTTTTTATCTGAGACGGCAAAAAATTAAGGTCAAAAAATCACGCAAACTTCACTCAAAAAAAATTGATTGCCTTTGGCAACCAATCTTTAACGCGCTTAAATCTCCCGAAACTGACTTCCGTCCCATCTGAATTTCCGTTGGCGAAGAATCGACTCCACGGCTTTACGGTCGTCAGGGGTAGCCAACGGAACCGACAGCCTGAAGGTCATCACCGGCTGGGCCACATCGAACGATGCGGAAATCATCACGGGCTCTATCATCTTGCAGAGGTCGTCAAAGCGCTCCGTAGTCATGCTATCCGGTTTCTGGACGAACCGCGACAAAAGCATCTCGGCATCTGTCTTGTCTTGGTTTTTCACATCCGCCAATCCATAGTCGCCAGTCAACGGCTTCCATTGGGCATCATAAAAGCGGATTTCCGATTCTTCGGCCGGTGCCTTGAAGGTGCGAACCAGGCAGACAATCTTAGTGGAGTCGTTCACGGGCAGCAAGCGGAGTTCAACGCTTGAAGCAGGACTCAACGTAACGTGAGTGTAATCAGCTGTCAAAGTGTCCATTACGCACACACCGTTCATCTGATGATTAACCTCCGACTTTACGCCCATATCCACGAAATCGAGATGTTCCAGACGTAGATTCTTGTTCAGGTAGGGAATCATCCCGTCGGGCATGTTGAGCCACACATCGCGCAAAGATATCTGCGCCCCAACCAAAATCGGGACGCAGACAAGCAGAAGAATTATGTTGAATCTTTTCAAAGCCATTTATTCGTCAGTTATGAATCATCCACGACCTTCACGAAGATCCTTCACACGCACGGCCTTGCCTTCGCTTACGGGCAGCGAACCTTTCTTCACCAGCTTCACGCGAGGCGTGAGCAGGATCTCGTCTTTCAGGGCGCGCTGGATGTCTTTGGTCATCTTCTGGAGTTCGGGATAGATATCGGTGTCCATCGAATCGAGTTCCACCTCCACGGTCATGATATCGTTGTCATCCTCCGTGGAGAGCGTGATGAGATAGTTGCTTCCCAAGCCAGGATACTGCACGAGAATCTTCTCGATCTGCATCGGGAACACGTTGACACCCTTGATGATGAACATGTCGTCGGTGCGTCCCTTGATGCGGTCAATGCGGCGATGTGTGCGTCCGCATGGACATTCGCCCGTGATGATGCGAGTAAGGTCGCGTGTACGGTAGCGCAGGATGGGCATCATGTCGCGGTCGAGCGTGGTGAGCACCATCTCGCCAATCTGTCCGTCGGGCACGGGTTCCAGTGTGTCGGGGTCAACAATTTCCACAATATAGTTGTCTTCCCAGATATGCATGCCGTCTTGATACTTACACTCGAAGGCCACGCCCGGGCCGTTCATCTCAGTCATTCCGAATGAGTTGTAGGCCTTCACGCCCAGCAGCCGTTCTATGCGTCGGCGCTGCTCGTCGGTATGGGGTTCGGCTCCGATGAAGAGTGTGCGGAGTTTGGTTGACCTGGGGTCGATGCCTTCATCCTGGAACACCTCGGCCAGACGGATGGCATACGAGGGAATAGCATGCAGGCAGGTTGTACCGAAATCCTTGATAAACATGATTTGCCGCTTCGAGTTTCCGGCAGCGGCTGGAATGGTGGTTGCCCCCAGGCGCTCGGCTCCATACTGGAATCCGAGTCCACCCGTAAACATGCCGTAGCCGCTGGAGTTCTGGAAGAAGTCCGTGTTGCGGCAGCCCACCATATACATATCGCGAGCCACCATGTTGGCCCATGAGTCCAGGTCGTGCTGCGAATAGGCCACCACGGTGGGATGACCTGTAGTGCCGCTTGAGGAATGGATTCTGACGGCATCGTCCATGTTTCCGCCTACGAGCCCGAAGGGATAGTGGTCGCGCAAATCGGCCTTCGTGGTGAAGGGAATCTTGCGGATGTCGCTTACTGAATTGAAATCGTCGGGGGTGAGTCCAAGTTCACCCAGTCTTTTCCCATAGAGGTCGCTCTTGAGTGCAATCTCGATGGTCTTCTTGAGTTTCTTCACCTGAAGCTGCTCCAACTGTTCGCGGGGCATGGTCTCCAGTTCCGGCTGCCAGTATTCGCCGTGTTCGGCGCCGGTGGGATAGTTTTCTTTGTTCATTTCTGCTCTTTAAGAATGTTCATTTTACGATTTCGGGTGCAATATTAATAATTTTTTCTGAGACCACCAAATTTTACGTAATCCAATTGCAACGCCAAGAAACAATATCCGTCCGAGGTCACCGCTCTTAGGAAAGGAGTCAACCGTATTCAGAAAAAGACAAAATCTCCCTTTCTCCCGTTTCTCCCTTTCTCCCGTTTAAGGTTTTGGAAGAAAAGGCAAAAAATATAGTGTATATTATTTTATTATATATATAAATATATATATTTATATATATAATAACTATACCACTCTCAATCCGAGGAAATTTTTATTAAACGGGAGAAAGGGAGAAAAGGGAGAAACGGGAGTTTTTTCACTTTGCTGCTTTTTAGGCGCAAAGCGAGGAATTTGACGTGTAAAAAGCGTTGCATAATAATTCAAGACCACATGCCTTTCCTATCCCTGTTTCCGATGGGTGGAAGCAAGGCTTCTGATGGGTGGAAGCGAGGTTTCCACCCATTGGAAACAACGCTTCCGCTTGGTGGAAATCACAGGGTTGCAAAATTTATATTGTTCGCGTGCAAATATAATGAAGAAAATACGTGCGTGCGTTTGCGTATATGAGATTTTTTTTGTATCTTTGCACCGTTAAAACAAGATTATAGAAAATAACGCATAGAAAATGAATAAAAAACCCACGGCAATACTGCTGTTACACTGTCCGGACCAACCAGGAATCATTTCAGAGATAACAAAGTTTATCACAGACAACAAGGGAAACATCGTCTATCTCGACCAGTATGTGGATACGGTTGACTCGATGTTCTTCATGCGCATCGAATGGGAACTTGACAACTTCCTCATTCCGCGCGACAAGATTGACGAATATATCACCACGCTCTACTCGCAGCGCTATGGCATCACCTTCAACCTCTATTTCAACGACGTGAAGCCCCGCATGGCTATCTTCGTCTCGAAAATGAGCCATTGCCTCTACGACCTGCTGGCACGCTGGAAAGCCGGTGAAATCAATGTGGACATCCCCTGCATTGTGAGCAACCACGAGGATTTGCGCTACGTGGCCCTTCAATTCGGCATCCCCTACCACGTGTGGCGCATCAACAAGGACCACTCCAACAAGGCCGAGGTGGAGGCCGCCGAGATGAAGCTGCTGAAGGAAGAAAACGTGACGTTCATCGTGCTGGCCCGCTACATGCAGATCATCTCCGACGATATGATTGAGGCCTATCCCCACCACATCATCAACATCCACCACTCGTTCCTGCCTGCATTCATCGGAGCCAAGCCCTATCATCAGGCCTACGAGCGCGGCGTGAAGATCATCGGTGCCACGAGCCACTACGTGACAGCTGAGCTCGACGCGGGTCCCATCATCGAGCAGGACGTAGTGCGCATCACCCACAAGGACACTCCAGAGAGCCTGGTGCTGAAAGGCCGCGACCTGGAAAAAATCGTGCTTTCGCGAGCCGTGATGAAGCATATCGAGCGCAAGGTGCTCACGTTCAAGAACAAAACCATCATCTTCAGTTAAATCCGGAGAGTCTGTAAATTCCGGAGCCTCCAATCCGAAAGAAAAATATGCAAGTAGCCATCGTGAAATATAACGCCGGAAACATCTATTCCGTGGTGAATGCCCTCCGTCGCATGGGCATCGAGCCGCTGCTAACCGATGTGGCCGAAGAACTCCAGAAGGCTGACCGCGTGCTCTTCCCCGGACAGGGTGAAGCCCGAGGAGCCATGGAATACCTGAAGGCAAGACGGCTGGACGAAGTGATCCGCCAGCTGAAGCAGCCCGTTCTGGGCATCTGCGTAGGACAGCAACTGCTCTGCCGCCACTCCGAGGAGGGCGATGTGGATTGCATCGGTGTCTTTGATGTAGAAGTGAAGCGATTCCAGCCCCAGCGCCACGAAGACAAGGTGCCTGCCATGGGATGGAACAGGCTCTACGACCTGAAAAGTCCGCTCTACAAAGGTTTCTCCGAAGCGCAGCAGCCGCCCTATGTGTATTTCGTGCACAGCTACTACGTGCCGCTCTGCGCCGACACCGCCGCAACGGCCGACTATATCCTGCCCTACTCCGCCTCGCTCCACAAGGACAACTTCTATGCCTGTCAGTTTCATCCCGAAAAGAGCGGCAAGGTGGGCGAACAAATACTCCGTAACTTCATGGAAATATGATTGAACTGATTCCCGCCATAGATATCATCAACGGCCAATGCGTACGCCTCACGAAAGGCGACTATGACCAGAAGAAAGTATATAACGACGACCCTGCGGCCGTGGCCAAAGAGTTTGAGCAGGCAGGCTTCAGGCGGCTCCACATCGTGGATCTTGACGGAGCAAAGTCGAAGCATATCGTGAATGATGACGTGCTCCGCAGAATCACTTCCGAGACCAGTCTTATCGTGGATTTCGGCGGTGGCATCAAGACTGGCGAGGACATTGAGAAGGCTTTCGAAGCCGGCGCCTCGATGGTCACCGTGGGAAGCATTGCCGTCACCCAGCCCCAGCTCTTCATCTCATGGCTCAATCAATACGGTGCCGACAAGATGATCCTCGGAGCCGATGTGCGCAACGGCATGATCAGCATCAACGGCTGGAAAGAAGACTCCACGGAAGAACTACTGCCCTTCCTGAAGAAATATATCGACGCCGGTGTGAAAAACGTGCTCTGCACCGAGATTTCAAAAGACGGAACGCTGCAAGGGCCAGCCGTCACGCTCTACAAGGAAGTGATGAAAGCCTATCCACAGCTCCACCTCATAGCCTCGGGCGGTGTTTCACGCAAGGAAGACATCGAAGAACTTGAGCGCGATGGAATACCCGCCGTGGTCTTTGGGAAAGCCATCTACGAAGGACGTATCGACTTAAAAGAACTGTTGAAATGAGCAAGGGATTAGCAAAGCGCATCGTGCCCTGTCTCGACGTGAAAGACGGACAGACGGTGAAAGGCACCAACTTCGTAAACCTCCGTCAGGCTGGCGACCCGGTAGAACTGGGCAAGGCCTATTCAGAGCAGGGAGCCGACGAACTGGTGTTTCTCGATATCACGGCCTCCTTCGAAGGGCGCAAGACGTTTACTGAGATGGTGACGCGTGTGGCCCGTGAAATCAACATTCCCTTCACCGTGGGCGGAGGCATCAACGAACTTGCCGACGTGGAGCGCCTGCTCTATGCCGGGGCCGACAAGGTGAGCGTCAATTCGGCAGCCATCCGCAGGCCGGAACTCATCAACGAGATTGCCAACCGTTTCGGTTCGCAGGTGTGTGTGTGTGCCATCGATGCCCGGCTGGATGCCGACGGATGGCATTGCTACGTGAAGGGTGGCCGTGAACGCGTGGAATTGGGACTCTTCGACTGGGCCCGTGAGGCCGAACAGCGCGGTGCCGGCGAAATACTCTTCACCTCGATGGATCACGACGGCGTGAAGACCGGCTATGCCAACGAAGCCCTGGCCAGACTGGCCGACGAGCTGAGCATTCCCATCATCGCCTCGGGCGGAGCGGGTGCAAAGGAGCATTTTCGCGATGCGTTCCTCTTGGGCAAGGCCGATGCAGCCCTCGCCGCCTCGGTGTTCCATTTCGGCGAGATACCGATTCCTGAACTGAAGCAATATCTCCACCAGGAAGGCATTAACGTAAGATTATAATAACCGACTAACCGGATAGCCGGATAAAACAAGAAGAATATGACAGTAGATTTCGAAAAAATGGGAGGCCTCGTCCCGGCCATCGTACAGGATGCTGAAACCAAGTCCGTACTGATGCTCGGCTACATGAACCAAGAGGCACTCGACAAGACGATAGAAACCAAGAAAGTGACCTTCTGGAGCCGTTCACGCAACGAACTCTGGACGAAAGGTGAGACATCGGGCAATTTTCTCAATCTGGTCAGCATCGAAAGCGATTGCGACAACGATGCCCTGCTGGTGAAAGCCCATCCCGACGGCCCCACCTGCCACCTGGGCACGGATACCTGCTGGGGGGAGGTGAACGAGAAGAATCCCGTCCTCTTCCTCTCCTTCCTTCAGGACTTCATCAACAAGCGCTACGAGGAAATGCCTGAAGGCTCCTACACGACGAGCCTTTTCAAGAAGGGAGTCAACAAGATGGCCCAGAAACTTGGCGAAGAGGCTCTCGAAACCGTCATCGAAGCCACCAACGGCACGAATGAGAACCTCGTATATGAAGGTTCCGACATGCTCTATCATCTCTTAGTATTGCTCACCTCTAAAGGCTTGCGCATTGAAGACCTCGCCCGCGAGCTGGCAAAGCGCCACGACCCCAACTGGGACAAGCAGCGCCGCGAAGCTAAAGCCGAAGGCAAAATGAAATAAATCCGATAAACCGATACACACACAAGATGCTGATTGATTACAAGAAAGTTAATATCTATCAAGATGATGTCTGCGTTCTGAAAGACATCGACTTCCATGTGGATGAAGGCGAATTTATCTACATCATCGGCAAGGTGGGAAGCGGCAAGTCATCGCTGCTGAAAACCACTTATTGCGAACTCGACATCGAAGAAGCCGAGAAAGCAGAAGCACTCGGACGAAACCTGCTGGAACTGCGCCGTAAGGACATACCGGCATTGCGACGCGAGATGGGAATCATCTTCCAGAGTTTCCAGCTGCTCCATGACCGCACCGTGAAGAAGAACATGGAATTCGTCTTGAAAGCCACCGGCTGGAAGAACAAGGACGAACGCAAGGAGCGCATCGAAGAGGTGCTCGAGGCCGTGGGCATGCTCGACAAGAAGAACAAGATGCCCCATGAGCTCTCCGGTGGTGAGCAGCAGCGTATAGCCATCGCCAGAGCCCTGCTCAACAAGCCGAAGATCATCATCGCCGATGAGCCTACGGGCAATCTGGACCCCGAAACGGCTGGCAACATCGTGACGCTGTTGAAGAATATCTCGCAGACGGGTACGGCCATCGTGATGACCACCCACAACATGCCCATGCTCGATCGGTTCCCCGGCATCGTTTACCGTTGCAAGGACGGAAAGCTCATCGACGTGACCAAAGACTTCAACAAACTTGACCTCACGGAAGATGGGGAGGAGAGTTGAAGAGTTAAGAGTTTAGAATTAAGAGTAAAATTAAAAATATAGTAAGATTATGAAGGTAATGAAATTCGGCGGTACGTCCGTCGGCTCTCCTGAAAGAATGAAGAGTGTGTGCCAACTCGTTACGAAGAGTGGCGAACCCACGTTTATCGTGCTCTCTGCCATGAGCGGCACGACCAACAGTCTTGTAGAGATTTCCGATTATCTCTATCACAAGAACCCAGAAGGCGCCAACGAGGTGATCAACCGTCTGGAAGAGAAATACCTCGCTCACGTTGAAGAGCTCTACTCCACCGATGAATACAAGGTGAAGACGCGTGAGTTCATCCTCGACGAATTCAAATACCTGCGTTCATTCACAAAGGAACTCTTCACTTCCTTCGAGGAGAAGAGCATTATTGCCCAGGGTGAGATCATGTCAACCAACATGGTCGTGAACTATCTGAAGGAACAGGGAGTCAATGCCATCCTGCTCTCGGCTCTCGACTTCATGCGTACCGACAAGAATGCCGAGCCCGACCCCACCTACATCAAGGAGAAACTCACAAAGGTGATGGAGGAAAACGAGGGCTATCAGATCTATATCACGCAAGGCTTTATCTGCCGCAACGCATACGGCGAGATTGACAACCTGCAGCGCGGTGGCTCCGACTATACAGCATCGCTCATCGGAGCAGCCCTGGGAGCAGAGGAAATCCAGATATGGACCGATATCGACGGCATGCACAACAACGATCCGCGCGTGGTTGACAAGACCGAGGCCGTGCGTCAGCTTCATTTCGAGGAGGCTGCCGAGCTGGCTTACTTCGGTGCAAAGATCCTGCACCCCACCTGTGTTCAGCCCGCCAAGTTTGCCGGCATTCCCGTCCGTCTGAAGAATACGATGGACCCCGATGCTCCCGGCACCATCATCGACAACGTGACCGTAAAAGGAAAGATCAAGGCCGTAGCCGCCAAGGACAACATCACCGCCATCAAGATCAAGTCGAGCCGCATGCTGCTGGCCACCGGTTTCCTTCGCAAAGTGTTCGAAATCTTTGAGAGCTATCAGACAGCTATCGACATGGTGGCCACATCAGAGGTGGGTGTGTCCATGAGTATTGACAATGATGCCCATCTGAACGACATCGTAGATGAACTGAAGAAATACGGCACCGTGACCGTGGATTCCGACATGTGCATCATCTGCGTGGTGGGTGACCTCGATTGGAGCAACGTGGGCTTCGAGACGCTGGCTACCGATGCCATGAAGAACATCCCCGTGCGGATGATCAGCTATGGAGGCAGCAACTACAACATCTCGTTCCTCATCCGTGAGGCCGACAAGGCACGTGCTCTCCAGTCCTTGAGCGACACCTTATTTAAAAAGTAAATAGCATAGCCAGTGGCTATCCGCAGGCTCACTCTCAACATCAAACACATGAAAGGCAATTTCCCCATAGAGAAATTCAAACAGAAGGAGACACCCTTCTACTACTACGATACGGCCCTACTTCGCCAGACACTTCGTACGATCAACGACGAGGCTGGCAAGCACGAGAACTTCTGCGTGCATTATGCCGTCAAGGCTAATGCAAATCCGAAGATTCTCGGCATCATCGCCCAGAGCGGACTGGGAGCCGATTGCGTAAGTGGCGGAGAAATCCAGGCCGCCGTCATGGCCGGATTCCCTGCCGATAAGATTGTATATGCAGGTGTAGGCAAGAGCGACTGGGAAATCCAGTTAGGTCTTGACCTGGGTATCGCGGCTTTCAACGTAGAGAGCATACCCGAACTTGAAGTCATCAACGAACTGGCCGAGAAGAGCAATACCGTAGCGCGTGTGGCCTTCCGCATCAATCCCAATGTGGGCGCACATACACACGCCAATATCACCACCGGTCTGGCCGAAAACAAATTCGGTATTTCCATGCGTGACATGGAAGAAGTGATTGCTCATGCCGAGAGTCTGAAAAACGTGAAATTCACGGGGTTGCACTTCCACATCGGATCGCAGATCCTTGAGATGGGCGACTTCCAGGCTCTTTGCAACCGCATCAACGACTTGCAGAACCAGTTGGAATGTCATCACATTCAGGTGGATTCCATCAATGTTGGCGGTGGCCTTGGTGTGGACTACCAGCACCCCAACCGCATACCTGTGCCCGACTTCAAAGCCTATTTCGATACTTACGCAAGATTTCTCAAGCTCCGCCCCGGTCAGACGTGTCATTTCGAATTAGGACGTGCCGTGGTGGCTCAAATGGGAAGCTTAATCACGAAGACGCTTTACATCAAGCAAGGCGACTTCAAGCAGTTTGCCATCGTGGATGCAGGAATGACCGACCTCATACGTCCGGCTCTCTATCAGGCCTACCATAAGATTGAAAACATCTCGTCAGAAGAGCCTTTGGAGACTTACGATGTAGTGGGACCCATCTGCGAATCGAGCGACGTCTTTGTGAAAGCCATCGACCTCAACAAAGCCCACCGTGGCGACCTGATGGCCATACGCTCGGCAGGTGCCTACGGGGAGATTATGGCTTCGCAATACAACTGCCGGAAGTTGCCCCAAGGTTATACAACAGAAGATTTTAAATGACAGAAGAAACCATAGCAGAAAAATCGACGTCGCTTCCCGCCATCTCTATCGTGATGGCCGCCCACGACCACGAGCGCGAGCTGGAGCAGCATCTGCCCATCCTGATGGAGCAGGATTATCCGGCCGGCTTCGAAGTGATCGTGGTGGTCAGCAAGGGCGAGGATGCCACCGACGACCTGCTCGAAAGATGGGTACGGCAGTACCCTAATCTCTACACGACGTTCGTGCCCGACTCTTCGCGCTATATGAGCAAGAAAAAGCTGGCCGTCACGCTCGGTGTGAAAGCAGCCAACCATGACTGGGTATTGCTGACTGAACCCGAATGCGTGCCTGCTTCCAAAGACTGGCTGCGGCTGATGGCCAGCCACATCGAGGATGGCATAGACATGGTGATGGGCTATAGCAACTATAACGATGAAGCCTCCGACTATCAGCGCTATGAGCGTGCCATGATGCAGAGAAAGTTGCTGAAGGAGGCCGAAAAGACCGCTTATCGCACCGAAGGCCATAACCTGCTTTTCCGGAAGGATATGTTCATGAACGGACGTGGATTCGACGGTAATACCCAGTTCGTGCGAGGTGAGTACGATTTTCTCGTGAACAAATACGCCGAACGGGGCAATACAGCTACTGAGCAATCGCCCGAGGCATGGCTCATCGAGGATGCACCTACGGAGAAAAAATGGCTGAACCGACACCTTTATTATATGTGTACGCGCAAGCATCTGAAGCGCTCTTTCGGTCATCGCCTGCCTTACGATACGATCCAGACGCTGAAACATGTATGGTATCTGGTCCTCGTGGCAGTCATGATCGTAAGCGGAATCCTTCAGGAATGGATCTGGCTTGCTGGTGCGGCAGTTCTCTTGTTGCTGACGCTGATTGTCCACACCATCATCGGCAAGAAGCAGCTGGAGCCCTACGAGCCCGACATTCCAGCCATGAAGATCGTCGGGATGGACCTCAGCCGCGCATGGAGGGCATTATATTACAAATACAAGTATCTCAGAGCCGACAAATACGACTTCACAAGTCATAAATTATGAAAGTATTACACTATAACAATACCGCCCAATCCTTCAAGGCCTTCAAGCTGAAGGCGCTGAACGAAAAGCCCGACATCGTGCACATCCACGTATGTTGGAGTTGGACGGCTTGGCGAGTGATGTTATGGTGCCGCAACCATCTGAAACCTGTCGTGATTTCACCAGGCAAGCAACTCATGCCTTGGAATGTGCTTCGCAACTACTGGCTTTGCAAGATGCCCAAGCTGCTCATCTTCCAGCGCTGGATGATCAAGAATGCACATGCCATTGTTGCCGTCACCGAACAGGAACAGCAACACTTGCTCAAGATCGGTATCTACCCCCTGTTGGAATATAACGATACGTGGAACGACAGAGTGGTTCTTATTCCGGATGCACGCTATACGAACAAGATTTCAGAAGAAGACATGAACCTGCTCTATCTGAAACTCTATCAGAAAGTGCTCGACAGCCATAGCTTCATGGTGATGTCAAAAGACGACAAGCTTGCGGAAAACACCTTGCTGCGCCTTGGACTATCACAAGATCCGGAAAGCCAAGGCATATCATTGGAAGATGCTGAACGCGTGCGTTCACTTTCAGAAGATTCTTGGCGAAAGATACTGCTTCATGCCGATGAGGAAGGCGTACTGCAGGAAATCCGGCAAGGGGCCTCACTCTTGCAGATTGCCCCTCAGACCATAGCAGGCATCGACCGCTTCCCGGCAAGAAGCAAAAAGAACAACCATCCGCTCCCCGAGGACAAAGCCCTGCTAAAACCTTTCCTGCTCAAAGAGTATTCCGAGGAAAAGCATGCCGGTGATGCTGACGTAAGGGTATGCACGGTGATTCTTAATTTCATCCATGAGATGCAGAAAGGAACCCTTTCAAGGCGGCATGTGGCAGACCTCTACTCCACCCTACGATTCACCGACTACAACGAGCGGAAAGTCACGGATGTGCTCCAACTTCTGAAGGAGCGCAAGACATTGGCACGCATCCTCCAGATACTTCACGAATCCCTGGGCCTTGAGGAAGGATTCATGCCCATGGAAGCCAAGAACGACCGAGGCACCCGCAAAATCAAGAAACTTCTCTATAAAGCAAACATACAATAATAACTTAAAGAATTGAACGATAATCTATGAGTAACAACAATCAGTATGATATTGACAAAGACTTGAGATACCTGACGCTTTTGTCACATTCATTCCCAAATGTAGCTGAGGCCAGCACGGAGATCATCAACCTGCAAGCCATCCTTAACCTACCCAAAGGCACGGAGCATTTCCTGGCTGACCTCCACGGAGAGTTCGCCGCATTTCAACATGTGCTGAAGAATGCTTCAGGTAATATCAAGCGAAAGGTAAACGAAATATTCGGAAATGAAATACGCGACGCCATCAAGCGAGACCTTTGCACCCTAATCTATTATCCGGAACAGAAACTGGAAGTGGTGAAGTCGGAAGAAGAAGACATCGACGAATGGTATAGTGTCGTGATTTACCGCTTGGTTCGGGTATGTCGCGACGTATCCAGCAAATACACACGCTCTAAGGTGCGCAAGGCTTTGCCGGCCGATTTTGCCTACGTAATCGAAGAACTGCTTCATGAACGTACCGACGACCACGACAAGGCCGCCTACGTGGAGAGCATCATCGAATCCATTGTCTCCACCGGACGCTCAGACGATTTCATCATAGCCATCTGTCACGTTATCCAGCGACTTGTCATCGACAAATTGCACATCCTTGGCGACATCTTCGACCGTGGCCCGGGGGCACATCTCATTCTCGACATGCTCAAAGGCTATAAGGACTGGGATATCCAATGGGGCAACCACGACATCCTATGGATGGGTGCTGCCGCTGGTAACGACGCATGTATCTGCAACGTCATTCGCCTCTCTCTCCGCTATGCCAATCTCGCTACCATCGAGGAAGGCTACGGCATCAACCTCGTGCCATTGGCCACATTCGCAATGGAGACCTACAAGGACGACCCCTGCACGGTATTCATCCCGAAAACAAGTGGCGGAGCAGAGGAAATGGATGCCAAGAGTGCACGGCTGACGGCTCAGATGCACAAGGCCATCGCCGTGCTTCAGTTCAAGGTGGAAGCCCAGCTCTTCCACAAACATCCCGAATGGAGAATGCTCGACCGATGCGTGCTGGAGAATATTGATTTCCAGAAAAAAGTCTATGTCGTGGATGGCAAGGAATATGAGATGAAAACCTGCTGCTTCCCCACCATCGACCCCAGCAATCCCAATGCATTAACGGAAGACGAGCAAGCGCTGATGGACAAGCTTCACCATTCCTTCATGATGAGCGAAAAGCTCCACAAGCATATCCGCATGCTGCTATCTCACGGCTGCATGTACTCCATCGTGAACCACAACCTGCTCTTCCATGCCTCCGTCCCCTTGAATGAAGACGGAACCCTGCGCGAAGTGAATCTCTACAAGGACAGAAACTATAGCGGCCGCGAACTGATGCATCAGACGGGCATGATGATCCGTACGGCTTTCCAGACAGACAGCGATCCCGAGGAACGCCTCTATGCGAAGGATTATTTCCTCTACCTCTGGTGCGGCCCCGACAGCATTCTCTTCGACAAGTCGAAGATGGCCACCTTCGAGCGCTATTTCCTCACCGACAAGTCAACCTTCAAGGAAGAGAAAGGCAACTATTTCAAGCTTCGCGATAATGAGCAGATCGTAGATGGAATACTGGATGCCTTCGGCGTGGAAGGCACCGACAGGCATATCATCAACGGTCATGTTCCCGTACATGCCTCAAGCGGAGAGAATCCTGTCAAGGCAAACGGCAAACTGATGGTGATCGACGGAGGATTCTCACAGGCCTACCATGCCGAAACGGGTATTGCTGGATACACGCTCGTCTATCATAGCCGCGGATTCCAACTGGTTCAGCACGAGCCGTTCACAAGTGAAGAAGATGCCATAAAGCGAGGAACCGACATCAAGTCAACCACGCAAATCGTAGAGATGAGTGCCCATCGCATGCTGGTAGCCGACACAGACAAGGGTGAAGACCTGAAGCGTCAGATAGCTGACCTCAAAGAATTGCTCTACGCCTATCGCCACGGCTTTATCAAAGAGAAACGATAAAGACTGTACGGGTGTAGGGGTGTAGGGGTGTACCCTATTTTCATAACTTTTATATAATATAAAAAAATATATAAAGGTTCGCGCGCGTGTAAAAATATAAAGTTTATGGAAATAGGGTACACCCCTACACCCCTACACCTTTTTTCATCATCCACTATTCTTCAGCGGATGATACTTTGACTTCCAGCGGATCATACTTTGGAAGGCAGCGGATGATACTTTGAAGGTCAACGGATGATACTTTGGAAGGCAACGGATGATACTTTCAAAAACGCTGCATTTCGCTATAGATGCGCTGAACGGGAAGCCCCATCACGTTGAAGTAACTGCCATTGAGCGCCGTTACACCAATATGGCCAATCCATTCCTGAATGCCATAGGCGCCAGCCTTGTCCAAAGGGTGATAATGGCTTACATAGTAATTGATTTCATCGTCGGTAAATGCCTTGAAAGTAACGTTGGTCGTAACGGCAAACCGTTTCTGCTTCCGGAGTGTCGTGAGGCAGACACCCGTAATCACCTGATGCGTCTTGCCACTCAGTTCGCGAAGCATCCGGCAAGCGTCTTCGTCGTCTTTCGGCTTGCCGAGAATCTCATCGCCCAGCACCACAACGGTGTCGGCTGTAATCACCAGCGTATCTTCATCGATCAGATTGCGATAAGCCTCGGCTTTCTCTTGAGCAATGTATTGAGGAATCTCCTCTACTGGCAAGTTATCCGGATAACTCTCATCAATGCCAGGCAATACCTTCACTTCAAACTCAACGTCAAGGCCAGCCAACAATTCTTTGCGTCGCGGACTGTTGGAAGCCAGTATAATCTTATAGTTCTTCATTCTTCCGTTTATTGTTTCATCATTTCACTTACCATCCAAAGGCTTTCGCATCCGACATCCACAGACCTTGCGCCTTGAGCACTTGTTCGATGACATCGCGCGCACATCCATAGCCTCCATTCTTATGGCTGATATAGACGCTTATTTCTTTCACTTCGGCACAAGCATCGGCAGGGCAACACGGACACCCCACAATCTGCATGATCTGCAAGTCTGGAATATCATCGCCCATATATATCACTTCGTCGTCTGCAAGATTATATTTTGCCTTAAATTCTTCGTAGGTTTTAATCTTCACGGCTGCACCCATGTAGATGTCTTTCATGCCAAGCCGCTCATAGCGCAGGCGCACACTTTGGGTTGTTCCGCCCGTAATGATGGCCAGATGAAGCCCCATTTTCAAGGCCAGCTGAATGGCATAGCCATCCTTTATATTGACGGTACGCATGGGCTGTCCGTCGTCACTATCCATCGGATTGACGGCAGGAAGCGGAATGGTCTCAGCCGAGAGCACGCCATCCACATCAAACACGATGGCGCGAATATTTTTCAAGTCATAGTTTATCATGAATACTTTGGCTTAAGAGTTTATAAATCTGTCGGGTATTTTCATCATCAATCATGGCCATTTGCCGATTAATGACATTCTCATCATAGCGAACGGCCGGTCCCGTCTGGGCATCATGCGGAGACAGATCATGAACCTTACGTGCGGTTTCATCAATAAGCGGCAACATCACATTGAAGGGGATGCCTTGCGGTTCAAGCACACGGGCTGCCAAATCGTAGCAATGATTCGTGAAATTGCAGGCAAAGACAGCTGCCAGATGAAGGTATTTCCGTTGCTCCGTAGTGAGTTCATAGACTGCATCGGAAACGGTTGCTGCAAGGTTTTTCACAACCTCAAGAGCATTCTCATTATTTGCTTCAACAAAAACCGGTATCTCCCTGAAGTTCACCTCTTTGTTTTTTGAGAAAGTCTGCATGGGATAAAACACTCCGTAATGACGGCCATATCCCTTAAACACATCCATCGGCATAGAGCCTGCCGTATGCAAGAACAATGCATCGGGATGAAGTCGGGTGAGTTGTGGAATCAGAGATTCGAGGGCGCTATCCTTTACGGCCAGGATATAGACATCCGCTTCTACGACGCAGTCTAAATCCGTCGTAAAAGGAGTGCATAAAACAGCAGCCAATGCCTGAGCAGACTCCCTTGTCCTGCTCCACACCTGCACAATCTCATGCTCCTTGGCAGAGGCCAACGCCTTGCCAAGGTTTGTCATCAAATTTCCTGCACCTATCAATCCTATTCTCATCAGTGTCTTCAACTGTTATATTAACGTGAAATGCTCAACTGAACTTCCCTACGTGTACATTCTCCCACTTCAGCCGGTCTTCGTTCTGAGGCTTGCGCTCATCGGCCTTATGTCCGAATCCCAGCAGGCACAGGCAGGATAGATTCTCGGGAATATCGAGAATGCCGCGGATAACAGTATCGGCACTCGTACCATCAGTCAAACCACGGCCACGCATCTGAGCCCAGCAGGAGCCAAGTCCGAGGTCTTCAGCCTGATATTGCATGGAGATGGCCGCAATGGAACCATCCTCCACCCAGCAATCATTCTGCAATGGATCGCCCAGAACGGCCACAACCATCTTTGCACCCTTCAGGAACTGTCCGCCCATATCTTTGGCATCGGCAAGCTTCTCAATGTCGGCAGGGTCGTCTGTTACTACAAACTGCCAGGCACGCTGGCCTTTTGAGGTGGGTGACATCAGCGCTGCGCGAAGTATCAGCTTGACGTCTTCGGCTGCTATTTCCTCATCGGTAAACTTTCTGTGCGAGCGGCGCATCTGCGCCAAATCCTTGAAGTCTTTCATATACTTATTTCTCTTTTATATGTCAAATTGTTTAGCAAAGGTAAGCAATTTCACTTAAAAAGTGCAAAGTAGTTGCAGATTTTAAAAAGATTTATTACTTTCGCGGTGTGATAGAGATACGCATCATCACAAAAAGTGAAGATCTTCCCCCCATGGAAAGCCGGAGTTTCTTCCATAGTCCTGAACTGTTCCGCATCAGTGAGCGAACTTCAGGACAAACACCTTATATGGTAGTGGCAGAAGAGAACGGCGTAGTCGTTGCCCATTTGTTGGCCACTTTGAGGCGTCGTGGTTCGCTGATACCACCCTACCTCTTCACACAGGGTCGAATCTATGGCGAAGGGGAATATAGCCCGGATATCAACAAAGAGGAAGTCTTCAAACTGATGCTGTCGGCTATCACGCAGAAACTGAAGCACAAACTCTGCCTGAATATCGAATTCAGCGACCTCTCGCAAAAGATGTTCGGCTACAAGCATTTCAAGCAAGAAGGCTATTTCCCCGTTCATTGGATGGAAGTACACAATTCCCTTCACTCCATGCCACCCGAAGAGCGCTTAGACGAGAAAATGAGTGAGCGTATCAATCGCCTGATAGAACAGGAAGTGGAATTCAAGCAAGTGGAAGACTATCAGCAGTTTCGCAAGTTCTACAAGATGCTCAATCAGTTTCCTTCCTTGAAGATCCGTCGCTATCTCCCACCCGCCAAGCAGTTTTGGGAATTAGGACAGGGTGAAAGCTGTCGGTTGTTCGCTACAATCTGGCGCGGCAAGGTTATTGGAGGTTGCGTATGCGTCTATTCCAACAATAATGCCTATCTGTGGTATCTGGCTTCCAAGCGTAAGAGCCATCCCCTGCTCTATCCTGCCACGGCTACCGTTTGGGGAGCCATCAGCGATGCTTATGAGCGCAAGTTCCGTCACATCTATTTCATGGATGTAGGGCTCCCGTTCAAGAAGAGTCCCTATCGCGACTTTATCCTCCGGTTTGGAGGCATGGAAGTGAGCAGCTACCGATGGTTTCGCTTCACTTTCGGGTGGCTCAACTACCTGATGCGAAAGATCTATAAGGAGTAAATCATTGATTTTCACCTCTATAATCAAAGAAAAATCGAAAAACATTTGGCCATATAAGGAAAAAGCAGTACCTTTGCACCGCTTTTTGCGCACCTGCGCGTACGCATGAAGCTGAGTTAATTCACATGTTTAATTTTTTAATGGGTACTGAGTACCAAAATTTTTATTTATTTTATGTCAGATTTTAAGAACGTACAGCCACTGGCTGAATTCGACTGGGAACAGTTTGAGAATGGTTCTGCAGTGAACATCAGCAAGGATGCACTCACTAAGGCTTACGACGAGACCTTGAACAAGGTAAGTGAGCACCAGGTGGTAGAGGGTAAGGTAATCTCCTTCGACAAGAAAGAGGTTATCGTGAACATCGGCTACAAGAGCGATGGTATTATTCCCGCTTCTGAGTTCCGTTACAATCCCGACCTGAAGGTAGGCGACATTGTTGAGGTTTATGTGGAGAACCAGGAGGACAAGAAAGGCCAGCTGCTGCTCTCTCACAAGAAAGCCCGCCTCTCCAAGAGCTGGGAGCGCGTGAATGCTGCTCTGGACAACGAAGAGATTATCCAGGGTTACATCAAGTGCCGCACAAAGGGTGGTATGATTGTTGATGTATTCGGCATCGAGGCCTTCTTGCCAGGTAGCCAAATCGACGTTCATCCCATACGCGACTACGATGTATTCGTAGGCAAGACAATGGAGTTCAAGGTGGTGAAGATCAACCAGGAATTCCGCAACGTTGTTGTTTCTCACAAGGCTCTCATCGAGGCCGAACTGGAACAGCAGAAGAAAGAAATCATCGGCAAGCTCGAAAAGGGTCAGATTCTCGAAGGTACCGTCAAGAACATCACTTCTTACGGTGTATTCGTTGACCTCGGCGGTGTTGACGGACTCATCCACATCACCGACCTTTCTTGGGGCCGCGTAAGCGATCCTCACGAGGTTGTTGCCCTCGACCAGAAGATCAATGTCGTTATCCTCGACTTCGATGACGAGAAGAAGCGCATCGCTCTCGGTCTGAAGCAGCTCACTCCTCATCCTTGGGATGCTCTCGACAGCGAGCTCAAGGTGGGTGACCACGTGAAGGGTAAGGTTGTTGTCATCGCCGACTACGGTGCATTCGTTGAGATTGCTCCGGGCGTTGAAGGCCTGATCCACGTTTCTGAGATGTCTTGGAGCCAGCACCTCCGCTCTGCTCAGGAGTTCATGCACGTTGGCGACGAAGTTGAGGCCGTTATCCTCACTCTCGACCGCGACGAGCGCAAGATGAGCCTCGGCATCAAGCAGCTCAAGGAAGATCCTTGGGAGGCTATCGAGGTTAAGTATCCTGTTGGCAGCAAGCACACCGCAAAGGTTCGCAACTTCACCAACTTCGGTATCTTCGTTGAACTGGAGGAAGGTGTTGACGGCCTGATTCACATCAGCGACCTCTCTTGGACCAAGAAGGTAAAGCATCCTTCAGAGTTCACTCAGGTTGGTGAGGAGATCGACGTTGTTGTGCTCGAAATCGACAAGGAGAACCGTCGTCTGAGCCTTGGTCACAAGCAGCTTGAGGACAATCCTTGGGATACATACGAGACCCTCTACACTCCCGGTAGCGTTCACATGGGTAAGATTACCGAGATGATGGACAAGGGTGCCGTTATCGCTCTGAACGAAGGCGGTGAAGGATTTGCTACTCCTAAGCACCTCGCTAAGGAAGATGGCACTCAGGCACAGCTGGGCGAAGAGCTCGAGTTCAAGGTGATTGAGTTCGTGAAGGAAACCAAGCGTATCATCCTCTCTCACAGCCGTACCTTCGAGGAGGCTAAGGAGGATACCAAGAAGGCCGCTCGCAAGCGCGCTCCCAAGAAGGAAGACGCACCTGTTATCAACAACGTGGCAGCCGGAACTACTCTCGGTGACCTCGATGCTCTGGCTGAGCTGAAGGCTAAGCTCGAAAAGGGTGAATAATTCACTCCAAAGATAAACAAAGAATCCCGCGGTTCAATCAAGAATCGCGGGATTTTCTTTTCAATATTCTTTTTCTGTCAGTTCTTCGCTATTTGATACGCAGGATGCGAATGCCCGGCATCGTGGGATGCTTATAGAGGTATTGGCGGAGTGTCATCGGCTCCTCAATCACTTTATGATGAATGCTCGACGCATTGAGCAGATGAAGTCCGTCTTTATGCCATGAGGCAAAACCGAGATGCTGCGTGTCAAGTCCTTTCTTGTTCGTGATGATGACAATAACGTCTCCGTCTTTCACCGTGTTGCGGAGCACGCGGGTGTTCTTCACCTGAGCCTGTGGTATATAACGGTAACGCTTGCCTTCAATCTTCTTCTCCATCTGTCGGATGGCAGGCACCCACTCGGGCCTGTTGGCAAGCATGCGATAACTGCCTACATGAGTGGTCATCCAATTGACGCTCACTTTCTGGACGGCCGTAAAAGGAGGATTAGGACTCTGCACTTCCTCGCAGACACCTAACTGTCGGTTGTCTTCCATCCACGAAGTGAAATAATGGAGCCTTTTGGTATAATGAGGCTCTGCCCCACCCTCATAGCGCAACAACTGAAGTTGCTTGCAATAATCGGCAAATGTCAGCTTTCCGGACTTCACGCACCGATAGAGCGCCAACACTGTTTCCACGTAAGTGGTGCAATCCAACTGCCTGAGGTTAACGATGAGCCGTTCATCATCGTTGGGTTCAAGCGTGTGGCCCACGTATGGCACATCCTTAAACTTACGGGCTATATATAATATAAGGTTCGTGCCCGCGCGAAGCTTACTTGCATCTTGAAGGATCTGCACCACGCGTATAGAATCTTGACGCTCATACTGGGGCTGATGAGCCGATGCGGTCAGGCTTACCATCAGCGCTGCTGTTATGAATAACATTCTCATTTTCTTTTCTTTTTAAAGTCAAAATAGAATCCACCGTAAACGTTCAACGTACCAAAGAAATTATTCGTACGGAAATACTCCGTCCGGTAATTATAATTGTGCATAATGGCACTAAGCCCTGCAAACCATTTGGAAGTGTTGTAAACCAACCCGATGCGAGCCGTGAAGTCGAGCGTAATGTTCTTAAACGAGATATTTCTTATCACGCTATAGAATCCCGACTGATACGCTGACTCCGTCACGTTATAGGAGACGCCACCCATCAGGCTGCCGCTAGCCAGCAGACAGGGCGAGAACACATGATTGTAGCCCCAACCGCCCGAGACGGTAAACGACCGGTAATCCATCCCGCTGATCTTGTCGTCACCGAAGAAATCTTTACCTATCGACGTGCCTATCTCCGGAACATTGTCTGTGACTTGTTTCACGAACTTATCGTAATTGATATTGAACGTATGGTGGGAATAGCCAATACCAGCCATTGCCGAAGCGGCGCTACGCTTCTGGCGGGTGCTCTGGCTGAAAGCCGCCGGATAGGAGAACTTGTGGTGGTTCAGGATGTAATAGAGGTTGAAGCCCTTGGAACGCTCAGAAAGACCTTCCATCGGCTTGCCGTTAAGCGGAGAGGTGCCGATGTTCTTGCCGATATCAAGATGGCGTATCTTGAAATTGCTGCCGTTGTCAATATAATAGAGATCAAGGCCCACCTGATTGCTATAGAGACTGATGTCAAAATAGGTTCCCGCCGACGACTTAAAGAAGTTCTTCACGTCGATGGTATATCCCAGGAATAGCCATTTCCATCCGAAATAGGGACCAGCCTTGAAGACCACATCGGGTGAAAGCGTCAGCACCGAGCCATTGTCGGCCACCACCCGCGTATATTGGTAAACCTGCGTGTGTTGTGCCATCACCGTGAAGTCATACTTCTGCGGTTCTATGTAGTTGGTATCTTTCTCGCTGAACGAGCGCAGAATGACGTCCAGTTTATTGTTGAGGCGTTGGAAAAAGGTTGGCTTGTTCTGTTGCAAGGTATCCTCACGCTCATTCCGTGGGGAGGCATTGCATAACAAGCAGGAAGTGGAAAACAGCAATATCGATACTATACCCTTTCTCACTTTCAAATTAGAATTTTCCAAGAATACGATCCAAAACCCAGTTCACCGGCGTAGCCGATACACTGGTAGCCGTGCAGATATCCAAGCCCTGCAGGTCGCGTATCACACTTCGGATAATGGGCAATTGAACGTAGGGAGGATTAGGAACGGTGATGCTGCGGGTTCCCTCGCTGGTCACCAAGAGAATAGGATCATAATTGAACACCGAGAAACTGAGCATGCCTTCGGTTCCTACCACCTCGATGCAGTCTTCCTCGGCCGAATGGTGACCTACGAAGCACCACGAGCCGGAACCAGGAACGCCATTCTCAAACTGGAAGCAGGCACTCACGCTATCCTCAGCCGCATAGAATCCACCGCGATTGGTGCTGATACCCGAAGCCTCGGTGATAACGCCGAAGATATCCTGCATCAGATCGAGCTGATGAGGGGCCAAGTCGTAGAAATAGCCGCCGCCGGCAATCTCGGGCTGAAGCCGCCAAGGCAGATTCTTGCGCGAGGCATCGTCAAACTCGCGGGGCGGCACCGAGAAACGTATCTGCACGTTGGTCACCTTGCCAATCACGCCGTCGGTGATAATCTTCTTCACCCGCTGGAAATATGGCAGATACCGGCGATAATAGGCCACATAGCAGGGCACGCCCGTCAGTTCGCTCACGCGGTTGATGCGCGCACACTCATCATAGCTGCTGGCCAAAGGCTTCTCTACATAGACCGGCTTGCCCGCATGCATGGCCATGATGGCATAAGTGGCATGCGATGACGGAGGCGTAGCCACATAGACGGCATTGATGTCGGGGTCGTTGATGATTTCCTGCGCATCGGTGTACCATTTCGGCACATGATGGCGCTCGGCGTAAGAGCGTGCACGCTTCTCCGTACGGCTCATCACGGCAATCACCCTTGAACCTTCCACCTCGTTGAAGGCAGGGCCCGACTTCTTCTCAGTCACTTCACCGCAACCGATGAATCCCCAATTGATCTGCTTCATACTTCTACTCCTGTTAATTTCATTTCGCGTGCCTTCTGCCGCTCCTGCTCACGGGCTTCGATACTGCCATACATGAAATAGGCTACCGTCATTTCGAACACCGTGAAGAACGTAAGTACGAAGACCGTCAACACATAAACCGCATAATAGAGCCACATGAAACCTCCGGGCAGTCCCGAAGGATCACCCTGCAGCACACCGTTGGTGGAGAGCATCATGCTCATAATCATAATGATAAGCGGCAAGCAGACAATCAGCGCAAAGGGAGCCAGCACAAGTCCCGTCAGCAACAACATCACAAAGATGTAGCCCCAACGGCGGAATCCTTTCATATAAGACGGCCAAAAGATCTTGCGCAGCCGGCTCTTCACCTCCACCACATACTTCATAATCACATAATAAAGCGGAACCATCAACAGGCCAATCAGCATCACTCCACAACCCATCAGCGCCATCACCTTCATATTGGCGTTGGCTGCCATAGCCATAGCGGCCTGAGCATCGGCGCCGGTCTTCATCTTCTCCTGAATATCGGCCATTAGCCAGTTCTCTATCAGCCCCTTGCCGAATCCTACCATAAAACTGACCGCCGCAACTGCAACCAGAATGACCAAAGTCAGTTTCAGCACGCGGATGATGTTCCACTTCCACGACTCGTCGTTATAAAGCATCATCATGCGCGAAAAAAGCACCACCTCGGCAGCCACTACGATGAGCACCACGGGCGCCCATATCCATCCCAGGCTTCCACCGCTCATAACCATCAGCGTATTAGCCACAACCGATATGGGCAGCACAAGGGCAAATACCAACGCAGCCCACCAAAGATGACGGAAGATGCGCGTGAAGTTGGTCAGAAACAAATTGTAAGCCGCCTTCAGCGTGGCGCCGAAGCCGCGGGTCTTATACAGTTCTTCGTGAATGATAGTTTCCATCGCAAACAGTTCTTATTTTTCTACAAAGGTACACCAAAAAACAAAAATATGGAGAATTAAAGGATTAAAAAAATAAAAATACGTATCTTTGCACTCAGAATACAAACAGATTGATATAAATGAAACCGCAAAAGATTCTTTTCATCGACCGCGACGGCACTCTCATCGAAGAGCCTGAGGACGAACAGATAGACGATTTCGGGAAACTGAAATTCGTCAAAGGCATGATACGCAACCTGGCCTTCATCCGCGAAAAACTCGATTTCCGATTTGTGATGGTTAGCAATCAAGACGGATTGGGCACGGATTCATTCCCCGAAGACACGTTCTGGCCCGTCCACGACTTCATCCTGCAGACCCTGGAGGGCGAAGGCATCACGTTCGACGACCAGAAGATAGACCCCCATTTCCCCGAAGACAACCACCCCAACCGCAAGCCGGGCACGGGCATGCTCACCGAATACATCAACAATCCTGACTACGACTTGGCAGGCAGTTATGTCATCGGTGACCGCGAGAGCGATGCCCAGCTGGCAGAAAATCTCGGATGCAAGGCCCTGATTCTGGGGCGCGACGGGATGGATTGGGCAAAGATTGCCGAGCTGCTATTTGCCGGCGAGCGCACGGCCCAAGTGCGCCGCACCACGAAGGAGACCGATATCGATATTCGCCTGAACCTCGACGGCACGGGCAAGTGTGACATTCAGACGGGCCTTGGATTCTTCGATCACATGCTCGAGCAGATAGGCAAGCACGGAATGATGGACCTCTACATCCATACCGATGGCGACCTCCACGTTGACGAACACCACACCATCGAGGATACAGCCATCGCCTTGGGCGAATGTATCCTTGCGGCATTAGGCGACAAGCGCGGCATTGAGCGCTACGGCTATTGTCTGCCGATGGACGATTGCCTCTGCCAGGTGGCCCTCGACTTCGGCGGCCGTCCGTGGCTCGTATGGGATGCCGAGTTCAGGCGTGAGCGCATCGGCGAAATGCCAACGGAGATGTTCCTCCATTTCTTCAAGAGTCTGTCGGATGCTGCCCGCATGAACCTCAACATCAAGGCCGAGGGCCAGAACGAGCACCACAAGATTGAAGGCATCTTCAAAGCCTTGGCACGTGCCCTGAAGATGGCCGTGAAGCGCGATATCTACAAGTTTGAATTGCCGAGCACCAAAGGAATGCTCTGACATTTCCCATTCCTCCGGCATCAATCAATAAGGGCATACTCATTGAAGTATGCCCTTTTGCTTTACCCTTGAAGTTGTGCAGAAAGTGTGCAGATGGTTTGCACAATTTGTGCAGATACGTTGCACAATTTGTGCGGATGAGTTGCACAATTTGTGCAGAGGCCTTGCACAAAAAGTGCAGATGATGCGCACAAAATCTGCACAACTGCGGAAGCCTCAATAAATGCGCGGTCCGAATATCGAAGTACCCACGCGAACCATCGTGGAATGACACTCCACGGCGATGGGATAATCGTGACTCATGCCCCACGAACGCTCGCAGAAGCAAGGGTCATCCTTGAAGTAGCGCTCCTTCACTTCATCGAAGAAGTCGGAAGCCAGCATCATCTCTGAGCGTATCTGCTCCACGTCATCCACATACGAAGCCATCATCATCAGCCCGCAAATCTGCACATTCTTCAGCTCGCGCCATTCGCCGTCCTCCAGTAGTTGGCGGCAGGCGTCGAGCGTAAGGCCGTACTTGGTCTCTTCCTCGGCGATATGAAGTTCGAGCAGCACCTTAATCGTGCGCTCGTGCTTAGCCGCCTGCTTGTTGATCTCGCGGAGCAGCTTCAGCGAATCCACGGCCTCCACCATCTGAATGTAAGGCGCGATATACTTCACCTTGTTGGTCTGCAGATGGCCGATGAAATGCCACTCAATGTCTTTCGGCAACGACTCCACCTTCTGGCGCAATTCCTGTTCATGACTCTCGCCAAACACCCGCTGGCCTTCTTCATAGGCGGCCATGATGTATTCGTTGGGGTGATATTTGCTGATGGCCACGAGCCGCACGCCATCAGGCAGATCGCCCAACACCTTCCGAAGATTTCCTTTTACGTCGTACATTACCTGAAACTTGAAACCTGAAACCTTAACCTTCCTTCTTCGCCGTATGCTCGAAGACGTCCATGATGGAAGTTTCGGCCACGCTTGCGATGACATAGTCGATCATCGTGCCGCCCATCACCTCGTCGATGTTCTTCACGGCCTGCATGAAGTTGGCAGCCTGCACCAGATAGTACACCGAGGTGCGCTTCTCTTTCTCGGTCTTCTCGTCGAGCGTGATAAACTGGAGCTTGGCCTTGTACCATTTATCGGCCGTGTCAAGGTCGCTGAAGAATATCTCTTTATAGGAAGCTTCGGCAATACCCTTCACGTCGAATTCGCCGCTCACGTAACTCGACATTTCCTCCGTGATGCGCTCCTCGGCTTCGGTGAAGCTCAGGGCATCCACCACATAGGTTTCGGGAACGGGCTTCTGGGTGCCGTCTTCCATCATCTTGTCATACTTCACTTTGGTCTCAAACCACTTTGATGCAATACTTCTCATTGTTCTTTTTATTATTGTTTGTTATTATATTCTCTGATCAATTCAAGAAACAGCATCGGGTCGCGCTGGATGCTGTCCCAAAACTTCTGCCCTCCCTTCAGCACGCGCTTGTCAAGATATTCCACGAGTTGCTTATGCTGAGTCTTCTTATAGCGGATGCGCATCGCATTGAGCGAAATCACGTTACCCGTCATGAAGGGCACGATGATATCTTCGCCCGCCAGCTTCACGCCGAAGATGGTGCTCACCGTGAGCGAACCTAACTGCATTTGCTGACTGTCAACACCGTTCCACCAGTAGATGGTTCCATCTTCGGTGGTTCCTTCTATATGCACGAACTGGCGTTTTACCTTTCGGGGAGAGAAGGTAGAAGGATTGGCCACATCGGCAGATATCACGTTCTCGTTGAGCGTGCTTCCGGGGTTCTTCATCACGAAGTCGATGGCTTTCACCTCGTCGGCGGTGTATTCCCGTTCCAGGCCGTTTTCCATCATCCTGAACTTGCGGTTCATCACCTTGAAACCGCCGCCGTCGCTCCAGTAGCGCGTCACGTAGCCATCCCTTTGCGATCCGTCGTTCATCGTCACTTTCACGTGGCTCATCTCCGATTGCTGCGCATGGGCCTTCAAGGGTGAAAGCAGCAGTCCGATGGTGACCATCAGGCCATATACGAACATATTGCGAGCCGTCTCGCCGAGAATCTTATTCAGCTCGCGTCCATGATTGATTTTTTTCATCTTCTTATATGTTTGGAAATGCAGACAAATATAAAGTATAGGCAATACTGCGGCCATGGGATGACCGCAGACTATGAACACCACGCCGAACACGAACGCCAACAGGCCAGCCCAGAGATACAGGCTCTCGCCCACCCGTTCACCTACTCTGACCACAAGCGTTATCTTGCCGGCCCTACGGTCATTGTCGCGATCGCGGTAGTTGTTGATGAGCAGCAACGTATCGATGACAAGCCCACAGGCCAACGAAGCTACGAATACTTCCCATGTCACCGTCTGCATCTGTAGGTAATAGGTCACGCAGACGGGCACGATGCCAAAGAACACGAGCACCAGCACGTCGCCCAGTCCCATATAGCTCAGATGGGTGGTATAGAGGAAACAGAAGAACACGCAAAGCACGCCGACTACAATCATCTGCCAGCCACCATAATATATAAGAGGTAGTCCGATGAAGCAGCCCAGGAACGTTGTCACGCCCATTGCTATGCGCATGGCCTTGGCCGTGACCCAGCCGTTGGCACAAGCCCTTCGCGGTCCCAGACGCTCTTCGTCGTCCGTGCCTTTCATGAAGTCGAAATAGTCGTTCACGAAGTTTGCATCTATCTGCATCACGAAGGCAAATAGCATGCAAAGCACGGCAGGCAGCCACATGAAAGGATGCTCCGCAGAACGGTCAGTCCAAGCCAGCGCCAGCGCAATCATCACCGGCACGGCGGCTCCCGTCAGCGTCTTCGGCCTTGCGGCCAGCAACCATGCCTTTGCCGAATTCAGCCTTACTTCATCTTCGTTCAACGTATTTCTCATTGTCTCAATCTTTCATTTTCAGAAAATTTCTTGCAAAGTTAAACATTTCTCAGTATATTTGCAAAAAAATAAGGAGCATTTCATGGAAAATAACGTAAGCCTTGACTTGATGGAATTCATCGAGCAGAAGATTCTGCCCCGCTATACTGAATTCGACAAAGCCCACAATCTTGCTCACGCCAATAGTGTCATCCGCCGTTCGCTGGAGATTGCCCGACGTGCCGGAGCGGATCTCAACATGGCCTACGCCATTGCCGCCTATCATGACCTGGGACTAGAAGGGCCTCGCGCCATCCACCATCTCACCAGCGGAAAAATCCTAATGGCAGATGCCCGCTTAAAGCGTTGGTTTTCAGCCGAACAGCTAAAGGTGATGAAAGAAGCCGTTGAGGATCATCGTGCATCCGCCAGTCATGCCCCGCGAAGCATCTACGGAAAGATTGTTGCAGAAGCCGACCGTGATCTGGAGCCTATGAGTGTCTTCCGCCGAACAGTCCAATTCGGCCTTTCCCACTATCCCGAAAAGTCGAAGGAGGAGCATTGGCAGCGCTTCATGGACCACATGGACGAGAAGTATTCCGTGCACGGCTATATACGCCTGTGGATGCCAAAATCTCCCAACGAGGAGAAATTGGAAGAAATCCGCCGGCTGATTACCCGCCCTCAGGAGCTCCGTCAAATCTTCGACCGTCTCTACGACGAAGAGACTACTGCATGAAGTACGTAAAATAGATGTACGCCAGCGCACCAATAATGGCCAGCATAATCACCGACTTCAGCAGGCAGCTCACCACTTTCTTCAGCAACACGAAAGCCACGACAATCACCACCAGGGCGAAAATATAAAAATAATAGTCTTGCATAACACAATTATAATGCTTAATTCTTAATCTTTTAATCCTTTATCTGAACAAATCCGTAAACGACCGAGGAAACGGGGTCTCAAACTCCATTCGCTCATGCGTGACGGGATGCTCAAAACACAGCAGGAAAGCATGAAGGCAAAGACGGCCAACAGGATCGCTGCCATCACCATATTTGACATCGCCGCATACGGGATGACCGATGTCAGCGGAATGTACGCGAATCTGATTCTTGCGGCCCGTTTCCAACTTGTATTCCACCAGCGAGAAATCCCGCGAACGGTCGAGCGTGAAGTAATGCGTGATGGCCAGTTTGCCGCCATTATCCGTAGGCGATGAATAGGTGATATAGGCCTTGTTGTCTTTCAGGTAGCTCTGTATCGTACCACTATCCTGCTCCATCTGTCCGCTCACCACGGCCACATAGCGACGGTCATAGACCATCTCGTGCCATGCATGCTCCATCACCTGTTCCGTCTGCTTATCCTTGGCATACACCATCAATCCGCTCGTATCGCGGTCAAGCCGGTGCACTACGTGGGCATTGCATTTTTGGTGCGACTTACGGAAATAGTCATCAAGCACCGATTTCACATTGAGCGAACTGTGACCGGCAGCCATGGAGAGAATGCCCACCTGCTTCTCAACCACCACAATCCAGCGGTCTTCATATACGATACGCACATATCGGCTGCGAAGCGTCTCGTTGTTTTTCTTCGAACGGCTCACGGCCACCTTCATTCCTGGCTTCAGCAGATAGTCGAACTGCGTAACCTGCTTGCCATTGACAATCACACCACGGCCTTGAAGCGTCTGCTTAATCTTCGAGCGGCTGAGTGTCTTCACGTGCTCCAACAGGAATTCCAGCAATGGCTGCTCCTGTTCTACGATAAAGGTCTCGTAGTCGCCCTGGCGGTTGTATGAATTATTTTTGTCCTTCATCTATAATCAGTTTTCCATCATGTAAATCTACGCTGGCCTCACCGCCCTTCTTGAACTTGCCGAAGAGAATCTCGCGCATCAGCAAGGGTTTCAGCTGAGAGGCAATCACGCGATCCATCTCGCGCGCTCCATACTCACGGGTGAATCCCTCGTCGAGCAAGTGTTGGCGGGCATCGGCAGACAGTTTCATCACCACATTCTTCAACGTAAGCTTCTCCTGAAGCCCGCGGAGTTTCTTGTCGAGAATCATACCGGCCATCTTCAGGTCCATGTCGTGGAACACCACGGTTCCCGAAAGGCGGTTGATAAACTCCGGTTTGAAGGTTTTCTTCACCTGTCGGAGCATCGCTTGGCCTCGGCTGGTGTTGGCCTCAAACCCTACGGTCTGTCCTGCATATTGGGCACCCGCATTGCTGGTCATGATGAGAATGACATTACGGAAGTCGGCCTTGCGCCCTTTGTTATCGGTCAGCGAGGCATAATCCATCACTTGCAGCAGGATGTTGTAGATGTCCTGATGCGCTTTCTCTATCTCATCGAGCAGCAGCACGCAGTTAGGCGTCTTGCGGATGGCATCGGTGAGCAGGCCACCGTCTTCATAGCCCACATAGCCCGCCGGCGAGCCTATGAGTTTGGCCACGGTGTGTTTCTCGGTATATTCACTCATATCGAAACGCACCAGCTGAATGCCCAATTTCTGTGCCAACACGCGTGCCACCTCCGTCTTACCCACGCCCGTAGGTCCCACGAAGAGCAGAGAAGCCAAAGGCTTGTTTTCATCGAGCAGGCCAGCCTTTGACATCTGAACGGCTTCCACCACCTGCTTCACGGCTTCATCTTGTCCGTAGATACGCGCCTTAATACGTTTCTCAAGTGTTTCGAGCGTCTGGTTGTTGTCTTCCTTCAGCGCCACGGCATCTATCTTGCAGATGCGCTGCAGGATATCATTGACGAGGGCTTTATCCACATATTGAGTCTTCTTGTCTGTGGGATGAATTTCGCGATAGGCCCCGGCCTCGTCGATCAGGTCGATGGCCTTATCGGGCAGGAATCGCTCATTGATATATTTCGCACTCGACTCCACCGCATACCGGATGGCATCCTTCTTGTATTTCACGTGATGGAAATCCTCATACTGCTTCTGCAAGCCTTCGATGATACGGACTGTCTCGTCAACCGACGGCTCCAGAATGTCAATCTGCTGAAAGCGCCTCACGATACCACGCGACTTCGAGAAGTAGCGGTTATATTCCTCATAAGTGGTTGAACCGATGAATCTTATATCCCCTTGTTCCATATATGGTTTGAGCATATTGGAAGCATCCATCGCTCCGTCGCTGCCTCGACCAGCACCCACCAGATTGTGTATCTCATCAATATAGACAATGGCGTTGCCCTCCTTACGCACGCCCTCCATCACCTGCTTGATGCGCTTCTCGAAATCACCGCGAAACTGAGTTCCGGCGAGCATCGTGCCGAGATCCATCTGGAAAACCTTACAGCCCTTCAGACGGTCGGGCACATCGCCCTTCACGATTCGCGCCGTAAGTCCATAGACCAGAGCCGTCTTTCCCACACCGGGCTCTCCCACATGGAGCGGATTGTTCTTATCCTTGCGGCAGAGCACCTGAATGGTACGCTGCAGTTCATTCTCGCGTCCGATGAGCGGATGATGCGAAGCCACGGTATCATTCAGACAGGTCACGAGCCGTTTCCACTGCAGCCGGTCATGACTCTCCTCAGCATCAGCGGTTTCTTCATCCGTTTCCTCATAATAGGAAATCAGTTCGCCCATAAACTCTTCCACGTCATCGCCCAGTTCCTTCTTCAGCATATAGGCAGCCCACGAGTCGTCCAGGCTGAGCAGCGCGCGCGTCAGATGGGGTACGTCCAGGCTCTCGGCACTCGAAAAGGACACATTACGATAGGCAGCCTCCAGCAGCTCCGACAGTTGCTGTGAGGTCTCGGGCCTATACGCCATGCCTTCGGGCACCTTCTCCATCTTCTGAAGATAGTCGTTGAGGTCGGGCACCAAGATAGTCAGATCGGCATAATAGTCGAGGGCCGCCGCAAAGCGTTCTTGTTCGAGAAGTCCGTAGAGCAGATGTTCCGGCGTGACGAACTGGTGGCGCATATCGACACACTTCTTCATCGTGTCCTGAAACACCTGGTCGGTAAACTTTGTATTCGGAATATTTGGCATAACAGAAAATTCTATGATTTATTCGGGTTCGTAGGTAAGCCGCAACGGGAAACCTTATTCGCGGGCCATCCGCGTGGCTTTTTCCACTTTGCTCACGGCTATGTCATAGCTATAGATGCCCACCACAGCCTTGTCGGAATGGTGCACTTTGAGCATCAGCGCCTCAGCTTCGGCTTGGCTCTTGAAAAACACTTCCATCAGAATCCTCACCACAAATTCCATCGAAGTGAAATCATCGTTATAGATAGTCACTTTATAGCGTCGGGGCTCACGGATGCCAGTCCGGCTACGCTCTTTGATGCTCGATTGTTCCTTTGGCATGCTATGATACTTCTTGATTTGCATACAAAGGTAAGCATATTTTTCAAATTCCTCATCTTCTTTAAGAAGTTTTTCGTAACTTTGCAAAACTTATGGTGATACAACTCGATAAAGGACTTTGGTTTCCCGACCCGCATTGGGGCGAAGACGACGGACTCATAGCCGTGGGCGGCGACCTCAGCGTTGACCGTCTGCTGTTGGCCTATAGCCACGGCATCTTCCCCTGGTACAGCTTCCGCGACGACGATAAGCCTCATTGGTACTGTCCCATGAAGCGCTTCGTCATCTTCCCCGAAGAGATTCATATCTCCCATTCCATGCGCTCCCTGCTCAACAAGAATCGCCATGAAGTAACCATCAACCGCGATTTCGAAAGTGTAATCCGTCATTGCAGCCAACTGCGTTATGAAGAAGAAGGAGCCTGGCTGGGCAATGACATGATCAAAGCCTACACCGAACTCCATCGCCAGCATCTGGCTGCTAGCGTAGAGGTATGGGAAGACGGTCAACTCGTGGGCGGCCTCTACGGCGTAACCATTGGCCGTTGCTTCATCGGCGAGAGCATGTTCTCCTTGCAACCCAGCGCCAGCAAGGTGGCCCTCATCGCGCTGGCCCAAACCATGAAAGACGTAGGAGGCAGGATGATTGACTGCCAACTGGAGACTCCCCATCTCAAGAGCATGGGCGGCCGCTACATCAGCTACGAAGAATACATGAAGATCCTCTCCGAAGAATAAGCCTTTCGGAATTGCATTTACGGAATGAAAGGCAAAGTATCATCCGTTGGAAACGACGATTTCCACGATGGTGAGAATGTCATCCTTTACACGGAAACGAATATCGTATTTGCCGAAAGGCATTCCGAAAGTCTTGTCATGCTGAACCTGAGTTTGCGGACGTGGATCCCAGGAAAGTATCTCTTCAAGGGTTGACAGTTCTTTGGGTGCAAACAAAGAATGGAACTCTTCAGGAATAATGACCTGTAGCCGTTTCCATTCGTGCTGGTCAACAAATCCGCTTCGGGCACCCTCGTGGTTGTCGGCATAAGCCACATAGGGCTTGATGTCAAAGATAGGCGTGCCGTCCATCAGGTCTGCACCTTTCACCTTGATGACAGGGCCGCGGTTATCTTCCCAATCTATCTTTGCGATGCGTACGGAAGAGAGTCCAAGACTGTTGGGACGGAATGGTGAGCGCGTGGCAAATACCCCCACCCGCTGGTTTCCTCCGAGAAGAGGAGGCCGCACCATTGCGTTATGGGTCTGATGGCGGTTAGCCGAAAACTCCCAAATGAGCCAGATGTAGTCAAACTCTTCAAGTCCACGGATGAAGTCGGGGTTACGAAAAGGAGGCTCGAAGACGATTTCGCCTTCGAGCTCTTCTACCAGTCCGCTTTGGCGTGGAATGCCAAACTTGCTCCTCAACGGAGAGTGGAACTGGGCAATGGGTTGGATAATTGTTTCCGTGGCTTTATTTCTTTTCGGCCTTGGCGTCCTTCTTCTCCTCATCCTTCTTGGCAGGAGCAGCCTTGTATGACTTGTTCAAGCCGGCCACCACTTCCTTCGTGATGTCGTATGCACCGTCGGCATAAAGGATATTGTCACCCTGCTTGCTGAAGATGATGGAGTATTTCTTATCCTTGTTGTATTCAGCCAGATAAGCCTGGATGTTCTTGCGGAGTTCCTCGTTGAACTTCTCGGTTTCGTTCTGGAAATCAGCTGTCAGACGCTGATTGAGTGCCTGCAGGTCATTGTTCTGCTTCTGGAGTCCGGCCTGTACGGCTTCAGCCTGCTGCTGGGTGTACTTGTTGGCCTGTATGTCCTGCTGGAACTTCACGGCAGCATTCTGGAGAGCCTGCTGCTTCTGGGCGAGTGTGCTCTGGATGTTGTTGCCTTTCTTCTCAAGCTCCTTGCTCTTTTCCTTGCAGAAAGTGTACTGCGTCATGATGGAATCTACCTCAACGAAAGCAATCTTGAGTTCTGTGGGTGCATTCTGACTGGCCGGCTTTTCGTCAACCTTGGGTGCCTGTTTGTTGCATGATGCCATCATAACGGCACAGAGTGCAACGATAAATGTCTTTTTCATTTTCTTTATAATGTTTTGATTCTTAATATGCTTTGTCTGCCTCCCTTGCTTCCCGGTCCTGATCGAGCACACAATGGATGCCTTGCTGGCGCAATGCTTCATTGTCGTGAATGTGTTGCGAGGAGAACTTTCCATTCTTCTTGAAAATCACTTTTACGCTCAATAATGCTACACAAATAGCAATTATTAACACGGTTATGACAAGAGTTTTCAGCATTTTTATTATCTTTGCATGCATTTGTAATGCAAAATCGAGTGCAAAGATACGGAATATCCCTTGAATTTCAAAATAAAATTACATTAATAATGAATAAAAGTGATTTAAAACCCGCTCGTGTTTTCGAGCAATTTGCAAAAATCAATCAGATTCCACGCCCATCGAAGCACGAGGAAAAGATGGTTGAGTACTTGAAGGAATTTGGTGAAAGCCGTGGATTGGAAACAAAGGTGGATGAGACCGGTAACGTGCTGATCCGCAAGGGTGCCACCAAAGGCTACGAGAACCTTGAAACGGTGATTCTTCAGAGCCATATGGATATGGTTTGCGACAAACTCGTGGACCATGAGATTGACTTCCTGAACGATCCCATCGAGACTTACATCGATGGTGAGTGGATGAGGGCCAAGGGAACCACACTCGGTGCCGACGACGGTATCGGTGATGCCATTGAACTGGCTATCCTGGATTCCGATGATATTGAGCACGGTCCTATCGAGTGTGTCTTCACCCGTGACGAAGAGACTGGCTTGACAGGTGCCTTCGGCATGAAGGGTGACTTCATGAACGGCCGTTACCTGATTAACCTCGACTCAGAGGATGAAGGCCAGATATTCGTGTCATGTGCCGGCGGTATTACAACGGAAGGTATCTTCCACTATACGAAGGAAAAGGCACCCGAAGGCTACTTCTTCCTCAAGATAGCGCTGAAAGGTCTTGTAGGCGGTCATTCAGGTGACGACATCAACAAGAAACGCGCCAATGCCATCAAGCTGCTGGCCCGTTTCATCTATGCCCAGATGCAGAAGACGGACGTTCGCCTGGCCTGCTTCAATTCCGGTAAGATGCACAATGCCATTCCTCGTGACGGCCAACTTATCATTGCTGTTCCCAATGCCGACAAGGAGAATGTAAGGGCCGAATGGAATGTGTTTGCCACAGAAGCTGCCGATGAGTTCCATGTAACAGATACCACGATGGAGTTCCTGATGGAAAGCACGGAGCCCACAGAGGTAATGGACGACAAGACGGCCAAGAACCTGATTCGCTGCCTGCAGGCCATGCACAACGGTATTCTGACGATGTGTCAGGACGAGGAGATTGCCTGGCTGGTGGAGACATCAAGCAATGTGGCCAGCGTGGAAACCCAGGACGGACAGGTGAAGGTGGTGGCTTCCCAGCGCAGTAACGTGATGAGCAACCTCCGCAATATGGCAGCTTCCATCAAGGCCGTGTTTGAACTGGCCGGTGCTGAAGTGAACCAGGGCGACGGCTATCCTGCCTGGAAGATGAATGCCAATAGCGAACTGACAAAGATCACCGTTGAAGCCTACCGCAAACTCTTCAACAAGGAGCCAAAGGTGCTCGGCATCCATGCAGGACTAGAATGCGGACTCTTCTCCGAGAAATATCCTCACATGGACATGGTGAGCTTCGGGCCCACGCTCCGCGGCGTGCATTCACCCGACGAGCGCCTGCTCATCCCCACGGTCCAGATGGTGTGGGATCATCTGCTCGAAATCCTGAAGAACATACCTGCAAAGAAATGAGAAAGGTATTATATATAATAATGTGTAGCCTTGTGCTGATAGCCTGTGGCAATCGGCGCAAGGCCACCAACACCGTAGATGAATTCCTCAAAGCGAATCTGGTCAATGCAGAATATGAGACGGAGTTTATCTCGATGGACAGCACCTACAAGGTGAAAGACAGCGTGCTCGTTGCCCTTCAGCAACAGGCTCCGCAAGACAAAGCCTTCAAGAAAGGCATTAAATGGGAAAAACCGGTGCCCGGAAAATTCATCTATATGCGGATGAAGGTGATACAACAGGAGGATACACTCGTGCGCACCTTCTATCTGGATCCTGAAATGACCAAGGTGCTGGCTTTCAAGCAGAACTAAAAAACGTCCCCGCTTTATACGTAATCACTACGTTATTGCGGGGACTGTTACCTAAAAAAACCTACCTATCGAATATATAGGGTTATGTTATGCCAGCATGCGTTTCATGTACTGGCGAATTTCCTTGCGAGCGCTTCCCAGGCGGTTTTCAACGCTCTTATAAGTCAGATGAAGCGTCTCGGAAATCTCCGAAACTTTCTTTCCTTCATATACATTCATACGGTAAATGGTGCGCTGATGATCAGTCAGGCGGGCTATGCCGCGCTCCAGGATCTCCGTAATCTCGGCCGCACTATACACCGAAGCCACGTCGAGATCATCACTCACCCCCAGCTGCACGATGAAATGCTCATATTCCTCTACCGACCTACGATGGCGCCAGTAGTCAATGAGCAGATTGCGGGCAGTGGTATATACAAGACACGGAAGCGTGATGGGAGTAATCATCTTATCCGTACGCAAAAGCCTCATAAAGACATTCTGAACAATGTCTTCAGCACCCTCGGCATACATCATCCGCTTTGACACAAAGCCAAGCACCTCGTCATAATGATGCGAGTAATAATCAGCAATCATACTGAACTTTTTCTCTTGCGTTTCCATGTCCGGTCAAACTGTCCTGATTTTCTTCGCAAAGATAGTGAAAATTTCGTTTTGTTTCAAATAAAAAGATAAGAAAAATCGGACTTTGAAATAAATTAATACCTTTTTGACATTATTTGATACGTAGCGTAAACTCAATTTAATGGTATATATGCCATTTCTCGCTTTGGCACGGAATTTGCAAGAGTGTAAGGCAGAAACTTAATTACATTCAAAATTATGCAAAAAGGTAATATCGGGGTTACGACAGAGAACATCTTCCCCGTCATCAAAAAATTTCTCTATTCTGACCATGAGATTTTCCTCCGTGAAATGGTGAGCAATGCCGTTGATGCCACCCAGAAGTTGAAGACGCTGAAAGAAAAAGGCGATTTCAACGGAGAATTGGGCGACCTGACCGTGCATGTTTCGCTCGATGCCGACAAGGGCACACTGACCATCAGCGACCGCGGTATCGGAATGACCGCAGAGGAAATTGACAAATACATTAACCAGATTGCTTTCTCAGGCGTTACTGACTTCCTTGACAAGTATAAGGACACGGCCAACGCCATCATCGGCCACTTCGGACTGGGTTTCTATTCTTCGTTCATGGTGTCGAAGAAGGTGGAAATCGTGACAAAGAGTTATCGTGAGGGTGAGAAAGCCGTGAAATGGAGCTGCGACGGTAGTCCTGAATTCACGATTGAAGAGGTGGAGAAAGCCGATCGCGGTTCGGATATCATCCTTTATATCGACGATGATTGCAAGGAATTCCTTGAGAAGGCCACCATTGAGCGACTGCTCAACAAGTATTGCAAGTTCCTGCCGGTTTCGGTTGCTTTCGGCAAGAAGACCGAATGGAAGGACGGCAAGCAGGTGGATACCGAGGAAGACAATATTATAAATAATGTGGAGCCGCTCTGGACAAAGACTCCTTCCACGCTGAAGGACGAGGACTACAAAAGTTTCTACCGCACACTCTACCCCATGCAGGACGAGCCCCTGTTCTGGATTCACCTGAATGTAGATTATCCGTTCAATCTGACGGGTATTCTCTATTTCCCACGTATCAAGCAAAACATTGACATTCAGCGCAATAAGATTCAGCTCTATTGCAACCAGGTGTTCGTAACGGATCAGGTGGAAGGCATCGTTCCTGAGTTCCTGACCCTGCTTCATGGCGTGATTGACTCACCCGATATTCCGTTGAATGTAAGCCGCTCGTATCTCCAGAGCGACCGTGACGTAAAGAAGATTTCCACCTATATCACCAAGAAAGTTGCCGACCGGCTGAGCTCTCTCTTCAAGGAGAACCGCAAGGATTTCGAGGAGAAATGGGACGACCTGAAGCTCTTCATCCATTACGGCATGCTTTCGCAGGAAGATTTCTACGACCGAGCCAAGGACTTCGCCTTGCTGAAGGATGTAGATGGCAAATACTTCACCTACGAGGAATACAAGACACTCATCAAGGATAATCAGACCGACAAGGACGGTAACCTGATCTATCTCTATGCCAACGATAAGGAAGCAGAATACTCCTTCATTGAAGGAGCAAAGGCTAAAGGCTATTCCGTGCTGATGATGGACGGACAACTTGACACACCGATGGTGGGAATGCTGGAGCAGAAGTTCGAGAAGAGCCGCTTCACACGCGTTGACGGTGACATTATCGACCGTCTCATCGTGAAGGAGGATGCCCCGAAGAACACACTTGAGAAAGAAGCGAGTGACAATCTGTCAGAGGCTTTCCGCTCGCAGATGCCCAAGATGGAGAAGGCAGAGTTCTATGTGGAGGTGGAGAGTCTTGGCGAACAGGCTCAGCCCATCGTTATCACGCAGAGTGAATACATGCGCCGCATGAAGGACATGAGCCGCTATCAGCAGGGCATGGGATTCTATTCGCAGATGCCCGATGCCTACAACCTGGTGCTCAATGCCGATCATCCGCTCATCAAGAAGGTTCTTGCCGATGAAACCGCCAAAACCGAGGAAGCCCTGAAGCCAGTCCTTGCTGAAATCAAGGGACAGGAAGCCCGCCTGGCCATTCTCCGTCAGGAGCAGAACAAGAAGAAGCCAGAGGAAGTGACCCAGGACGAGAAAGACGACCTGAGCAACACGCAGAAGGCTATCGATGAACAGCAGAACCAGAAGAAGCAGATTATTGCCGAGGCCGCCAAGGACAACAAGATTGTTCACCAACTGATTGACCTTGCCCTTCTGCAGAACGGTATGCTTCGCGGTGAAGCACTCGACAAATTCCTCAAACGAAGTGTGGAACTGATAGGATAAATCCTTTTGAGATATGCTAAAAAAGAAAGCCGCTTTCACGATGAAAACGGCTTTCTTTGTGTTTTTACCTATTGGAAATGTGAAGGACTCTTAACGTCTCCCGCCTCTTCCGAACCTGTTCATGCTGAATATCTGCCGATGGAACTTTTCCTCCGCGCGCAGGACATCATAGACTTTGGAGGCCGGAAGAATCTTCATGAACTTCTTATGATACTGCAACTGTATCTCTTTCAACTGGAGTTCACAGTCATCACTCTTCTGAATAGCCTCACGGCAACCGGCTTCATCCGTAGGCTTGATGTGACGGAGGCGGCGTTGCTGGTCAAACAAAATACGCTGCTTCTTCTGCATTTCCCGATAAACTGGGAAGAAAGCCTCTGCCTCCTTGGGCGAGAGAGCGGCTTCAGTCGTGATGAATTGCTCCATATCAGCCTGAAACTGCTTGGGGTCAAACTTAGGCATCTTCCCGAATTGAGCTGATGCCTGCGTCAGGCTCATGAGCGATATAAATAATAGGAGAATCTTTTTCATCAGAAATCAGCTAAATAAGTATAAATGTCATCATTGTCAATCATCACATAGTCGGCAGCCTGCTCCATAGTGATCTCCGTAGCAGCAGCATTCGAACCGGAATAGGCAGTGGTCTGCTCGGTATTTTGTCCGAAGAAGAACAAAGCCGAGCCGCCGATTATCGCACAAATACTGGCTGCTGCCACGTAGGGACGCCAGCGTAGCCATCCTGACGGTTTCATCTCGATAACCTTTGCTTCCTGCTCGGGCAGCATCTGCATCATGCGGGTAGCAAAATCATCGAAATATCCTTCAGGCACCTTGAAAGGGGCTTGTGTGCCATAGGCCTGTTTAAGATCATTCTCTTCTTTCATAATGATTTCTTTGATAGTTAGACGTTTAGGATTTGGAAAAGTTTAAAAGATAGTCATGAATTTTTTTCACCGCTATGTGATATGAGGCTTTCAGGGCACCTTCTGAGGTTTTCAGCAAGATACTCATCTCTGAATACTTCATATTGTCATAGTAGCGTAGTGTGAACACAGTGCGCTGAACATCAGGCAGTTGCGCTATGGCTTCCTGCAGCAGGGCCTGCGCTTCATCACCATCGAAGAAGTTATCTGCCAGCAACCGGTTGGCCACTGAGATATCTTCGTCGGCACTCACTTTGGATTTCTGCTTTCTCAGGTGATCGAGCGATTCGTTTACGGCAATACGATAGAGCCATGTGGATAATTTTGACTTAGAGTGGAATTCGCCGAGCCCCTGCCAGGCTTTGAGGAACGTATTCTGTAGCACGTCGTTGGCATCATCATGGTCTTGAACGATATTACGTATCTTCCAATATAGCATTTCGCTATACTGGCGTACAATCATCTCGAAGCCCTTGCGTTGCGTTTCGGGCTTGGACAACAGTCTTAATATCTCGTTCTCGTTCAAAGCAGGTATTTTTTCATTTCTTTCCAGATGGCGGCATCATAGCCATACACATCTTTATAATAATGCAGCTCGCCGTCGGCCGATGGATAGCAGGTGAAATGACCGATGAAAACGGGGATTTCTGGGTCAACGTTGACGCTGCCTATCAGCTTCTTGCGGTCAACCTTGGGTTTGTCATCCGGAGCATTGTCGTTAGGATTGAGGTCGGCCTCCATCGAATACTTAATTCTCTCTATCAAGTCCTCATCCTTCTTCTTCAGCAGGAAAATGGCCAGTTCCAAAGGTCTTTCCACACGCACGCACCCGTGGCTGACCGAGCGCTCGCTCTTCTGAAAGAACCAGGGCGTGTTCGTATAGTGCAGATAAACGCTATGGTTATTATCGAAACGGAAGATGATGCGTCCTAAGGAATTGCCGGGGCCACCCTCTTGTACGATATATTGCTTGCCCTCCATGATACGCGAATAGGAGCCTCGTTCGGGTGGCAGCTTACCCGCCTTCCGGTCGTAGATATACATGTTGTTGCGGCGCAGATAGCCCGTACGTCCGGCAATGCCCTTGGCAATGCTCTGGGGAACGAACCACTTCGGATTGAGATCCATCCGCTTGATGCTGGAATGGATAAGGGGCGTGCGGGTCTTGAGTTTGCCACATCCCACCTTCATCGTCAGCACCGAATCCTCCCCATAGGCATAGAGGCGGTAGGAAGGTATGTTCACGAACACGTATTTCGAATGTTTCTCGGGCGAATCCTCCGTTTGCCAGCGGCATTGCTCGATGCTGCATATCACCTTGCGACGCTCTTCGCCCTGGGGCTTCTTGGTGTTCAGATAGTCCACCAGCCGACGGTACATCTTGCCCGTAGGCTGGATTTCGCGCAGGAAAAAGTCCACACTATCGTGCTGAATCTTGTGATAGGCCCGTGTGTAGAAAGCCTCGTTGGGATGGCTCATTTTCACGTCGAACACATGGTAATACGTGACGTGGGTGGAATCCGAGTCTTTTACGGCACAATGGTTGAGCGTGTAGGCAGGATTCACATAGCCGAAATGCTGACAAGAGGAATAGCGCAGGTAGGCGCGGGTAAGGTTGTATTCCAGCCTTGCCATCACCCGATTGATGTCTTCCTCTTCCGAGAGGTCAAGCCTGCGGAGCCTGGCGAGGTCGGACTTCATCTTCTCCAGTCGGTAGATGGCAGGGTCGATGCCGGTCTCACCCACTCTTTCAAGCCAGTAGAGCAGCGAGTCGGCCCTATGGTCAATGCCGTGACGGTCAATCCAGAGGAAGGGACGCTCCCTACGGTAGTAATTACGGACTTCCCTATCAGCAATGAGCCGCCCCGTATCTGCCTTCAGTATCTGTGAGAGATGTTTGCGTATCGTATGTGAGTTGATAGCAAAAGAAGGCGTTTCCATCGCTGAAAACGCTTCTACGGTCAAGTCTTTATTTGAATAGGTACCCTTTTCGTCGCAAGCCATCAGGATAAAGGCTGCCGAAAAGAATGCCATCCAGAGAATCCTGCGCATTATTTCACGGTGATGCGTCGTGCGGTGTTACCTACTTTTACGATATAGATTCCTTTCGGAAGATTGAGTTCATACTGGCGGTCTGGGCCTTCCACCTTGAAGGTCTTGATACACTTGCCAGCCACGTTGTAGATATAGACCACGCCTCCATTGGCATTCACGATGTGAAGCGTGTTGTTGGTGGTTTGCGAAATCACCGTGGCCTGAGCGTCCTGATCGATGATTTCGATAGCCGCCATACTCATGGCAGGCAAGCCAGCCAACATAGCCAGCGAGAGGGTTATTTTAAGGAAAAATTTCTTCATACGCGCATATATTTGGTGCAAATATAAGTATTTTACTTGAAACTTCCAAATATTTAGCCCATAATTTTGTCAAAGCGACGGAAATCAGACGTTGAAAATGTCATTTTCGTTGGTGAGATACGACTCCGGGAATATCTCGCGGGCTTCATCCAGGAATGCGTTTTCATCTGGATAGCGCGAACTGTAGTGACCCAGCAGCAGTTTCTTCACGCCTGCCTCCCGTGCCACCGTGGCCGCATCGGCTGCCGTGCTGTGCCAGTAGGTCTCGGCCCGCTGCTTGCTGTCAAGGCAATAGGTGCTCTCGTGATACAGCAGGTCAACACCGGCAACGATCTCATGGAGCGTGGGCACATATCGGGTATCTGAGCAATAGGCATAAGCGCGGGGCGGATCAGGAGGTGTGGTCAGTTGTTCGTGGGTGAAGGTGCGGCCGTCAGGAGTTGTCCACCCTGCCCCGTTCTTGATGTTGTTGATTTGCGAGACTGGTATCTCCAGATAGTCAATCATATCGCGCCGGATATGCGGCAAAGTAGGTTTTTCACGGAAGAGGAAACCGCACGTGGGCAGCCGGTGCTGCAAGGGGATGGTTGACACCGTGAGCGAGCGGTCTTCATAGATGACGGCGTTCTGCTTCGTGTCAATGGCATGGAAAGTGACCTCGAAACTGAGGTGCTGGCAGAAGAGGTCTATCTGCGACTGCAGCATCGGCCCGAGCGCCTCAGGGGCATATACCTGGAGCGGAGCCTTGCGCCCCTGAAGTCCGAAGGTGCTGATCATTCCTATCAGCCCGAAGCAATGGTCGCCATGAATATGGGATATGAAGACGGCCTGAATCTTATTGAAATTGATTCGCGAACGGCGTATCTGCAACTGGGTGCCTTCACCGCAGTCCACCATGAACTGCTTGTCGCGCAACTCCACCACCTGCGAGGAAGCCATGTGGTGAAGGGTGGGCAATGCACTTCCGCACCCTAAGATATGTACCCTGAACTGCTCCACTTGGCCCTACTTCATCCGTTTGTAGGCAAAGATGCCAGCCTTGTTTTCCAGATACAGGGAATCGGCTCCCAGTTCATAGATATCGAAGGTGTCAGCCGAGAGCACCAGATGACCGTTGAAGATCTTCCATTCGGTCAATGGATGGGGCTCTACCACGGTGCTGACCACCACTCCGCCTTCCTGCAGTTCGAAAGTCTTGTCGAGAGCCGTCCATTTACCCATCAGCGTGGTGAGGTTGATCACGAGCGAGGCCTTGTCCCATTCATCTTCCTCGCCGCCTTTCTGGATGATGACAGCCAGCCGATCGCCCACCGAGAGTCCGCCCCTCACGCAGGGTATCGAGTCGTCGCCCATTCCCATCAGCAGCGTGTCTCCGTTGTTGGTGATAAGTTCCAGGGAGTGCATGGCCGTGCCTTCTCCGCAAACGCCATAGACGGTAGTGTCAGCCATTTCCAGGCTATCTTCTCCAACGCCACTCAATACTTCCGGAGCGGGTTTCTTCTGCTCCTTACAACCGCTGATGCCTATCACCAGCAGGGCTGCAAATATATAAATCAGTCTCTTCATATCTTTGATTCTTTTTCTAATTCCTTTGCTTCATTCCAAAGTTTATCCATTTCGCCTAACGTCATTTCCGTCAGTGGCTTACCTGCCTTGATGGAATGCTGCTCTATATAATTGAAACGCCGAATAAACTTCTGGTTGGTATATTCCAGCGCATTGTCGGGATTCAGCTTGTAGAGCCTTGAAGCGTTGATCACGGAGAAGAGGAAATCGCCCAGTTCCTTCGTGGCCTTCTCCTTGTCTTCCCGTTTCAGTTCAGCCTCCAGTTCGCCAAGTTCCTCGCGTACCTTTGCCCAAACGTCCTGACGGTCTTCCCAGTCGAACCCCACGTTGCGCGCCTTTTCCTGGATGCGATAGGCTTTGATGATCGTGGGCAGCGCATCGGGCACTCCGCTGAGCACGCTCTTGTTGCCATCCTTCTCGCGCATCTTGATCTGCTCCCAGTTTTCGAGCACCTGCTTGGATGAGAGTTCCTCGCCCTCAGCGGCTTGCGCCAGGTGTGAATGCTTCAGGCTCTCTGCCTCGCCATAGACGTGCGGGTGGCGGAAGATCAGTTTGTCAGCCTCTTTGTTGCAGACGTCGGCAATGTCAAAATCGCCGGTTTCTTCGCCTATTTTGGCATAAAACATCACGTGCATGATCACGTCGCCCAGTTCCTTGCAGATATTCTTCTTATCGTCTTTCAGGAGGGCATCGCACAGTTCGAACGTCTCTTCGATCGTGTTCGGCCGCAGGCTCTCGTTGGTCTGTTTCCTGTCCCAGGGACATTCCTTGCGCAGCCGGTCGAGCACATCGAGCAGCCTTCCGAAGGCTTCCAGTTTCTCTTCTCTTGTATGCATACTGTCTATTCAGTTTCGAAATTACTTTGCAAAGATACGACATTAATTTGAATCCGCCAAAAAACTGCACATGATAAGCTGTAAAATTCTGTTAACAAAAACATCTGATATTGTTAAAAGGAATTACGATATGGTTTCGCAGCAGGAAATCATATTTTTGCGCTTCGGATGTCATATTCCTGGATAAGTTTGCACGATTACATTCATTCATACTTTTTTGCGGTTTCGGTGTTCAGGATTGTTACGATGTTACGGTGTTACAGTTCTCGAAAGAGTCATTCTAATCCAAAATTTATTTCTATATTTATATATATTTATAAATATATATAAATATAGTTCTATTATCATAATTACCCACAATCGTTTTTGGAACTGTAACGCTGTAACGCTGTAACGCATTATTCACTAATCAGCACAAGAACCTGTTCGGTAGAATCCTTGATCCTGAACCGATCATCCAGTCGTTCACCAACCAGCCAGAGGATGCGGTCGCGGCTGTCGGTGACGACCAACTGGCGGCGTTTTTCGAGCAAGGAGCGTTTCTGGTCAGTAAGGTAATCGCTAACCAGCTTACTACCTTTCATGCCAAACGGGCGGAAACGGTCACCATCACGTAATCGCCTAACTGTCAACGGAAAACTGACCTCCGCTTCATCCAATGCAACAACATGCTTTTCGCGAGGAATCTGGAAAGAATCCTCTCGATGAAACCGCTCAATTTTGAGCCTTGCATGCTCCCCTATCCGATAGATGCCCTCCTCGGGAATCTTCATCTCCCGGAAGGGAATTTTCTCCAATTCCTCAATGAGCAGACAGCCACGATCGAACACCAGCGTGTGGGTTTCAGAGCAAAACACCGTTCCTGTAGGAGCATCCAAACGGGCAAAAATCTGCTTGATTTGGGGAGAAACGAAGCCAAAACGGCTCAAAATACGATACAAGACATACTCATTTTCTATCTTTCCGATAGGAATTGAGAGAGTGGCAGAGGCTTCTGGGAAAACATTTTCGCCAACCAATCCGCGAATATCATCCTCTACTTTCCTTTCGAGGTATTCATCCGCAAATGCCACATTCTCAGCGGTTTCAACGATATTTTCGGAGGCTTTGGGATTCATCTCGCGAAGCATGGGGAGCACCCGAAGACGCATTTTGTTGCGCATCACATCATCTACGAGATTTGTACTGTCGGTTACGTATTTCTGCCCGATTCCGTTCAAAAAATCCTCAATTTCATCGCGAGAGACGCACAAAAGAGGACGAAAAACATGCAGAACCTGACTGTCTGACGGGCTTACAGATACATTATTAGAAACGAAATTGAAGTCCTGACGAGGACGAATGCCCGACAAGCCCTTCAGCCCCGTGCCGCGGATCAGATTCATCAGCACCGTTTCAGCCACATCATCCTGATGATGGGCCACGCAGATGCCATCCATCTGCAGGTCTTGGCAGAGCTGAAAGAAATGGCGGTAGCGCAACTGGCGAGCAGCCATCTCGATGCTGACCTTGTGAAGCTGGGCGTACTCCCGCGTTTCGAAATGTACGAGATGGAGCGGAACCTGCTGTTCGTCGCAGAGATTCCGGCAGAAAAGTTCATCCCTGTCAGACTCTTCTCCACGTAGGTGAAAGTTGCAATGAATTGCTTCAACGGAATAGCCTAACTGCTTCAGGACGAGCAACAAACAAACACTATCAGCACCACCGCTCAACGCCACGAGATAATGGCCCTCAGGACGGAGCAAACGGTGCTGGCGAATGAATGAAGCAACCTTCTTATTCAACATAAAGCACAAGGCCTTTCAAGTATTCTCCCTCGGGATGGTAGATGTTGACGGGATGGTCGGCCGGCTGGTGAAGCTGATGCAGAATGCGCACCTTGCGCTTGCTCTGGGCAGCAGCCGTGAACACGGCGTTGCGGAAATTGTCCTTTGTCACCACTTGCGAACAGCTAAACGTGAACAGGATGCCGCCCGGCTGAATCTTCTCCAGAGCCGCCCGGTTGAGTCGGGTGTAGCCCTTCAGGGCATTGTGGAGCGCTCCGCGATGCTTGGCAAAGGCAGGCGGGTCGAGAATGATGAGATCATACTGATTGCCAGCCCGTTCAAGGAATTTGAAGGCGTCTTCACAGAAAGCCTCGTGGCGCGAATCACCCGGGAAATTGAGTTCCACGTTGGCCCGTGTCAGTTCGATAGCCTTGCCTGAAGAATCCACGGAATGCACCAGTTCGGCTCCCCCGCGCATGGCATAGAAGGAGAAGCCACCCGTATAGCAGAACATATTGAGCACCCGTTTGCCACGGGCATATTTTTCCAGCAGTGAACGATTCTCGCGTTGGTCAACGAAGAAACCGGTCTTCTGCCCACGCAGCCAATCCACGTGGAACCGGAGGCCGTTCTCCAAGGCTGTGTTATCATCGGAACCACCAATGATAAAGCCGTTCTCCTGACCAAGTTCGGCCTTGAAGGGCAGCGTGGTCTCGCTCTTGTAGAACACGTTCACGATGCGGTCTCCCATCACTTTCACCAAGGCAGCGGCAATCTCTCTGCGGCAGACGTGAATGCCCACGCTATGAGCCTGCATGACGGCTGTCTGGCCGTAGCAGTCGATTACCAGCCCGGGCAGGTTGTCGCCCTCGCCATGAACAAGCCGGTAGGTGTTGTTCAGAGGGTTGTCGGCTATACCGATAGAGATACGCATCCGGAGGGCAGATGCCAGGCGGCTCTCCCAGAACGCTTCGTCTATCTCAATATCCCGAAACGAAAGCACACGCACGGCAATGGATCCAATCTGATAGTGGCCTACGGCGATGAAACCGCCGTTTTCTGCCAGCACACGCACGAAATCGCCTTCCCCGATGCCTTCATCCATCCTGAGGATGGCCCCCGAGAACACCCAGGGATGAAAGCGGAGCAGGCTCTCTTCCTTTCCTTTCTTTAGATATATTGACTTGTACATAGGTCTTGTGTATGAGGTTGTTGTTTATTCGGTACGAATATCAGGCAATAGCCGCTTCCGATTCTTCCACCAGTTCGTAGTCCTGTGTCTGCTCCAGCCGCATCAGTTCCTCGTAGAGCTGAATGCAGGCCCAGGCATCTGTGGCGGCATATATTTTCTGCTTTTCCTGAAGCACATCGTTCTCCCAGTTGCTAAGTTGCTGCGACTTTGAAATGCGCTGGCCGAAAAAGTTGGCATAAAGTTTCTGCAACGAACGGTCTTCCACGCCGATCTCCCCTACATGTTTCTGGAGGTCGATGAAATTGCCGGGAGTAAACTCAGCACGCTTGTGGAGCTGCAGGATGTCATCATGCCACGACAATCCCACCTTGGGCACTTTCACATCTTCAAGCAGGCGGACGATAGCGGGAGCCATGCCGAGATAGTTGAGCCGGAAGAGGAAACAGGTATCGTGGGTGGAAACCTGCAGGAGTGCCACTTTATGAATCTGCCCCTTCTTGAAAGAGGGACGGGTCTCCGTATCCACACCGAGTATGGGCTGGGTCAATAGGTAGTCAACGGCCTTCTCGGCCTCGCCAGCAGAGATCACCACCACGATTCTGCCTTCAAAATGCACAGCGGGGAGGGCGGTGATGCGTTTCTTGTCAAACTTCTTAAAAATAGTCTTCATATAAAAATCGGTGCAAAATTAGCAAAAAAATGCGATTTTATGGTGTTTTCTAAGAAAAATCTGCTACTTTTGCATCAAATTTTAAACCACATTAAAAGGAATGGCAAAGAAAAAGCAGACGAAGCAGCCCAAACCGGCGAAATCATTTTCGGAGGCAATAGGCATCAAGAATATATTTCAGAACGATATCTTCAACGGAATCTTCGGGTTCTCGTTGTTTATTATCGCGATTTACATGATACTGGCATTTGTCAGTTATTTCACCACGGGACAGGCCGACCAAAGCCTCGTGCTGGACTTGAAACCCGGCGAATGGATGAACACACAGCGTGAGTTTCAGAACACATGCGGCTCTACGGGAGCACTACTCTCCTACTTCTTCATCTCGCGGTGCTTCGGATTTGCCGCCTTCATCATTCCGGTACTGCTGGCCATCTTCGGGCTTCGCATTTCGAAAGCCTACACGAAGATCAATCTCTTCAAGTGGTTTCTCTCGCTGGTCGTCATCATGCTATGGTGCTCGGTGACGTTTGCCAAGTTCCTCACACCTATCCTCGGCGACCAAGTCTATAACCCCGGCGGCGACCACGGCGCTTTCGTATGCCAGTGGCTGGAGAATGTGATTGGAGCGCCAGGCCTGATGGCCGTCTTGGGCATCGTGGCCATCATCTTCCTGACCTATATCAGCAATGAGACCATCAACGTGATACGCAAACTGCTCAATCCCGTGAGCATCATAACCGACCGCGTGAAATTCCGCATCACCAACACGAGTGAAGACCATGAACCCGAGCCGGCATTGGCTCCTGCCTACGAAGATCCCACACCGAGCCAGACGATTGACCTGACGGACAAAGACGACACCCCCGAAATCGAGATTGCCGATGAAACCGATGATAATATAGAGAAGGAAAAAGAGAAAAAGACAGCCAAGGCCGATGAAACCGAGAAATTAGGTGACATGACCGTGACCGTGGCCGGAGAAGGCGAAAAGGCATCCGGCAAGAGTGTGCAGGGCGAAGAGGACCTCTCCACGCCTATCAATCCTAAGGAGCCTTTCCTGAAATATAAGTATCCCACGCTCGACCTGCTCAAGAAATACGATACCGACAACCGGCCGTATATCGACATGAAGGAGCAGACGGCCAACAAGAACCGCATCATCGAGGTGCTGAACTCCTTCGGGGTGAAGATTTCGAGTATCTCGGCCACCGTAGGCCCCACCATCACGCTCTACGAACTCACACCGGCCGAAGGCGTGCGTATCTCCAAGATCCGCAACCTGGAAGATGATATCGCCCTGAGCCTCTCGGCACTCGGCATCCGTATCATCGCACCTATCCCCGGCAAGGGCACCATCGGTATCGAAGTGCCTAACGCCAAAGCAAGCATCGTATCGATGGAAAGCATTCTGAACTCCAGAAAGTTCCAGGAAACCACGATGGAACTGCCGCTGGCACTCGGAAAGACGATTACCAACGACGTGTTCATGGTAGATTTGGCCAAGATTCCGCATCTGCTCGTGGCTGGTGCTACCGGTCAGGGTAAATCCGTCGGCCTGAATGCCATCATCACCTCTTTGTTATATAAGAAGCACCCCAACGAGCTGAAATTCGTGCTCGTTGACCCCAAGAAGGTGGAATTCTCCATCTATGCCCCCATCGTGAACCACTTCATGGCGCAGATTCCCGACGATTCGGGCGACGAGGAAGCTATCATCACCGATGTGACCAAGGTGATCCGCACGCTCAACTCCCTCTGCAAACTGATGGACCACCGCTACGACCTGCTGAAGATGGCCGGTGCGCGCAACATCAAGGAATACAACCAGAAATTCGTAAACCGTCAGCTCCGCCTTACCGACGGTCATGACTTCATGCCCTATATCGTTGTCATTATCGATGAGTTCGGCGATCTGATCATGACGGCCGGCAAGGAGATTGAACTTCCCATCGCACGTATCGCCCAGCTGGCACGTGCCGTAGGTATCCACATGGTGATAGCCACCCAACGTCCTACCACGAAGATCATCACGGGTAACATCAAGGCCAACTTCCCCGGACGAATCGCCTTCAAGGTGTCTGCCCGCATCGACTCGATGACCATCCTTGACCGCACGGGAGCCAACCAGCTCATCGGACGTGGAGACATGCTCTACTCTGCCGGTAGCGATCCCGTACGTGTGCAATGTGCCTTCGTGGATACTCCCGAGGTGGAGCGCATTAATAAATATGTAGAGGCACAGCCCGGTCCCGTTGAGCCGCTCGAACTGCCAGAGCCTTCCACCGATGAAGGCGGAGTTTCTGGCGGTAGTTCAATCGACGCCCACAATCTGGATCCGCTGTTCGAAGAGGCAGCTCATGCCATCGTAGTATCGCAACAGGGTTCCACCAGCATGGTGCAACGCCGCTTTGCCATTGGCTACAACCGTGCCGGAAGACTGATGGACCAGCTGGAGGAAGCAGGTATCGTGGGAGCAGCACAAGGCTCGAAGCCACGCGAAGTGCTGATTACCGATATTGCAAGCCTCGACAGCCTGCTGGCATCGCTTCGCGGTTAAACCATCCCGCCAGGAAAACGTCAAAAGAACAGGATAATTTAAAAACAGAAAAGAAATGAAAAGAATCATCTTCACATTGATATGCGCGCTCGCGCTCACCAACGTCAGCGCTCAGACCGCCAAACAGATACTCGACAAGGCCGCATCCGTGGTGAATGCCAAGAAAGGTGCTACGGCCAATTTCGTGATGAGCGGCAAATACGGCAATGCCTCAGGTACGATTTCCATCAAAGGCAACAAATTCGTGGCCAACACCCCGCAAGCCAAGATGTGGTATGACGGGAAGACGCAATGGACCTATATGACTGCCACAGAGGAAGTGAATGTGTCAACTCCCACCGAAGCCCAGCAGCAGACGATGAATCCCTACCGATTCATCAACCTTTACAACATGGGCTACTCGATGACCAAGAAGGACGTGAAAAGCGGCTACGAAGTATATCTGAAAGCCACCAATCCCAAACGCACCATCACGGAGATGTATATCACCGTGAACAACCAGTTCGTGCCCACCAACGTAAAGATGAAAACCGCGAAAGGCTGGACCAACATCAATATCAGCAATTTCCGAAAGGCTTCCCTGCCCGACAAGGTGTTCCGCTTCAATGCGAAAGACTATCCTCAGGCAGAAGTCATCGACTTAAGATAGAGGCCCATGAAAGTAATCATCGCCATCGGTACGAATCTTAACCAGCACGACAATGCGCTCTCCGTGAGGGAGTATCTGGGGGGAATGTTCGGTTCTGACATCATTTTCACCCAGTTTATGAAGACGAAGCCCGTGGATGGCGGTGACGGCTACTACATCAATGCCCTTGCCGAAATCAGGACAAGCATGACGTATGAGGCCCTGAAACAATGGTTCAAGGACCTGGAGCATAACTGCGGACGCAATCAAGAGGATTCTGGCGAAGGATATATCCCCGTTGACATTGACATCCTTCAGTACGGTGACAAACGGTTCAAGGAAGAGGATTGGAACCGCGACTACGTGAAAGCCTTATGGAAAGAACTGAAACAAAAAAGGAAATGAAACGGATCTTGTTTTTTATTTGTACGTTTTTTGCGGTTTCATCGGGTTATGCTCAGCAATTCGATGCCCTTTTCCGCGATTCCACGCTCCGCATCGACTATATCTTTGCCGGAAATGCCAAAGCCCAAAGCATCTATGTAGATAAGCTGAATATGATGGCAGGATGGTATGGCAAACACCGCAGGCTAGCCGAAGTTCCCGTGGAGGGCAACGGCCAGATCATCGTGCGCCGGCACCATTCGGAGGAAATCATCTACAAGAACTCATTCTCCACCCTCTTTCAGGAATGGCTTTCCTACCCGGAAGCCGAAACCGAACAGAAAAGTTTTGAGAACGTTTTTCTGATTCCCATGCCCAAAGACACCGTTGACGTGACCGTTGAGCTACGCAATAGCCGCAGGGAGGTGATGGCTTCGCTGACTCATACTGTGAACCCTCAGGATATCCTGATCCGCCATATTGGCAAATTGCCTGTAGATTATGAAATTCTTCAACAACCGGCAGATACTTCCAACTGCATCCACATAGCCTACGTGGCAGAAGGTTATCAGGCAAGCGAAATGGATGTTTTCCTGAAAGATGCCCGCACGGCTATGGAAGCACTATTCCTCCACGAGCCGTTCAAGAAGTTGAAAGACCGCTTCCAAGTCATCGCGGTAAAATCGCCCTCAAAAGACTCTGGTACAAGTATTCCCGGCAAGGGTATTTGGAAGGAAACCGCCCTCGGTAGCCACTTCGACACTTTCTATAGCGACAGGTATTTAACGACACTCAATCTCAAGCTGTTACACGATTGTCTTGCAGGCACTCCTTACGAGCATATCATTGTTTTGGTCAATACGGACAACTATGGCGGCGGAGGCATACTCAACAGCTACAACCTGAGCATGACTCACCATCCGTCGTTCAAACCCGTGGTGGTTCATGAGTTCGGACATTCCTTTGCCGGACTTGCAGACGAATATGCCTACGAACAGGAGCAGATTCCGATGTATCCGACTGACATTGAGCCGTGGGAACCCAACATCACAACACTGAAAGATTTTGACAGTAAGTGGAAAAGCATGAAGGGTGCCGGACTCCATGAAGGTGCCGGTTATTCGCTGAAAGGCGTCTATCGCGCCTATCCTGATTGCCGGATGCGCACCAACGAGCATCCTGAGTTTTGTCCGGTATGCCAGCAAGCTATCGAAAGGCTGATCAGATTCTATACGGAATAGTCCCATTTCATCGTGTTTCATAAATGAAAAAGTACGTTTTCATCGCACTCCTGCTGCTGACGGTTATGCCCGTCGGTGCCCAACGCCGCCAGAAATCGGAAGATGCCGAACAATTGGGGCGTGCTATGGAGTATTTTGCCTCAGGAAAATATCATGAGGCGCTGCTGCTTTTTCAGAAGCTCGATGATGAATATGAACTGAATCCGCGCTTCAAAGCCTATCTGGGCGTGTGCCACTACTATGAGTGGAATTACGAGCAAGCCACGGCCTACCTGGATTCGGTCATCAACAAACTCGACGTCTATGCCCCGCATGAACGCAGTTTCTATTATTTTGCCGATGCCGAGAGCCATTTCAACCTGGGGCATTACCGCAAGTGCATCCCTCTCTATGAGAAGCAACTACAAGTGTGCTACGATAACGAAAAAGGCGATTCTTTCTATCGGATAGGCTTCAGCTATATGTTTCTGGAAGAATGGGAGAATGCGCTCGACAATTTCCGGAGTGCCCTCTCCTACTACCAGCGATACCGCAACACACCCGATCTGAAAGCCCGCATCACGCAGATCCAGAAAATGCTTCCAGGCATAGAAGAAGAGGTTAAAAAACGTGCCTCAGACAATTAACCTTCCTAAAAATAATAAAAAATCCGTAGATAACATAGTTATCTTTTCTTGGTGTGCAACTTTTTTTGTACTTTTGCCGTCAATATCAAAAAAAGGAAATGAAAAAAGTTATAATCCCCGCCACTTTAGTGGTACTCTTGCTGATTGTATATATGCTCATTCCGCGTGAGCACAACCTCATCGTGAAATGGGAAACGGTCAAAAAGGAATTGCCCGTAGCAACTCCCCAGATCAAGGTCTATATTGAAAACTCCGGCAGTATGGACGGCTACATGGGCGACGGTTCACAACTGAAGGATGCCGTTTATAGCTATGTGAGTAGCCTTGCCACTTACTCCAACGGCAAGCCACAGCTGCACTTCATCAATTCGCAAGTGATACCCTACGACGGTTCGCTGAAGAGTTTCATCAGCGACATGAATCCCGAAAGCTTCAAGAAAGCCGGTGGAAGCCGTGCCAACTCCGATATTGCCCAGATGATGGAAACGATGCTGGCAGCCCAAGGCAAGAATACCATCAGCGTGTTCGTGAGCGATTGCATCCTCGACGTGCCCGAGGGACAGGCCAACAATTTCTTCATCAACCGCCAGATTGACATCCGCAACGCCTTCACCAAATATCGCAACAAGCAGAAGAACCTCAGTGTGGAGATTTTCCGGCTGAAGTCCAATTTCAAGGGCATGTATTACTACAGCCTCGGCGGCGAGGAGCTTGAAGGCCTGAGCCGTCCCTATTATATGTTCGTAATCGGCGACCGCGATGTGCTGGCTTCCATCAACAAACGCGTTCCTTTCAGCGAAGTGAAGCACGGCATCGCCAACTATTGTGCCTTTACCACGTATGAGGACGTGAGTTTCGACATGACCAACGAATTCGGCGTAGCCCGCAAGAATATGCTGGAATGCCGCTCCGACAAGAAAGGGAAATGCCACTTGAAGCTGAAGGCTAATCTGCTGACCACCCTTCAGGATGATGCCTACGTGATGAATCCTGAAAACTATCGCACGCAGAACGCCACGGTCAGCGTGGGTGCCGTGGAACGCATGGACGACACACAAAGCCCCTACACCCACGTGTTCACCATCGACCTCGACGGAAAGATGAATCCCTCAGGCGAACAACTCCGTTTGATTCAGCAGGAAATGCCCAACTGGCTTGAAGCCGTCAATGATGACACGGGCAAGAACGTGCGCAAGAATCTGGAAAAGACCACCGGTATCAAGTATATCATCGGTGGCATTGCAGATGCATACAAGAACGACAAACTGCTCACCAACATCAAGTTTAACATCGTAAAGAATTAATTTTTTAGTAAGATATGGGAGAATTTTTCACTACCGTTTACTGCCTTTTCGACGACCTTTTCGGTTTGGAACTGGCAAGTTATCTGGCTGGCGAGGCTACTGAACGTCAGCAGGGAAATATGTTTCTGACGATCGGCCTGGTCATGCTCGGCATCTCGTTGTTCGTGGCCGTGCTGTTCTATTACGTCATCAATCACCCTAAGCTCAACAACTGGTGGGGATGGGGCATTTTCCTTGTCATCAACGGCTTGATCAACTATATGGTAGGCTGGCGCTGGGTGCTGAGCGACCTGCTCGACGGTATGATGGAAAAGATGGATCAGACCACCGGGCAGCTGACACCCCTCGGCATCATGGAGAACGATTGCATCAGCTTCGGCTTTGCCAATATGATTATCTCCATGATTGCATTCCTCATTATTTCCTATCTTATCAAATGGGGAAGCACCAACGTGCCTCGCGCTCCATTCTAAAATTGTTTGTCAAACATTAAATCCACAAGAAATTGTCTAAGTTATATGTTTTCGGAATCGGTGGCACGGGTTCAAGAGTGCTCCGTTCGCTGACTATGATGCTTGCCGCTGGTGTGAAAACCAGCCAAAGTGATGTTGTTCCCATCGTGATTGACCCCGATTCGGCCAATGCCGACTTAACGCGCACGGTGGCCTTGATGAATAAGTATGCTACCCTCAGGCAGCACCTCACATTTCCAGAGAATGGTCACGGCACGTTCTTCAAGGCCAAGATAGACCAGATCCTGCCTAACTATAACCTGCTCATCAAAGACACCGAGGACCGTCAGTTCCAGCAGTTCATCGAGCTACCCGCCATGAACAAGCAGAACCAGGCCATGATGCGGATGCTGTTCTCCGAGAAGAACCTTGCGTCGAGCATGAACGTCGGCTTCAAGGGCAATCCCAATATCGGAAGCGTGGTGCTCAACCAGATTGTAAACTCCGAGGACTTCATCACCTTTGCCAACTCATTCGAAAAGGGCGACAAAATATTCATCGTGTCAAGTATCTTCGGCGGAACAGGAGCCAGCGGCTTCCCCCTTCTCCTGAAAACCCTTCGCACGGGCGACACCTTCCCCAACAACGACCTGATCAACAAGGCCGAGATCGGAGCCGTCACCATCCTGCCCTACTTCAAGCTCGAGCAGAGCGAGGACAGCGAGATCGACTCCTCCACGTTCATATCCAAGGCTAAATCGGCATTGGCCTACTACGAGAATAATATCTCGAAAAACAACCAGATCAATGCCCTTTACTTCCTGGCCGACAACATGTCGAACACCTATGCCAACCACGAAGGAGGCACCCAGCAGCGTAATTCGGCCCATCTTATCGAGTTCCTGGCCGCATCGGCTGCCTTCGACTTTGCCAACAAGCACCATGAAGGACCGACCGTCAACAAGGAACTGGGCCTGAAAGAAAATCACCGAACCATCCACATGGATTCCTTCTATGATGAACTCACGGCCATGCTCCGCATGCCGCTCACTCAGTTCATGATGGTCTCCAACTGTCTGCACGACAAGTTCGACTTCGTGAGCAAGAAAAACCTTGCTGCCAACAACGGCAACTTCGACGAAGCCTTCTATAATGCCCCCTTCATGCAGAACCTCAGGTCGTTCCTCGACGAATACCGCCTGTGGCTCTCCGAGATGAAGGACAACAAGCGCTCGCTCGACCTCTTCAATTTTGATTGTGGCGACGAGCCTTTCAATGTTGTCGTAGGCCAGAAGCCCAAATCCCTCTTCACGATGCTTTCCAACTACAACCTCTTCTACGACCGCCTGAACAATGCCGTCAAGAAGGCCAAGGGCGACAAGGAAAGCCGTTGGCTCGAAATGTATAGCATGGCCACGTCACAGCTGGCTAAAGAGAAGTTTGGATTTTGAATAACGAAGCAAAACAGATAAACCATGTCAAAGATATTCCGTCTATACACCGAAGGAGCCTCCACCTTTACCGATTGGAACGAGAGTCCTACCTTCCCCTACAATAGCAACAACCGCGACAACATCGATGATCCTGACGGAGCATCAGCCAGAAACGAGATTACGAGCATCCCTTCACCCTTTGCCCGTATCGACCTGGTGAAGAATGCCTTCAAGATGGTGACCACTCCCCACAAGAAGACCCACGAGACCGATCTCGACGGCACCACCATCTTCCACAAGATGGTCAGCGATGCACTCGACGTGGGCGAGATATTCTTCAATATCGATAAGTTCAAGAACAAGATAGAGATCATACCCTGGGACTCTGCCCTCATGATAGAACAGCTCAAGCAGAGCGATATGGACGGCCACCGCTATCTCGGCGATGCCCTTGAAAAGTATCTCCAGAGCGATGCACAGGCCTACAACTTCGGTGACCTCCACAACGTATATCTGCTCAACTTCCTGCAAGGACCCGACGAGCTGAACATCATCGGAGCCACATCCCCCGCCACGGTGTTCTTCTCGAATGCCAACAAGCTCGACTACGTGTCGCAGAGCCTGAACTTCGGACAGTCTTCGCCCTTCGACGACGACTACTATCCCCTCTACAAGCGCGATTCGGAATACATCAAGTTCTGGTTTATCCTCCGCAAGTCAATCCCCGACTTTGCCACACGCTTCCCCGAAGTGGAGGAATACCTGAAGCTGACCATGCGTGCCATTACCGACAACACGCTCAAGTCGCAACTGCGCTCAATCACCGAGTCCGACTCACGCCAGCTCTCAGAAATCGAAGTGCGCACCGACGGACAGAACAACACCGTTGAAGTGCTGGGCTATCCCCTGCTGAAGCGCTCTGTTGCCAACAACGGCAATGAGAGCGACTTCGTGATCGACACCAAGAAGGACGCCGACATCATCCCCCTCGTGCTTCCTATCGATTCGGGCAACCGCTACCGAGACATGCTCTACGTGACCGACACCTGGGGCAAGATCAACTCCGCCCCCTGCGTGGTTGAAGAGCAAGACCTCACCAAGCGCGAGCTGCCCTTCGATGGCTCCATCCGTGCCTATATCACCATCGGCGACCTGATGCACGACAACATCGTGCGCGTACCTCATAAACTGAATCAGAAAGACTATTTCGACGGCAGCATTCAGCTGGGCGACGAAAAGATGAGCTATCTGCTGCCCCTGAAACCGCTCTTCTTCAAATACTTCGACGTCAGCGACCTCATGCAGCCCATGGCCGACGGCACCCCCATGTTTGAGATGGAGCGCCTCGCCGGCGGTTCGGTCAAGGTCACGCTCCGCATCCCCGTGAAGAGCCGTTCACGTAATAAATATGTGGAATACTCCCGCAATTTCTATGGCGAGAACGAAGCCGATCCCCACCACAACATCGGCGGCATGCGCGAATTCGACTTTGCAGGCTTCGTCATGCCCCTCATCCGATTCCGTCAGGAGCAGGATGCCCTCTACACCGTGAGTTGCATTTCCACCTATTCGCGCAGATATGCGCTTAAGTTCTTCAAGGGCGACCAGCAGATTGCCGATGTCGTGATGGACTGCCGCAACCAGAACCGTGCCGCCAACTACAAGGCAGAGAACTACACCGTTGCCAACAACAACTTCGACCATATCGAGGTGGAAGACGCAGAGGGAAACACCGGCGTCATCGTTCCCCTTTTCCGGGAGCAGCAGAGCGTCAACGCCTTCGATTTCTCCATCGACCTCGGCACCTCAAACACGCATATTGAATATCGCGTCAACAACGGGCCCACCTCGCAAGTGTTCTCCTACGAGCAGATCGGCAAGCCCTACAGCGAGTTTTTCACCCCCTCCATGCTCCAGTTCAATGGCCGTCAGCTGCAGGATGACCTCCTGGCCGAGCAGTCCTTGATGGAACGCGATTTCCTCCCCCTGGCCGTCAGCCAGCAGAGTGATTTCCACTTCCCCACCCGCACCGTGCTTTCTGCCGCTCAGACCACGAAGTGGCACGAGATCGTACGGCCCTTCGGACTGGTCAACATCCCCCTCACCTACGACAAGCGAGAGTCATACCTCTATAACCGCAACATCTACAACATCAAGTGGGGCAAGGGCGAAATGCTCCGTGTCATGGAGAGCTACGTGGAAACCCTCATGCTCATGCTCCGCAACAAGGTGCTTACCGAGCAAGGCGACCTCCAGCGCGTCAAGATCACCTGGTTCTACCCCATCAGCATGGCTCCCAAGCGTCTAAAGAACCTGCGCGAGACCTGGAACTCCGCCTACAACAAGTATTTCACCAGCGGCCAGACTGCCAACATGTCGGAGTCAGCCGCTCCTATCCAATACTTCTTCCGTCGCTACGCCAATGCCACCAATCTGGTGAACGTGGATATCGGCGGCGGAACCACGGATATCGCCTTCGCCCGCGACAAGGAGATTCAATACGTCACCTCATTCCGATTCGCGGCCAACTCCGTTTTCGAGAACTCATTCTCCGACGTAGATATGTCAAACGGCATCGTAGATTGCTACAAAGAGCAGATTCATCGGGTGCTGACAGACAACAAGCTCACCGAGCTTCTCTCCATCTTCAATAGCGAGAACAACGTGCAGCCTGCCAACATGGCCTCCTTCCTCTTCACGCTGAAAGAGAACTCTATGGTGCGCGGACTCGATTCCAAGTATGTGGATTTCAACCACATGCTCCAGGACGACGAGAACTTCAAGATCATCTTCATCCTCTTCTACGCCGCCATCATCTACCACGTGGCGCAGATCATCAAGGCCAAAGACCTTGAAATGCCGCGCCATATCTCCTTCTCAGGCAACGGTTCCAAGCTCATCACCGTGCTCACCACCGATCAGCAGCAGCTGGCAGCCTTCACGAAGCTCATCATCGAGCGCGTGGTAGGACGCCGCTACGACAAGGAACTCGAGATTCTCGGATTCGAAAGCGGTGCCAACCCCAAGGAGAGCACCTGCAAGGGCGGACTGCTCGGCGACATCCTCACCGACGACCGCGACAAGATAGTCATCAAGAAAGCCTTTGGCCCCGACTTCATCAGCAAGGAAGACACCTACGACCGCGTAGATGACACCTATATCAGCCGCTCTGAAGAAGCCATCCGCGATTTCTACGACTTCGTGCTCCGCGACCTTGACGATGCCTTCGACTTCGATGCCAACTTCGGCGTTTCCAAGCAGTCGCTCCAGATAGCCCGCACCGAATGCTACAAGGACATTGCCACCTATCTGCGCAAGGGTCTCCAGCAGCGTCGGGAAGAGAGCGAAGGCGAAGACCGCCTGGAAGAAACCCTCTTCTTCTACCCCGTCAAGGGAGCCATCCATGGGCTTTCCAACGCCATCTATCACGCCATCAAATAAAAAACAGTATAACTCCATCCCCCATGAACGAGTTCACCATCATCATCCTCATCATCGCCCTGATAGCCCTCTTCCTCTCCATCCGAGGGTTCATCACCGTTCTGAAACTGAAGAAAGAGGCCGAAAGCCAGAACGAGGACACCGCCGACACCATCCGCACCCTGCGCAAGATGGTGGTTGACCTGCAACGCCAATCAGACACCTCAGACCACCTCAAGGCCATCGAGGAGCGCCTCAATCGGCTGGAGCGCCCAGCCCGCATAGCAGCCTCCGTAGCCGCTGCCAGTCCTCAGCGCCCAACACCCGTCATCCAGCACCCCACGCCCAAAGACGGATACTTCGGTGCCCCCAAGGGCGATGCCGAGGCAGCACTCTTCAACGACCAGTACGACGAGCTGCGCGACGAATGCTTCTTCAGCGTCCACTACCTCTCCAACACCGAGGCCGAGTTTGAGCCCATCGACCTGATGCGCCTCAAATCCCTTCCCGCCATCGAGGGCGTCATCCGCTACGACGGCTGCCCCCTCAAGGAAGCCCGTGGATTCCAGCTCAAGAGCAAGGGAAAAGTGAAAAAACAAAGCAACTACTGGGTTGTGACAGCCCGTGCAGAACTCCAAATGCAGAAATAAACACCAAAAATGGAAAAAGAAGAACTGGAAGTACTTATCGAGATACGCGACTTCTTCCGTCGCCACAAACAAGAGATAGCCAAAGAACTCGGCGAGAGCGACAACGCCCTTCGCGAAGCCCTCAAGGACGTGAAGGACACCTCTTATTATAGTATCACCGAACTCAAACGCCAGATTGTGGAGCAGAGCGAAGCCTTCAAGGACATCATCAACGAAGAGCGCGATGCCTTCATCGATGTGAGCAACACCATGAAGACCCAGTTCGACAAGCAAGTCAAGGCCTACCCCTCCATTGCCGAGCGCCTCGACGACATGGCTGAGATGCCCCACAAGCTCGACGTGCTGGTCAACAAGATGGAGCAATACAACTGGCAGTTGGTGGAAAACGTCAACAACATGATCCGGCGCATCGACCAGCGCCGCGAAGCCGCCCAGGAGCGTCAGAACCGCCTTCCCGCATGGCTCCGCATCATGCTTGCCATCTGCATCCCCCTGATGACCATCTGCAGCATCGTCACGATGATTGCCACGGTCGCCATCTTCAAATAACCACCCGACACACCCCACTCCGCTTCCACCCACTGGACAGCTTGCTTCCAAAGTCAGGAAACAAGGCTTCCAATGGGTGGAAGCCTTGTTTCTGATGGGTGGAAGCAACTTCTCCAATGCAAAGTATCATCCATTGACCTTCAAAGTATCATCCATTGACCTTTAAAGTACCATCCGTTGGAAGTCAAAGTATCATCCGTTGGAAGTCGAAGTATCCCCAATAATCGTTACGACCAACTCTCTGGGGCCGCCATAATTGCGGTACTCGCAGAAGTAGATTCCCTGCCAGGTACCCAAGTTCAGGCGTCCGTTGGTGATGGGGATGGTGAGACTCACACCACTCAGCGTAGATTTTGCATGGGCAGGCATGTCGTCGGCACCTTCGAGCGTATGCTCATAGTCGGGCTGATTCTCAGGGACGAGACGGTTGAAGATGGTTTCCATATCCACACGCACATCTGGATCTGCATTCTCATTGATGCTCAGTCCGCAACTGGTATGCTTGGTAAAAATGTTCACGATGCCCGTACATGGCAGCTTTGGCAGCTGACTGAGAATCTCGCTCGTGACCAAATGGAAGCCTCTGCGCTTCGGCTTCAGGGTAATTTCTATTTGTTGTATCATCATATCTGTCTTTTTTCCTCCATGTCACTTCCATAGGCTCAAACCTAATAATATGAGTTGCACAACGATGATGACGGGCACGCCATACTTGAACTTCTTATGCTGCGTCTTATGATGCCAGACTCTCATTCCGAGCCAGGCTCCCAGGCTGCCGCCCAATACGGCCAGCAACAACAACGAGGCTTCACGGATGCGCCATTTAGCCTTCTTTGCCTTCCATTTGTCGATGCCATAGGTAACGAATGTGGCTACGTTGATGGCAAGGAGATATATTGCAATTTGTTCCATATAGAAAGAAAAAGGAGTTACGATAAATCGCAACTCCATCATTTTAAGTGATTCCGGCGGGATTCAAACCCACAACCTTCTGATCCGTAGTCAGATGCTCTATTCAGTTGAGCTACGGAACCGTTGTTCCTTAAAAGCGAGTGCAAAGGTACTGTGTTTTCATGAAACCGCCAAATGTTTTGGGAACTTTTTTCGAAAAAAGTTTGTTTTCGCCTTTATTTGGGGCTTTATGGCTACTCTTCGACCTTCAAATGGGGCAGGCTGATGTGATATTTCACGGCGAGAACGCGCACAACGACTACCGAGAGGAAGCTGACAACGACGGTGATCTCGATGTTGAGATTGCACCAAAGGCAGATCTGATAGACGATGCCGCCGATGATGCAGGCCATGGCATAGATTTCCTTGCGGAAGATAAGGGGGACTTCATTGATGAGCACGTCACGCATCACGCCACCGGCGGCTCCGGTAATGCAGCCCATGACGATGGCCACCCAGAACGGTTGGCCCACGAGGAGCGACTTCTGAATGCCGGCAATGGTGAACAGGGCGAGGCCGAAGGTGTCGAAGATAAACCAGGTGTGGTTGAAGCCTACGAGACGGCGACGGAAGATGATGGTGGTGAGGAGGGCGAAGGCAGTACAGATGAGGTAGATGGAATTGGTCATCCAGAACGGTGTGAGGCCGAGCATCATATCGCGGAGCGTGCCGCCGCCGATGGCAGTGGCCAGACCTACGACATAGCCTCCGAACCAGTCGAACTGTTTGGAGGCGGCAAGGCGGGTGCCTGAAATGGCGAAAGCAAAGGTGCCGAGGAACTCGATGATGAATTGTATGGTTTCCAAGTGTGTGTGGGTGTTTTTATAAGGGAGTTATTCTTCTTCAAAACGTTTGCCCCAGCATTGTATCATCCGCTGGTAGAGTTTTTCTTCGCTGGGGGTGTGGCGCTGTGCATGCCAGAGGCGCTCATGCTGAAGGGCATCGGGCATGAACTGCTGGCTGACGAAATGGCCCGGATAGTCGTGGGCATACTTATAGCCGTCGCTATAGCCGAGGTCGGCCATGAGCTGGGTGGACGCATTGCGGAGATGGAGAGGCACGGGCTGGTTGCCGGTCTGCTTCACCAGCTGGAGGGCATTGGCAATGCCCATATAGGCAGAGTTGCTCTTGGGCGACGTGGCCAGATAGACGGCACATTCGGCCAGGGGAATGCGGCCCTCGGGCCATCCTATTTTCATCACGGCATCGAAGGCGGCATTGGCCAGCAGCAGGGCGTTAGGATTGGCCAGGCCGATATCCTCGGCGGCACTGATCACCATGCGGCGGGCAATAAACTGGGGGTCTTCCCCACCCTCTATCATGCGCGCCATCCAATAGAGCGCCGCGTCAGGGTCGCTGCCACGGATGCTCTTGATGAAGGCCGATATGATATCATAGTGCATCTCGCCGTCTTTGTCGTAGGCCAGCGGATTCTGTTGCAGACGGTTGACAACAAGTTCGTCGGTGATGACCACCTCGCCGGCATTGGCCGATTCCACGACGAGCTCCAAGATGTTGAGCAACTTACGGGCATCGCCTCCGCTATAGCGCAGGATGGCTCCGGTCTCCTTGAGCGTGATCTGGCGCTCCTTGAGAAACACGTCTTCGGTGATGGCCCGATGGAGCAGCTGGAGAAGGTCTTCTTTCTCTAACGACTTCAACACATAGAGCTGACATCGGGAAAGCAGCGGCCGGATCACTTCGAAGGAGGGGTTCTCGGTGGTGGCTCCGATGAGGGTAACCACGCCCCGCTCTACGGCTCCGAGGAGCGAATCCTGCTGCGACTTGCTGAAGCGATGGATTTCGTCGATGAAGAGTATGGGCGAGTTCTCATTGAAAAAGCGACCTTTGGAAGCCTTTTCGATGACGTCGCGCACGTCCTTCACACCGCTGGTGACGGCCGAAAGCGTGTAGAATGGAGTCTCGAGGCGATTGGCGATGATTTGGGCAAGCGTCGTCTTGCCAACTCCGGGAGGTCCCCATAATATAAAAGAGGTGATGCGCCCCGATTCAATCATTTTGCGGAGCACGGCACCTTCACCCACGAGATGACGCTGGCCGATATACTGGTCGAGCGTGCGTGGACGCATACGTTCGGCTAATGGTTGTGACATATCTGAATGCAAAAGTAAAAAATAAAAAATGAAAAATAAAGGAATATTGAAAAAAAAACTCGTTTTTATTTTGTTTTATGTATTACATGCATTAACTTTGCCACCCAAAGAAGAACGAGATTAATTGCAATCAATGAGAATCACCCTTCTGCAAACAGATATCAAATGGTCGAAGCCGGCAGAGAATATTGCTGAGGCAGAGGCTCTTATGGCCAAGGCTGAAGATGCAGACCTGTATGTGCTGCCTGAGATGTGGAGCACGGGATTCGTGACAGATGCACCAGGCGAAGACCAGCAGGAGGCATTGCAATGGATGTGGACCACGGCCAAGCGCCGCAATGCGGCCATCGCAGGGAGCCTTGCCGTGATGACGGAAGACGGCAGGAGCCTGAACCGACAGTTCTTCGTGAAACCCGACGGTGACATTTCAACCTACGACAAGCACCACCTATTTAAATATGGTGGGGAGGACCGTTACTACCAGACGGGGCGCAGGCGTACGGTAGTGGAATGGCGGGGCGTGAGATTCCTGCTCGTGACGTGCTATGATTTGCGTTTCCCCGTGTGGATGCGTTATCAGGAAGACTATGATGCGATTATCTGTGTGGCCAACTGGCCGGAATCGCGCCAGAACGTATGGCACACGCTTTTACGCGCACGGGCTATTGAGAACCAGTGCTACGTGATAGGCTGCAACCGCGTGGGCGATGATCCGAACACGCACTACATAGGCCATAGCGCCATCATCGACTCGCGCGGACATGCCATTGCAGAGGACAAGACTGAAAGAGCGACGACCGTGACAGCAGAGATTGACACGGAGCGGCTCCGGGAATTCCGTGAAAAATTCCGTGTCCTGGCCGACCGCGACCGCTTTGAATTAAAAGACTAAATAATAACGATTAAGATATGAACGAAACAACTAAGACACTTACTTTGAAGACCCTCAACAAAAGCAACGTATGGGATCTTCAGGAGAACGATGTATTCCGAATGTGGGAGGCAGCCGAAAAAGATGCCGACCTGAAGGACAATGTGCGCCACTATCAGGATGTGATCCGCTCGGCATTCGATATGGAGGAAATCAAGATCGACAAGCCCGAAGTGGTCAAGAAATACGAAGCCCGCGGATTCAAGGTGGGAATGATTCGTGTGGACGAGGCCAACAAGGTGAAGATTGGCATCAAGAAACGCCCCATCATGCGTGTGACCGACCTGACCTACGAGAACATCCGCCACATCTCAGCCGCCAAACTTATCGAGGTGCTCGACCGCAACTTCGGCGGTGGATGGGACTCGCTCTCGCAGAGCATCCAAGACATCATCCAGTCGGGATTCGACATCTCCACCACTACCCTTCCTCAAGACCGTCTTCGCAAGAAGGGCGGCATGTACGAAAAGAAGATAGAAGATGGATTTGAAGTGCTGGAGATTCCCAAGGGAACATGGGTGGAAGCCATCTTTGCCAAGGCGAAGCCAATCGTAGAGAGACCGAAGATGAAGTATGGCATTGACGACGATGACATTGACGACGACATTGACGACGACGACGAGGATGCTCCCGAGATTGAGGACAACTACGGCAAGCCCGACGAGGATGACGATGCCTTCGACGAGGATAAGCTCACGGAGGAAAGCTATCGCACTACCTTCGAGGAGAATCCTGAAGACCTCTCGCTTGATGCCGTTGACGCATCAGATGATGATGATTATTAGAATAAGCTTGTGAAACGGGGTATCACCTGACGGTGATGTGATAACAGCCCTGTTTCACTTCATACTTCACATAGCAGCGCCCGTTGCGGCGCATATCGTTCAAGACTTCGCTGAGCACCCATTTGAGCGTATCGTTCTGTACCTGACGACGCTTGGGGCCATCGGGGTCTTGAACCGTTTTGTAGCGATTGTAGCAGATATCGAACGTAGTGCCGTAGAGATGACAGGAATTCTCCGTGGCGTTTTTGTTGTAGTTGCGGAGCTTCTCCACGTCATCCTTCGTGCGGAGCACGCTGGTCACAATCACTTTATGGAGGGGCACCTGCTTCATCTGCAAGCTGTCGAAGAAAGCCCTGCCGATATCGTTGAGCAAGACGGCAGCACGCGGAACGAGGTAAGGAATGGAGCGATTCATCTTATCCACAAAGAAATAAGGATTGGAACCCACAAAGACCAGTTCGCGCTTGCGGCTTTCTGCTTCCTGGCGGTTTTGGACTGATTCTACACCCCATCGGCGCGCTGAAGCATATTGAACGGACTGACTGTCAGGGAATGCCTCTTTGTAGCTGGGCACACTCAGGATGCGATGTTTTACCAATGAGCCATCGGCATTAAAGAATTCCGAGGGCTTCGAGAGTGGAATAGGCTCGGTGCTGGCGTGCAGGGGGGCTTCCTTTGCAGCCAGTTTATCTTCAGCAATCTCCTTATCGGCTTGCTTCGTTTCCACGGTTTTCGTTTCAGCTTCTTCAAGTACAGGCTCAACAAGTGTGGAGTCATTCTGAATTTCCCCGGCAGCAACTCGCGGAGCAGCCACCGAAGGGAATATCAAGCGCACCAAAGCCAGCAGTATCACAATGGCTGCAAAGCCCATCAAATATCTGTTTTTCGTTATCTTCATTACTTTTTTGTCATTTTTCAAGCACAAAGGTATTAATTTTTACACGAATCTCAAAACTTTATTGTAATTTTGCAGAAAAATTTAGATTTCACGTGATAGAAAAGCATCTTGTACTTGAAGATATCGACCCCGTAGTGTTCTATGGGGTTGGCAATAGTCACCTGCAAATGCTCAAGGCCCTCTTCCCGAAACTCCGCATCGTGGCACGTGACAACGTGATACGCGTGCTGGGAGACGACGAGCAGATGGCCACGTTCGAAGAGCAGGTAGAACTGATGCGCAAGCATGTCTTGAAGTATAACCGCATTTCAGAAGAAGATATTCTCGACATCATTCACGGCCACAAGACGAAAGACGAGGCCGTGAAAGGTGTGGTGTGCTACAGCATCAGCGGACGTCCCATCAAGCCACGTTCGGAAAATCAGCAGAAGCTTGTGGATGGTTTCGACAAAGACGACATGCTCTTTGCAGTAGGTCCTGCCGGAACAGGTAAAACCTATCTCTCGATAGCACTGGCCGTGAGAGCCCTGAAAGAAAAGCAAGCCAAGAAGATCATCCTTTCGCGCCCTGCCGTGGAAGCTGGTGAGAAACTCGGATTCCTGCCCGGCGACATGAAAGACAAAATTGATCCCTACCTCCAGCCGCTCTACGATGCGCTGGAAGACATGATTCCCGCCGTGAAACTGCAGGACATGATGGAAAAGCGCATCATACAGATTGCACCGCTGGCCTTTATGAGAGGCCGCACGCTGAGCGATGCCGTGGTGATACTCGATGAAGCGCAGAACACCACACCCGCACAAATCAGGATGTTCCTCACCCGAATGGGATGGAACACAAAGATGATCATCACCGGCGACATGACGCAGGTGGACCTGCCCCGCGAACACCAAAGTGGACTTCGTGAGGCCATCCGTATATTAAAAGGTGTTGAGGGCATCTCATTCGTGGAACTCAACAAGAAGGACATCGTTAGGCATAAACTTGTCACGCGGATTGTCAATGCCTATGAAGCATTCGACCGTGAGAACAAAAGTCAGGACGCCCAATAGCGTTACCACAGAAAAGAAAGTAGAACATAATAACAATAGAAGATGAAAGCATTAACTAACACCGACTTCCACTTTGATGGACAGAAGAGCGTGTACCATGGAAAGGTACGCGATGTGTACAACATCAACGACGACCTGCTCGTGATGGTCGCCACGGACAGGATCTCTGCCTTCGACGTGGTTCTGCCAAAGGGTATCCCCTTCAAGGGACAGGTACTCAATCAGATTGCAGCCAAATTCCTGGACACGACGACAGACATCTGCCCTAACTGGAAACTGGCTACACCAGACCCCATGGTGACCGTAGGCTTGAAGTGTGAAGGTTTCCGCGTGGAGATGATCATCCGCTCCATCTTGACTGGTTCGGCATGGCGTGACTATAAGAAAGGTGTACGCGAAATCTGCGGTGTGAAACTGCCCGACGGCATGCGCGAGAACGAGCGTTTCCCAGAGCCCATCATCACCCCGACGACCAAGGCTGACGAAGGCCACGACATGAACATCTCGAAAGAAGAAATCATCGCTCAGGGTATCGTGTCGAAGGAGGATTACGAAGTGATGGAAGACTACACTCGCCGCATCTTCAAACGTGGTCAGGAAATCGCTGCCCGTCAGGGACTTATCCTGGTGGACACGAAATATGAATTCGGAAAGCGCGACGGCAAGGTGTATCTCATCGACGAGATTCACACCCCCGACAGCAGCCGCTATTTCTATGCCGACGGCTACGAAGAGAAGTTCGCTAAGGGTGAACCCCAGAAGCAGCTCTCAAAGGAGTTTGTACGCCAGTGGCTCATTGAGCACGACTTCATGAACGAGCCCGGACAGGTGATGCCTGAGATTACCGATGAATATGCCGAGAGCGTGAGCGACCGCTACATCGAACTCTATGAGCACATCACCGGAGAGAAGTTCGACAAGGCCGCAGAGGACGGCGACATTGCCGCACGCATCGAAAAGAACGTGAGCGAATATCTGAAGACCAGATAACTGATATAAAAATGTACGAGCAAGAGAAGATAACTCCCTACGGCGAGGATTCAGAAAAAGCCGCACAGGTGGAGCAGATGTTTGACGACATCGCCCCAACTTACGACAAACTGAACCACCGGCTGTCGTGGAATATCGACAAGGGCTGGCGGCGAAAGGCCATCAAGGAGCTTGCTGCCCTCAAGCCCCAGACAATGCTCGACATAGCTACAGGCACCGGCGACTTTGCCATGCTGGCCGCCCAGATGCTAAAGCCCAGGAAACTCATCGGAGCCGACATCTCCGATGGGATGATGGAAATAGGAAGAGCAAAAGTGAAAGAGGCGCATCTTGATGACATCATCACCTTTGAAAAACAAGACTGCCTCGACCTCACCTATCCCGATGAGAGTTTTGACGCCGTAACGGCAGCTTTTGGCATCCGCAACTTTCAGGATCTGGACAAAGGGCTTAAAGAAATGTGCCGCGTATTGAAAAAAGGCGGTATGCTCTCCATCGTGGAACTAACCACACCGGTGAGTTTTCCGATGAAACAGCTTTTCTGGATCTACAGCCACACGTTCCTGCCAGTCTATGGTAAACTCATATCGAAGGACAACAGCGCCTACTGCTATCTGACCAAGACCATCGAAGCCTTTCCACAGGGGGAGCAGATGATGCAAATTCTCAAGAAAGCAGGCTTTGCTGAGACAAGATTTGAAAGACTCACCTTTGGCATCTGTACACTCTATATAGCAACCAAATAAAACAAATGGAGGAATAGAAAATGGACAAATACGGATTGATTGGATATCCTCTCGGACACTCGTTCTCCATCGGGTATTTCAATGAGCGGTTCGAAAATGAAAACATCGATGCGGAATACATCAACTTCGAGATTCCCACCATTGACGACTTGCCAGAGGTGCTGGCTTCCAACCCTCAGCTGAAGGGACTCAACGTGACCATTCCCTACAAGGAAAAAGTACTTCCCTTCCTCGACTCGGTGAGTCCGGAGGCCCGTGCCATAGGAGCTGTGAATGTGATTCGCGTGACACACAAAGGCAACAAAGTCACCCTGAAGGGATTCAATAGTGATGTCATCGGCTTCACCAAGAGCATTGAACCGATGCTTGAAAAGCATCACAAAAAGGCACTCATCCTGGGAACAGGAGGTGCTTCGAAGGCCATCAACTACGGATTGAAGTCGCTCGGACTGGAAACAGTCTTCGTAAGCCGGTATGAGCGCCCTGGCACCATCCAGTACGAAAGCATCACGCCGGAAGTAGTCAAGGAGTACAACGTGATTGTCAACTGTACGCCTCTGGGTATGTATCCTCAGTCTGACGTATGTCCGAAACTGCCTTATGAGGCACTCGACAGTCATAACATCCTCTACGATCTGATTTACAATCCTGACCAGACGCTCTTTATGAAAAAAGGCCTCGCGCACGGTGCACAGGTGAAAAACGGACTTGAGATGCTGCTTCTGCAAGCATTTGCCTCATGGGAATTCTGGAACGGTAAGGAATAAACAATTAATAAAAAAGAGATGAACGGCTCAGGAAAAATAGGATGCCAAGGTATGACACTGGTGATGATGGGAGTATTCTTCATGTGCTCCTATTTCGCCGGCTTTTTGGCGAATTACTTTTCCTCGTGGCAGATTCTATTGGGCGGATTGGTTATCGTAGCTCTTATATTCGGTGCGATTGCCTTCTATGCAGAGCATTTCAAACTCCCCGTTGCAGACCAGAGTTACAAAACCCTCACTTATGAGAAAAAGAAGAATTTGCCGCGTTTCAAATTCTACAAGACGTTCTGGGGCATTCTCTTCTGGATGGTAGTCGGTGTGTGCATCTTGTCGTGTTCAAGCGACATGGCTATGATGGAAACCGTGAGCACACAAGACACGAAAGAATGGAACGCCAGCAACATACCTATCCCTTATTTGAAAGACCGTACCCAATATGTGTCAAATCCCGATACGGTTATCAGCCAGGCAACGGTAAACTCGATGAATGAGATTCTGGGCAGGCTTGAGTCGGAATGCAGAATCCAGTCGATAGTAGTCATCGTGAACCATGTAGAATATGCCGATGTATTCCGTGTGGCACAGGATTTAGGCAACAACTATGGTGTAGGTGATAAGGAAACGAACCGTGGTCTGGTCATTGTGGTGGCCTATAAAGACCGCAAATATTTCATAGCTCCCGGTATGGGACTTGAAGCCGACCTCACAGATGCAGAATGCAGTCGGTTGGCCCGTTCATACCTCACTCCGTTTATGAAGGCCGACAACCCCGACGGCGGTATGTATGAGTTGGTGAATGCCACATACAACCTTGTCAAGGGAAAAGAACTTCCGCCTGAGCCCGATGCCAACAAGCTGGCCCTTGGAGCCAAGAGCAACGAGGACGACTGGGATTTCGGCGCATGGATATTCACGATCTTGATTTTCTGGATTGGTGCTTATGCCGGTCTCAATGAGAAATACCGTTGGATACTGCTTTCTTCACTTGGTGGAACTGGCTATACAGGTTTTGGCCGCGACCGTGCAGGCAGCGGCGGCAGATGGGGTTCCGGATGGGGCGGAGGCTCATTTGGCGGCGGTGGTTCTTTCGGCGGAGGAGGTTCCTTCGGCGGAGGTTCTTTCGGCGGAGGCGGTGCCGGCGGAGGCTGGTGATGAAATCGGAATTAGAATTATATAAACGTTTAAATAATTGCAATTATGAAAAAATCATTAACAATCATTGGCGGCATCATTATTATATGCCTCATTGTGTTCTCATCGTTCAAGAGTTGTTACAACGAGATGGTTGCTGAACAGGAAAAGGCCACCACGGCATGGTCGAATGTACAAAGCGCCTATCAGCGCAGAGCCGACCTGATTCCTAACCTCGTTGAAACCGTGAAGGGCTATGCCAAGCATGAGGAAGGAACGCTCACCGAAGTGATTAATGCCCGTTCGAAGGCTACTCAGGTGACCGTAGATCCCGCAAACCTCACTCCCGAGAAACTGCAGGAGTTCCAGAAGGCTCAGGGCGACCTGTCATCAGCACTCGGCAAACTGCTTGCCATTCAGGAAGCCTACCCCGATCTGAAAGCCAACGAGAATTTCAAGGACCTGCAGGTGCAGCTTGAGGGAACAGAGAACCGTATCAACGAAGCGCGCAACAAGTTCAATACGGCCGTTCAGCAGTACAACACACTCGTGAGATCGTTCCCGAAGAACATCGTTGCAGGTATCTTCGGATTCGACAAGATGACAAAGTTCGAGGCCGAAGCTGGTGCACAAAAGGCTCCCGAAGTTAAATTCTAAATTATGGACAATAGCAACCGTTATATGATGCGCGGCGTGAGTGCAGCCAAAGAGGATGTTCACGCCGCCATCAAAAACATTGATAAAGGCGTATTCCCGCAGGCCTTCTGCAAGATCATACCTGACATCCTCGGGGGCGACCCTGAATATTGCAACATCATGCACGCCGACGGAGCTGGCACGAAGTCGTCGCTGGCCTATATGTACTGGAAAGAGACGGGCGACCTCTCCGTATGGAAAGGCATTGCGCAGGATGCGCTCGTGATGAATACCGACGACTTGCTCTGCGTGGGAGCCGTCGATAATATCCTCGTTTCCTCAACCATCGGACGCAACAAGATGCTTATCCCCGGTGAAGTGATTTCGGCCATCATCAACGGCACAGACGAGCTGATGAAGCAGATGCGCGAGATGGGTATCGGCATCTATGGCACCGGTGGTGAGACAGCTGATGTGGGCGACCTTGTGCGCACCATCATTGTCGATTCAACCGTCACATGCCGCATGAAGCGTTCGGATGTGATAGACAATGCCAACATCCGTCCCGGCGATGTCATCGTGGGCCTTTCGTCAACAGGTCAGGCTACCTACGAGAGCCGCTACAACGGCGGCATGGGTTCCAATGGTCTCACCTCAGCCCGCCATGATGTGTTTTCGAAGTATCTTGCCGAGAAATATCCCGAGAGCTACGACCATCAGGTGCCCGACGAACTGGTGTATAGCGGCATGAAACGCCTGACCGACGAAGTGCCCGTAAGCTATACCGTCGTGGAAAAGGATTCCGAGCCAAGAATTGTCGAGACTAAAGTCACAGCCGGACAACTTGTGCTCTCCCCCACTCGCACCTATGCTCCTGTCATCAAGGTGATGCTCGACGAACTCCGAACGGAAATCCACGGCATGGTGCATTGCACAGGCGGTGCCCAGACCAAGGTGCTCCATTTCGTAGGCGACAACTGCCAGGTGGTGAAGGACAACATGTTCCCCATCCCTCCGCTGTTTAAGCTCATCCAGGAACAGAGCAAAACCGACTGGAAGGAGATGTACAAGGTGTTCAACTGCGGTCACCGAATGGAAATCTATGTCAATCCCGAAGTAGCTGAGAAGGTAATTGAAATCTCCCGCAGATTCAATATCGACGCGCAGGTTATCGGCCATATTGAAGAAGGTCCCAAGAGCCTGACTATCAAGAGTGAATACGGTGAATTCCATTATCAATAATTGGGTGAAAGCAACACTTGTCAGATTTTTGGTCCTTGCCTTTTGCGTTCAGCTCCTTTCTGGATGCATATTGGGAGAAGCCATCGCGGAAAGTGCGGTGGAGAGTGTCGTCTCGCCCTCTGCCCATGCCACTACCCAGGCTGCTCATAGCAAATCAAAATCTATGGTCAAGAACGAGCAGAAACAACGGGAGACCATGATGAACGATGGCAAATGTCCTGACTGCCGAGGCATGGGAAAGACTCCCGATGGAAAAACCGTATGCAACACCTGCAAGGGCACAGGAAAATATCAAACAGTTCAACAATAATGAATATATGGCTGAAATAAGCAATCCAATATTACAAAAACTCGACGGTCTGGAAGCCCGTTACGAAGAGGTCTCTACGCTGATTACCGACCCCAGCGTGATAGCCGACCAGAACCGCTACGTGAAACTCACCAAGGAATGGAAGGATCTAGGCGACATCATGAATGCGCGAAAGCGCTACATCAATTGTCTGGAGGGAATCCGTGAGGCCAAGGACATACTGGCCAACGAGACCGACCCCGAGATGAAAGATATGGCACGTGAGGAACTGGCCGCCAACGAAGAGCTCCAGCCCAAGCTGGAAGAGGAAATCAAAATCCTGCTCATCCCGAAAGATCCTGAGGATGCCAAGAACGTGCAGATGGAAATCCGCGCTGGAACAGGAGGCGACGAAGCCTGCCTCTTTGCCGGTGACCTATTTAATATGTATAAGCGTTTCTGCGAGTCGAAGGGTTGGCAGCTCTCTGTCACCGACTTCAATGAAGGTGCCGTGGGCGGCTATAAGGAAATCGACTTTGCCGTTTCGGGTGCCGACGTCTATGGCACGTTGAAATACGAGTCGGGTGTGCATCGTGTGCAGCGAGTGCCCGTCACGGAGTCGAACGGCCGTATGCAGACTTCTGCAGCCACGGTAGCCGTTTTGCCAGAAGCCGACAAGTTTGAGGTGCACGTCAACGAAGGCGAAATCAAGTGGGACACGTTCCGCTCAAGCGGTGCCGGCGGTCAGAACGTGAATAAGGTGGAATCGGGTGTGCGTCTGCGTTACATGTGGAAGAATCCAAACACCGGTGAGACCGAAGAAATCCTTATAGAATGTACCGAGACGCGCGACCAGCCCAAGAACAAGGAGCGCGCCCTGAGCCGTCTCTACACCTTTATTTACGACAAGGAGCACCAGAAGTATGTTGACGATATTGCCAATCGCCGCAAGTCGCTGGTTTCCACGGGCGACCGTAGTGCAAAGATTCGCACTTACAACTTCCCTCAAGGCCGCGTCACCGACCATCGCATCGGCTACACCACCCACGACCTGCAGGGCTTCCTCGGCGGAAACATCCAAGACATGATAGACCATCTGACCGTGGCTGAGAATGCTGAACGCATGAAAGAAGCAGAACTTTAAATTAAAGAGGAATAGAATGAGCATCAGAGAATTCATCCGCCCTTTTGTAAAAGCCAAGCCTTGGGAAATCGTATTATGCATTGCCATTGGTTGCATAGCCATCTTCTATGCGCAATATGCTCCCAGCATCTGGGCTGCCTTACTGGTATTCTTGCTCTGGTATTGCTTCGTGTTTTTCGTTTTCTTGCTCATTAAACACTTATCTAAAAAATGAATAGACAACAACTCGTAGAACAGATTTTCGCTAAGAAATCGTTCCTTTGTGTGGGATTGGACACCGACCTGAAGAAAGTTCCTGCACATATCCTGAAGGAAGAAGACCCTATCTTCGCCTTCAATAAGCAGATTATTGATGCTACGGCGCCCTATTGCGTCAGTTACAAACCGAACCTCGCCTTCTATGAGGCATTCGGCGTAAAGGGACTCATCAGTTTCGAGAAGACCGTGAGTTACCTCAAGGAGAACTATCCCCATCACTTTATCATAGCTGACGCAAAGCGTGGCGACATCGGCAACACCTCTGCGATGTATGCCCGCACCTTCTTCGAGGAGTACGATGTGGATTCCCTGACCGTAGCGCCATACATGGGAGAAGACTCCGTTTCGCCATTCCTCACCTACGAGGGAAAGTGGGTCATCCTGCTTGCGCTGACCAGCAACAAGGGCAGCCACGACTTCCAGTTGACGGAAGATAAAGAGGGCCAGCGGCTCTTCGAGAAAGTACTTGAAAAATCCCAACAATGGGGCACATCGGAGAATATGATGTATGTGGTAGGTGCCACTCAAGGAAAGATGTTTGAAGACATCCGTCGCGTTGCTCCCAATCACTTTCTACTCGTTCCGGGTGTAGGTGCTCAGGGTGGCAGTCTTCAGGAGGTATGCAAGTATGGCATGATTAAGGATTGCGGACTGCTCGTAAATTCCTCACGCGGAATCATTTACGCCTCAAATGGTGAAGACTTTGCTCAAGTGGCTGCCGAGAAGGCAAAAGAGCTTCAGGAGCAGATGGCCGTGGAGCTCGCAAAGTTAGTTTGAGCTGCACATTATCAATGCGCTCAATAACTGCCATGCTTCCACCCATCAGAAGCCTTGCTTCCAAAGTATGGAAAGGATGCTTCCAAAGTCTGGAAACAAGGCTTCCACTCATTGGAAGCAAAGCCCCTGAATATCATCAACGCGAAACCCGATTTTCACGACAATGAACGATGCGAAAATAATTAACGATCCCGTATTCGGATTCATCAAGATTCCCCGAGGGCTGTTGCTCAACATTGTGCAACACCCGCTGATGCAAAGACTCACCCGCATCAAGCAACTCGGCATGGCCAACGTGGTTTACCCCGCGGCCCAGCATACGCGTTTCCAGCATTCCATCGGTGCTTTCCACCTGATGAGCGAAGCTATTCTCTCGCTCCAGCAAAAGGGACATTTCATCTTCGACTCAGAAGCTGAAGCCGTAGAGGCCGCCATCCTGATGCACGACATCGGCCACGGCCCTTTCTCGCATGTCTTGGAAAATACGCTCATCACAGGTATCTCACACGAGGAAATATCCCTCCTGATGATGGAACAAATCAATCAGGAAATGCAGGGAGCACTCAATCTGGCACTCAAGGTCTTTAAAGGCGACTATCCAAAGCTGTTTCTTCACGAGCTCATCTCATCACAACTCGACATGGACCGGCTCGACTATCTGAGGCGCGACTCCTTCTTCACGGGAGTAACCGAAGGCAACATCGGCTCGGCACGCATCATCAAGATGCTTGATATCGTTGACGATAAGCTGGTGGTTAACTCCAAGGGTATCTATTCCATCGAGAACTATCTCACCACCCGCCGACTGATGTATTGGCAGGTTTATCTGCACAAGACAACCGTTGCCTTCGAGAAGATGCTCGTCAATACACTCCGACGTGCCAAGATGCTGGCTCATCAAGGCAAAGAGCTCTTTGCCTCCCCTGCCCTTCGCTATTTCCTCTACAACGAGGTGGATGCCCGTTTCTTTGAGCAGCATCACGATGAAGCCCTTCACCACTACAGTTTGCTCGATGACAGCGATATCTGGAGCGCCCTGAAGGTATGGATGACAAGTGATGACAAGATTCTTTCGCTGCTGGCCACCAATCTTATCAACCGCCATATTTTCCGCGTGGAGATTTCAGACGAGCCTATACCAGAAGAACGAATCGAAGAAGTTCTTGCCACAATGACCTCCCATTACGGCATTTCGAGAGAAGATGCGGACTTCCTGATGAGCGTTAACACTATCCAGAAAGACATGTACGACGTGAACGATGACCGCATTGCCATTCTTTATCGCGATGGAACCATCCGCGACATCTCAGAAGCCTCCGAGATTCTGAATGTTGCCTTACTTTCCAAAAAAATTCGTAAATATTACCTCTGTTATCAACGTATTTCATAAAAAAGCATTATCTTTGCATGAATTAATTGATAATCATTACTTAGTAAACCAAAAAATAAAGATATGGAATTCACAGCAAAACAGATTGCCGACCTGATTCAGGGTCGTGTAGAAGGCGATGAAAACGCCGTGATTAATTCCTTTGCAAAAATTGAAGAAGGTAAGCCAGGAGCCATTTCGTTCCTTTCTAACCCCAAGTATACACATTTCATCTATGACACTCAGTCGAGCGTGGTGCTCGTCAACGAGGACGTAGAACTGGAGAAACCCGTCAAGGCAACGCTCATCCGTGTGAAGAACGCCTATGAGTGCGTGGCCAAACTGCTGCAGCTCTATCAGAGCATGATGCCCAAGAAGACTGGCGTCTCTCCCCTCGCCTTCATTTCCGAGAAGGCCACCATTGGCAAGGACTGCTACATCGCTCCGTTTGTCTGCATCGGCGACGGCGTGACTATCGGTGACAACTGCACCATCTATCCTAACGTGACCATCTACGACGGATGCAAGATTGGCAACCGCGTGACGATTCATGCAGGTGCCGTGATTGGTGCCGACGGCTTTGGGTTCGCTCCCAACGGAGAAGGATACGACAAGATTCCGCAGATTGGAATTGTGGTTATCGAGGACGACGTGGAAATCGGAGCCAATACCTGTGTGGACCGCTCCACGATGGGTGCTACCGTGATTCACAAAGGCGTAAAGCTGGACAATCTGATTCAGATAGCCCACAACTGCGAAGTGGGTGAAAACACCGTAATGTCCGCTCAGGTAGGACTTGCAGGCAGCACTAAGATTGGTGCCTGGTGCATGGCTGGCGGACAGGCTGGCTTTTCCGGTCATATCCATATTGCCGACAAGACGTTTATCGGAGCACAGGCAGGTGTCATCGGAAACACCAAGGGTGGCGAGAAGTTGCTCGGTGCCCCGGCCATCGATGCCAAGGAGTACATGCGTGCCTCGGCCATTTTCCGCCGTCTTCCTGACATTTATCGCGAGATAGGCCAGCTGAAGAAGCAGATTGAAGAACTGAAAAAAGAATGAAAATCGAAACCAAATAAACATGAAACAACAGACACTAAAAGGCAGTTTTACCCTCTTTGGAAAGGGTTTGCACACAGGATTGAGCATTACTGTGACCTTCAATCCCGCCCCAGAAAATACCGGATACAAGATTCAGCGCATTGACCTGGAAGGCGAGCCCGTTATTGACGCCGTGGCTGAAAACGTGGTAGATACCCAGCGCGGAACGGTTGTGGCCAAAGGTGACGTGCGCGTCTGCACTATTGAGCACGGTATGTCTGCCCTCTATGCGATGGGCATTGACAACTGTCTGATTCAGGTGAACGGCCCGGAATTCCCTATCCTCGACGGCTCTGCCATCAAGTATGTGGAGAAGATTCGCGAGGTTGGCATCCAGGAACAGAATGCCCCGAAGGATTTCTACGTAATCCGCAAGAAAATAGAAATCAAGGACGAGAACACCGGTTCCTGCATCACGCTGCTTCCCGATGAAGAATTCTCCATCACGGCAATGTGCTCGTTTGAATCGAAGTTTATAGCCAGCCAGTTTGCTACCCTCGACGGCATGACCAATTATGCCGAAGAGATTGCCGCCGCACGTACATTCGTTTTTGTGCGCGACATTGAGCCGCTACTCAATGCCAATCTTATCAAAGGTGGAAGCCTGGATAATGCCATCGTGATCTATGAACGTCAGATGTCACAGGAGAACCTCGACAAACTGGCCGACGTGCTGGGCGTTCCCCACATGGACGCCACCAATCTGGGCTACATCCAGAACAAGCCGTTGGTTTGGGACAATGAATGCACCCGCCACAAGCTGCTCGACATCATTGGCGACATGGCGCTTATCGGCCGTCCCATCAAGGGAAGGATTGTGGCTACGCGCCCGGGACATACTGTCAACAACAAGTTTGCCCGACTGATGCGCAAGGAGATTCGCAAGCATGAGGTGCAGGCTCCTTTCTATGATCCCAACGAAACACCCATCATGGATGTGAACCGCATCCGCGAACTGCTCCCCCACCGCTATCCCATGCAGTTGGTTGACAAGGTAATCGAACTGGGCCCCACCACCATTGTGGGCGTGAAGAACGTGACCAGCAACGAGCCTTTCTTCCAAGGCCACTTCCCCGAAGAACCCGTCATGCCTGGTGTGTTGATGGTTGAGGCCATGGCTCAATGCGGAGGACTGCTGGTGCTGAACACACTCGAAGAACCTGAACGCTGGAGTACCTATTTCATGAAGATTGACGATGTGAAGTTCCGTCAGAAGGTAGTTCCAGGCGATACCCTGCTTTTCAAGGTTGAACTTCTGGCACCCGTCCGTCACGGCATTTCATCCATGAAGGGATATATGTTTGTTGGCGACAACGTGGTAGCCGAAGCTACCTTTACGGCACAGATTATCAAGAACAAGTAAAATCCTAAAAACCACGACATGGCAAATCAAATCAGCCCAATGGCCTTTGTTCATCCTGAGGCCGTCTTAGGTGACAACAACATCATCGGTCCGTTCTGCTACATCGACCGCAATGTGGTGATTGGTGACAACAATGTGTTCCAGAATTCGGTGACACTCAACTACGGCACCCGCCTGGGTTCCAACAACGAGATCTTCCCGGGAGCCTCCATCGCCACCAAGCCGCAGGACCTGAAGTTCCGCGGAGAGGACACCACGGCAGAGATTGGCGACAACAACTCGATTCGCGAAAATGTGACCATCAGCCGTGGCACGGCTTCCAAAGGAAAGACCGTCGTAGGCAACAATAACCTGCTGATGGAGAATATGCATATCGGTCACGACTGTGTAATCGGCAACGGTTGTATTATCGGCAACTCAACAAAGTTTGCCGGCGAAGTAATCGTTGACGACAATGCTATCATCTCGGCCACCTGCCTGTTCCATCAGTTCTGCCACGTGGGAGGCTACATCATGTTCCAAGGCGGAAGCCGCACCAGTCAGGACATTCCTCCCTACGTGATTGCCGGCAAGGAGCCCATCCGCTTCTCGGGCATCAACCTGGTGGGTCTGCGCCGCCGCGGCTTCAGCAACGAGACCATCCAGAGCATCCACGAGGCCTATCGCCTGCTCTATTCTAAGGGCGTGCTGAAGGAAGGCATTGAGGAAATCCGCAAGAACATGGAGATCACTCCCGAGATCCAGTACATCATCGACTTCGTGGAGAATTCCAAGCGAGGCATCATCCGCTGAGCATTGACCATTGACCATTGACTATTGACAATTAGACTTTGAAGACCCTGATAGTGATACTCGGCCCCACGGGCGTAGGCAAGACCGAACTCTGCCTCCGTGTGGCTGAGTATTTTCATATACCTATTATTAATGCCGACTCGCGCCAGATTTTCCGGGAGATTCCCATTGGCACTGCCGCTCCCACGGAGGAACAACAACGGCGGGTGAAGCATTATTTCGTGGGAACTCATAGCATAGACGACTACTACAGCGCCTCCATGTATGAGGAGGATGCCGTCAAACTTATCAACCAACTCTTGCTACAAGACGAGTGTGCGCTGATGACGGGCGGTTCCATGATGTATATTGATGCAGTATGTAATGGTATTGACGACATCCCTACCATTCGCGAAGACATACGCACGGAGATGAAGCGCCGATACGCAGAGGAAGGGCTTGACGCCTTGGTAGAAGAACTCCGCAAGCTTGACCCTGAGCATTATGCCATCGTGGACAAGAAGAATTACCGACGCGTGATTCATGCCTTGGAAATCTGCCATCAAACCGGCAAGACCTATACATCCTTCCGTGTGGGTGAAAAGAAAGACAGACCCTTCCGAATACTCAAAATCGGACTCAATCGCGACCGCGAGGAACTCTACCAACGCATCAACCAGCGGGTGGATGAAATGATGTGCCAAGGGCTATTGGAAGAGGTAAAGAATATGTATCCAAAACGACACTTAAACTCCCTTAACACAGTAGGTTACAAGGAACTGTTCAATTACCTCGACGGAACCTGGACCTTGGAGGAAGCCGTGGAGCGGATGAAGGGCAACACTCGCCGCTATATGCGAAAGCAACTCACCTGGTTCAAGCGTGACCCCGAGATACGCTGGTTTCATCCTGATGAAGCAGACGGAATCATTCACTACATTGAAGAGAATTTAAATAAACCAAAATAAATAATGAATCTTTGCACGGATAGTTTTTTTCAGCTACCTTTGTCCTCTGGTTCAACTCACTTGATCTGTAAAAATAGAAAAACGATATGCTCCAAAACTCTAAAATAGCACGCATCTTTGCGCCAATCATTTGGTGCTGGCGTAAGTTGAAAGGCTTTTGCCGCTGGTACGTAGGGCTCTACAAGGGCCGTGCATGGTACACAAAGGCCATTGTTGGTTTGATCTCTTTCATTGTATTCTTCTTCCTGTACCTGGGAGCGGTTGACATCAACTTCCTCTGGCTCTTCGGCAAATCGCCAGGTTTCTTCTCCGGCATCCGTGACCCGCAGACGGCAGAGGCCTCCGAACTCTATTCTGCTGATGGCAAACTCATCGGCAAGTTCTTCTCTGAAAACCGCACGCCGGTGAAGTATGAAGAGGTGAATCCCGCTTTCTGGAAAGCTTTGATTGACACGGAGGACGAACGCTTCTACAAGCACAAGGGCGTTGACCCCATCGGCCTCTTCGGAGCAGCCAAGGACGCTCTTGTCAACAAGGATGCCCGCGGAGCCAGCACGATAACCCAGCAGTTGGCCAAGAACATGTTCCGCGTGCGCACCCAGTATTCCACAGGCCTGCTCGGCAAGATTCCCGGCGTGAAAATGCTTATCATGAAGACCAAGGAGTGGATCATCGCCACCAAACTTGAAATGGTATTCGACAAGAACGAGATACTCACGATGTATGCAAATACCGTTGACTTCGGAAGCAATGCATACGGCATCAAGACGGCTTGCAAGACCTATTTCGACACCACTCCCAAACGACTCACCACCGAACAGGCAGCCGTACTCGTGGGTATGCTGAAGGCAACCACGTTCTATAACCCTATCTCCCACCCTGAGAATTCCATCAAGCGCCGTAATGTGGTAATGAACAACATGCTCATTCACGGAGACCTCACCCAAGAAGAGTTTGACCGGCTGAAGAAAATACCCATCAAACTCGACTATAGCGTGGAGAGCAACTACGACGGACAGGCCCAATACTTCCGCGAGGCAGTGGCAGACCATTTGAAAGAATGGTGCAAGGATAACGGCTACGACCTCTACACGAGCGGTCTGAAGATTTATACCACCATCGACACTCGCATGCAGAAATATGCCGAGGAGGCTGCCTTAAAGCAGATGAAAATCGTGCAGCAGAACTTCAAGGCCCACTGGGGTTCACAAAATCCCTGGCAGGATGAGAACCATGTGGAGATTCAAGGATTCATTGAGGGCATCGCCCGCAAACTCCCCGTCTATAAGCGTCTCCTGCGCAAGTTCCCCAACAGCCCCGACTCCATTGAATACCACCTGAATCAGCCCCACAAAGTGAAACTCTTCGACTATGAGAAGGGCGAAATCGAGGAAGAAATGTCAACCATGGACAGTATCCGCTACATGGTGCGATTCATGCATTGCGGATTCGTGGCCATGGAGCCCCAGACGGGCCATGTGAAGGCTTGGGTGGGCGATGTGAACTTCAACTCCTGGAAATACGACAAGGTGACGGCCATGCGCCAGCCAGGCTCCACCTTTAAACTCTTCGTCTATACCGAGGCCATGAACCAGGGACTCACTCCTTGCGACAAACGGCGCGATGAATACATCCAGATGGAAGTATATGACAAGAAGAAGCACGAGACCACCATCTGGCGCCCCACCAATGCCAATGGCCGTTTCTCGGGTGACTCCGTTCCTCTGAAGGCAGCTTTTGCCCAGAGTATCAATTCCGTAGCCGTCAGGTTAGGTCAGGAAATGGGCATCCGCAACATCGCTGCCACAGCCCATGATATGGGTATCAAGAGTCCGCTTGAGGAAGAGCCTTCATTGGCCCTGGGCGCAAGTGACGTGAACCTGCTCGAACTGGCCGATGCCTACAGTTGTGTAGCCTATCAGGGCAAGCATGTCGATCCCGTACTGGTAACCAGGATCGTCGATAAGGATGGCCGCGAGGTATATAAGGCTCCCAAGACCGAAAAGCAGGTCATTCCCGTGAAGAGTGCCTATCTCATGCAGAAGATGATGATGGGCGGTCTCCGTGAGCCTGGAGCCACCTCCATGAGCCTCAATCATTGGGTGGGCATACGTGCCGCATTGGATACTGACTTCGGCGGCAAGACCGGAACCTCAAACAACCACTCCGATGCATGGTTCATGTGTATCAGTCCGAAGATTGTATGCGGAGCCTGGGTTGGCGGCGAATACCGTTGCATCCATTTCCGTACGGGTGCTCTCGGACAAGGTTCCAAGACAGCCCTCCCCATCTGTGGCTATTTCCTGGAGTCCCTGATGAACGATCCCGACTTCAAGCAGTATCACGGACGTTTTGAGAAGCCTGCCGATAATGACATCACCAACGACATGTACGAGTGCAACAGCTATTATGAGCAACGTCGCGACACCATGGGAACCGACAGCCTCGACGTCATGCCGGATGAGGAAATCCTCTTCGACGAAGACGGCAACCCCATCAACTCCAAGGCAGAACCTTTAGATCCCAATGAGGTTCAGATGCCTAACGACGAACACAAGGTGAACAAGTCCACGCAGAATCCCCATGAGGAAGTGGTAACCTTCGATGACATTTAAGACTTGGCAAAAGACATAGAACAAATAGATCTGGATAATGCGGAGTTGCAACAGGCACTCCAGATTATACAATACACCCGTCGCTCGCTCTTCCTCACCGGAAAGGCAGGGACGGGTAAATCTACTTTTCTGCGTTATATCTGCAGCCACACCAAGAAAAAACACGTGGTACTCGCCCCAACGGGCATAGCAGCCATCAATGCCGGAGGAAGCACCCTCCATTCATTCTTCAAACTGCCATTCCACCCTCTGCTGCCCAACGACACACGCTACAACCGACGCAACATACGAGAAACCTTGAAATACAACGGAGAGAAGCGCAAGATTCTCCGCGAACTGGAACTCATCATCATCGATGAGATTTCGATGGTACGTGCAGACATCATCGACTTCATCGACAAAGTACTCCGCATCTATTGCCGCAACATGCGCGAACCCTTTGGCGGCAAGCAGCTCCTGCTCGTGGGCGACATCTATCAGCTGGAGCCCGTGGTGCGCGAGGAAGACCGCCAGTTGCTGCGGCCCTTCTACCCCAGTTCCTTCTTCTTCGATGCCAAGGTGTTCAGCGAGTTCCAGTTAGTCAGCATCGAACTGACAAAGGTATATCGTCAGAGCGATCCTCTCTTCATTAACATCCTTGACCACATCCGCACCAGCCAGGTCTCCGCCCCAGACCTACAGATGCTCAACGCCCGCGTAGATAAAACTCCCCTCCCCTCGGAAGGGACTGGAGAAGGGCTCCAAATCACCCTAAGTACTCGCCGCGACACCGTTGACTACATCAACGAACGTGAGCTGGAATCACTTCCCGGTGAGCCCACCATGTTTGAAGGCACCATCACGGATGATTTCCCCGAGAGTAGCCTCCCCACCCCCAAGGAACTCTACATCAAGCCTGGAGCCCATGTCATTTTCATCAAAAACGACATGGACCACCGCTGGGTAAACGGCACGCTTGGCATCGTGGAAGCCATCGACGAGGAAGAAGGCGTCATCTGGATAATCACCGAGGAAGGACATGAATACGAAGTGGAGCGAGCCCGCTGGGCCAATGTGCGCTACACCTTCAACGAGAAAGAGCAGAAGATAGAAGAGGAAGAAATCGGTGCCTATATCCAGTTCCCCATCCGCCTGGCATGGGCCATCACCGTCCATAAGAGCCAAGGCCTCACCTTCAATCGCGTGAAGATTGATTTCACCGGAGGCGTATTTGCAGGCGGCCAGACCTATGTGGCCCTCTCACGCTGCCGTTCCCTGGAAGGCATCACCCTCGGGCAGCCCATCCGTCGCGAGGATGTATTCGTGAAACCCGAAGTCATCAACTTTGCCCGCCACTACAACGACCGCAACATCATCCATGCAGCCCTCACCGAGAGCAAGGCCGACAAGGAATACCATGATGCCGTCAGCGCCTTCAACCGTGGCGACATGGATGCCTTCCTCAACAATTTCTTCCTGGCCATCCACAGCCGCTACGACATCGAGAAGCCTCACGTGAAGCGCCTCATCCGCCGCAAGCTGAACATCATCAATCGCCAGCGTGAAGAAATCCAAAGACTCCACGAAGAGAAGAAGAAACGCGAGGATTTCCTCAAGCGTCTGGCCGCCGAATACACTCTTTTAGGCAAGGAATGTGAACAGGAAGACATGCGCGAGGCTGCCATCAACAACTACCGCAAAGCCCTCGAGCTCTATCCCGATGCTCCCGAACCCAAAAGAAGGCTGAAGAAATTAAGCCCACCCCCACCCCCTCCCGAAGGGATGGGAGAATGAAACGCAAATAGAAGCCACCCCTCGGGGAGGTTGGAGGAGCCACTTCCCTCCCTTCGGGAGGGACAGAGGGTGGGCTCTTAATGATGCTCCGCCACGACGGCAAAGAACGTCAGGTCCTCCTTGCCCTTGTTCATGAGCGTATGCTCCTTATCCATCGGGTTATAGTGCACCTCACCCGGATTCACGATTTCCTCCTGTCCCTCATATACATACGTAGCCTGTCCGCTGAGGATGTACATGATCTCACAGTTCAGCTCATGGCGGTGCAGTCCGATGGAGCAGCCCGGCTCCAGTTTACCGTACATGATCTTCACCTTCTCGTCGGCAAACTGCTTCATGATATAGCGCCCCTCACCCCCTTTGAAGTTAGGCACAATCTTCTCCTCGATATTCTTAAAATCTATCTTCATAATGTTTCCTTTTATTAAACAGTCTTACTTTGTAATGTAATAGAAGTTATCAGTGCCCACAGACGGGAACAGATACATGCAGTTCACCAGCTCAGGCTTCTTCTTGATGACCGTTTCCACAATCTCAGCAATCTGCTTGTCGCTGAGTTTGTTCAGGTCGAGCCGCGGGTCGTATTCATCTTCGCCGGCAGCAACCATGCTCTTGTTGAAACTGAGGTTGAACGTGCCCTCATCCTCCCGGATATAGATGCTTTCCTGCTGTTCAGTGTTCAGATAGGTGTCAATCTCGTAAACTACGGGAGTGAGAAGGACACCGTCAACCAATACGCCCACGCTCAGCGTCTCACCAGAGAGTTCGCTAAGCGCATCGCAAAGCACCACGCCCTTATACTTTCCGTCCCTCAGCACGCGATATCTGTCATAGAACAATTCCTTGTTCTGCTCAAGTTCATCTGCCTTGATGGGAGCCGTCTCCACGATTTTCACCTCGTTTTTGGGAATGTAGGCACTTTCTATCTCGCACCATCTTTTCAGCGTGCCCACCTTGTAGAAATCTTTCTCCTCATCCAAAACGGGGTAAAACGTCCCCTCTCCTACTCTGATATCCGAATCCAGTTCGAACCCCTCTTTCCCGGGCTGGTCAGACCACTGGTAAATCATCTCACAGAAGTCACTCTCACAGTCTGACTCGCTCCAGCTCACCAAGGTCGGGCTTTTAGTGTCGGTCTCCTTGTAGAGTGCCGATTCCTCCACGCTCACCTCCACGAATTTCTTGAATGGCGGCATGCTCACCTTGATCACGCTTTCGTTCGTCTCGCCCACCTCAGCAGTTTCGGCGGTCACTGCCTTTTCCACGTTTTTCTTATTACTACAGTTAGCTGTCAGCGTGGGAATCAGCACGCCTAACAGTACAAAGACAAATTTCCTCATTTTTTTCATAATTGGTTATTGATTTAGTTTCAGCCACAAATTTACATCATTTCCCGCAAATCGCCAAATAATCACAGGCGAAAAGACCGCAAGGAAAGAAAAAATGCACCCGAAGACATTGCTCCAGGTGCATATCTTTGTATTCCCTCCCTCGGGAGGATTAAGGAGGGGTTGGATTACATTTTAATCTTCACGCTCTTTGAGCCAACCTTCACGATGGCTATTTCTCCGCGCTGGAGGTTGGTGGAGATAGAGGCCTGACCATCCTTGATGGCTGCAGAACCTAACATCTTGCCGTCAGCGGTATATACGGTCAAGGGGAGCCCGTTTTGTTCACCCCTTACGGTAATGGTACCGTTCTGGGCAGAGATCAGCACGGGGATGCTCTCGCGGATGGCTTTGGCGGAAGTGGGCGTCTCGGGAGTGGTAACGGTAAAGATGGCATCGGTCCATACCAGTGTTGCCGTGGCTATGTCGGAGTTCTCATAGCCAGCCTTTGTTACATACACGCTGATTTCATAGGTGGCCGTGAGGTCTATGGTGGCATCGTAGTATTTCTTGATGTCTGCATCTTTTATCTCGCTCACGTATTCCACTCCTTCCGTCTCGCAAGAGAATGACAGCCGCTTGTCGGCATAGCTGATGGTTGGCGTGGCGCATTTCGTGGGTTCCTCCCCTGTTCCGCTGATGGCCTTGATGGTGCCGAACTTGCTCCATGGCTCCGTGGTCTTATAGTCGTTCAGCGACCCGGCAGGAACATAGAGTGTCATATACTCAGGATAGGATTTCTCAAAGGTATCGGTGTTTGTACTGGGCACTTTCTCCGCAAAGCAATGCACCTCCTCCAGTTTGCCGCAGTCTGCAAAAGCCTTCTGTCCAATACTTCTTACGGAACTCCCGATGGTTACGGAGGTCAGGCCGCTGCAATAAGAGAAAGCATAGTCTCCGATGGAAGTCACGGAATTGGGGATGGTTACGGAGGTCAGGCCGCTGCAACCACCGAAAGCAGAGCTTCCGATGGTTGTTACGGGGAAAATTACAACTCTTTAGAAATCATTTCGTTACCTCAATTTGGATGGTAATTAGGTAACGATTTAGAAACGAGCTGAATTACATATTCTGTCTCGTTATACACATTTCCAAAGAACGCTTCTTAGTGTGTGCAAAGATAATCATTTATTCTGTTACCACCAAAGAAATGGGCAGAAACTTAACGTTTTTATAGGTTTTTGTTACCTTTTCCTTGGCTATTTTATGTCTTTTAGTTACCTGTTTCCATTTGGTAACGATTTCCTTTTTCTTACGATAGGTTCATTGTCCGTCCATTATCCCCACGGCAGACTGCTTCGTTATTGGGCTGTCCTTTTATTGCCGTAACATACTCTTGGGCAAGCCGAAGAGAATGCTATGGCAATGGAGCGACG